>JAPPCX010000093.1 GCA_028875655.1 Chloroflexota bacterium | reverse complement strand
GCTTCCCTTCCCACAGCACCACTGCAAGTTTCCAACAGTTTTTAGGATAGGCTCTTAGTGGGTTGCCCTCAACTTGATGGACAGGCACGGCCCGGTGCTGGCCAAACCAGGATACTATTGCGCCGTAGATGCGCACTGTTCTTATACCGCTCGCCATCCTTACGGGCCGCTCGTCGTGGAGGACTAGGCCGAGATCTTCAATAATTTGACTCGGAAGCGCCAATGCCCCCGTGAATCCCGTGTCAACAACGGCTTCCACAGTGCGGAAGTCCATGCTCACGCCGGAGACAGAGACTTCAATGCGTGGTTCCCAGATTGTCATGGATGCTGATTGACCCAGCATCCAAACGGCGCCGCTAATCACGCTTTTTGGACCTTCTGGGCAGGGGTTCCAACACGCCGCCGCCGATAGAGCAAGTCGCCGGGTAACCAACTAGTTCGCCCCATGTGTACGCATCCGGCCGGCGTTCTCTCAGGCGCATGGTGACGGTCCAGTCGTCATCGCCGGCGCCGCCGATTTCGTAGTCGCCGCTCTTCACGTCGATGACTACCATGTGTCCCCAGTAATGCTCCTCCATCTCGTCGCGGATTTTTTCATACATAGCCTGCCCGATTGCGGCGGCTTCCCCTTCTTTGAACTCCATGGCAACAGCTCCTCGCGACGACGGACAACGCAGACGGTTAAATGGTAACACGCCGCCGGCGCGGCTAAGCGGCCCCCGCCAGGTCAGCCACCAGCAACTCCAGAGAAACCTCAGGATCAAGCCGTCCCTGCTTGATTGCCAGGTCGCTCTCCAGCACGCGTTGGTACTTCAGCGAGATTTCGGGCAGAGACACCCGGCGCGCCTGCCCCAGGGTCTTCCGCACCACAAAGTCGGAGTTGGCTCCCATCCGACGGCCCAGTTCCGGCTGCACCACGCCTCGCTCGGTCAAATCACGGGCCAGCGCGATTAACCGCAACTGCCGCTCGATCATGGCGATGATGTACAGCGGCTCGCGCCCTTCCTGCATCAGTTGGGCCAACAGCCTGAGCGCGTCGCCGGGCCTGCCGTCCATGATCGCGTCCACCGCCGCGAAGATGTTGGCCTCCTGGGCGTATGGAACCAGGGCACGGACATCAGGTTCGGTGATTTCACGGCCAGTAGCGTACAGGGACAGCTTTTCAAGCTCCCGGTCCAGCGTCCACAGGTCGTTGCCGATCATCTCGGTAATGGCCTGGATCGCCGGCGGCGTGATGCTTCCCCCTTTGTCCTCAACGCTGCGCTTCACCCATTGATTCAGGCCCTGCCCCGTCGGCGCGGCCTGCTTGTGGACTTGGCAATGCTCGGCCAAGGCCCGTAACAGCGGATTGCCGTCGGTCACATCACCGTCCACCAGCATCAGCAATGTGGTGTCGGGCATCTGAGGGATCGCTTCGACAACCTGCATCCAGCCCGTGCGGGGCGCAGTCTGCCGGCGCGTGGCTCTTCCCCGGCCGCGCTGACCGCCCGCGCTTTCCTCGGTGGCCAGCACACCCTCAATTTCCACCAGCCGTAGCGCGTCGAGAAAGGGGAGGGAGTTGCAGGCAGCCAGCGCCTCGGCCGGCTGGGTTTGCGCGGCAACCATGCGGTGATGGTTGGATTCCATCACGTCCGACGCGCCGGCATCCTGGAGAATACGCCGGATAGCGACCGCCACCAGGAAGCTGTCCCCATAGACTACGTGGGCGGGCATCTTGAAACCCTACTCCGTCCTCTCCACTTCCATCCCGTCAATTTCCGACTCTATTGCGCCATCCCCGCTGCTATTCCGCCGCTCCCGCTACTGCTCCGTCATTCCCGCTTCTACTCCGTCATTCCCGCGAAAGCGGGAATCCAGAAGGTTGATCCCAACAGACCATTAATTCTCCACTAGCTCGGTCAGCACTCCGAAAACCGACCGGGGATGCACGAAACCGATGGTTCCCGACAACCCGTGCCGGGGTTCACTGTCAATCAGCGACAAGTCGTTGGCGGCCAGAATTTTCAGCTTGGCGCCGATGTCGTCAACGTTGAGGGCCAGGTGATGCAGCCCCTCGCCGCGTCGCTCGATGAAACGCCCCACGGCAGACTCCGCCGACAACGGTTCCAGGAGTTCCAGGCGGGTTTGGCCGACTTCAATCAGGCAGGCCCGCACACCCTGGTCGTCCATCTCCACCACTTCGGCGTCCGGTGTCCCGAAATTGGCCCCGAAGAAGTCCAGGGCCGCCTGAATGTCGTTGACGGCGATTCCCACATGGTCAACGTAGTTGACGGCGCAGACTTCGGTCATCAGCAAAAACCCTCCACCCGACTGTCATTGAAAGCGCAGCGCGGCAATCTCAAAAGGCACGGGCTGTTACACCGGGTACTGCCCCAGCACCTGCCGCGCAATGATCATGCGCTGCACTTCCGACGTGCCTTCGTAGATGGTGGTAACCCTAGCGTCCCGGAAGATGCGCTCGATGCGCGATTCCTTGAACACGCCGATGCCGCCGTGAATCTGCATCGCCTCGTAGGCGGCCTTGTTGCAGTTTTCGGACGCGAGCAGCTTGGCCATGGAGGCCTCGTTGATGAACGGCATGCCCTGGTCGCGGAGGGTGGCAGCGTGCATGGTGGCGATGCGGGCCGCGTGTACGCCCGTAGCAATATCCGCCAGCTTGAACTGGATGGCCTGGTGCTGCGCCAACTTGCGCCCGAAGGTCTCGCGCAGTTGCGAGTACCGCACCGCCTCTTCCAGAGCAGCCTGCCCGATACCCACACACTGCGCCGCGATGGATATGCGGCTGGAGTCCAGAATGTCCATGGCGTAGCGGAAACCCATCCCCTCTTCGCCGATCAAGTTTTCCGCCGGAATTTCGGCGTCCTCGAAAACGATCTCGCAGGTGCTGGACGCTCGGATGCCCATCTTGTTGTGCTGCGGATTGATCTGCATTCCCGGCGTGCCGGCCGGCACGATGAACGCGCACACGCCCCGGTATCCGATGGAACGGTCCTGATTGGCGAATATTACCAGCGTCTCCGCAACCTCAGCGTTGGTGATGAACTGCTTGGAGCCGTTGAGCACCCAGCTGCCGTTGCGCCGAGTAGCAGTGGTCTGCATGGCCGCCGCGTCGGAACCGCTGCCCGGCTCGGTGAGCGCCCAGGCCGCGATGCCCTTGCCGGACGCCAGGGACGGGACGTACTGCTGCTTTTGCTCCTCATTGCCGAACCGGGCGATGGTTTCCAACCCCAAACCCAAGTGCGCCGCCAGCGTCACGCTCGCCGCCACGTCGGCCCGGGCCATCTCCTCAATCACGATGGATGACTGGCGGAATCCGCCGCCGCTGCCGCCGTAGGCTGGATCAACGCCGATTCCGGTCAGACCCAGCTGCGCCATTCCGCGCCAGTTTTCATGGGAAAACTCGGCCTTCTCGTCCAACTCCGCCGCACGCGGCATAACCTCCCGCTCCGCGAAATCACGGACCAGGTTTTGCAGCATCTTTTCTTGTTCCGTCAACGTCAGGTCGGGCACGAGGGTTCCTCCGTGAGGGTTTTTTCGTTGAATCTCAGTGTGTCTTCCAATCATCGAAACCTGAATCCCCGGAGACGAACCTCGGGGAGTTTGTTCAGGGTCTGGTTGTGGGGATCCACCTCTACGCCGGCCGATTCCATGGCCGTAACCCCCAGCAGGGGTTCGGCGTTGGCCGCTCCATATACGATGGTGCCGCCGACTATTTCGTCCATGAACTCGATATCGGCGGTGGTAATGTCCATCGTAACCGGACTGCCATCGGCCAGGCCGTAGGTTCGAGTTCCTTTCGGCGCGAGCCCGATTGCCTCCAGGTGCTGTCTGGGTATGAGACAGTCGATTGCTCCAGTATCCACCAGGCACCGGCCTTCCCAGACCCGGTCAGGTTCGGCCGGGTTCCTGATTTTCACGTCGATGCGGGTGATGCCCATTTGGTTCGCTCGCCACTCTTCCCATCGCAGTTTATCACAGGCTGCCTTTAGAGCATCCGGAGGGCGTCAGAACGTTTCGGCATCCTCGCCGAACCATTTTCTGATCAAATCGTTCAGCTTGCCATCCTCTTTCATCGTGCGGATAGCCGCGTTCAGCCGGCTTTTCAACTCGCCGTCCGACTCGCGCACGCCGATGCCCACATGGTCGGAGTCGAAAGTAACCTCCGGGCCAACAAAGACCAACTCCCCGTCGCTGTCCTTCACGAAGCTTTGAAGAAAGGCTTTATCAGCGAATACCGCATCCGCATCCCCTTTCCGGACGGCTTCAACGGAGTCTTCTGCCGGCAAAGATATTATCGTCGTGATGCCGGAGTCGGAAAGGTAGGTGTGCTGAATGGTGTTGACCTGCACGGCCACTTTCCCGTTAATCGCCTCGTCGCCGGCCCCGGCCAGCGCGACGTATGCCGACGGAGTATCGGGGAGGTAAGGCTGGGTAAAATCTATCTGTCGATCCCGCTCTTTGGTGGCGGCCATTCCAGCCACAATGGCGTCGTAGTTTCCGGCTAGCAGATTCGGGATGATGGTGACCCAGTCGTTTTGCACCCAGGAACACTCCACGTCCATGCGCCGGCAGAGTTCGTCGCCCAGTTCGCGCTCGAATCCGTCAATTTCGCCTCTCTCGTTGATGAAATTGGACGGAGGAAAGTCCGCCGAAGTTCCAATCAGCAGCGCCTCGGAAGCATCCCACGCTGCCGGCATGGTCGGCGCGGGCGCAGCCGTGCGCGGCGCTGCCGTCGGAATCGGCTCCGATGCCCCGCCGCAGGCCATCGCCACCACGACCATCGTGGAGAATACGGCGACGACGGCGCACAGGCGGATGCGTGTCATTTCAGTTCTCGATCACAGGCCGGCCGACGGCTCGTATTCGCCGAACACCTGCCGCAGCACGTCGCAGATCTCGCCCAGCGTGGCGTATTTCTCCACGCACTCCATCATCGCCGGGATGGTGTTGGCGTCCTCGGACCGCGCCGCGTCCGCCAGCCGGGCCAGGCTGATCTGCACCGCCATGTTGTCACGCTCCCGGCGCAGGGTTTTGAGCCGTTCCACCTGTTCGGCGGCGGCGGCGGCGTCCACCCGCAGCAGATCGGAAATGGGCGGCGATTCCGTAACGTACTGATTGACGCCCACCACGACCCGCTCGCCGTCATCCACGGAGCGCTGGTGGGCGAACGCAGCCTCGCCGATTTCGCGCACCTGGAATCCGTCCTCGATGGCCGACACCGCCCCGCCCATGCGGTCGATGCGCTCAATGTATTCCACCACGCCGGCCTCCAGCCGGTCAGTGAGATTTTCCACATACCAGGAACCGCCCAGCGGGTCCACTACGTCGCCGGCGCCGCTCTCGTGGGCCAGGATTTGCTGGGTGCGCAGGGACAACTGCGCCGATTCCTCGGTGGGCAGGCTCAACGCCTCGTCGCGGGAGTTGACGTGCAGCGACTGGGTTCCGCCAAGCACGGCGGCCAGCGCCTGCACGGTGCTGCGGATCACGTTGTTGTCCGGTTGTTGCGCCGTCAGGGTTACGCCGGCCGTCTGGGTGTGGAAGCGCAGCATCATTGAGCGCGGATTGGTGGCGCCGAAACGGTCACGCATGATTTTTGCCCACAGCCGGCGGGCGGCGCGGAACTTGGCGACCTCCTCAAACAGGTTGTTCTGCGCCACGAAGAAGAACGACAGGCGCGGCGCGAAATCATCCACCGGCAGCCCGGCGGCGACGGCTGCCTCCACGTAGGCGATGGCGTTGGCGAAGGTGAAGGCCAGCTCCTGCGTCGCCGTCGCCCCGGCCTCCCGCATGTGATACCCGCTGATGCTGATGGTGTTCCAGCGGGGCACGTTCTCGGCGCAGTATTTGAACACGTCCACCACCAGGCGCATCGACGGCCGGGGCGGGTACGCGTACGTGCCGCGCGCGATGTATTCCTTGAGGATGTCGTTCTGCAGGGTTCCGCTCAACTCCCCCGGCTCCACGCCCTGCTTCTTGCCGGCGGCGATGTACAGGCATAGCAGCGCTGCAGCCGTGGCGTTGATAGTCATGGACGTGCTGACCTTATCCAGCGGTATGCCCTCGAAAAGGGTTTCCATGTCGGCCAGCGAGCAGATCGGCACGCCTACCTTGCCAACCTCGCCCTCGGCCAGCGGGTGGTCGCTGTCGTAACCGATCTGGGTCGGCAGGTCAAAAGCCACCGAAAGGCCGGTCTGCCCATTCTCCAGGAGGTATCGGTAGCGTTCGTTGGTGGCGGCAGCGGTGGCGTAGCCGGCATACTGGCGCATCGTCCAGACGCGCCCCCGGTACATGTTGGGCTGCACCCCACGAGTGTAGGGAAATTCTCCAGGGTAGCCGATGGACTCATGATAGCCTGCGGCGCCATCGTCTTCAGGCGTATAGACAGTGTCCAGGCTCAGCCCGGAATCGGTCTCAAAGGCCGGTCGCCGCTCGCCAAATCGCTGGGTTACGCGGGAAAGCGTGGCATCCTGCCATTCCTGCTTGCTCGTTGACATATTGCCCTACCTATCAATCCGATGCAATGTAATCCACCACGATGGGCTTGCGTTCGGCCATGAAACTAAACTCTGCTTTGCGCGCCGGGCCACGCGCGCGCTTCGCTCACCGGTGGCTGTTCCCCGCGCTATTCGGTACGGTCAGTAGCGCAGGACATGCGTAGGTATGAGGCGGCCGGCCACCGGGTCAACGGCGAGGGATGCCTCTTCGAGAGTTACCACGCCGAGCAAAATCGGCTCGTTCTCTTCGGCAAATATCACCGGAGTGTGGAATTGCAGTCCTTCAAGCACGACCACGGTTTCGCCCACGTCCACCGGAATGATCCGGCCGTCGGCAGTCTCCGACGGCAGTGAACGTTGGATTGGAACTCCGAGGCGTTCCAGCATCGCGCGCGGCACCGCGGTGTACGTCGAGCCGGTGTCCACGATGATGTCAAGTTCCTCGAATCGGCTACCTTGAAGGTCTCCGATCTGGATCGGAACAGTAACGGTTCCCACGGTTGTTCCTCCGGTGGCAGGGCGCGTATTGTTGTTTGGAGCCAGCGCCTCCGGGCCCCAACTAATCGCTGGTGAAAGCGTAGTCCGTAGGCCGCATGATGCTGTGGCGGGACACTCGAACGATGGGGCCGTCCACCTCGCTGGCGGCGCGGGCCTTATTCCACTCGGGGTCGGCCTGGAAAGAACGCCAGCTCTTTTCCCGGTCGCCCAGGCTGGGATAGCCGAGCATGTACACCAGCACGTTGTTGACGCCCACGTCCTCCGACCAGTAGCCGATGTTCTCGATGCCGTGCTTTTCGAACAGACCGATGGTGTGGTTGGCAAAACGGTTGTGAACGTCGGCCAGCCGGCCCGGCATCGCTTCGTAAATCCGCAGCTCCTGAACCGCCGTGGAGATCTTCGGCTCCGGCGAGTAGGGGGTCAGCCGCAGGAAACGGTTGGTAACGGCGTCAACCAGCGGCCCGTTGGCCTCGGTTTGCTTGCGCACTTCCAGCCAGTCCGGGTCGCTGCCGAACTTGGCCCACCGGCTCTCCCGGTCGGCCATGCTGTCAAAAACGTTGATGTAGGTCAGCCGGTTGCTGCGTCCGATTTCGTCGGTCCAGAAGCCCAGGTACTTGACCCCGTGCTTGCGGAACAGCGCGCAGGTGTGGTTGGCGAATCGGCCGCTGATGTCGGGCAGGCGACCGGCGACCGCGTCGTAGATACGGAGTTCGTAAAGCATCGCTTCTCTCCTTGCCGGGCGAGTGTCAGGGTCTTGGCGGCGGGTCAATCCGGTTGCCAACTGGCATCGCGCCCCCGCCGGCGGTAGTATAGCATCGGCAGCGCGCCTTCACACAATCTGAACATCCTTTGATTACGTATAGCATGTGAAGGCATCATCAACCCACAACCCCGACGGAGCTTCCTCAATTGGAATCGAAAAGCCATCGTTATCGCCTGTTTCGCCCCACTTTCACCCCTGAGCGTTTCATCATCGTCCTGGCGACTTTAGGGCTGATCATCGCCCTGGCCTGCGGACAACCCAGCGAACCCGCCGCCGGCCCCACCGTCGTGGAACTGACGCCTCCTCCGCCAATCAACACGGTCGCGCCGGCCGCCCCGGCTCAGCCGGAAGCAGCCGAGACCCAGAAACCGCCGGCAACCGAACCGGCACTGGCGGCGGCCGAGCCTACTCCCTCGCCGGCGCAAACCCTGGTTCAAGAGCTGACCGCCGACCAGATCACCGCCGCCCACGACGCGATCATGAGCGGCATGTACGAGCGTGCCGTCCCTTCAGTGGTCGGCCTCCGCGTAATCCAACCCGTCACGGTCGGAGTCAACGTCCCCCAGGGCATGCCCAACGACCTGTTTTCCAGGGCCAGCGGTTCCGGGTTCGTTTGGGATGATCAGGGCCACGTGGTCACCAACCGGCACGTTGTCGAGTCCGCGGAGCGCATCGTGGTGGTGCTCAGCGACGGAACCCAGGCCGACGCGGAAATCGTGGGCCAGGACCCGGATTCCGACCTGGCCGTGATCAAGATTACCGATGACTCCGTTCGACCACCGCCCATTGCACTGGGCGACAGCGACACCATCAGGCCGGGACAGTTGGCCGTCGCCATCGGCGATCCCTTCTCCCGGGGCTTTTCCATGACCTCGGGCGTCATCAGCGCCCTGGGACGCACCATCAGTCCCTCGGAGAGCAACTTCGCCATCCCGCGAGTGATACAGCACGACGCCGCCACCAACCCGGGCAACTCCGGCGGCCCGCTGTTGAACCGCAAAGGCGAACTGGTGGGCATCAACGCCCAGATTATCAGCCAGACCGGCGCGTTTTCCGGCGTGGGTTTGGCCATACCGGTCAACCTCGCCAAATTGGTGATCCCCGCGTTGATCTCCGAAGGGCGCTACCAATACCCGTACATCGGCATCCGGGGCGCCTCCGTCAGCCCTGATATCGCAACGGCCATGGAACTCACCCCCGGCACCAGGGGAGCGCTGGTGCTGGCCATCGGCGCAGACAGCGCCGCCAGCCGGGCCGGCCTGAGGGCATCCGACCGCCTCACCGTGATTAACGGCGCTGAAGTACCCATCGGCGGCGACGTCATCATCGACATCGACGGAACCCCCATCCGCAGTATGGACGATCTATTGGCGTACGTGGTCGAACATACGCGCCCGGGCGACACCTCGGAATTCACCGTGCTCCGCGACGGCGCCGAGACCACGGTCAACATCACCATGGGTGCCAGGCCCACCCAGTGATGCGTCGTCCGCGCATGCGTCCTCCGTGCAAATAAAAGGCCGACGGCTCTTTCGCCGTCGGCCCGGTTTTCGGTGGCGCGCCTGGCAGGACTCGAACCCGCAACCCCTGGGTCCGAAGCCCAGTGCTCTGTCCATTGAGCTACAGGCGCACGGTTGGCGCGTCAACGGGTTAGGTGATGGGGCGAGCAACGGGATTCGAACCCGTGATCTCCTGTGCCACAGACAGGCGCCTTCGACCACTTGGCTATGCTCGCCTCGCAAACCACACCAGCAACTCCCCTGCTGCCGGCTCGTAATACAGGTTAGCACACCTCCCAAATCCACACAATACGCCCATATTGCAAGTTCATTACCCCTGGCACCAATTGAAACAAAGCCCTGCGCTGTATAAAATCAATCCGATTCCGGGCAGGTACCCGTATCGTTCCATAACACCTTTTGTCCGGGAGGAGATCATGGTACTCGCTTCATTTCGTTTGTTGATTCTGCCCGCAATGCTATCCCTTTTGGTATTGGTATTAGCCTGCGGCGGCGGCAGCCCTCCTGAAACCGAAACGTCCCCGGCAGCCACCGAGCCTACGCCAACACTGCCGGCTCGCGCCGCCGCCGCACCGACGGCGACCCAATCTGCCGGAGACGCCGGAACCAGCGCCGCCACGCCGGCGCAGGCGCCCACCCGCGAATCCGTTCCGGGGCAGCCCTCCACCTCTGGAGCGGTGCCCACCGTCGCGCCCCTGGCGGCGCCAGCGGCGGGAGAGAACTGTGCCCCGTCAGCCGATCTGACTTTCGATAACCGGCCACCCCAGGGCGGCACGCTGGTAAGACTCTACGCCGACCCGCCGAGTATCGACCCGCACCTGGTGAGCGATGCCACTTCCAGCGTCATCACCAACGAGGTTTTCGGCGGCCTGGTTACCCTGAGCCTCGACTACCAGCCTGTCCTTGACCTCGCCGAGAGTTGCTCCGTCAGCGACGACGGACTCACCTATACTTTCGTCCTGCGGGAAAACGCCAGTTTCCAGGATGGCAGCCCGGTAACCGCCCAGGACGTCAAGTGGTCCATAGAACGCGCCGCCGACCCCGACACCCTGTCCACCACCGCCGAGACCTACCTGGGTGACATTGTCGGCGTCAAGGACAAACTTTGCACCGAAGAGGCCCAGGGCGCCGGTGAATGCACAATCGCTGACGAAGTCCGCGGCGTGCAGGTCATCGACGACCGTACCATCGAGTTCACCCTCGACGCTCCCAAGGCCTACTTCCTCGCCAAACTTTCCTACCCCACCGCCTACGTCCTGGACCAGGACCAGGTCACCGAGGACGGCTCATGGCTCGACCGGCCCAACGGCACCGGACCCTTCCGGCTGGCCCAGTACGACATTGGCGAACTGCTCATCCTGGAGAAAAACGAGCACTACCACCTGGGGCCGCCCCACATCGACAGCGTTCACATGATCCTGAGCGGCGGCACCGCGATGATCATGTACGAGAACGACGAGATCCACCTCACCGGCGTGGGCACCGACGACCTGCCGCGCCTGCTGGACCCCAACGACCCGCTCAACCCCCAATTGCATCGTTCGGCCCAGGACTTCTCGGTCTTCTACATCGGTCTGAACGTCAATGACCCGCCCTTCGACGATCCCAAGGTCCGACAGGCCATGAACTACGCCATCGACCTCTCGGGCATCGCCGAGAACGTGCTGGACAATCGCGTCTCCCAGGCCACCGGCGTTATTCCCCCGGGTTTCCCGTCCTACAACGAAAACCTGCGCGGCTATACGTTCAACCCGGACCTGGCCCGGGAGTTGCTGGAAAGTTCCACCTACGCCGACGCTCTGGCCAGCGGTGATTTCCCGCGCATCACGCTGACTATTTCCGGCAGCTTTGGCGCCACCGTACCCACTTACTTGGAAGTCATGCTGGAACAGTGGCGCGCCCTGGGCATCGAGATCGACATCCAGCAGACCGAGTGGGCCACCTTCCTCCAGGATGTCAACGATAAAAAGTACCAGATGTTCTCTCACGGCTGGATTGCCGACTATCCCGATCCCGAGAACTTCCTGGACCTGCTGTTCCACGGCGAAAGCCAGAACAACCACACTTCCTACAGCAATCCCGAGGTGAACCGCCTCCTGGAGGAGGCGCGAACCGAGCGCGACCGTGACCGCCGCTTCGAGATCTACAACCAGGTGGAGCAGATGGTCCTGGACGACGCTCCCTGGGTCTGGACCTGGTACCGGGGCGAAGGCTACGCCCTGATCAAGCCTGAGGTATCCGACTACTTCCTGCTCCAGATGAGCATACCAAAGTACCGCTACATCTATTTCAACAAGTAGCGACTGCGACACGTAGGGGCGAATGATTATTCGCCCCTAACCTGTGCCAATACTGCATAAGACCGGTTTCCCATGGGCGTTTACGTAATCAGAAGGCTGATCTGGCTGCCGTTCCTGGTGGTCATCGTCACCTTCATCACCTTCGCCATGCTGCGGCTCGGCCCCGGCGATCCGGTGCAAATCTGGTTGGGCCAGCACCAGAACGACGAGGTGCGTGAACGCATTCGCGCCAAGTTGGGCCTGGACGATCCCCTGTTTATCCAGTACGCGCGCTACATGGAAGGCGTGATTACCCGCCTGGACTTTGGCGAGAGCTTCAAGTTCCGGGGCAAGTCGGTCCGGGAGGTTATCGGGACACGCATCCTGGTCTCCATGCAACTCAACCTGGCTGCCGTCATCATTACCCTGGGAGTTGGCATCCCGGTGGGTCTGCTGGCTGCCCTGCGCCAGGGCACCGGCTGGGACAATCTGATTGTGTCCATCGCGCTCGCCTTTCAGTCCCTGCCGGTTTTCATCACCGCGCCGGTCATGCTGCTGGTGTTCGCCCTTCACCTTGACGTCCTCCCCACCAGCGGATGGGGAGGTTTCTTCTCTCCGAAAATCATCATGCCCGCCATCGTCATGGGCGTGCCGGGCATCGCCATCGTGGTGCGGCTGGTGCGCGCCAGCGTCCTGGATGTGCTGGGGCAGGAATACGTCCGCACCGCCCGGGCCAAGGGCCTGCCCGAACTCACGGTGCGATACCGGCACATCCTGCGCAATGCCCTGATTCCCGTAACCACCAGTTTCGGGTTCATTCTGGCCGGCCTGGCCGGCGGCACCTTCATCGTGGAAATCTACTTCGGGATTCCCGGCGTAGGGCGGCTGTCACTGGAAGCGCTGAACGCGAGGGACTATCCGGTCCTCATGGGATTCGCCATCATCGCCACCACCTTCTTCGTCCTGGCGAACCTGATAGTTGACCTGATGTACCCGTGGCTGGACCCGCGCATCAGGCTGGGAGCCGGCCATGTTGCCTGACCGTTCCGGCCTTTCCACGCGCGACTCCCATGCCGAGCAGCTGGACTGGGCGGAAAGCGAGCTCTCCGGTGATCAGCTCCTGGAGCTTGATACTCAGCCCATCCGCGGCCATAGCTACTGGAGCCTGGCGCTCCGACGCCTGTACCGCAAAAAACTCGCGATGGTTTGCATATCGATCATCGCCTTCATGTACGTCGGTTCATTGTTATCGCCCCTCATTACGCCCTACGATTTCAGGGCGGTGGACCTCCAGAACACCCGGCAGGGCCCGTCGCTGGCCCATCCCTTCGGCACCGACCGCCAGGGCAGGGACATGCTCACCCGGGTAATTTTTGGCGTGCGCACCACGGTCATCATCACCATCACCTCGTTGCTGGGCGGCACTTTGGTCCTGGGGGTGGTCATGGGGTTGATGAGCGGCTACATGGGGCGGTGGGTTGACGCCGTCATAATGCGCACAGGAGAGGTAACTTCGTCGTTCCCCGAAATCCTCCTCCTCCTCATCTTCGTCTCCGCCTTCCGGCCTCGCCTGCTGACCGCGGTTCAAGCTTTCGAAGATGCGACGGGCCTGGACTGGATCATCCGCCTTGGCGTGCTGGACTTCATGATTATCTCCGTGGGACTGGCAATCTTCGGCTGGTTCGGCATGGCCCGGCTGGTACGAGGCCAGGTGCTGCAAGCCCGGGAAAGCCAGTACATCGAGGCCGCGCTGGTCACCGGCGCCTCCACCGCCCACATTCTGCGGGTGCACATGCTGCGCAACATCCTCAGCCCGCTCATCGTGTCAGTTTCGGCGGGGTTGGCCGGCGTGGCGGGAGCCGAGCTGGTGCTGAGCTGGATCGGAGTCGGGGTTTTCCCGCCGACACCCAGCCTGGGCCGTATGCTTTTTGAAAACGGGAGCCCCCAGGTGCTGTTGAACCATCCCCACCTGATTTTGTTCCCCATCGGCGCGGTGACGCTGCTGTTCTTCTGCTTCAACATCCTGGGCGACGCGGTTAACGACGCCTTCAACCCGCGCACCCGCTAAGCGCGGCGAGATCGTTTGCCTGGGAGCCGGCGGTTTCTTGCCGGGCTTTGGGGTGTACCCTATAATCGAATTGGCTTGACGCTACTCGCGCCTGCGCACATCCGGGCAGGGAGGTGCAAGATGCCCGCTACCTGGGAAGAAAACGCCGCCGCTTACGAAAAGATGAAGGACTATCTGGAGGATAAGCACTTCCTCCATTGGGCGGTCTTTTATGATGGCAAGTTGGCTGGAATTTACCGTGATGGCCTGGAGGCCCG
Source organism: Chloroflexota bacterium (assembly GCA_028875655.1). GTDB lineage: Bacteria > Chloroflexota > Dehalococcoidia > Lucifugimonadales > UBA3495 > Bin87. Next base: position 30,108 of record JAPPCX010000093.1, on the reverse strand, counting down.
CCGGGAATCATGGGTGCGGTTCGGAGGCGAACCATTCTACATAAGAGTGGTTGGCAATGAGAATCTGGAAAAGAAGCGGCAGCACCTGGCCGCCGCAATGGAGCGCCGCGAGCGTTATGGCAAGGACTGATTCCGGATATAACAACCCCTATGCATTGATCCAGTTAGGCCCAACCGTTTACGTACAGATCGGCTATGATCCCAACTATCAGCCAAGTCCCGGACAGCGGGCGCAATTGCCGCCGGAACGGTGGCGGGCGCTGGTGGATACGGGGGCCATGGAAAGCGCGATAGACGCGGATCTGGCTAACTCATTGAACCTGCCGGTACTGGCACATAACCGCATTGCCGGGGCCGGCGGTCTTTTCGAGACAACCGTATATCTGGCGCAGATCTACATCCCGGAACTGGATTTCACCATTGATGGACCTTTCGACAGCGTAAGTCTGGCCGCCAGCGGGCAACCCTACTACGCGCTCATCGGCCGCACCTTTTTGAGACACTTCAACATGGCATACGAGGGACGAACGGGCAGTGTCATTATCAGCAACGACTAACGCGGTCACCTGGCAACCCTGGGGCGCAAACGCTTTTGCCAACGCCCAGCAGCTCGACCGGCCCATCCTGCTGTCAATCAACGCCGTGTGGTGCTATTGGTGCCACGAGATGGACGACGGGACCTACTCCGATCCGGACGTGGCCCGTTTTCTCAACGAGCGTTTCATCCCCGTCCGGGTTGACACCGACCATCGCCCCGACGTCAACGCCCGTTATAACGTGGGCGGCTGGCCCACCACGTCGTTCCTGACCCCTCACGGCGGCTACATCGCCGGTGCCACCTACCTGCCGGCCGACCAGTTCCTGGCCATGCTCGATGAGGTCAGCCGCGCTTATTCTGAACGCAAGCCGGAGTTGTACGAACAGGGCAACGACATACGACGCCAGCGCCGGGAACACGCCGCTCGCGTCGCCGCCGGCCAGGAACCCGATGCCGCGCTGGTTGACGTCATCACCCGCCGCGTCGCCGGAACCTATGATCCCTGCAACGGCGGATTCGGAACTGCGCCCAAATTCCCGGCGGCCCCGATGCTGCGCCTGTTGCTCCACCGTTACCGCGTCACCCGTGAACCCTTCTTCCGCGTCATGCTGGAGAAGAGCCTGGACGCGCTGGTCGGCGGAGCTTTGCACGACCGGATCGGCGGAGGCTTCTTCCGTTTCACCATGTCCGCCGACTGGACGCAGCCGCAGCATGAAAAGATGGCCGAGGACAACATCAGCCTCGCCAACGTCTTGATGGACGCCGGAATCCTGCTGCAACGCCCGGACTACCTTCGCCACGCCGGCGCAACGGTGGACTACATCCTGGCAACCTTGCTCGATGCCGATGGGTCAATAATGCGCGGCAGCCAGGGCGCCCACTCCAAATACTTCGCCGAACCTGCGCCCGTGCGCGCCGCCATCCCGGCGCCGCCTGTTGACCCTCGCGGTTATGCTTCGTTGACTGCACAAGCGGCGTCCATGCTCTTTGCAGCCGCCTGGAAACTCGGCCGTCCCGGCCTGACCGACGTCGCCGTTACAATGCTGAATGCGCTGGCGGTTTCGGCAGCATCCGGCCAGCTGTCCCACGTCTATCCCACCATCGGCGACGCGCCGCCCGAAGACGGCGACCTGCTCGTCGATTGGGCCTGGTTCCTGCTCGCGGCCCTGGACGGCCACGACGCTGTGCCATCGGCCAGCGACCGTTATCGCCAGGCCGCCGAACACGCCGCCAGCATCCTGTACGACCGGTTCCTGGACGGCCAGCGCGGCGGATTCTTCGACATCGAGGATACCCCCGACCGGGCCGGTTACCTTCAAGTGCGGGAAAAACCGCTGGCGGAAAACGTGGCCGCCGCGCTCGGCATGATGCGCCTGAGCCACGTCACATTTGAAGAGCGTTACCTGCATACGGCGCACCACACATTGAGCGCCTACGCGGAAGCCAACCGCGACTACGGCGAGTTGGCCGCCGACTACGCCATCGCCGTGGATCGCTACCTGAATCCGGTGGTCGAGGTTACCGTTGAAGGCCGGCCTGGAACACCCGACGCCGACGCCATGCTCGCCGCCGCAATGGGGTTGGATTCCCCCAACCTGCTCATCAAGCTGGCAGCCGTCGAAAACGGCGCGGCGCCGGCCCAGGCCCACGTTTGCCTCGATACGGTATGCTATCCACCCGTATCCGACCCGTCCGCGCTGGCCGATGCGGTAGCCGGCGGCGGCATGGTCACCGAAAGCCCCTTCCAGAATGTCCTTGACCTTTTGGGCTGACCCGCAAGCCAAATTCCACTCCGTCATTCCTGCGGAAGCAGGAATCCAGAAATCACAACCGGAAACGTTCTTTTCGCGCCAAGGAGTTGATCCTCTGAAGACCCAAGACTGCGGCGAACTGCGCGCCGCCCACGACGGTTCCGCAACCACTCTGGCCGGCTGGGTAAGCCGGCGCCGCGACCATGGCGGCATCATCTTCATAGACCTGCGCGACCGCTCCGGTTTCGTCCAGGTCGTCCTCAACCCTGAGAACCTGTCTGGCGACGACTACGCCACCGCCGAGCGGCTCCGCTCCGAGTGGTGCGTCCAGGTCACTGGAACCGTGCAGAAGCGACCCGAAGGTTCCGAGAACCTCGCGCTCCCCACCGGCGAGATCGAGGTGATGGCTAGCGGCGTCACAGTGCTCAACCAGTCGCAGACGCCTCCCTTTTACATCACCGACGACGTTGAAGCCGACGAGAGCCTCCGCCTGCGCTACCGTTACCTGGACCTGCGCCGGCCCGCCATGCAGGAAAACCTGCGGCTGCGCCATCGCGCCGTGAAGTACATCCGGGATTACCTGGACGATCACGGCTTCCTCGAAATCGAAACGCCCATCCTCATCAAGAGCACCCCGGAAGGCGCGCGCGACTTCCTGGTGCCCAGCCGTATGCAGCCGGGCAATTTCTACGCCCTGCCCCAGTCGCCCCAGCAGCTCAAGCAACTACTGATGGTCAGCGGCGTCGAACGCTACTTCCAGATTGCCCGCTGCTTCCGCGACGAAGACCTGCGCGCCGACCGACAGCCCGAGTTCACGCAACTCGACCTGGAAATGAGCTTCGTCAGCGAGTCCGACGTGCTAACCCTCATCGAGGGTCTCTACGCCGGCCTGGTGCGCGAACTGACCCCGCAGTTCAAGGTCAAGACTCCTTTCCCGCGCCTCACCTACGACGACGTGATGGCGCGCTACGGCAGCGACAAGCCCGACCTCCGCTACGGCCTAGAAATGGCCGACGTCAGCGACCTGGCCGCCGAAACCGAGTTCCGCGTCTTCCACGGCATACTGGACCGGGGCGGTATCATCAAGGCCATGGCCGTGCCCGGCCAGGGTCGCTTGTCCGGTTCCGACATGCGGCGCATGGAAGAGACCGCCAAGGAGTTCGGGGCTGCCGGCATGAGCCACGTCCGGCTCACCGGCGACGGCCCGTTGGACACGCTGGAGGATGGCGACGCGCTGCTCTCCCCCGGTCTCCGTATGCCGCCCGAGTGGGTGATCCGGCTGGCCCAGCGCGCGGGAGCGAGTCGCGGCGACTTGATCCTGCTGATGGCCGGCCCGGCCAAATTCGCCAACCAGTGGCTCGCGTCCATGCGGACACACCTGGCGGAGCAACTGGAACTCGCCGACCCGCATACCCTGGCCTTCGCCTTCGTCACCGACTTCCCCATGTTCGATTGGGACGACGACGCGCAACGCTGGGATTCAACCCACCATCCCTTCACCGCGCCCGCCCCCGGCTGTGAGGCAATGCTCGACGGGGACGACTTCTCGGCAATTCCTTCCCGGGCCTACGACCTGGTCTGCAACGGCTCCGAGCTGGCCAGCGGCAGCATACGCATCCACCGGCGCGACATGCAGGAAAAGGTCTTCGCAATCCTCGGCTACACGCACGAGCAGGTGCAGGAACGCTTCGGCCACATTCTTGAAGCCTTCGACTACGGCGCGCCGCCCCACGGCGGCATCGCCCCCGGCATCGACCGCCTCGTCGCCATCCTCGCCGGCGCCGACTCCCTGCGCGAAGTCATCGCCTTTCCCAAGACTCAAAGCGGCTCCGACCTGCTCTTCGGCGCGCCCGCCCCCGTTGATTTCCCACAGCTGCGAGACCTGGGAATCCGGGTGGTGGAATAACGGCCCCTTCCCGGCTCTGCGCCGTGCTAAAATCCGAATGGATCACACGCCGGGAGCCACAGCATGACCACAACGCCCACCTACTCGGAAAGCATTGACACCGCCTACGCGCTGCTGGCCGAAGGCGAGCGTCAAATCGCCGCCGGCCAGCACCGGGAAGGCTCCGCAAGCGTCTATCAAGCGGCATTCACCGCGTTGCGCGCTGTGGCGAAAAGCCGCGGCTGGATTTGCGAAACATACGAAGACGCTCATGACGTTATCTACCGGTTGGATGGCGTGGAGCCGCCGCCAGAATCCGTGGTGGAGATGATTAAGCGGGCATTCGAGACTGTAGATGACCCTCTTCCCGTTTATTCTCTCCTGTTCACTACCGTGTACTGTTTCAAGCATCACAGTCGCACGAAATCCCCGGACGGGTCTTTGCCCACTACTTTCTGGGAACCAGAGGACTACATCAAGAGCCTGCCGCTGGTCAGAAAATTTATCGATCTCTTGGCGTCGGAAGAATAATACTCAACGGGAAATGAACCGTGCTCAGCATCTACAGTCGGCGCGTGACTTCCTCACCGCAGCAGCGGTGTTGGACACGATGCCCAGACAAAGCCAGGCAGTAGCCGAAATGGTCTGGGGCGCAACCGTAGCCGCTATGAGCGCCGCCGACCCGGAGCATAACATCAGCCACCACTTCGCCCCTAACCAGCAATGGAGTTTCCGCCAGGTTGCCCGGAGAATCGCAAACTCCAGCCTGACTCTCCCTGAATTGGAGCAATGTCTGGACAATAATCAGAAAGTCCTGCATACCTACTTCTATCACGGCGACGCGCATCCAACAGGATTGCGCCGGGGCTTGAGTGAAGGTACGGCATACGTCGCCAGGATCATTGCCACTGCCGAACAATCCCTGCTTTGAACGTTGTCCCACTGGAGGAAACGCAACATGACCCAGTTCAACTACGACAGCCTTTTCGCCGCAAACGCCCCCATCACCACCCGGGGCGCAAACCGGAACGCTAGGTACGACTTTGCCGTCGCTTATCCCGACCCCGACACCCTGCCGCTGGAGGGCCTGGTTGACTCGCTCCGCGTGGCGCTGGAACGAGAGGGCCGCGACCTGGCCTACTACCCCGTGGCCGCCGGCTACCCGCCGCTGCGCGAACTGGTCGCCGACAAGCTCCGCCGCGACCGCGAGATGGACGTGTCCGCCGAGGACATCATCCTCACCTCCGGCTCCGGCGAGGCCATCAACATGCTGATCCAGGCCCTCACCGACCCCGGCGACGTGCTGCTCACCGAGGAGTACGTGTACCTCGGCACCATGCGCCAGATGCGGCTGTGGAGCGCCCAGGTGGTCGGCGTGAAGTGCGACGATCAGGGCCTGATTCCCGAGGCCCTGGACGAGACCATCCGCGCCCAGACCGCCGCCGGCAAGCGCGTCAAGTTCCTATACTCCATCCCCACGTTCCAGAACCCGCTGGGCTGGACCATGACCCTGGAACGCCGGCAGCGCACCCTGGAAATCTGCCAGAGCCACGGCGTCCCGATCCTGGAGGATGACTGCTACGTTGACCTACGGTTTGAAGGGGAGGACGTCACCTCCATGGCCAGCATGGACGACAGTGGACAGGTACTCTACGTTGGCTCAATGTCCAAGATCATCGCGCCCGGAGTCCGCATGGGCTACCTGGTAGCTCCCGAAGAGGTGCGCCAGCGTGCCCTGAGCTTTAAGTCCGGCGGCGTCAACCAGTTCGCCGCCCTGGCCATCGAGGAATACCTGCGCAACCACATGTACGACCACATCGACGAGGAGAACCAGGCCCTCCGCGTCAAGCGCGACGCCATGTTGGCCGCATTGGGCGAACACTTCGGCAACCGCGCCTCCTGGACCCGTCCCGAAGGCGGTCTGTACCTCTGGCTCACCATGCCCGAGGGCACCGACCTGGCCGGCCTGCAGGAGCAGTCGTTCCAGGAAGGGGTGGGTTACTACAACGGCACAATGTTCTCCCCCGAGGGCAACGGCGCCAACATGGCGCGCCTGTGCTTTGGCCACCCCACCGCCGAAACCGTCTCCGAGGGCATCGCGGAACTGGCCAACATATTCGAGCGGCACGGCATTTTTAAGGGCTAGCCGACACCGCATCATCCACCAATGCGTAGGGGCGGGTCTTGTACCCGCCCCCGCTTATCTGGTCAAAGTTACGGCTGGCTAGTCGTTGTCGCCGGTGACCATAGCCTCCGCTTCCGCCGGCTGGTGGCCGTTGGCGCGGATGGCGAACCGCGCCACCAGGTCGCCGATGCTCTGCCGGAAGCCGGAATATTCCAGCTCCCCGTAGGGCAACATGGCCGCGCCGGACCAGCCCTGCGAGCGCATGGCGATTCCCTTCTCCTGGGCCAACTGGCGGGTGTAGTCCCACGCCGGGTTGTCAAAGAAGTCGGTGGACGATTCCGAGAACTTGCCTTCCCCGTTGATGCTGAAGCCCACGCAGGACACCAGCGGCAGGCAGTACATGCCCGTAACCGCCGTGTTGATCGCCACCGGCATCAACGGCATCACGTGTGAACCCCGCGCGTCTCCGCCGATGAAGTGGGCCTTGGTGTAGGGAGAGATCAGTTCCTCCGGCGCCGGGAAGATGCCCTGGTTGCGGACCACCGCCACCGGGTCATCCTTGCCGGTGTAGCTGCCGGCAATGTTGTGCAATCGCGTGGCTGAGATCGCGGCCGCCGTCTGACCGCTGTAGCGAGAGACGATACTTTCGATGGCGAACCGTTCGTTGTCCCGCAGCAGCACGGTGATTTTGTAGTAGTCCTCCGGCGCGTTCAGCGAGATGAGGCTGTCGCCGTCGGTGTTGTCCATGTCGATGATGTTGAACGTGAAACCGTCGCCCAGGCGCGGCAGCATCAGGCCGGCGCAGTACATCGGGTCGGCGAATCCCAAAAACATGGGCAGGTTGTAAGCCCCCGGCCCACACTTGTCGGCAGCCAGCACAAAGAACGACTCAGCAGGCCGCAGCGGATTGGTTTTGACCGGGTCATGGTCAAAGGTGATTTCGGCCACCGCCGGCCCGGCGCCCCGTATGTTGCCCGACGGCGCGTCCACCAGCAGGTCCTGGCCGGCCCCGTAGAGGCCGTATTGCCTCGCGATCTCCGTGGCCTCAATGAATGAGTCCCAGGCGAATTGATGCACCCGCTCGTCGTTGTCGCCTCGCGTGTGCGTGCTGGTAATGCAGATGTCGTCCCCGGTATGGCCGACGTAAGCGTCGATCAGCAACCCGTCCTTGATCGCCCTGTCCGCGGCGGCCCGTACGGCGTCCATCATGCGGTCCGACGGCTTGGTGTGTCCGCCAATCGAACCCACGTCGGCTTTCAGCACGGAAATCGTTAAATCCATCTGAACTCTCCCTCTCGTCGCATCGGATGGTGTACTGACTGAACGATGCGTTTTAACGCTGTTTCATTGGAATTTGACGGTGTGTACGATAGCATCGCCGCTTTGCCACTGTCAATTTGTGGGCCGCGCCGGCGTAATCTCGCCAAGCATCGGTTTGCCGTCGTTGGCGTTATCCGGTTATAATAATATCCGTACCAACTGATACCGGGTTAGTATGGACGTAATTCTGCAAATTCTGTCGGTCCTGTTCGTCGTCTTGTGGACCGCTCGGCTGGCCTCCAGGAAGCGCCGCAACATGCTCCTCTGGGCCGGGGCCGCCGCGCTGCCCGCCATCGCCGTGTACTTGATCGACGCTCTGCCCGACGCCTTCACCATCTTGTGCATGGCGCCCATGGTGGGCTTGGTGTTCATTCCGGCCCGACCTGCCGCCGACAGTGAAGCGGAGCAGGACACCAACGTATATTGCCCCCGCTGCCAGCACGCCCATGAGTTGGGGCCGAATTTCTGTACCAACTGCGGCTGGGAACTGAGCCGGCCGTATGCTACCGATGAGACAACTTCGGATTCATCGCCCGCGCCGGAACCCGTCATGGCGTCAACTACCGAAGACGCCGCCGAGTCCACAACCGTGGCAGAACATCCGGCCGCCGCGCCAACTGTCGATCCGGTGCTGGCCGCCGAACAGACCGCGGAAGCGGGCGCGGCTACTGCTCAACCCCCGTCGCCGGCATCCGACCCGGGGCCCGCCTTCTCGGCCGCTCCGATGAAAATCTCCAAGCCGTTGACCGCGTCGGCGATGACGGAAGCCGGATTGACCCTGTTCAACCAGGGCCGCGTGCGCGAAGCCGTCGATCAGTTCACCAAGGCCATCGCCCTCGACCCCCGCTACCGCGACGCATGGGCCAACCGCGCTAAAGCCTACAACGAGTTGGGGCTCAGCGACAAAGCCGCCGCCGACCAGGCCCAGCTCGAAGCAATCTAACGGGAAGGTAGTTCCCTCTCCCTTGACGGGAGAGGGCTAGGGTGAGGGTGAAACTCCTTCACACCGCCATAATGTGGTAGCCGGCGTCCACCGGCAACACCGTGCCGGTAACTCCCGTCGATAGGTCGCTTGACAGGAACAGCGCAGTTTTAGCCACCTCGTCCGCAGTGATGTTGCGCTGCAACGGCGCCCGCTCCGCATGGGTACGCTTCATGTCCAGGAACCCGCTGATCCCACGCGACGCCAGCGTGTCAATGGGGCCTGCGGAGATGGCGTTCACCCGTATGCCGTCGCCGCCGTACTCGTGCGCCAGCTGCCGCACCTCGTGCTCCAGCGCGGCCTTGGCCGTTCCCATCACGTTATAACCCGGATACACGCGGCTCGATGCGTGGAACGTCATGGCGATGACGCTGCCGCCGTCGGTCATCAGGGGCGCGGCGTGCCTTACCATCGGCAGCAGCGTGAACGCGCTGATCTCCAGCGCCAGCCGGAACCCGTCGCGGCCCGTGTCCGCCAGCCGACCCGACAGGTCTTCCCGGTTAGCGAAGGCGATGCTGTGCACCAGCACCGACAGGCTGCCCATCTGCGCTTGCAGGTTCTCGAAAACCTCTTGAATCTGCCCGTCTTCGGATGCGTCGCACGGCAGTATCACTGCGTCGTCCAGCGTGTCCGCCAGCCGCGCCACCCGGTCCTTCAGCCGGTCGTTCTGGTAGGTCAGCGCGATTCGTGCGCCGCTCTCGGCCAGCGTGCGGGCGATGGCCCACGCGATGCTGCGGTCGTTGGCTACACCAAAAATCGCCGCATTGCGGCCGGTCAAATCAATCGGGTACACGTAGCTACCTCAATCAATATCTGCGTATCATTTCCATCCATGCAAAAGCCGTCACCGGCTGAAATCCGGCGCAACCTGTTCCAGAAACGTCTGCATCTGCTCTTCCTGCCGGTACGACGCGAACCGGACCACTACCTGGTCAGCCCCCGCCTCAGTGTAGGCGTGGATACGCTCCCGCACCCGCTCGGCGTCCCCAAAGGGACCCCATCGGTCGCCCCAGATGTTCGCGCCATAGTATCCCAGCAGCCAGTCCTCCGCCTCCGCCTCGGCCCGCGCCACGTCCTCGTCCAGGTTGACGGTCATATACATGACCGACGACATATCCCCAGGATCCCGGCCGTATTCGGCGCAATAGCCGTCAACCGTTTCGTTCAATTCCACGAACTCATCCGGCGTCGCCGATATGGAGATAATGCCATCGGCCAGCCTGGCCGCCCGTCGCGCCTGCCGTTCCCGTTGCGCCCCCTGGCCATCGCCCCGTCCATGCCAGTGGACGCCCAAGTACACGGGGACGCCACGGTCCTGCACCGGCGTCGGCTGCATCACCACCTCGTCCAGCTCAAAATGCCGGCCCTCGAAACTGAACGGTTCTTCTTTGCCCAGGCCCTTGATTACCTGCAACATCTCTTCCAGCCGGGGCGCTCGCGTGCGCTGATTCACCTGGGCGTTGCGCCATTCCGCCTGCTGCATGGCGTTGAACGCGCCGCCCACGCCGACGCCCAGTTGCAGCCGGCCGCCGGAAATCAGATCCACCGTGCCCACCATCTGCGCTAGCAGCACCGGATGCCGCAAGGCCATCAGCATCACCGCCGTGCCCAGCCGCACCCGCGACGTTCGCGCCGCGATGGCCGCCAGCGTCGTCATCGCCTCCAGCCGGGGCTTGGCGGTCAGGCTGTCGCCCACCCACAAGGAATCGAGGCCGGCCTCCTCCGCCCACGTCGCCATCTTCAACACCGACTCGGCGTCCGTAGGCTTATCGTCCTCCAGCAGCAGCCCCCGCGTGGGCAGCAAACAGCCGATTTGTACTTTTCCTGACATTCGTGCCTTTACCTTCTCTTACAAAAATTTACGCTGTCCATTCCATGTGCAGCCGTCATTCCAACGAGTTTCCGTCATTCCCGCGAAAGCGGGAATCCAGCAAGTCCCGTTACAGTTGCAACGGCGTGCGATTGATATTATCCGGCTTCCGCCCCATGAGCCGCTCCAGCAGGCCCGGCTCCATGTGCTCGTATTCATCCAGGTCCGACCCGTCGTCCAGGTCGAACCCCATGCCGCCGCTGTAGTAGAACGCCACCGACACGCCCATACGCGCCGCGGTGCCCACGTGCTTGCGGAAGCTGTTGCTGCCCAGCTCGGGCCGGAAGTACGGTATCAGGTCGTAGGGCACCAGTATCGCGTTGGTGCCGCCGTCCCGCCGCGCCGGCGACAGCGTGACGTTGTGCTGATGCTGTGCGCTGCGAATCAGCTGGTGAATGTCCCCGGGCTTGATGAACGGCAGGTCTCCAGGCAGATACAGCGCGGAGACCTCTCGCATGCGCGCGCTCTCAAACGCCTTGGTGATGGTGTCGTTCAGGTTCCGGCCCAGGTCCTCCATCCACACCGCCCCCAGCGTCCGGGACATGTTCCGTATCCGGTCGTCGCCGCCAATCACCCAGAAGGGATCCACGCCGGCCCCCCGGATTGCCAGCAGTACCCGCCGCAACATCCCCATGGTCAAATCCTCCCGGTCTTGCGGGCCCATGATCCGCTCCAGTCGCGTCTTGCACTGGGACAATGGTTTCATCGGCACCACCGGCAGCACCGATGGGTTGTCGTTGTTTCCTGATTCCATCAACATCCTGTTTTCTCCACCATCAACTTTTCTCCGCCATCAATTTCCGCCATTCCCGCACCCACTTCCGTCATTCCCGCGAAAGCGGGAATCCAGCCCTCTCCGCCAGTCCCATTACCTCACGCGCCAGCGCGATCTTGTCGTCGTCCGTCTGCATTATCGTACCAGTAACCGCCGGCGCAATCCCCTCCGCCGCTATGGCGTCCGCAAGCGCGGCGTCCTGAGTGTCCACCACCAGCACGTTGCACAAACCCCGGTACTCCCTGGCGACTCCAACGGCTGATACTTCCGCGCCCAGCTCGCCCATGATCTTGCCGGCCGGCCCGCGCACCGCGTCGCCGCCCACGATGGGACTAACCGCGATGCGGCAGCCCGTATGTCCGCTGATGGCATCCCGCACGCCCGGGATCGCCAGTATCGGCGCAACGCTCAGGTGCGGATTCGACGGGCAGAATACTATAGCATCCGCCGACTCCAGCGCCCCCGCGAATCCTGGCGACGGCTGCGCGTTCTCCGCGCCGGCGTACCTGATCCACCGCACCGCGGGAACCGCCCGGTGTTTCACGAAGTATTCCTGCATCGACAGCGTTCCCGCATCGGTTTCCAGCACCGTCCGCACCGGCTGGTCGCTCATGGGCACGATGGGATGCTCAATGCCCAGCCGTCCGGTCAATTCGGCGGTTACTTCCGATAGCGTCATACCTCGGCGCAGCAATTCCGTGCGCCGTATGTGCATGGCAAAGTCGCGGTCGCCCAGGTTGAACCAGGCATCGGCTCCCAGGCGCTTCAGTACAGCCAGCGTTTCAAAAGAGTCGCCGGCGACGCCCCATCCCGTCTCCTGGTTGTACCAGCCCGACAGGGTATAGGTCATGGTATCCAGGTCGGGAGACACGTGCAGCCCATGAAATTCCTCGTCGTCCCCGGTGTTGACCACGATGGTCAACCGCTCCGGCGGCAGTATCCGGGCCAGACCCAGCGCCAGCTTTGCCCCGCCGACGCCACCGGCCAGCGCCAGCACCTTACGCGGCGCCCCTTCACCCGTTTGGTTAGGCTCCGTTGGCATTTCTAACGGTCTTGCTGACGCAGTTGTTCTTCGAGCTGGCGGACCCGGGCTTCAGCGGCATCAGCGCGGGTTTCGGCGGCGTCGGCCCTGGCCCGTTCCTGCAAGCGGCCGGCGCGCTCGGCGTCTGCCCGGGCCCGTTCACTGTCGAAGGAGGGGATGTGCTCGCCCGTGGCCGGATCAATCCACTCCAGTTGACCATCCTCCCACCGCAAGTACAGGTTCAGCACCCCGCTGTATCCCTGTAAACTCCCGTCCGTCAACTCCTCGATGTCGATGGCGACGTACACCCCGTCCACCAGCCGATCCCCGGCCAGCCGCGTCCCGTGATGCTCGCCTGTCGCGTCGAACCGCCAGTACTCCGGTATCAGCAGCGCCGCGTAGTCCGCCCGCTTGTCGATGACGTCCGTGTCCGCCGTGTTCGGGGACGCCACCTCCAGCACGAAGTCCGGCGGCTTACCCTGCTCCGGTATCACGTACCCATTCCTCGCCTTGTAGGCCGCCGGGTTCACGTCGAATGCCACCAGCAGGTCGGGGTAATGGCTGCCCGCCATGCCCCGGGTCGGGCGGATGACCACGTAACGCTCCCCGGCCACCAGAGTCGTGTCCAGGTTGCCCAAATGCTGGCGCAGGTGATGGGCGCCGCCGGTGGCGGCCATCTGGTCGAAATTGGTCATCTTGTCATCGGGGTTGTCCGGCGGGTCGGGCAGCCGGAAGTCCGCCGGCAATGGGGGCGTGGCAAGGAAGGGCTTGGCGGTGGTCATGTCGCACCCCTACAATGACGATTTGTATGCCAGCGCAACCTAGGCCGACTGTTCCGCCGCGGCTCGCTCCCGTTCGTGCCGGGGATGCTCAAAGCGGTAGCTGTCCATCTGCACCAGCTGGTTGTACGAGCCGAAAATCTCCTCAACGTTGTCGCCCACCAAGTCCAGGGGGTCCAGGACTTCGTCGGTCTCGCCGTAGATGCGGCGCAGGCCGTAGGTAGTGTAACGCTCCGCCGGCGTCCGGCCCGCCTCGCGGATCATTCCCCGGAACTCGCCCGGACGCATCAGCTGCCCGTGCATCGCCCCCGCCGATGTTGAGATGCTTTCGTTGATCAGCGTTCCGCCCAGGTCGTTGACGCCGGCGGTCAGCAGCAGTTGCGACATGCGGTTGCCCTCTTTCACCCACGACGCCTGGATGTTGGGTATCCAGTTGTTCAGCATGATGCGGGCGATGGCGTGTACCTTGATCACGTCCATGCCCGTGGGCCCGGAGCGCACGCCTTCCACCGTCTGCTTGAAGTACATCGGCGCTTCCGACGCCACGAAACTCAGCGGCACGAACTCGGTGAACCCGCCCGTGCTCTGCTGGATATCCCGCAGCAGCGCGATGTGCCGCACGATCTGCGCGTTGGTTTCCCGGTGCCCGAACATCACCGTGGATGTCGTCGGGATGCCCAGGTCGTGAGCGTTGGTGATGACCTCAATCCACTGGTCAACGGTGATCCGGCCCGGTGAGATGATGTCCCGCAGCTCCTGGTCCAGCACTTCCGCCGACGTTCCCGGCAGGCTGCCCACGCCGGCGTCCTTCAGACCTTGCAGGTACTCGCGGATGCTGCACCGCGAGCGTATCGAGCCGTACAGCACCTCCTCCGGCGAAAAGCCGTGGATGTGCATGTCGGGCAGCTCCTCTTTGATGGCTTCGCACAACCGGATGTACAGGTCGCCTTCCATCTGCGGAGGCAGGCCGGCCTGGATGCAGACCTCTGTCGCGCCGTAGTCCTGCGCTTCCTTCGCCCGCCGGATAATCTCGCTAACCGGCAGGAAGTAGCCTTCCTCCTCGCGGAAATCCCGGCTGAACGCGCAGAAACCGCACCGCTTGATACACACGTTGGTAAAGTTCACGTTCCGGTTCACCACGTAGGTCACCAGGTCGCCGACCGCACGCCGGCGCAGTTCGTCGGCCACCATGGTCATGGCGGTGAACTCGATTCCCGAGGTCTCAAACAGCAACTCGCCGTCCGCCACCGTGATGTCTTCGCCGGCCAGCGCCCGGTTCAACACGTCAGCAACGTCCGACCGCACTCCCGCCATCAGCGCGGCCAGGGTAGCCGGAGTCCCCTTGTCGGGCATATCTTGGTCAATCATTTCGGGCATAGCGTTGCATTCCCCCTTTCACGTATCCATCTTCGTCCGTTAAGCGGAGCAATTTTTCTTTCAATGCCGGCGGCAACGGCCAGTCGGATCCGTTGGCAAAATACTCCGGATACACCGGCAGCCTGGGCCGCAGTTCGTATCCGGCCGCCTCCGTGCGCCGCTGCAACTCCGCCAGCTGCGGCCACGGCGCTTCGGGATTCACGTAGTCGATGGTCAAGGGCGACACGCCGCCCCAGTCGTTGATGCCGGCGTGGATGTACCGCTCGTAGTTCTCGCTCAGGTTGGGCGGCACCTGGATGTTCACCCGCTCGCCCAGGATCAGCCGCGCCACCGCCGTCGTCCACATGAGTTCGTCGCCGCCGGCGTCGGGGACGTCGGCCATGGGCGTATCGGCCTTGGCCTTAAAATTCTGCACGATCACTTCCTGGATGTGCCCGAACCTACGGTGCAAGTCCCGTATCGCTAACAGCGATTCCACCCGCTCCGTCCGCCTTTCCCCAATGCCGATCAGGATGCCCGTGGTGAACGGGATGCCCAACTCGCCGGCCAACTCCATGGTGCGCAGCCGCACTCGCGGTCGCTTGCTTGGCGCGAACTCATGCGGCCCGCCCGTTTCATAAAGTCGCGGGCTGGAGCTTTCCAGCATGATGCCCACCGACGGGTTGGTCGGCTGCAACGCCTGCAATTCCCGGCGGCTCATGGTGCCGGGATTGCCGTGGGGAAGCAGGTCCGTCTCGTCGAACACCCGCCGGCACATCTCCGAAAGATAGCTCAAAGTCGTGCGATGCCCGTGGGCGTCCAGCCATTGGCCGGCCTCCGCGTACCGTTGCTCCGGTCGTTCGCCCAGCGTGAACAGCGCTTCGGTGCAGCCCAGCCGCTCGCCGGCTTTGGCCACCGACAGCACGGCGTCGCTGGAAAGGAACAGTTCATCCGCCTCGTCAGGCGACTGTCGGAACGTGCAGTACCCGCAGAAGTCCCGGCATAGGCGGGTAAGAGGAATGAACACCTTGGGCGAAAACGTGATGACTCGGCCTCGCCCCCTGTCCCGCAACTCCGCTGCCGCGCTGCAAAGTTCGTCCATCCCCTCGCCATCGACATCCACCAGCGTCAAGGCTTCCTGATCGGACAGCCAGCCGCTGACCGTCAGCCGCTCTAAGGACGGCAGTTGTTGGCTGATGCGGGGAGTGGAAATTACGGAGGTCACGTCGGGGGTTCCTGGCGGCAAAGCAAAAACTCAAACCATTTTATGCAGGCGCCCGATAACATTCAAGACGCCGTCTGCACAACATCCGTAATTTCAAACTATTATGTCAATTCAAACTTGTGAGAAGCAGATTCACTGGAATTTTATGTCAATATCACAACGCCGTTTTTGCAATCTGGCACTCTCCGCCACTCAATCCCGATAACCCTCGAAATCCGGCAAATCCTGATTCTGACAACATCCTGTAAATCCTGTCTATCCATGCAAAAGCTCACCCTAGCCGCCAAACAACTGCGCCTGCCGTCCGCCGTCATCTCCACCGCCCCACGGCCAGCCCATGTATTCATAGGCCAGGCGTGTCGCCATGCGACCCCGCGGCGTTCGCTCCAAGAACCCCTGTTGCAGCAGGAACGGCTCCAGCACCTCCATCACCGTGCTGGCGTCCTCGCTCATCGACGCTGCCAGCGTGTCCAAACCCACCGGCCCGCCGTTGAACTTGTGGATGATGCTGGTCAGCAGCCGGTGGTCGGTTTCGTCCAAGCCCCGCGCATCTACCCCCAGCCGGTCCAGCGATTCCCGCGCCACTGGCCCGGTGATCCGGTTGTCCGCCTTGACCAGCGCGTAGTCCCGCGCCCGCCGCAGCAGCCGGTTGGCGATCCTCGGCGTGCCCCTAGAACGCATCGCCACCTCGTTGATCCCCTCGTCGTCCGCCTCAATGCCCAGGATGCGCGCCGACCGCCGCACCACCGTCGCCATGTCCTCGTCCGAATAGTAGTCCAGCCGGAACACCGACCCGAACCGGTCCCGCAGGGGCGCGCTCACCAGCGAGTACCGCGTGGTCGCCCCCACCAGCGTGAACGGATTGATCCGCAGGTTGATGCTCCGCGCCGACAGCCCTTTGCCCACCACCCAGGACAGGAAAAAGTCCTCCATGGCCGAGTACATCACCTCTTCCACCGCACGGTTCAGCCGGTGAATCTCGTCGATGAACAGCACGTCGTTGGGCTGCAACCCGGTCAAGATGGACGCCACGTCGCTGGCCCGTTCGATAGCCGGCCCCGCCGTAACCTTGATGGTCGCGCCCATCTCGTTGGCGATGATGTTGGCCAGCGTGGTCTTTCCCAACCCCGGCGGCCCGTAGATCACCACGTGATCCAGCGGCTCCTCGCGCATCCGCGCCGCCTGCATGGCGATGCTCAGGTTCTCCTTGACCTGCGGCTGGCCCACGAAATCAGCCAACCGCGCCGGCCGCAGCCGCGTTTCCTGCTCCCGCTCCTCACCCCGCGCATCCGGCGACACCGGCCGCTCGTCGGCGCTGCCCGCTCCGTCCGTAACCGCCTCGTTCGTTCCTTCTGCCGTAGCCATAACGGCCCCATGATACCGTATATTTCCTCCAAACACCCTGCGCCAGTAACCCGAGCCGCCGCATTTCTTTCTATGGAACTGCCCGCGAAATGGTAGAATCATCAACATCGGACGCGCTGCTGAATGGGGGAATGTATGAGAGACGCGAAAACGACAAAGCCCGGTTGCAGCGGAGAAGCCGCCATGCCCCCCCGCCGCCCAAGTGCAGAGACAGCCCGCCTGGGTCGGGAAATTTACCGCAGGGACATCCTGCCTCAAGTAGAATCTGACCACTTTGGCGAATACGTCGTCATTGACGTGGACAGCGGGAATTGGGTAGTCGCCGACAGCGAGATCGCCGCGGTGGACCGCCTGCGCACCATGCACACAAGCGCGGTCAATATCCTCTGCGAGCGCGTCGGATACCGGGCGCTACGCAGTTTCGGAGCCAGTTCCTTGCAACGGCCAACCCCGGCATATCAAAGCTGACGCGACGGGCAGCGCCCCACTCGTGGGTATGTTACTGCTTGACGGCCGCGACCTGAGCATCCAGGTAAAAAGGGGTGGCCGCGTCGTTATTCAGGCCGGAGAGTAGCCCTGAACAACCCCCGTGCTATACTCTGCGCATCCTGAGCTACCGGGCTTTCAAATGACCACCATCAGCGCAACCGTCCTCTACGGTTCCGACCTGCGCCAGGCCATGCTCGGCGCCGCCGCGTACATGGAACTCTACCGCGACGCCGCCAACGCCCTCAACGTTTTCCCCGTGCCCGACGGGGACACCGGCACCAACATGCTGCTCACTCTCCGCGCCGGCATCGAGCAGATGAACAAGGACGCCGACAAGACCGCCGCCTGGGAAGTGGCCGAGTCCATCGCCACCGGCGCGTTCTGGGGCGCGCGCGGCAACAGCGGCGTCATTCTCTCCCAACTGCTGCGCGGTTTCGCCGACGGTGTGGCCGGCTCCGAGACCATCGAGACCACCGACGCCGTGGCCGCTTTCCGTTCCGCCACCGATTCCGCCTACGGCGCGGTCAGCCAGCCCCGCGAGGGCACCATGCTGTCCGTAATCCGCGGCGCGTCCGACGCCTCGGTTCGCGCCAACGACGCCGGCGAGCGCGACGTTATCGCCCTATGGCAGATCGCCTACGATGGCGCAATCGAAGCCCTGGCCCTTACGCCCGAACAGCTGCCGGTCCTCAAAGAGGCCGGCGTCGTCGATTCCGGCGGCCTCGGCGTCGTTGCCATCATCGGCGGCGCGCTGCAACACCTCCAGGGCGATATGGGGCCGGCGCACGATTTGGGTCTGCGCAGCATGGGCAACCTCATCGACCCGACGCAGACCGCCTCCGTATCCATCGACACCGATTTCCTGGAAGCCCACGAAGATAGCGAGTTCGGCTACTGCACCCAGTTCGTAATCCACGGGCAGGACCTGAAGGTTAACGTACTCCGCGCCGGCCTGGACGCCATCGCCGACTCCACCGTCATCATCGGTGGCGGTTCCGCCGTCCGCGTTCACGTCCACACCGAAGACCCCGGCGCGGCCCTCACCTTCGGCGTAGGCTACGGCGACCTGGACGAAGTCAAGATCGACAACATGAGCCTCCAGAACCGGGACTGGACCACCGGCCACCGCGAACGCGCCCGGCCCGACGAGATACGGCCCGGCGTATCCGTGGTCGCCGTCGCCTCCGGCCCGGGCATCGCCGCCCTGTTCCAGGACGCCGGCTGCGCCGCCATCGTTCCCGGCGGCCAGACCCTCAACCCCAGCGCCAATGAAATCATCGACGCCGCGCTGTCCACCGGCACCACCGACGTCATCGTCCTGCCCAACAACTCCAACGTCATCCTGACGGCAGCGCAGGCCGCCGACGCCGACACCGAAGACATAACCCTGCACGTCGTCAACACCCGCTCCATGCCCCAGGGCACCGCCGCCATGCTCGGTTTCAACCCCGAAGTGTCGGTTGACGACAACCTGTCCAGCATGAATCTGGCTGCCACGTCCATCGAAACCCTTGAAGTGACCCAGGCCGTCCGCGATTCCATCGTTGACGGCCAATCGGTCAGCGAGGGCCAGTTCATGGCCATCCTCGACGGGAAGCTGGTTGCCCTGTCCGATGACCCCGACCGCGCCGTGCGGGACGGACTTCCCCATTCGTCGGTCGGCGAAGACAGCATTGTCACCCTTTACTGGGGAGAAGGAGCCAACGAGGAGCAGGCCGCAGATTTGCAGGAAGCTCTGGAATCCGCATACGAGGGCGCGGAGGTTGACGTGTACGCCGGCGGCCAGCCCCACTACCCCTATCTTGTGTCCGTGGAATAGTTGCCGCGCACCCTCATAATCTTTCACTGGAGCGTTCAACATGGCAGTCAAAATCGTTAGCGACAGCACCTGCGACATCTCCCGGGAAATCGTTGACCAATTCGGCATCACCCTGGTGCCAGCCTACGTTCTGTTCGGCGAGGAGTCTTTCCGCCAGGGCATTGACATCAACCCGACCCAGTTCTACGCCCGCCTGCAATCCTCTTCACAACTGCCCAGCACGTCCCAGCCCACTCCCCGCGACTTCACCGAGGCGCTTGAGCCGTTGGTGTCCGCCGGCGACCAGGTGGTCTGCATCACCGTACCCCAACAACTCAGCGGCACTTACAACTCGGCGGTGCAGGCCGCGTCGCAGTTCGATGACGGCGCCGTAGCCGTGATCGATGCCGGCACTGCGTCGGTCGGTCACATGCTCCAGGTCATCGCCGCCGCCGAGGACGCCGCCGCTGCCGACGCCACCGCCGAGTCCGTCGCCGCTGCCGCCACCGCTCGCGCCGCCTCCAGTTTCAGCCTCGCCATGGTGGACACGCTGGAATACCTCCAGAAGGGCGGCCGCATCGGCAAAGCCCAGGCGTTCATGGGTTCCATCCTCAAGGTTAAGCCCATCCTCAAGGTCGCCAACGGCGAGGTGCTTCCCGTTGACCGTCCGCGCAACCTCCGGCGCGGCCTGCAACGGCTTGAAGAGCTGGTGCGCGAACAGGGCGGCTCCGTGTCCAGGCTGGCCGTCGCCTACACCACCGACGCCGGCCCGGCCGAGGAGATCCGCAACCGCCTATCGGATCTCGCATCCCCTGAGAACACGTACACCACGCAGGTCGGTTCCGCCATCGGCACCCACGTCGGCCCCGGCGCCGTCGCCGTGTCCACCCTGTCCTGAATTTTCTATCCGGTCCCGTCATTCCCGCCACCACACCGTCATTCCCGTCACCACACCGTCATTCCCGCCAAAGCGGGAATCCAGGAAAACCAAATCAACAACATCCTGATTATCCTGTCCATCGATGTGAAATTACCTGTCAATGGACGCCAACCGCCGCGACAACGAACCTCTCTGGCGCGACGCCTTCCGCAAGATCCTGGCCCTTGAAGCGCACAAGGGCTACGCCGACAACGCCGTCAGCGGAGGCATCCGCCGCTTCATCGAGCGCTGGGAACCCGACCTCCGGGAATACCTGGCCGACGACGCCCGCGCGCGCCATCTCATCGAGCAATCCTACCGCGACCTAGACCCGGACCGGCGCCGTGCCTGGGTAGCCGGCTGGCAGGCCGCCCTGGAAGAAACCTCAACCCAACCCGAGATTCCCCCGACCTCCGTCATTCCCGCTATTCCTGTCATTCCCGCGAAGGCGGGAATCCAGTCACCGCCCACTCACACTGATCCTGCCTCGCCTGCTCGTCCCGAACCCACTCCCTCCGCTCGTCCTGAGCCTGTCGAAGGACGCCCCCCTGTCCCGCCCCTGCTCATCCCACAGGAAACCCTGCTGCCCGTGCGGACGCGCCGTCGCCCCCCCGCGCCCCCAACCCCGGCCCCCAACCCCATCGACCCCGATCAGCCCGTCTCCGCCCTGCGCCGCATGGACGGCAAAACCGTGCAACGCCTGGAGCAGCTGGATGTCCGCACCGTCCGCGACCTGCTCTACACGCTCCCCCGCCGCCACGACGACCGCGCCGACATCGCCAGCATCGCGGACCTCTACCCCGGCGGCACGTTCACCGTTGAGGGGCGATTGACCGACATTCGTTCCGCCAACGTGGGACAGCGCCGCCTGCAACTGGCCGAGGGCGTCCTTAGCGACGACACCGGGCAGATTGAACTGCAATGGTTCGGCCAGGGCTATCTCGCTCGTTCCCTGAAACCCGGCAACCACATGGTCGTCAACGGCAAGGTGGAAATCCACCGAGGCCGGCTGTCCATGTCGTCCCCGGAGTACGACGTCATCACTCCGCGCCAGCCGCCGCTCAACGCTGGACGCATCACCCCCGTCTATCGCCTCACCCAGGGCATGACCGCCCGCAACCTGCGCAGCCTCACCTGGCTGGCCGTCACCCGTTCCGCCGGCGCAATCACCGACCCCTTGCCAGCCGACATGCTCCAACGCACCGGGCTGGTAGCCCTGCCCAACGCCATCCGCGACGTACACTACCCCACCGATTCCGCCGCCGCCGACCGGGGCCGTCGTCGCCTTGCTTTCGACGAAATCCTGGCGTTCCAGCTCGCCATCCTGGGACGCCGACACTACCGCGAGCGAAACGCCATCGGTCTGCCCATCAAGTACCATGCCCCCACCGTGGACGGTTTTCTCGACGGACTCTCATTCACTCCAACCGCCGCCCAGTTGCGTTGCGTCGCCGAGATCCTGGCGGACATGGGCCGAGGTTCGCCGCCCATGAGCCGCCTGCTCCAGGGCGAGGTGGGAAGCGGCAAAACTCTCGTTGCCCTGGCCGCCATCCTCGCCGTGGCTTCCGCGCACCGGCAGTCCGCGCTCATGGCCCCCACCGAGGTGCTGGCCGAGCAGCACTTCCGCACCGTCAGCCAACTGCTGGAGGGGTTCGCGCAGCCGTTGCAACAGCCCAACGTGCTGTCTGCCTACCTGCCCAACTTGCCGCGTCCTTTCACCTTCGGGCTGCTCACCGGCAGCACTCGCGCCGCGCCCCGCCGCGAGCTGCTGCGCATGGCGTCGGAGGGACACCTGGACCTGCTCATCGGAACCCACGCGCTCATCCAGGATGGAGTCGAGTTGCCCAACCTGTCCCTGGCCGTGGCTGACGAGCAGCACCGTTTCGGAGTGGAACAGCGCTCCGCCCTCCGGGGCGCCGGCGACGAACAGCCGCACTCGTTGATGATGTCCGCCACGCCCATACCGCGCACGCTGCAACTCACCCTGTACGGCGACCTGGACATATCCACCATCGACGAACTCCCGCCGGGCCGCCAGGAAATCCTGACCCGCATCGTTCCCGAGGACAAGCGCCGCGCCGCCTACGGATTTGTCCGCCAGCAGGTCGCTGCCGGCCGCCAGGCTTTCGTGATCTGCCCATTGGTCGAGGAGTCCGACAAACTGGACGTGCGCGCCGCCATCGACGAGCACAAACGCCTCTCCGAAGAGGTATTCCCGGATCTGCGCGTTGGCCTCATGCACGGGCGCCTGGCATCCCGGGAGAAGGACAAGGTGATGCGGCAGTTCCGCGACGCCGAGCTGGACATCCTCGTCGCCACCGCCGTCGTCGAGGTCGGCATCGACGTGCCCAACGCTACGGTGATGCTGATCGACGGCGCGGACCGGTTCGGCCTGTCCCAGCTCCACCAGTTCCGGGGCAGAGTGGGCCGTGGCGAGCACAAGAGCTACTGCCTGCTCATGTCGGAATCCGAGTCCGAGCGCGCCGCCGAACGTCTTGCCGCCCTCGCCGACTACACCGACGGTTTCAAGCTCGCCGAAATCGACCTGCAGATGCGCCACGAGGGCGACATTTTCGGCACCACCCAGAGCGGCGACCAGACCGTCCTCCGCATCGCCAACGTCTTCGACCAGGACCTGCTCGCCATCGCCCGCCAGGAAGCCGCACGAATCATCGAAGCCGACCCTGAACTCCAAGAACTGCGCCACGCCGGCATCGCCGCCGAGCGCGACCGCTTCCTAACGCGGGTTCAGGCCCACATCAGCGACTAACCCAGATCAAAAAAATCCCAGGCAATCACCGTCATCCCCGCTCCCTTCACCGTCATTTCCGCAGTTTTACCCGTCATTCCCGCGAAAGCGGGAATCCAGGAAAGCCAAATCAGTACAATCCTGTTCATCCATGCAAATATAGCCCTACCCCTCAGCCCCCACGTCCCGGAACCGATACCCCACGTTCCAGATCGTTTCCACAAACAGGTGGTCAGGGTCCTCCACCTTGGAGCGCAGCCGGCGTATGTGCACGTCCACCGTGCGCGTGCCGCCCAGGTAGTCGTACCCCCAAACTTGGTTCAGCAGCGCCTCCCGCGTATAGACCCGGCCGGGATTGGAGGCCAGCAGCGTCAGCAGTTGGAACTCCTTGTAGGTCAGCGAAATGCGCCGCCCCGCCATCGTAACCTCGTAGCTTTGCAGGTCGATAGTCAGCTCGCCGACGCGCACCACCTGATCGGTGTTCCGTCCGTTCCGCCGGAAAACGATCTGCCCCACCCGCGCCATCAATTCCGTGGCGTTCAGCGGCGCGACGATGAAATCGTCGGGATTTATCGCCGGATCGTATTGGGCCAGAAAGCCGGAATCCACCACCAGCATGGTCGGCAAGCTCAGCTGGCTGATCTGTTCAATCACCGCTTGCGCGCCGATTCCCACCGCCGACATATCCAGCAGCACCACGTCCAGGCTCGTCGTGTGCGCCACGTCTTCCAGTTCCACTATGTCGCTGCCCGCCCGGCACGACAGGCCTGAGGCGTCAATCTGCTTCACCAGCGACACCATCCCCTCGCCGGGGCGTGTCAGTAGGAACACGTTGTACAACTTGGGACCTTCGCCGTTAGGAATCGTCAGAATCAGGATTTGCTGGATTTTAGGATTCCCAAGATCGAGTTGACACCGTTAGGATTACGCCAATCCTGATAATCCGGCAATCCTATGAATCCTGATTCTGACAATCATCCTCGCTCAAATTGACGCTTGCGCATCCCCCGTCTATTATCACTCATGCCGGCGCAATTCTAGCACAACCCCCGGTCGTTCCCGCCCTCACCCGTCATTCCCGCCCTCACCCGTCATTCCCACCCTCACCCGTCATTCCCGCGAAGGCGGGAATCCAGAAAGTCCAAATCAGTAAAATCCCGTTCATCCTGTTCATCCATGCAAAAACCACTATCGTCGGACGGAGAACCCCAATGACCACTGCCACTTTGCTGCCCACCCGGCCGTCGGAAATCCGCCGCCTGATCCGCGCCGGCGAATACGACGGCGTAACTTCCGGCCTGGCCAACGGACACGTCCAGGCCAACCTGGCCGTCCTGCCTCGCGACCTCGCTTTCGACTTCCTGCTGTTCTGCCAGCGCAACCCTCAACCCTGCCCGATCCTGGAGGTCATCGAAGCCGGCTCCGTGGAGCCGTCCTTCGTAGCCCCCGGCGCCGACATCAGCACCGACGTGCCCGCTTACCGCATCTACGAGCACGGCGAGATGGTCGGCGAGTTCCAGTCCGTGGCCGATCACTGGCGCGACGACCTGGTTTCGTTCCTGCTGGGGTGCAGCTTCTCCTTCGAGGCGGCCATGTCCGACTCCGGCATACCCCTGCGCCACCAGGAAGCCAACAGCAACGTGCCCATGTACATCACCGACATTCCCACCCGGCCGGCCGGCATGTTCTCCGGCCCAATGGTGGTGAGCATGAGGCCCATCCCCCGCGAGCAGATTGTCCGCGCCGTTCAGGTCACCTCACGCTTCCCCGACACCCACGGCGCGCCCGTTCACATCGGCGACCCGGCGGCCATCGGCATCCGCGACATCGACAACCCCGAGTTCGGCGACGCCGTAGAAATCCGACCCGGCGAAACCCCGGTTTTCTGGGCCTGCGGCGTAACCCCCCAGGCCGTCGCCCTCAACTGCAAGCCCCCGTTGATGATCACCCATGCCCCCGGCAAAATGTTCATCACCGACCGCCGCGACTCCGACTACGCCGTAATCTAACTCCCCGTTCATGGTGAGCCTGTCGAACCACCGTCATTCCCGCAATTCCACCGTCATTCCCGCGAAAGCGGGAATCCAGAAACCCTTTCGCAAACTATTGCCAGATCCCGCACGCCCCAAGCGAGACACATAAATGCCAACCATCGAAGACATCGTCCTGAACCACGACCGCCGGGGCATCAACGCCCTGCGTCCTCATCTCCCCGCTGACTTCTGCACCCAGGCGGCGCAGTACCTCCTGCAACACCCCGGCCCGGTCATCATCGCCACCGGGTTCTACATCATAATGAGCGACGCCCCCGAAACCGACGGCCCTCCCGGCGCTTTCGCCATCGGCAACGCCGTCCGTGAGCTGGGCTACCCGGTGGCCTATGCCGCCGACGAACCCCTGGCCTACATGATGGCTTCGTGGGCGAGGAGTCAACGCGACCCGTCGCCGATAATCAGGTACCCCATCATCGATGACCCCCATATCAACGGCCATTTCGTCCGGGAAACCATCAGCGAGCGCGAGCCGGCCTTGTTAATTTCCATCGAGCGCTGCTCGCCCGACGCCGACGGCATCTACCGCAACATGCGCGGCGTGGACATCTCGCCGCAGACCGCGCGCATTGACCACCTGTTCACCCAGGGCCTGCCCTCCATCGGCATCGGCGACGGCGGCAACGAAATCGGCATGGGCAACCTGCAGGATGTCATCGCCACCGCCGACCGACTGCCCGACCATCCGGCCGTCGTCGGCTGCAACCACCTCATCGCGTCCAGCACGTCTAATTGGGGCGGCTACGGCCTGGTCGCGGCCCTGTCGGTGGAAATCGGACGCAACTTGCTGCCCGACATCGAAACCGACGCCGACTGCATCCGCTTCCTGGTCGATTCCGGCGCAGTCACCGGCGTTACCGGCGAGCACGACTACCTGGTGGACGAGTTCACGCTGGAAGAAAACGCCGCCGTCCTCCAACAGCTCCACGACTACGTAAATGCCCGTCTGCCAACAGGGAGCGCGTAAGTCTTATCCTTAAACTTGGGTCGCGTCAGGGGCTTTGGCGACGCAACTGCCCTTCCAGTTCGCGAACCCGCGCTTCGGCGCGTAGTCGAGCTTCCCGCTCACTGTCTGCCCGTTCCCGCTGGTCGTGGTAGGTCAGAATATGTTCTCCCGTCGCGGGATCATACCACCCCAGTTGACCGCTCTCCCACCGCAGGTTCAAATTCAACACGGCGCTGTACCCCTGCCAAGCGCCATCCGCTAACTCATTAATCGTTATGGGCTGATACGGGGCCAAACAACCGCACTAGCCCCCGTTTCGTCGCGGATATGTCTCGCTGTGCGGATTCCCCAGATCTTAGGGAATGACTAGACCGCATCAGACACCGCCGCCGAATTCACTGTCGTGGTCTTTCATAGAGTCAACACCCATCACAAAAACTATCCCCCTTCTTGGAGATTTCCCCGATGCTAGCCGCTCCAACCTCTTTATCGCCGCTTTCCTTCCTTTCTTGATTCGCCGGAGCGCGATCCATCCGTGCCCAGGTTTGTGGTCCACTTGGCTCCCCAATTGGTGGAACCTCATATGGTCACCGGTACCGTTCTTGCACTGAGCGATCACGGTGATTATGTAATCGCGGTCCTCAGGTGTAGGCAGTTCATATAGTCGAGATTCTTGGGGCTCTAAGACCGCTAGGTTATCCGAATAGGCGTCGAAGCGTTCATGGAATTTGGAATTCAATAGTTGATCGTCCTTCCATTCTTCAATATCAGCCAAGAGCTTGATGTTCACCGCGCGCACCAGACCAACATTTCGAATCCGAATACCTTGCGCGGGTTCACCGCGCTCGTCGTCTTCAATCAATTCATCTGTCAACATTAGCTTGGCCCTGTTCCGGTCGCGTTGAATTCGATAAACCATGACAGCCAGCACGATTGCGACTGATGACAAGACGACAGATGAAATCGTTTGGAAAATGTCGATTATCAGCATGAACCATTGCTCCATTGGCATTGCTCCGGTTGGAAGGCAGAGCACGTCGTAGGATATTTGGGAGAACATCGGCATTAGCATCACGCACTGCCTACACGCGGGACCCATTCACACCGTATCCGCCCTCAGCCCCGGCACCAGCGCCGTCTTCCTGATTGGATTTGTTGTTCGCATCGTCTAACGCGAGGTCCTTAGTCACCACCAATAGCCTGGGGCCGACGATCCCTCCGACTTTATTCCTCGCCGTCGAATTGATTGATGTTGTGCGCAACCTCCCACAGCGCGGTTTTCATGGTGTCGTCGGCGTCGTCCTGCATTCCCACGATGAAGGTGCGCTTGCCAATGACATGTACGCTGGTCCGGTAGTTCATAGGCCGGGTCGTCTCGCGGAGCGCAGACAGCAGGCTGGACGCGCCCGAGGTTACCAACAGGAACCCCGGCGGTTGCCAGATTTGTATGTACTGGAGCGCAAACTGAAAGGCTCTGGTTTCCTCACCG
This sequence comes from Chloroflexota bacterium, assembly GCA_028875655.1. GTDB lineage: Bacteria > Chloroflexota > Dehalococcoidia > Lucifugimonadales > UBA3495 > Bin87. The sequence goes on along the minus strand of JAPPCX010000093.1, from coordinate 2,675 downwards.
GTGGGGATGTTGGCGCAGAGCAGGTCAAATTCGGGGGTCATGTCCGGGATCGCCGCGTCGTCGATGGCCTCGCCGTCTAGTTGGAAGTGGGCGAACACCACCCGCATGTCGGCTTCCTCGACGGCCCTGGCCAGGTTGGCCGTGTCGCCGTACAGCACCACCACGCGGTGAACACCGGGCGGTAGTGGGCCTCTGGGGCCAGCCAGGGCGTGTGCTGCATCTCCGAGGGCATCGTCGAAATTGTCTTGCATATCTCTCGTCTCCTGCTGGGTATCGTCTGCGGCGCAGGCCGCCTATCTATCGTCAGGCTGAGACGGCATCAGTGTCAATATCTGAAATGTTTTCGCCCTAGAATGCCAGACGCTCGGCGTCGTCGATATAGCCAACAGTCTCGCGGATGCGACGTTGAGTGTCGTCAATGGGATCGCACATCCCGAGGTAGAAGCAGTCGCCGTGCAGTATATTTTGTCTTGCGTAGTAACGTGTTCGCAAAGCGCTAAATGCCCGACCTTGCTTCGCCAACTCAATCAACCCACGCCTAGTGTCCGTTGAGAATTCAACTTCCGTGCCCGTCTTGGCCAATATCATGGCGTCGGTGGCTCGCTTGGTGGCGCACCACGCTTTTTCCGCGGCATCGCGGATGTCGCTGGCTTCGAGGCGTTCAATGGCTTGGGCGTGCATCTGACGGGCGTCGGCGAAAATTTCGGCGGCACGTTCTTGGATGGTGAGAGTAGTCATTCTTGGTCTTGTCCTCGACGTGAAATCAGTCCGCACATAGTATCACGTTCACGCTGTGCGCCTGTCAGCCCCCAAGCCAAATAAAGACCGAGCGCGTGATTTTCCGGGTAATTTCGGGGTCGGGGTTGATTTCGGCCCAATTCTACCCAATTTGGTGCCTGATCTCATCGCGTCGTTAATCGCTGGCACGTCCGATGTCGAAATCCGAAATTCGTTGGGATGCCCGATCTCGGATTCCAGCCAAACGTTGGGGTATTCGATCTTTCGTGGGCATAATCAGTAACGAAATCCGTTAGATGGTCTGCTGGGGATTGTGCTATACCAGATACATGCAACCAGAACCGTCGAATTTCACTCAGGAGGTGTGCCATGACTTGAATCTAAAAATTGTGCGGCGAGCCGTATTGTCGGCCCGCCGCCCCAAAGCACAGGCTGAACCGGGTCAAATGGTGGGGGGCCGGTGCTATAGAACAATTATACCACAGGACTACCCGCGCAACAATGGGGGTAGTATGAACCTGGTTCAATTTCGACAGAACTTGACAGCAATTTTCGTCGCTGCTCTCTTCAAAAAAAGAGGCACAAAGGAGGAAATCACGATGGATACCAAACCCATATTGAGCATTACTCCGGAAGGCAACATCTACCGCGAGGGCGAGGCGCGCCCGGTCCCGATCCCGGTCGATGACGCGCCCAAGCTCACCAAGAAGGAACGGCAGGACATCGTCGGCTGGCCGACATTCTGGGAACGGATTCCCGATGAGGACGCCGCGGTAGCCTTCGTGGAAGAAGTCATCTGGGGCGATGACGGCCCCCAGTGCCCGAAGTGCCAAGCCACCAACGTGTACATGCCGGCGTCCGGTAAACCCATGCGCTGGCGCTGCCGCAAGTGCAAGCGGTATTTCTCGGTTCGGGTTGGCACGACGCTGGAGGAGACGAACTTGCCCCTCCGGAAATGGCTCATGGCAATTCATATCATGCTCGGTGAGCGCAAGGGTGAAAGCTCGGTGCGACTGTCCGAGCAGTTGGAGATTTCGCAGTATTCCGCGTGGTTTCTGGAGCATCGCATCCGCGAGGCGATGCGGCCCGACTATGATGTGTTCTCCGGCGTCGTTGAGGTCGATGAAATGTACGTGGGCGGCAAGGAACGATGGAAGCACGGCGACAAGAAGCTGCATGATCGCTGGCGGGATGGAAAGGTCGCAGTCATCGGCATCAAGGAACACGCTCCCGGTGGTCGGGTGCTGATGTTCCCGGTCTTCAACGCGGACAACGACACGCTGCTGGACATGGTCTTGGAGTTCGTAGTTCCCGGTTCCACGGTCTATACCGATGGACACGACGCCTACAAGCCGCTCTCCGAGATGGGATACCACCACGAGGTGGTGAAGCATAACATTGGTCAGTACGTGCTTGGGGACGTCACCACCAACGGTATTGAATCTCTCTGGTCGGTGTTCAAGCACGGGTACGTTGGCACGTTTCACTGCGTGAGCCCGAAGCATCTGCACCGCTACACCAGCGAGTTTGCCTACCCTACCGCCAGAATCAGGGGCGCACCAACGGATTCAAGGCCATCGCCGAGATATTACGCCGCATGGTGGGCAAACGCCTGACCTACGACAAACTGGCACCCAACAACAGGAAGCACAAGAAGAAGTAGCCCAACGATGTGGCCCCGCCCTAGCAGTCCAGGGCGCGGGCCATACCACTGTTCTACTCGTACTTTCGTCTGGGTACGAATGCTCCGATCAGGCCCCAGATCAACCAACCGACGAATAAAATCCCGGTGACGACCGGCAAGAATGGGATTTGCGCCACCATGACGATGACATTCACGAGGATGAGGACGCCCAGCACGATGAGGAACGTCTTCACACTTGAGCCTGTCTCAAAAGTCGGGATGCCGGTTGGGGTGTAGACTGTGAGCAAGCCTG
>JAPPCX010000103.1 GCA_028875655.1 Chloroflexota bacterium | reverse complement strand
GCGTTGGCGTCTTTTGTCGCCGACCTGCACGTCCACTCTCCCTACGCCTTCGCTTGCAGCAAGGCGCTGACGCTGGACAACCTGGCGGCGTGGGCGCAGCGCAAGGGGATTGACCTGCTGGCCACCGGGGATTTCACCCATCCCGCGTGGACTAAGGAACTGCGCGACAATCTGATTGCCGGAGCGGAAGGGCTGTACGAATATGGAGGCGCCCGCTTTGTGCCGGGGACGGAAATCAGTTGCGTGTACCGCCAGGGCGGACGGGTGCGGCGCATCCACATGCTGACGCTCATGCCGACCCTGGACGCCGCGGCGGACTTTACCCGGAGGCTGTCCTTTTACGGCAACCTGTCAACCGACGGCCGGCCCACGGTCAGCCTTTCGGCGCGGGACCTGCTGGCACTGGCGTTGGACTGCCACGCAGAGGCCATCGTCATGCCGGCCCACGCCTGGACGCCGTGGTACGGAGTTTATGGTTCGCGGGGCGGGTTTGACAGCCTGGAAGAATGCTTTGGCGACTTGGCCCACCTGATTACGGCTGTGGAGACGGGCCTGTCATCGGACCCGGCGATGAACCGCGCCGTGCCGGAGTTGGACACACGCTCGATAGTTTCCTTTTCCGACGCGCACTCACTGGGCCGCCTGGGTCGGGAACTGACCGCTTTCGCAGGGGAATTTTCCTGGGACGGCCTGGTGGCCGGTTTGCGAGACGCGGCAGTGGCGTTCACGGTGGAGTTTTATCCTGAGGAGGGGAAGTACCACTACAGCGGCCATCGCAGTTGCGGCGTCGTGTACGGGCCGTCCGAGGAGGCCGAGAACGGAACCGACTGCCCGGTTTGCGGGCGCCCCCTGACGCTGGGCGTCCTGCACCGGGTATCGCGGCTGGCGGAGCGTCCTGTAGAGAACGAGTTGAAGCCCGATTCACGGGGTCTGATTGACTCAGACGATCCGCATCCGCCTTTCGCCCGGTTGATTCCGCTGCAGGAAGTCATCGCGTCAGTGCGCGGCGTGGGCGTCAACACCCGCCGGGTGATGCGGGAGTACGATGCCGTAGTTGACCAGGTGGGCAACGAGTTGTCCGCCCTGTTGTATGCTTCGGAAAGCGACCTGCTGCCGGTGGCCGGAGAAACTCTAACGGAAGCGATAATGCGGGCGCGCACCGGAGAGGTCACCGTGGAGCCGGGATATGACGGGATTTACGGCACCGTAAAGCCGGTGAGCGAGCCGCTGGCCGTAAGCCAGCCTAACCTGCTGTGATCGCCCGGTTCGGATTGTTTGCTATGGACGTCGCATTGCGCCGGATGCGCCCCGAGGATATTTCCCAGGTCATCGAGATTGAGCATGAGGCTTTCTCGCCGGGCTGGGTGGGCACGCAGTTCCGGCGGGAGTTGAGCAGCCGGCGCTGCCGGTTCCTGGTGGCTTACCTTACCGACGAAGACAATGCGCTGGAAAACGCCGAGCCGGGGGACGCCGGCAACCCGGTGGATTCGTCAATGTGGGGCAGAATGGTGCGGGGTGTCAGATCGGTTTTCGGAGGGTCCGGCGGCGAAGGCAGCGACCGGCTGGCCGGATACGTGGGAATTTGGTTCCAGGGAGACCAGGCGCACATCACCGAGATTGCCGTGCGGGAGTCCCTGCGCGGCCAGGGCATCGGGGAATTGCTGCTCATCGGAACGGTGCGCGCCGCCTACGAACAGGGGTTGGAAGAAGTTACGCTGGAAGCTCGGGTGTCGAACTTCATCGCTCAGCGCCTGTACGACAAATACGGGTTCAACGAGGTCGGCATCCGCAAGAATTACTACGCCGACAACCGAGAAGACGCGGTCATCATGACCACCGACCAGATCCACACCGGCGCCTACCGCGAGAAATTCACCACCCTGCAGGAACGGTTCTTCGAGCGCTACGGCGAGGTCAGCATCGAAATCTAGGGGTCGAACGCGATGGTCGACATTCCCGCGAGAGCGGGAATCCAGAGTCGGTCCAATCCCGAACCGACTTGTCGCCCCCGCAACCTCGGATCCAGAGCGTCGCCAAGCAGGTTGAACGTCAGCACCCTCCGCCTCTGACGCGGGACACATCAACGACCCTATCGCATCATCTGTCCCTAAACCTCGGCGTGATACAATTCGATACGAGCCAACGAATCTATCCGACTTTCATCCACGGCACCGTGGTTCCAAGTTGGCCGCCCGGGCCTGAATCGTCGGTGCTTTGGCAACAGTTTTGAATTGTGCTGGGCGTGCCAAATGAATCTCGAAGAATTCTACGAATTGCACGGCAACCGAATAAACCAAGAGTCCGAGCGGCTCCTCGTTGACGATTTCTTGTACCCTCTATTAGGGGAACGAATCGACCAAATTATCCCTCAGCACCAGTTCATAGACAGCAGCGGCAGATCTCGCAGCATTGATTTCGTGTGCGGGGGATCAATCGCGTTTGAGGTAAATGGCGAGACTTATCATGCTGAGGGCATTATCCCCACCGAGAATTTCGACGACAATCTCTACCGGCAGAATGAGATCCTCCACGCCGGTTACAAACTATTGAGATTTTCGTATCACCAATTACAATCACTAGAGTGGCGACCGATCGTACAGCAGCAAATTCGCACTATCATAGCTAATCATGCTCCAGACCTCATCCCGCTAGGGGCGTTTCAGCCTAACGAGCTTCAAGCCGAGGCACTCCACGCCCTTCATTTCAGGCGCCAAACGAACCTTTGGCGCAAGGCGGTCGTCATAATGCCCACCGGAACGGGGAAAACCATCCTGTCAGCTCTTGATGCTGCTAAGTTCTCCGGCCGCATTCTCTTTTTGGTACACCGCCTAGACATCCTGAAACAAACGATCGACGCGTACAATCTCTCGTTACCTGGATTTGAATACGGAATCCTAACCGGGGAAGAAAAGCGCGATGAGAAAACCGCGCGTATTTTGTTCGCTTCAAAAGACACGCTGCGACAACCACGCGAACTATCCCGATTCAGCAGGGACGAGTTCGACTACATAGTCGTCGACGAAGTCCATCACGGTCAAAGCCCCTCTTATAAAGATATATTCGAACACTTCAAGCCTCAATTCCTCCTCGGCATGACGGCTACACCTGACCGGATGGACAGAAAGGATATCCTTGAACTTTTCGACTACCAAACTGCGTACGAAGTGACCCTTCAGGACGCTATTGAGCGGGGATATTTGGTCCCCTACACCTATTATGGCCTTACCGACAACATCGACTATTCGAAAATCAGATTTCAAAACCAACGGTACCGCGTCGATGACCTTGAAAGGCACCTTATAATTCCGGAGCGCAACCAAGCAATTCTCAATGAGTACATCGACAAAGGAAGCCGTGATAAAGCAATCGGCTTTTGCGTGTCAATCAAGCATGCTGACCGCATGGCGAAATTTTTCAGCGAAAATGGGGTACCAGCAGCGGCAATACACTCCGAATCGCCCAACAGGGATCAACTCATTCAAGACTTCAGAGAAAATCGGATAAACGTAGCCTTCACCGTAGACTTGTTCAACGAAGGCGTCGACTTCCCCAACGTACAAGTCATCATGTTCCTACGCCCCACCGAATCTAGGACGGTCTTCCTGCAACAGTTGGGGCGCGGTTTGCGACTTACTCTCGGCAAAAAACGACTGCGTATCTTGGATTTCATCGGCAACTACAAAAGGGCTAACCAGATCAGGTCCTATCTTTCCAAAAACAAGCAAGAGACCAGTGAGCAGGATGCTGATGGCCGTACGCGAAGGAAGTTCGAGTTTGAATATTCTACAGGATGCGAGGTGGTCTTCGACCCAGAGGTAGAGGAGATATTAGCCAACCAAGATGCCGAGGATCTCGGCATCGGTGAGATCGAACTTACTGAGGCGTACTACAGTCTCGCCGAGCAATTGGGACGCAAGCCGACCCGCCAGGACGTAGATGACCAAGGTGAATACTCATCCGCCAGATATGCGGCAGAGTTCGGGTCGTGGATAAAATTCATCCGCAAGATAGGAGAGTACACCGAAGCAAGTTACCATTATCCCCAAGGCACTCACGTCGGACACATCCTTTCTATTTTGTGGTACTTCGGTTTACCGGACCGAACAGGCACACCGTTCGATGCGGAATATATCAGAATGCGCGGCGATTTGGGGGAAGGTCGGCTGTCTACGTACCGCAGGCAAATCAAGTACAAACTACAGGCTGCTATGGAGCTGAAGATTTTAGAGGACGACCGGCGTGCGCAGTCCAGTGACAGCTTTGAACCAAGCCTCACGCCTTTTGGCCAAGAGTTGCGCAGGGTGCTTTATACACGACTTACGGAGCTCGACTTAGACTTCCCAAGAGGTGAAGGCGGCGTTCCTTCCACCAAAATGAACCAAAATGGGCGAAATTACAACGGTTTCATCTTGACAGCGCTCAGCGAGGATGCCGATGCTGCACGAGTTATACGACAAGCCGTCTTTGGTATGCATGCGGTCCAACAGATGTTGTTGTTCCTATACCAGAACTGTGTAAACGGTCCTACTACGCGCGAATTCATTTACGCGAATTTTTTCGATTCACCTCCAGTACTCCAATTTACCGAGCGGGAAGGTATCGAACCTGCCACCATGGCGGCGTCTCGGCGCCGGTGCCCGTTCCTTTTGAATCTACTGGCGGCAACAGGGATTATCCGCCAAGACGCCAATCACATCACGCTCCAGCAGTTCGTACTGTTTCCGCAGATCATTAGGGTCCCCACGGACCAAAGCGATAGGGAAGCCGAAGAACGGCTACGGCTCATTGAAGAAGCAACTGTCTTTGATGTCAAGCGGAAATAGCGGTGATTGCAGGGTCCATGT
>JAPPCX010000033.1 GCA_028875655.1 Chloroflexota bacterium | reverse complement strand
TGTTGCAAGGGAGTGGCTCTTCCTCTCCTATCGAGAATCAGGCCGGGTCCCGCCAGTTGCCCCTTCCCGCGTTCCCGGACGTGGACGGCTGCCGACGCGGGCAACAGGCTGACCGGCTCCCACCGGCCCGGCGTCCGCCAGGCCAAGCCCAGCGGCCCCATCGATTGGAGGGTGTCCTGGTCGGACACCCACAGAGGTACGTTGACGCCGGCGTGTGCCATCCGCTCCTCCGCCAGCCGGAGGAAATGGCCGGCGGCGATGTCGTCGTCGAAGACCACCAGGAGGGCGGGACGGACGCCGTGGTCGTCGGTGGGCCTCTGGGTGGGGTAGTAGCGCAGGTAGGGAGCCAGGCGGTCGGCCATGGTCGCGGGCCTCACGGCGCGGCGCTCCCACTCCAGGAAGAAGGCCCATGCTTCGGAGTTGTCCGGGCCGCGCCGCAGCAGGCCGAAGGCGTCGGGGTTCACCGAGCGCGGTCCGTCCCGGTGCCGGAAGTGGCGGGAGGCCCGGTGGGGCGGGTCCAGTTGAGTCACCTCCCAGCCCAGGCTACGGGCCTGCGCCGCCAGGTTGGCGATGAAGCCGTGGACGGCGGCGGTGTGGTCCAGGTTGCGGAGCAACTGTCGGCTCCGGCCGCCGGAGACGTTGCGCCAGTGGAGGGGCTTGCCCTCGTCCACGGGGGCGACGCTGGACCTCTTCCAGGCGGCGGCCACGGAGGCCCGGTCGCGGCGGGCCAGGACAGCCAGCCCCAGGTCGGTGAGCACTATCCGTCCGCTGCCCCCCGGCGGCCTGGCCAGCAGGCCGTGACTTTCCAGGGAGACTACGACCTGGGAGGCGCGGGGTTCCGACACGCCCATCAGGGCGGCCAGGTCCCGGCGGGACAGCCAGGGCCAGTCGGCCACCAGGTCCAGGGCGCGCTTTTCAGCAGGCGCCAGCAGCGCGGCGAGAGCGTCGTGGTAGTTGCCGCCGGGCCGGGCAAGGCGCGTCGGCGGCGACTCCTCGAACAGCCCGCCCCCGGCGGGCAGCCGACCCACGGCGTAGCGCAGGGCCAGGGCGGCGTTGGCGGTGGGCGGGCGCCAGATGCGGCGGTCCGGGCCGGCCAGGGCCACGTCTTCTTCCAGGGCCAGCAGGGCGCTCACCGGCGTTTGGGCAAGCAGCCGCCCGGCGTGCCGAAGGCGCGTCTCGTCGGGGACGATCACCAGGACCAGGCCCGGCCGGGGGCCGTCGGCCAGCCGCCGGAGCCGCCGGGAAAAGCCGGTGCGGCCGGCGGTCGGTCCCAGGCGGAGTATGCCCAGGGTACGGTCGTCGGGCAGGGTGACGGCGGCGTCCAGCGGAGCGGCCCGGTGCCAGCGGAAGCGGACGGGAAAGGCCGGGCCGGACATCGCCGAGGCCAGCCGGTAGATGACCGCCGCGCCGTCCAGCCGCTCCAGCAGCAGGCGCAGCCAGGAATGGGAGACCGGGTGGGTCAACAGCAGGCGGTCCACGGAATCGCCGGTGGCCTCGGCCAGCCGGCCCAGTCCGTCGGCGGTGAGATGGTAGCGGCGGGTGGGGGTGACGACGGGGGTGGCGTGGGGCACGGAGGCGACGAGTCCCCGCTGCTCAAGCCCGGCCACGCTCCGGTACACGGCGCCCTTGGACCAGCCACTCAAGGCGGCCAGCTCCAGCCGGTCCAGGAAGGGCATCTCCGCCAGGGTGCCCAGCAGTTCCATTTCGGAGGAAGCGCGGCTCACCTTGAACCTCCCTCGCCGGCGGCGGCGTTGCGCCGGCTGACCGGATTGCGCGGCTCCCGTTCTGGAGATTGGGAACCTCCTTGGTCTCCCTCGCCGCCGGCGCTCTCGCCGCTACCGACCTCATCGTCCTGCCGCTCCGCCAGCAGGCGACGGTACTGGCTGACCTTCTCCTCTCCCTCCATCTCGTCATCGGTCAGGCCCGACGGGCCGCCCACTGGGCGGGTGTAGGCGGCGCTGGCGGCCCGGACGCGCTCCGCCGCCGCCGGGTTGCCGTTCTCGGGCTTCCTCACCATCATGGAGAAGGCGGGCAGCCGCTCCGTGCCCACCGTGGCCCGCACGTAGCAGTGATGCACGTCCAACGACACGATGTCGTCCTCGGACACCCGGTCCTTGCCCAGTTCCCACACCAACTGCCGGGCGTCGTTGCCCGACATCTGGAACACGGCCAGGCAGCCCACGTTGGCCAAGATGGTGTCCCGCATGGTGCGGGACAGGTCCTCCAGCTTGGCCAGGCTCTGGGTGGCCAGGATGAAGCTGGCTCCGTACTTGCCGAGTTCCGAGAGCATGCTTTCGTAATCGACGCCGGGCATGGACTGCATCTCGTCCACCACCACCAGCGCGCCCCGGCGCTGCGCCTGGGGCAGGCGCTCCTGCTCCCGGATCACCGAGTCCACCAGGTTGAGCAAAGACGCGCCCACCAGGGCGGCCACGTCCCGGCCCACCGAGCCCTGGGCGGTGGAGACCAGCAGGATGCCGCCCTCCCGGATGGTCTGGCGCAGGTCGATGGTGGAACGGGGCTGGCCCAGCACGGCCCGCGCCCGCTTGGAGGAAGCGTAGTAGGAGAGACGGGTCTGCACCGGGGCCAGGGCCTCGGCCCGGTACTGGCGGTGCCAGTTGCCGAAGTCCCTTGCCCACCACTCCAGGATGTAGGGGTCGGACACCCTGGCCAGCACGGAGGCGCGGAATCTCTCGTCGGAAAGGAGCTTCAACCCGTCCAGGATGGTGTGCTGCTTGTCGTCGGGCGTGGACGGGTGGGCGTTGGCCTCGTGGAGGCTCTTGACGGTGTGCTCCAAGATGGACTGCATCCGGGGTCCCCACTGCTCCCACAGCCCCTTGGCCACCCTGACCACCGAGTCGGCGGTGCGGTCCCGGTCGGCGAAGACGCGGGTGTCCAGCAGGTTGATTCCCGGCGCGCGGCTCTCGTCGGCCAGGTCGATGAGCTTCACCCGGTCGATGAGAGAGTCCGGCACCTGCTCCAGGATGGCGGCCGCCAGGTCGGCGTGGGGGTCCACCACGATGATGGCGTCGCCGTCCCGGCCCTCGGCCTTCTCCCACAGCTTGTGGGAGACCACGTGGCCCATCAGGGTGGACTTGCCCATGCGGGTGCGGGCCACGTAGAGGTGGTGGCGGCGCAGCAGGTCTTCGGGGAAGCGGATGGGCCGGTTCTCGCCGGTGGTGGCGTGGCCCACCAGCGCTCCCTCGCCGACCCTGCGGGCCGAGGGCAGGAGCGAGCGGGAGCCGGAGCGCTCCAGCAGCGGCGTCTCGTCCCGCTCGCCGGGCGGGTGCCACAGGGCGGCCACCTCCCTTACGCCCAGAACGCTGCGCTTCCCGAATAGCCCCGGCCCCGATGGATGCAGGCTGACGGGCCGGGCGGGCGCCTCCCGCAGGTCGCCCACCCGGAAGCCCGCCCCGGCGGGATGATCGAAGTGGTGGTAGGCGGCCACCACCGGGGTCAGGAGTTCGCCGATGCGGGGCAGCCTTTCTCCCTCGGGAATTATCGCGGTGAGCTGCAACTCGGCGTCGAAGGCGACGCGGGAGACCTTCTCCCGGATCAGCAGGGGGTCGTAGACCCGCCGGCGCCCCTGCTGACAGTGCCACCAGCCCCAACCCGCCGCGGCCAGGCCGGCGGCGGTGCCCGCGCCCAGCAGGGCCGCCTTGAGATACTCACCGTCCTGGACCCACAGGTAGCCCCGCAGGGTGGCCAGGGCCACCACTCCCAGCACGGCCATGCTCACCCCGTCCAGCTTCAGGGGGCCGGTCTGGTAGGTGTAGGAGGGTTCGGGACGCTGGTAGCCGGGGTTCCTGAATGCCCTGGCCTGGTGCTGTTGGGACCAGTCGGGGCCCAGGGAGCGCAGCAGCAGCCGGGCCACCACCCTTTCGCCCCGGTTCAGGTTGGACAGGGCGCCGATGACCGCCAGCAGGGGGTCGGAGCCCGGGTCCAGCAGGTCGTCGTCCCGGAAGGTGCGGAGCGGCACGTACTCCGGCCCGTCCGCCCGCAGGAAGATGGCACCGGCCCGTTCCCCGGCGCCAAGCATCATGGGGTCGGCGTCGTCGGGCAGTTGGCGGATGCGGGCCTGGGGGTAGTGGGCGGATAGCTGCTGGCGCACCACCCTATCGTCCTGGCAGCGGACCACCAGGTTCACGCCGTCCACGTCGGCGGCCAGTTCCAGGGAGAAGGGTTCGGGGACGGCGATGGACTGGAGCAGGTTCTCCACGCCCAGCAGGGTGCGCTCGCCGGTGCGGGGCGGCGTCACCGCCAGCAGCGCCGGCGGCTTCTCGGCCTCCCCCTTGCCCAGCAATATCTTTCTGGCTTTGCTATTCATATACGTTGCCTCTCTTCATGGGAATGAAATTGGAATCAATGCCTGGGGCCAGGTCGCCACTCGATGACCTCGGTCTCCTCCGGGGTGGCCTCGATGCGCACGGGAAAGCGTTGTCCTCTCGCCAGCAGGAGACCATCGCCCCGGGGACAGGACAGCAGCCAGCGTTGCAAATCCTCGGGCAGGTCGAAGGCTTCGCCCACGGTGGAGACGGCGGCGGCGTCCTGCTGGAGCAGCAGCTTGAAAGCGGCGTTCTGCAAGAGCGCCCTGCCGGAATGTCCGGTGATGGCGCGGGAGGAGTCCTCGGAGAGCAGGTCCTGCACGTCCTGGGTGATGAACTGCAACCCCAGCCGGTGCTTGCGGGCGCGTTTCGCCATTGAGACCATGAAGGCCGCGCCCTCCGGGTGCTGCATGATGCTCCACACCTCGTCCACCACCAGCAGGCGGGGCCGGGGGTCCTGGGCGGCGGCGGCCCACACCGTCTCGGTGCAGACCATCGCGGCGGCGGGCCGCAACTCCGGTTCCAGCAGGTGCAAATCGAACACCGTCACCAGGGCCTCGCGGGCCAGCAGGTCGTCGCCCTC
>JAPPCX010000091.1 GCA_028875655.1 Chloroflexota bacterium | reverse complement strand
AGGAGAAATTCATCGGCCTTTCCGCTTGCAGGCCACCATCGAAGCGAAATTGAAGGGAACCCAGAAAACCCCAAAGGAGCTAGCCCATCGAAACATCACTCTCCGACCAACTAAAATCCCATCCATCCTGTCCATCCATGCAAAAACCCGGATTCCATTGCGCCGCGTGGCGTGTATAATGCGCCCCATTCCGCCCAGGTAGCGCATAGGGAGCAATCCGATGGCAAGTGCAGCCGGCATCAGTCCTTCCCAACCACAAGCACAGGACGTGGAGCCGCGCACCAAGGGCTCTGTGATGGCCACCACCCTCATCGGCGCCCACGCCTTTGAGCATCTCTACGCGCACAGCATCCCGCTGCTGGCGACCGTAATCGCCATCGACCTGGGCCTCGGCGCCCTGCAGGTTGGGATGATTGTCGTGGTGCGGTCCATCTTCGGCGGCCTGACCAGCGTTTCCGGCGGCATCCTGGTGGACCTGTTCCACCACCGCGTCGCCTGGGTGCTGTCCATCAGCACCTTCATGATCGGCATGGGCTATCTGCTCATGTCCATCGCGCCCACCTTCGGGTTGATAATCTGCGCCCTGGCCCTGGGTTCCATGGGCAGCGCGTTGTGGCACCCGCCGGCGTTGGGCCTGCTGGCAAGACGCTTCCCGGCCCGGCGCGGACTATTCATATCCATGCACCGCTCCACCGGCAGCATCGGCGACGTGCTGGGCCCGATGGTCGCCGGCGCGCTGGTGCTGGGAGCCTTGGCCTGGAGCGCCGGCGAGGCGGAGGACATCGTGACCCAGGGTTGCGGGGCGCTGCCCTTCTGCTGGCAGTTGCCCTGGCCGGCCATCAGCTGGCGGTGGGTGCTGGGCGTCAGCACCCCCATCATGTTCATCTCCACCGTGCTGATCTTCATCCTGCTGCGCAACGCCGGCGGCGAGCGTCCCGTCGGAGTTGACGTGAGAGCGCGCATCCGCACCAACTGGGCGGGAATGAAAGACGCCTTCCGGGGCACCGGAATGTGGGCCATCTTCACGGTGTCGGCGGTGCGCGGCATGGCCGACCGCTCGCTGGTCTTCCTGATTCCCCTGTACCTGACCCAGGCGCTAGGCGCCAACACCTTCCTAGCCTCGGCCCACGTCGCCCTCATGGTCGGCCCCGGCATTCTGGCCGGCCCCATGATCGGCGCGCTTTCCGATAAGATCGGCCGCCGTCCGCTCATCATCTTCATCATGGCGGCCACCACGCTGCTGACCCTGGGCATCATCTGGGCCGGCCAGTCGCACCAGGTGTACACCTTCTGGATCACCCTGTTCGTGGCGATTTACGGCCTGATGAACTTCTCGGTGAACAACCTGACCCAGGCCGCCGCGGCCGACATCGCCGCCGGCCGCCGGCTGGAGTCCAGCTTCCTCGGCCTGATGTGGGGCAACAACACGCTGTTCGGCGCCGTCGCCGCCGTGATGATCTTCGGCCCGGTGGAATGGTTCGACTGGCAGTACGGCTTCTACATCGCCGCCGGCATCTACTTCGTTGGACTGCTGGTATCGCTGCTGATCCCGGGCAAGCCCCGCGAGCCCGAGGCTGTTCCGGTAGCCGCCTGATCGCCTGAATCCCGCACGTTGTCAACACCCGTAGGGGCGGGTTTGAAACCCGCCCCTACCCTTGCGCACTGACCCCTCAGATGGCACAAATATCCGCCCCGCCGCAGACTGCGCCAAACGCTCCGTTGAGTCAGGGACGTCGCACCGGCAACCGGGTGATGGCCTCCACCATCATCGGCGCCCACGCCTTCGAGCACTTCTTCTCCAACGCCATCCCGCTGCTGACCACCTTCATCGCCGCCGACATGGGGCTGAGCGCGTTGCAGGTGGGCATTATCGTCGCCGTGCGGTCGGCCTGCGGCGGCCTCACCAGCGTAACCGGCGGATTCCTGTCGGACCTGTTTCATCACCGCGTGGCGTGGGTGCTGTCCATCAGCGCGTTCCTGTCGGGCATTGGCCTGCTGCTGATGGCGGTGTCGCCGTCCTTCGCCCTGCTGCTGTTCGCGCTGGCCTGCGCGTCATCGGGGGCTGCGCTGTGGCATCCGCCGGCGTTGGGATTGCTGGCGCAGCGGTTCCCCAACCGGCGCGCACTGTTCATATCCATGCACCGCTCCACCGGCAGCATCGGCGACGTGTTAGGCCCCATGGCCGCCGGCATCCTGCTGCTGGGGGCGCTGCAATGGGAGGCATCCGATGGCCTGACCGTGGGCTGGAAGTTGGGATGGGAGCCGATAGGATGGCGGATGTGGCTGGCCGTCAGCGCGCCGGTGATGATCGTCTCGGCGTTCATCATCTACGGACTGCTCCGCCACGCCGGCAACGCGCCGCCCCTGAACATCAATATCGTGCAGCGGATGCGCCACCAGTGGGACAGCACCCGGGTGGCGTTTCGCGGCACGGGATTGTGGGCCATCTTCGCGGTGTCGGCGGTGCGCGGCATGGCCGACGGGTCGCTGCTGTTCCTGGTGCCGCTGTACATGACGCAGGCGCTGGGAGTCAACTCGTTCCAGGCGGCGGCGCACCTGGCATTGATGGTCGGCCCGGCCATGGTAACGGCGCCGCTCATCGGCGCGCTGTCGGACAAGGTAGGGCGCAAGTCCCTCATCGTGTTCCTGATGGCGTTCACCACCGTGCTCACGATGGCGATTCCGCTGGGAGGTCAGCAATACACCCCGTGGATCACGATATGCGTCGCGCTGTACGGATTGCAGCACTTCACGGTCATCAACCTCACGTCGGCGGCAGCGGCGGACGTGGCGGCGCGCTACCGTCTGGAATCCAGCTTCCTGGGCCTGATGTGGGGCAACAACGTCCTGTTCGGCGCGGTGGCTGCCGTGTTCATTTTCGGCCCCATCGAATGGCTGGACTGGCAGTACGGCTTCTTCATCGCCGCCGGCATCTACTTCGTCGGCCTGCTCGCGTCGCTCATGATCCCCGGCGACCGCCGCAGGCCGGAACCCGCTGCCGCCTCAGCATAACCGCGCCATGCAACCGCTATAATGGTTGCAGACCCGCCGGATACGGAGGCCCGCAAATGCTGACGCCGGAGCAGATACAGGAAGTCCGCAACAAGGTATGGCTGGCCGACCAGGCCATGGCCCAGCGCGACCACGAGCTGTTCTGCAAGCGCATCTGGGAGGCAACAGCCCACGCCATCAAGTGCGTCGCCAAGGAGCGCGGCTGGCCCTGTACGACGTTCGAGGAAACTTACGCCGCCGGCCGGCAGCTGGCCAAGGAATCCGAAAACAACTTTGGTTGGATGGCAGCGTTGGGCTCCGCAGAGTTGCTACGCACTAACGGCAAGGGATTGGTTCAGCAAGAGTACGAAATCGAAGAGGACTGGGACATCTCCACCAGTTTTATCGACCGTATGCTGGGCTTCTCAGTGCGAGACGTCAAATGACTGCCGAGGAGCGTATCCATCAATCCGAAGTCTTTATTGCTCTGGCAAATGAGCTTTTCGACGCTGGCAGCAACATGGCCGGCGCCGAGATGCTGTACGGCGCTCTCACTCAGGTAATTATCGCCATCGCCGTGCGACGACAAGAAAATTACCGGGAGCACCAACACCGCCGGCATGTAATGCGCAGGTTAGCCACAGAATTGGACGACCCTGACATCACCGACGCTTTCGGCACGTCCCAAAGGTTGCACGTCCATTTCTATCTCAACGACTTGACCGACGATTGTTTTCAAGCCGCTGCCGCCACCACACGCGGCCTCATCAACCGCCTGCTGCCCCTGTCCGCATGAGCATGTCCACCATCCGCATATCCGGCCTGCTGCTTCTCCTAACTGCCATCGCTACGGCAGTGTCGGTGATGACTCGGCTCAACAGCAGCATGGAACCGCTGGATGGCAGCCCCATCCCGCTTCCCATCATTCTGGACACCAGCCAATACGTCATCGCCGGCGCGGCCCGCGTTCTATCCGGCCTCGCCCTGCTGGCGGCGGCCGCGTTTCTGTGGATGGCAATAAGAGTCGGCCAGCCGCAGGCCATGGGCCTGGCTGCCGCCTTGCTGGTACTCTCCGGCGTAGCCACCGCCATTTCCGGCGCGGCGATGCTCGCCCTGGCCGGCGGCATACCCCAGGCGGCGAACGGCGCCGCGACGTTGATGACATGGAGCGCGCCCGGCTGGGTTGAACCGGCGGACGCCGTGCGCTGGATCGCCGGCAAGGTCGGTTTCACGCTGGCCGGATTGGGCCTCATCGCCCTGGGGCCGGTGCAGTGGCGAATCGGTGGCTTGCTCAAGATCAGCGCGGTGGCCGACGTGGTCATCGGCGTCGCCATGCTGTTCATCTGGGTTGACGCCGCCACCGTGATGCACCGCGTTTCCGGCATCGCCTTCCTGCTCTGGCTGATCGTCAGCGGCGTCTGGCTGACCGCCGGCCTGCTAAAGTCCCCGCAACCTGATACACCCTGAATTGTCATTGCGAGCGTAGCGCGGCAATCTCGTACATTACAGGAGTTTCAACAAATGCCCACCCGCGACGAAAACCTCGCCACCGTCCGCCGCATCCGCGCTGAGCTGACCGCCCTGCTGGAAGGCATGGACTACTGCCTGGACTGGAAGGACGGTGAGAACCGAGCCCTTGACCAATGGAGTGCCCGCGAGGTCCTGTATCACCTGGTGGACACGCCGGAGGGCGGCATCGGCGGCGTCATCGCCGGAGTATTGGGTGGAACCAGGGATGAGGTAACCATTCTGCCCGACGCCAACAACATGACGCCGGAGCGCATGGCCGCCGACATCGACGAGGCCCTGGCCGGCCCGCTGACCATCCTGCAAACCGCCGAGGACGCCATCGCCGCCGCGTCCGACGCTGACTTTGCGGACAAGACGGCCATGGCCCACCTGCCTCACCGCGACATCCACGAGACCCGCACGGCCCAGGCGTTCATCGACGGCCTGGAACGGCACTGGGGCGAACACCTGAACCAGCTGCGAACCATCCGAGAGTCGCTGGGCGTGTGATGCTCATTGCCTTGACTCGTCATTCCCGTGAAAGCGGGAATCCAGCATGATCATGTTCGCATTCATCAGAATCGCCGCGCTGTTCCTGGCCGCCGTTCTGCTGGCCGCCTGTACCGGAGACCCGCGGACGCTGAACATGGGCTTCTACGCCTACTTTCCGCCGGTAAGCCACAGCGCCGACGAATCTCCCGACTCGCCCGGGTTCAACACCCACCTGGGCTACGAAGCCGACTTGCTGACCGCACTGGAAGCCATGGACGACGGCCTGTCTTTCAACCGACGCGCCATTGCTGAATGGCCCGGCATCTGGCTCCGGTCCGCCGGCGACGACTACGACATCGTGGGCGGCGGCATTACCATCCTGGACTCTCGAACCCGCGATGACGCGGGAGATACGAAAGTTGCTTTTACCGGCGGTCACATCACTTTCCGGCAATCCCTGCTGGTGCGGGCCGAAGACGCCGCTCGGCTGGCGAACTATGTCGACCTGACCTCCGGCGTGCGGGTGGGCGCGCTGATCGGCACTACCGGAGAGGCTCGTCTGCTGCAACTGACCGGCCTGGCCGACAGCGATGGTGTTCTGGTCTCCGGAACTCGGATTGAAACCGGCGCCGGCGAGATCATCGCCGACGGCAGCGCGGAATACACTATCACCGCCGCCATGGCGTCCCCTCTGCTGGAGGGCCGGCGCCACCTCTACCCGCCCGACGACTCAAAGCCCCAGGTGGTTTACCTGGGCGACGCATTGGGCGAGCGAGAACTGCTGGAGTCCCTGGCCAACGGCGACATCGACGCGCTGGCCAGGGGCGAAATCGGCAACACCGACGCCTCGCAGGAATCCGGCGGCATATTCGCGGTTACGGCGCTGGACGCCGCGGTGGAGTACGGCGGTTTCACCGTAGCCGCCGGCGATACCGAGCTGCTGGCCCTGCTCAACGAGCGCATCGATTTTCTCACCGACCACCGGCGCATCGGCTACGCCGAATGGCGGGCCGATCCGACGGTGTTCATGCAGCGCGCGGAGCAGTGGCGCGAGTGAGGCTTGCCGCCGTTTGACACCTTGCCGCCAGTATGTCTATATTCCGGCTAATAATATCGATCACCCAAACTGGAGGTAATTGGAAATGGCGACACCACGAGGACGAGTCAGTTTTGACGCCGGCAACGTAGGATTCATCGTCCAGCACGAGCTGTGGGACGGCAATATCCAGGACCACTCCGACCAGGGCGTCGTGATCCTGGTTCAGGTTGGCGACGAGACGGCGCTGCGCTTCAACTGCTTCGACATCGAAAAGAGCTACGTGTATGCTCCCGACGGCAAGAACATCCAGTACCGCATGGACCAGACCACCGACGGCAACCCCATCGGCTGGTCGGTTCGCACCATGCGCAGCAACCTGGGCGCCATGCTGGAGGCCGCCGGCTACTCAGACGCCGCCGCCGGGCTGGACATGGATGCCGTGAACACGGCCCTGGACGAGGTGGACAGCACCGCGCGGGTCAAGTTCGCCGCCGACCGTAACACCGTCAAGCACAACCGGGGCACCGACATCATCGAGGCCGGCAACATCCGCTTCGGGCTGGAGATGCGCCGCCAGGCTTCGGGCGACGGCGGGCTGGCCATCCACGTGCTGAGCGACCTGGCCGGCAACACCGGACGGGTGTTCACCGAGGAAACCGAGCTGTTGGCGTTCGATTGTTTCCGCGACGAGCCCCACTACCACTACGGCCCCCGCAACAAGAACCACCGGATTTTCTGGGACAAGACGCTGGTTCCCGATCCGCTGGGCTGGTGCCTGGACCAGTTCAAGACGGGCAAACTCAAGGCCATGATCGAGCGGGCCGGCTACCCCGGCGTCGCCGCCGACCTGGACGATGACGTGCTGGCGTCAGCCGTCCAGCGGGTGGAGCAGCGCGGCCGCGAAATGGAAGCCACGGGCATCCCCGCCGAGGTAACGCCGAACATCGTGCAGTAAGCCGGGACGCACAGGAAGCCGAACGGAGTAGGGGCGAATAATTATTCGCCCCTACTCCGTTCTTGCGGGGGACCAGGCAAATCACACCGACGCCGGCGTTGGCTTGCGCAAGTGGGCTTCGGGATGGGGCAGCGCGTCCTGTGGGAAAGCCGCGGCAGTAGTTTTAATGGCCCACGGCGCGGCGTCGGTGGTCAAGTCAAACTCAATCGCCAGCAGGTAACCACCTTCGGGGTTCTCCATGGCGTCGCGTGGCGCTATTTCCCCGGAAAAAATGGCGCGCAACCGCGCCTCGCTGAGAGGCAGGCAGATCCACCGCTCCATTTCCATATCGGCGTCGCTCCACCACACCAGGTACAGTTGGCCCGATTCGTCACGTTCCAGTAAGATGCGTGGGCCATCATGGTAGCCGAGCACTTCGTCAAACGAGAACTCGGGAAAAGGCGGGGCAGGCAGCAGAGTTCCTTTGATCTTGGGCAGCATCGTGCTGACTCAGACACCATGCCAGCTATGCTATATCTCTCCGCCCCAGCCCAACCGCAGCCACTCGGCCGGACCCAGACGCTCCGCATGTGGGTCAGCCAACAAGTTGAACGTCTCCAGTACCGTTGCGCCTAGCAGATAGTTGCCATCCGGCCCGAAAATCACCGGGTATTGCCGTTCTTTATCGTAGATGCGGAAACGTACCATGCCAAAGCCGTACCGTACCCTGCTGCCATCAGCCAAAATGAAACCGAGTTCTTCCTCCGCGGGCACGCTCAGGTCGGCCAGCAGCGACGCCGGCAACATGGAGTGCGCCGCCCCGGTGTCCACCACGGCATCGAGTGGATACAAATCTCCGCCGTTGGGATGGCCGACGCTGATCGGCACTTTAAAAATTGACATGTCGCTCACCTGTCCACTTGGAAATCGTCGCAATACCAATCTCGGTATCTACCACTTACGTCAATCCCGACCATGGTTACAGGCTGGCATTTTACCCCTCTTCCCCAATCTTCAGCAGGCTCAAAAACGCCTCCTGCGGCACCTCCACCCGGCCCACGCGCTTCATGCGCTTTTTGCCTTCTTTCTGCTTCTCCAGGAGTTTGCGCTTGCGGGTGATGTCGCCGCCGTAACACTTGGAGAGCACGTCCTTGCGCATGGCGCGGACGGTTTCGCGGGCGACGATGCGGCTGCCGATGGCGGCCTGGATGGGAACCTCGAACATCTGGCGCGGTATCGTGCTGCGCAGCTTCTCCACGATGCTGCGGCCCTGCACCACCGCGTTGTCCCGGTGGCTGATCATGCTCAGCGCCTCCACCGGCGTCTGGTTCACCAGGATGTCGATGCGCACCAGCGGCGCGGCCCGGTAGCCCTCGAAGGTGTAGTCCAGCGAGGCGTAGCCCTGGGTGCGCGATTTCAACTGGTTGTAGAAGTCGGCCAGCATTTCGGCCAGCGGCATGGTGTACTCCATGACCACACGGGTCTGCTCGGAGTCCGCTGACCCGTCGGCCTGGCTGCCGCCGATGCCCTGGATGTATTCCATGCGCCGGAACTCCGACCGCCGCGCGTGCATCAGCTCCATCACGGCGCCGACGGAACGGCTGGGCGCGACGATGGTCACGCCGAGGATCGGCTCCCGAACTTCTGAAATGGCGTTGGGCTGCGGCAGCAGCGACGGGTTGTCCACGCGGATCACGTCGCCGTTGGTCAGCAGCACCTCGTAAGCGACGCTGGGCGCGGTCACGATCAGGTCCAGGTCGTACTCGCGCTCCAGCCGCTCCTGCACGATTTCCAGATGCACCAGGCCCAGGAATCCGCAGCGGAACCCGAAGCCCAGCGCGCCGCTGTTCTCCGGCTCGATGGTCAGCGAGGCGTCGTTGAGCTTGAGCTTATCCAGCGCGGCCCGCAGCCGGGTGTAGTCCTCGCCGTCCGCCGGATACAGCCCTGCAAACACCATGGATTTCAGTTCCACGTAGCCGGGCAGGGGTTCCTCGGCGGGATGGACGTTGTTGGTCAGGGTGTCGCCGACGGCGCACTCCTGCACGTCCTTGAAGCCGGTGGCGACGTAACCCACCTGGCCGGCTTGCAGTATGCCGGTGGGCGTCGGCTCCGGCGCGAACACGCCCACCTCCATGATCTCAACCGTCCTGCCCGACGACATCACCCGCAGCCGGTCGCTGGTTGAAATTTCTCCGTCCGCCACTCGCACGTAGGCGATGATGCCCTTGTAGGTATCGTAGGTGGAATCAAATACCAGCGCGCGGAAAGGATCGTCGTCCCCGCCCGATGGATGCGGCACCCGCTCCACGATAGAGTCCAGCAGCTCCGTGCAGCCCAGGCCCGACTTGGCGGACACAAACACCACCTCGTCCCGCCGGAAGCCGAAAATCTGCTCCATCTCGGCGGCCACCCGCTCCGGTTCCGCCGAGGGCAGATCGACCTTGTTGATGACCGGAATCATCTCCAGGTCGTACTCCATGGCCAGCAGGGTGTTGGCGATGGTCTGGGCCTCCACGCCCTGGGTGGCGTCCACCACCAGCAGCGCGCCCTCGCAGGCGGCCAACGCCCGCGACACCTCGTAGGAAAAGTCCACGTGGCCGGGCGTGTCGATCAGGTTCAGCTGGTACTCGCCGGCGTAGTCGCCGCCCGCAACGCGGTGGGACATGGTGACGGCCTTGCCCTTGATGGTGATGCCGCGCTCGCGCTCCAGCTCCATCTGATCGAGGAACTGGGCCTTCATATCCTGGGGCCGCACCGTTCCGGTGATCTCCAGCAGGCGGTCCGCCAGCGTGGATTTGCCGTGATCGATGTGGGCGATGATGCAGAAGTTGCGGATACGCTGCTGATTCATAATGCCGTCCTTTCAACGTACATCATGGTAGCACGGGCCGATTCACCGCGCCAATTGGAACCGCTGCTCTCGCCCAGTCATTCCCGGTTCAAACCCGCCAGTAGTAATCGGCGTCTGCGACATGGCTCCACCAACGGTCGGTTTCACCGGCGGCGTATGCGATGCAATTGTACTCGTCGGTAGGATTACTGGTGATCTCGTAGCCCTCCGACGCCAAGTGTGGCAGTTCTTCGTCAATCCACATCGCTGCCGGTCAACCCGTACCCGTTTTGGCGTCCCCAGTCCAACCACGCCTGCGCCATCTCTTTGATGCGTCCGCGGCTCTCCGGCGGGACTGGCCTGGCGCCGGTAATCGCGTTGAGCGCGACGAACCAGTGGTTGGGCTTTTCGGCCAGTCGTTGCAACAGCCAGGGCACGGCAGGCTCGCCCATGTCGATGATGCGCCGATAGGCCGGGTGCTGCGTCATCTGCGCAACATCGGCCCCGCGCGGACGGTCGCGTTCCCATTCGTCGGCCAGCCGCTCAAACCTGTCGCGGAGTTCTTCGGACGCCGCAGCTTGCGCTGCTATGGGCGGTTGGGCCATGATTCACCTCGCAGCGGATGCGCTGCTGATTCATAATGCCGTCCTTTCAACGTACATCATACAGCATGGCGGCGAGTGATTTCCCGGCCTCGTATCGAGCACGGGGCAGGCCGTTATTTTGGGATTTTCAGGATTGGCGGTTGATTCCGTGGCGTTTGGCTTCGTTGGGGTTGGCCTCCTTTGGTTGGTGTTGGTTGGTAGCCTGCCTGAGGTCGGTTTCCGGATTC
Organism: Chloroflexota bacterium; assembly: GCA_028875655.1. Classification (GTDB taxonomy): domain Bacteria; phylum Chloroflexota; class Dehalococcoidia; order Lucifugimonadales; family UBA3495; genus Bin87. The sequence continues at coordinate 36,539 of JAPPCX010000091.1, read as the reverse complement.
ACTGTGGTCGTTGCCAGCCCCACGGCCGGGGGTGTTACGCAAGGGGGTTTATACCCTCCGAGTGGGTAAGCCTAATGGAAGCGTCCAGTTCAGAGGTAGCCACCGTTGAGTTCGCACGGGTCATGTAGTTAGCCGTACACGTCGCAGTGGGTAGCGCGCATAGGTTGCCCGGTGGGTCCAGGCGTGGTCTTGCGATTTGGAAATGCTGACTGGTTGGTGGCCGTTGACGACCGTAGTGATGTGACCTAGTTGGCAGGCTGGGATGATTGGATTTTGATGTGCACAAGGCCATTATGAACGTATGTTCGGCCAGATGTCAAGCGGTGGGTGTCAGTGGTTCGGAGGAAATGTTTGGCTTATCGGCGCTCTCTGAGGGCCTTGATTGCTGCGATAACGTCAGGGGCAGTCTCGCCCCGGTCTCGAAGGCTGGACGCCCATTCACGCCCCGGGTGCAACGTGTCCCATCGGGACCGACGCTGGTTCCTTCGCCCTGCGCCGGGATCGTGGTTGCCAAACCCATCAACGACCACGTTCCACACCGGCTGATACTGCGCAATCAGCACCTGCTCCGTGAGTCCGATCCACACCGGATCAAGCACCAGCCAACGGCAGCGAAAATCGGCCAGTTCCAAGTTGGATGCCGACTCGATGGACCCGGCGTGTTCCTGCAGGCGGCTGTGGAGAACGGTGGTTGATGTCTGAGTGCGTCCTTGTCTCCGCCCGGGCGGGTCGGCCTTGCCTACATAGATGGGCACGTCCGTCCCAATACCGGCATAAGCAGGAAAGGTTCCGGTATAGTGCAGCGTGTAAACCCCGGCGCCGTCAAAGGCCACGCTCGGTGGTAGCGCGGCGGCGGGATACTCAATCAAGGCCCGAGCCGCATTGCGGCCCAGTTCGTCCACACTGAGCGGGTTATAAGCGCGCACCGATTATCGCTCGCACTTGGTACTGTTGCGGCAAACTATCCAGAAGCAGTGTCGTTTCCTCGCGTGATGCGCGGTCGCCCACTTGGTGGACACCATCGGGCCCGTTCGGACCTTGATGATAAGGTCGCAGACGGTGAATCCTGCCTCATCAGCCATGCGCATGAAGTCGCAGTGACTCCACTTTGAGCGGTGGCTGTTGACCATATCGGTGATCTTGGCGAGAAGCAGGCCATCGGGTTTCAGAACCCGTTTCGCCTGGGTCAAGAACGGAGGATAGAGATAGCTCAGGCTCCAATCATGCTCTTTGCCGCAAGCTACCGTCGCGCCAAAATCCTCATCAAATTTCTTGCTGCTCTTGTCCCTACCTTGAGGGCCCACGTGCGGCGGGTCGTAAACGACCGTTCCATATGCAGCGTCCGGCACGCCTTCCATTACCCGATTGTCGCCGACGATCATCGGCTCGTATTTGGGGTCGATGTCCATTGACACGACTTGCCGTATCGATTTTTTCCAGAAGCGCCCCCGGTTGTACGTGGCGTCCAGAATAGGCTCCGGATCAATCGACGAGTAGAATTGCAACATGGTTTCAATCAAGTCACCGTCGCTGCCTTCCCAAACGCTGCTGATGGGCTGGTATCCCTGGCTGACCTGCGCAGATTCAAAAAGCAAAACGGGCACCTCTGTTGGGAAGTGCCCGTATCCTAATCCGTGTTGCCACGTGCTGGCAAGGGATCGTTGACACAAATGATTCGGGCGCCACGGGCGCGGCACAGCCAGGGCCGGCAGATGACGCGGGCCTTTCGGCAGGCTCAGGATGAGCGGTAAGGGGCACGGGAATGACGGGTGGGGTGTGGGAGTGACGGTTTCGGCTCTTAATCAAATCTTCACATTGGCCGCGTATCATGGCGCGTGGATGCGTCTGCCCAAAACATCGCGCGGCGTAGTATTCTTTACCGGAGCAGGAAAGTAACGCAGTGCAGGCAGTAGGAAAATAGGCCACCCAATTGAACGGGCCACCGGCGTCCATAGGGAGCACGATATGATCATCCTGACCAAACTGGCGCTCCGCAATCGCGCCGTGACCGTCATGGCGCTGGTTCTCATCCTGGTCGGCGGCGTCTATGCCTACCAGCAGTTGCAGCAGGAGCTCTTCCCTGAAATCAGCCTGGGGGTCATCAACATCTCGACCTCGTTCCAGCAGGGTACGCCCTACCAGGTCGCCCAGGAGGTTACCAAGCCCATCGAGGACGTGATCATCGGGATGGAGAACCTGAAGGAGGTGACCTCCACCTCCCGGGGCAGCCGCTCCACGGTGCGCGCCAGCTTCGAGAACAACGCCGACCTTGAGGAGGCGGAGGCGGAAATTCAGAGCCGCGTGTCCGCTCTGCGCCTGCCCGACGCCGCCGGCGACCCCCGCGTGTTCGCGCTCTCGCCCAACCAGCGCCCCGTCATGGAGCTGAGCGTATCGGGGCAGCGGGACGTGCCGGAGCTGCTCCGCATCGTCGAGCGGCAGATCGCGCCGCGGCTGCAAACCGTTCCCGGCGTATTCGAGGTGGACATCGAGGGCGGCGTCTCCGAGCAGGTCTTCGTCACCGTTGACCCCGCGCTGCTGGAAACCTACGGCCTCACCATCCAGAACGTCATCGGAGCCTTGCAGGGCAACTCGGTGGACGTCACCGCCGGCAGCATGTCCTCCCAGGACGGCATCGTCACCGTCCGCGCCTTCCACGGGTACGCCAACCTGGACTCGATCCGCAACCTGCCCGTGGGGTTCGCCCGTCCCGACCCTGCGGCCGGCGCGAACCGCAGCGCCGCCGCCGCTGCCACCGCCACGCCCATCCGCATGGTTGACGTGGCCGACGTGCGCGTCGCCACGCCGGAGGCCAGCACCGTCTCCCGCACCAACGGCCAGCCCAGCGTGAGCCTCAACGTGCTCAAAACCCCCGACGGCAACACCATCGACATCACCCACGCCATCGACGACCTGCTGCTGGAGCTGGAAAGCGAACTGCCGCCCGACCTGGACATCGCCGTGATGGACAGCCAGGCGCCCCGGCTGGAAGAGGAACTCAGCAAGGTCATCGGCCAGGGCGTCCAGGGCTTCGCCTTCGCCGTCATCGCCGTGTTCGTGTTCCTGTTGCAGATCAGGCCAACCCTGTTCTCCGGCGTCATCAACACGATCCGGCCCACCGTAATCATCGCCCTGTCGATTCCCCTGAGCGTGATGGTGACCATGCTGGTGATGGCGGTGTTCGACTGGAACATGAACTTCATGAGCCTGGCCGGCCTGGCCATCGCCGTGGGGCGCATCGTTGACGACAGCATCGTGGTGCTGGAGAACATCTACCGGCACATCCAAAACGGCAGCGCCCGGGCCGTGGCCGTGATCGAGGCCACCCAGGAGGTGAGCCCGGCCATCGTGGCGTCAACGCTGACCACCGTGGCCGTGTTCATACCGCTGGGATTCCTGCCCGGCGTGGTGGGCCAGTTCTTCCTGCCCTTCGCCCAGACGGTGTGCGTATCGCTGGTGGCATCCACGCTGGTGGCGCTGACCGCGGTGCCCGTGCTGGCGTCGTGGTTCCTGCGCCAGGGCGACATGACGGTAAATCCCGACACCGTGCAAGAGGATACCCTGCTGCAAAAGATCTACACGCCGGTACTGAGGCTCGCCCTCCGGTTCCGGCTGCTGACCGCGATCCTGAGCGTTTTGCTGGTCCTGGGCAGCCTGACCCTGATCCGCCAGCTCCCCATCGAACTCTTCTCCCAGGGCCGCACCGAGGGCGTCCGCATTGACCTGCGCCTGAGCGACAACCCCTCGACCGGGCAGCTATTCCAGGAAGTGCGCAGCGTCGAGCGCATCCTGGATGATTTCGTAGCCTCGGGCACGGTGGAAAGTTACCAGGTGACGCTGGGTTCCGGCAGCCGTAACTTCGGCAGCGGCGCGGACGATTCCTTCGACCGGGCCGGCTTCACCGTGGTGCTGCCGGAGGATCCCCCTGCCGACGTGGACGAGCAGATCCGCAACGCCCTTCCCGAAACACCGGGCGTCACCACGCAGGTGTTCGCCGATTCCGGCGGCCCGGGACGCGGCGGCGGTATACGGCTGACCCTCACCGGCCCCAACTACGAGGACGTCCGCGCCGCCACCGACATACTGGAGGTCGCCATTGAGCGCGATCCCGGCGTCCGCAACGTCAACACCAACATCGTAGATGGCGCCGAGGAGTTCACCATCGCCATCGACCCCAATGAGGCGGGACGCTACGGCCTGTCCACGGCCAACGTCGCCAGCCAGGTCCGCACCTGGCTCCGGGGCAGCGAGGTCACCGAGGTCAACCTGGGCGAGGAGACGCTGGACGTGGTAGTTCGCGGCGCGCCCGATTCGGTGGACGACATCGATGACATCCCCCTGCTGCCCATCTCGGGCGGCGGCGGCGTGATCCCGCTGGGAGCCATTTCCGACACCGGCTACACCGTCGGCCCCAGCGCGGTCACCCACTACAACGGCAATCGCTCGGCCACCATCTCGGGCGGACTGGCCGGCCGCGACGCCGGCGCCATCGGCGAGCGCGTGGACGCCATCGTAGCCTCCACGCCGCTGCCGTCGGGGGTCGGCGTGCGCTCCGGCGGGACGTTCAGCGACATTCGGGAAGAGTTCAACAACGTGTACGTGGCCATGGCCATCGGCGTTTCCCTGGTGTACCTGGTGATGGTGGCGACACTGGGTTCGCTGAAGATTCCGTTCATCATCGTGTTGAGCATGCCCCTGGCCGTGGTGGGCGCGCTGTCCGCGCTGGTCATCACCGACCGCTCGCTGAGCCTGCCGGCGCTGATGGGGTTTCTGCTGCTGGTGGGCATCGTGGTGACCAACGCCATCGTGCTGCTGACCTTTGTGCAGCAGCTGCGGCAGCGGGGATCGCCTCCGTATGAGGCGGTCCTGTCGGCCAGCCGCATCCGCCTGCGCCCCATCCTGATGACCGCCTTCACCACCATCCTGGCGCTGGTCCCGCTGTCGCTGAGCGATTCCGCCGGCCTGGTGGGAGCGGAACTGGCCACGGTGGTGATCGGCGGCCTGATCAGCTCCACCTTCCTGACCCTGGTGGCCGTTCCGGTGGTGTACCTGCTGTTCGAGGAGTCGATACCCAACCTGTACCACCGCGCGCGCCGCCTGGTTTGGCGACGGCCCACATTTGACGTTTGATGTTACAATGCCCCGCAGACTTTTTTGCCGCTATCGATTTTTCGACTTGCAATAGAGGAGATACCCGTGCCTACCTACGTCGATCCTTCCGCCTGCAACGCCTGCGCCGGCGTCCACGGCGGCCCCCAGTGCGTCTATATCTGTCCCAACGACCTCATGGTGCTGGACGATATGGTCAACAAGGGCAGCAACCAGGAACCCGACATGTGCTCCGAGTGCTACGCCTGCGTCAAGCTGTGCCCTGAAAACGCCATCCACGTCCGCGGCTACGCCGACTTCGTGCCCCTGGGCGCGGAGGTGCAGCCCCACTACGAAGGACAGGACATCGTCTGGAACGTGACCTTCCGCGACGGACGCACCGAGCACTTCCGCTTTGCGTCCCGCTCGACGCCCTGGGGCAGCATCGACCCTTACGCCGGCATCAACCCGGCCGACCGGGACGCGCTGCGCACCACAGCCCTTTTCGGCGAACCCGAGTACCTCATGCTCCCCGATTCCGCCTAGCGAGATGACTACCGCAGCCGACACTATCGCCTACCACCGGGAACGCAGTTGGCATTTCCTGGCCCTGGTGGACGACGAACTGGCCCGGAGCGAACTGGAAGGGGCCAGCAACAAGCTGTGGGGCGCGGCCGCCCACGCCATCAAAGCCGTCGCCGAAAGCCGCGACTGGGAACACCATGCCCACGCTCTGCTGCAGGAAGCAGTCTATCGGCTGGTTTATGAAGAAGGCGCGCCGCCTCATCTATGGGGACAGTACATGATAGCGTCAGCTTATCATCAAGGGTTTTACGCATGGCCTCCGCCGGCTGACGGTATCCGCTACGGCAAGGAAATCATCACCGAGTTTATCCAAGCGCTGGAGTCTCTACCGCCTCCTTCGCCATCCCCCTGACCAACACCCGCAACCAACCTGCTATACTGCCGCGCGCCGCTTTGACCTACGGCCGGCCAAACCCTGAGGAGTATCCCCAAAATGCCTGAACCCACTACCCGTATCGTTGAATCCGACGTCCTGATCATCGGCGGCGGCATGTCCGGCTGCGGCGCGGCCATCGAAGCCCGTTACTGGGGCGGCGACGACCTCCGCATCGTCATGGTGGACAAGGCCGCCACCGACCGCAGCGGCGCCGTCGGCGAAGGGTTATCCGCAATCAACATGTACATGGGGATGCGCCACGGCTGGAACCAGCCCGAGGACTACGTGGAGTACGTCCGCAACGACATGATGGGCGTCTCCCGCGAGGACCTGGTGTACGACGTGGCCCGCCACGTGGACAGCAGCGTCCACATGTTCGAGGAGTGGGGATTGCCATTCTGGTACGACGATGAGGGTCTCTACGTGCGGGAAGGCCGCTGGCAGGTGATGATCCACGGCGAGGCCTACAAGCCCATCGTGTCCGAGGCCACCAAGAAGGCCATCGGCCCGGACAACCACTTCGAGCGCGTGTTCATCTCCCACCTGTTCACCGACGCCGACGACCCCAACCGCATCGCCGGCGCCGTGGGTTTCAGCGTGCGCGAGGATGTCATCTACATCTTCAAGGCCCGCTCCGTGATCAGCGCGGCCGGCGGGGCCACCGCCATCTTCCGGCCCCGCAGCGTGGGCGAGGGCATGGGTCGCACCTGGTACTCCATCTTCGATACCGGCTCCGTCTATGGCCTCATCATCCCCGTGGGTGGTGAGATGACCCAGATGGAACACCGCTTCGTGCCCAGCCGGTTCAAGGACTCCTACGGCCCGGTGGGCGCGTGGTCGCAACTGTTCCGCGCCGACTTGACCAACGCGGCCGGCGAAAACTACTTCGTCAACCGCCTGCCCGAACTCAAGAAGTACGATCCCTACGGTTCCGCCTTCCCAACGCCCACGCCCCTGCGCAACCATCTGCTCTGGACGGAGATTCAGGCCGGCAACGGCCCCATCATGCTGAAGACGCCCGAAGCCATCGACGCCCTGGCCGCCGGCGACGAGGACCGCAAGCGCGACATCATCGCCGAGGCCTGGGAAGACTTCCTGGACATGACCATCTCCCAGGCCATCCTCTGGGCTGCCCACAACATCGCCCCCGAGGAGCGCCCCTCGGAAGTGGTGCTGGCCGAGCCGTACATCATGGGCAGCCACAGCGGAGAAGCCGGCGCGTGGGTCAGCGGTCCCGAGGATGTGGCTCCCGACGGCTACCACTGGGGTTACAGCAAGATGACGACGGTGAACGGCCTTTTCGCCGCCGGCGACGGTGTGGGCGCGTGCCCGCACAAGTTCTCGTCAGGCTCATTCACCGAAGGCCGTCTGGCCGGCAAATCCGCCGTGGCCTACGCCCTGGACAATACCACGCCGCCCAAAGTGGACGACCGCAAGATTGAAGAACTGAAGCGGCAGGCGTGGGCGCCCATGGTCACCTTCGAGGAAAACCAGTACGCCTCAACCAACCCGGAGGTTAACCCCAACTACCTGCTGCCCCGCCAGGGCCTGTTCCGCCTGCAAAAGCTGATGGACGAGTACGTCGCCGGCGTGTCGGCCGGCTTCACCACCAACGAATCCACGATGCTGCGGGGCCTTGAGCTGATGGGCATGTTGCGCGAAGACCTGGAAAAACTGGCCGCCCGCAACCGCCACGAACTGCTCCGGTGCCACGAGCTGATCCACCGCGCCTGGGTCGCCGAGGCGCACCTGCGCCACATGCTACACCGCAAGGAAACCCGCTGGCCCGGCTTCTACTACCGCACCGACTACCCCGAAATGGACGAACCCAACTGGCGCGTCTTCGTCAACTCCCGCTACAACCCCGAAAACGGTCAGTGGGACGTGTTCACCCGCGATTGCCCAAGGGTGTTTTAGATTTGGAGGAAACTGTGGCTACTGCATCCGGAATGCCCGATCCGGTGGAGATGCTTCGCAAAACTACGCTCCGTGTGAAGGAAGTCGTGGCCGGCGTGGAGCAATCCCAGGCCGCAGACCCGACGCCATGCTCCGAATGGAGCGTGCTGGACTTGCTCAACCACCTCATCGGCGGCCTGGAATTCACGGCCGGCTGCATCGTCGGCGACGTCCCTAACATTCGCCCCAACGAGGCCGAGAGCAGTTATAGGGGAGAAACGGACATTGCCGTTCTGGTTCGGGCCTACCCCGCAGCGGTTGATCTCGCGCTGGAGCTTGCGGCCAGCCCCGGCGCCCTGGAGCGCACGGCGACGACTCCCTTCGGCGAGATGCCCGTTAGTCAAATCTTCATTGGCACCACCATGGACCAGTTCATCCACGGCTGGGACCTGGCGAAAGCGACGGGCCAGGACACAACCCTGGATGCCGGCCTGGTGGAGTTTGCCTACGGGATGCTGGTGTCCGGCGGTTTCGCAAACATGGGCCGACAAGCCGGTTTCATCGGCCCGGAGATCTGCGTACCTGACGACGCCAGCCCGCAGGACAAGATGATCGCCTACATGGGCCGCCAGCCGTAGAGAATTACGCGATGGCCTACGACGAAACGCTGGCAGAGCGCATCCGCCCCAGTCTATCCGATCACTCCGGCCTGTCCGAGCGCAAAATGTTCGGCGGGCTGGCCTTCATGCTGAGCGGCAACATGTGCTGCTGCCTTACCGAGCACGGCCTGATGGTGCGCGTCGGCCCCGACGCCTACGAGGATGCGCTGTCCCAGCCTCACGCCGGGTTGATGGACCTTACGGGCCGGCCCATGAAGGGCTGGGTGCTGGTGCAACTCGAAGGTTTGGCGTCCGACGCCGCTTTGTCTCAGTGGGTGCAGCGGGGCGCTGCGTTTGCCACGACGTTGCCGCCGAAGTAGCCAGCGCTTCAGTTGTCAGCGGGAATTGGGGCAGCATCAGGCAAGGGAATTATGGCCTTGCCATCATCGTCGTGGACGTGATGGTAAAGCAGACTGATAGCTTTCATCAGTTCTTGGTGCCGACGCTCGTTGGCCTCTTCCATCTCTCTAAACCGACGGTCAGCGCTGGTCTGAGACACAATGGGACGACGCTCGTCTGACAATGATACGACTGCCGGGCTGCCATCGGCATGGACGTGCCGGTGTATTAGGTTGATTGCTTTCACTATTTCCAGGTGCCTTCGTTCGCTTTCCGAATCCAACGCTTTACAACCTCCCTGTTTTCCGCATATAGAATCACAGATCAATCAACCTGACAATCGCCCACTCTACGGAGAACGCCCCATGCAAGCCATTGACATGCACATCCACGTACCCCGCGAACCCGGCCTGCCCGAAATCGAGATTGAGGCTGAGTTGCTGCGCTACTTCCGCGCGCCGCCGCCGCCTTCTGATCCTGCGGAGATGGCCGACAAGTTCCGCGAACTGGACCTGTTCGGCGTGATCTTTTCGGTGGACACCACCACCAACACCGGCGAAAAGCCCGACAGCAACGACTGGGTGGCCAGCATCGTCAACGACCACCCGGAGCAGTTCATGGGGTTCGCATCGGTGGATCCCTGGATGGGCAAGGCGGCCTGCTACGAGCTGGAACGCTCGGTGAAGGAGCTGGGCCTCAAAGGGCTAAAACTGCATCCCATCCACCAGGCATTCTTCCCCAACGACACGCGATTCTATCCGCTCTATGAAGTTGCCGACGGGCTGGGCATACCGGTGCTGTTTCACTCCGGTTTTGCCGGCGCGGGTTCAGGAACTCCGGGCGGCAGCGGCCTCAAACTCAAGTACAGCAAGCCCGTACCCTGCTTCGATGACGTGGCCGCCGACTTCCCCAACCTGACCATCATCATGGCCCATCCCGCGTGGCCCTGGATCGACGAGCAGATTGCCGTCGCGCTGCACAAGTCCAACGTGTTCCTGGACCTCTCGGGCTGGATGCCCCGGTTCATCCCCGAGACGCTGATCCGCGAGACCAACACGCGGTTGCAGGACAAGGTAATGTTCGGCTCCGACTACCCGTTCATCCAGCCCGATAACTGGCTCGCCGACTTCCAGAACCTGCAAATGCGCGACCACGTGATACCCAAAGTCCTGCTGGAAAACGCGCGCCGGGCGCTGAACATAGCGGCATAATCTCCACTACCCAAGGGAATCGTCAGTCTTGCAACTCACTCGTACCTACGGTACAGTCACAAATGATCGACTATGATTGATTTCAGCCGAGTTGCCGACTTTCAGTGGGACGACGGAAACGCTCGAAAGAATTCTGACTTGCATGACGTCAGTCAATCCGAGGCAGAGCAGGTTTTCTTCAATCGGCCCCTTCTGATTGTGGATGATACCGCCCATAGTCAACAGGAACGTAGGCAGAACGCTTTCGGAATCACTACGGCCGGTCGTCGGCTACACGTCACTTTCACGATGCGCAACGAGGGGACCCTTATTCGCATCATATCCGCTCGCGATATGAGTCGCCGGGAAAGAGAACGCTATGGAGAAGAAACTTAAGCCGGTCCCATATTTCAAAACCGAGGCCGAGGAACGCGCTTTCTGGGAATCCCACGACTCCATGGACTACGTGGACTGGAGCAAGGCCAGGCGCGTCCAATTCCCCAACCTGAAACTGTCCACGCCGGAGGAACTGGCGCGGGCCGCCGAGACGCCCGAGGCCAAGGACAACGCCGCCGCTGATTAACCGCGTCTATCGGTTGCCGCTAACGCGCAAGGCAGTCAGCGTTCCGCCGGCGGTGGGCGCCAGCAGCAGATCCCCGGCCACGACCGGCGGGGCAGTCACCGCGCCGTCCAGCGTAGCAACCCACTGTTGCGAGCCGTCCGCGACTGACAATGCAGTGATCCGTCCGTGCTCGTCGCCGACCAGCGCCACCGGGCCGGCGATGGTAGCGGCGGTGGTGATGTCAACGGCCAGGTCCGTCTCCCACAGAATTGCTCCGTCGGAAACGTCCAGGCCGGTCACCAGTCCGCTAACATCGGTAACAACGGCGGTTTGACCGTACACCGCCGGCTGGTAGGGTTGCTTGCCGGACGTCCTGGTGGACCAAACGGTGCCCTGCTGCACCGGCGGCTGCTTGGCGAATCCCCAAACAGCCAACTGCGTGCGCACGTAATAGATGGGCCGTTCCAGCGGGTAGCGGTGCCCCCGGTAGTCGATGCCCCATACCCGGGCCCGGTTGCCGTCGCGCCGGACACCGTTGCTGCTGACGTGGAGCAGGTCATCGGTTACCACAGGGGCGCCGCGCGTCCAGCGACCCTCGCCGGCGTTGTAAATCATACGCAGCTTGCCGGTGTTGACGTTCAGCACGTGAATCCTGGCGGCGTTGGAGGTGGCGATGAGCAGGCCGTCATTGATGGCCGGCGGCGCGATTACCCAGTCATCCAGACGATAATCCCACAGGGTTTCGCCAGTGGCAGCATCCAGGGCCAGCAGGAGGTTGCGGTCGGTTTCGGCCACAAACAGGCGGCCATCGGCCACGGTCGGCGATGGCAAAGACGCCACCGGCAGCCGCTTTGACCAGACCACCTCGCCCGAGCTCTCGTCCAGGGCCGCTATCACCCCGGGCTTGAACACCACGAACACCATCCCTTCTGAAACGGCGGGAGTGATGGCGGCGGTCAGCCTTGAGTCGTAACGCCAGAGTGCGGCCCCGGTGTGGCGGTCCAGCGCGACTACGCTGCCATCCTCCGCCGTGACGAATACGCGGTCGCCGGCCACAGCGGGCGAGGCCACGATGGGGGCGCCGCCGGCGTACTCCCATCCGCCGGAGGCGGAAGGCGCGTCGTCAACAGGCCCGAACGACCCGACAGCGGCGGAGGTATTGGTTGCGCTGCCGCCGGCCTGGGGCCAATCGCCGGGAACCGGCGCAACGGAAGTGTCGCCGATGGCGGTGGTTGGCTGCGGAGGATCGGGCGGCAGGCCGGTGTAGGCCCACAGGACGTAAATCAGCAGGCCGAGCAACGGCAGCACGATGATGGCGACCCGCACCAGCCGATTTCGCAAAAAATCGAGGCGAACCCGGCGGGAACGCTGTTGCGCTTCGTCAACATCCAGAGCTTCCAGGCCGGAGAACGCTCCGCATTGGGCGCACCGGACGCCCGGTTCCGACGGGTCGTTGACATGGCCGCAGAAACGGCAGAGGAGGACGGTCGCCTCCTCGGATTGTCGTGGGTTGGCGCTCACGTGGGCTAGAACGCCGGGCGTTGCAGCACTGCCGGGTCGATGCGGCGGCGCACGCGCTGGCCGTCCGTGGGTTCGCCGAGCAACTCGCCGTTATCTACCATGACCTTGCCCCGCAGTATCACCGTGGTGGGCCAGCCGAAAATCTCCCAACCCTCCCACGGGCTGTAGTCCCGCAGGTGCAGGTCGTCCATGGTCAGCCGCTTGTTGATGGTGGGGTCTATGATGGCAAAGTCCGCGTCGCTGCCCGGCGCGATGACGCCCTTCTGCGGGTACATCCCCAGCAGCCGGGCCGCGTTGGTGGCCGTGATGTTGGCGAATTGCGTCAGCGACATCCCGCGTCGCACCACCGCCTCGGTGTAGTTGACGCCCATCCGGATCTCGATGCCGATGTTGCCGCCCCGCATATCCTGCACGTTGAGGCCGGCCGTCTTGTCGATGTAGGTGGTAAAGCTGCTGTCGGTGGCGGTGAAGGTCAGGTTGTTGCCGAGCAGGCCGCTCCACAGGTCGCTGCCGTCCTCGGGGTACTTGAGGGACGGGTAGGTGTGGTACTTCATGCCGTCGGGCTCGCGGTACTGCCAGGCGTTGAACGACAGGGCCAGCGTCAGCACCTCGCCGTACACGGCCTGACCACGGCTGCGCGCCGCGGCCACGGCGTTGACGCCGTCGCTGCCGGTGACGTGGACGAAGTACATTCCCGCGTCGTTCTGCTCCGCAATGCGAATCACGTCGCGGAAGGCCACGTCCTCCACCTCCTTGGAGTGGATGAGGTGAGCGTTCCACCAGTCCCACATGCCCCGCTGGTGGGCCAGCAGGTAGTTGTACATCACGATCTCGTCGTCTTCGGCGTGAACGGCCAGGACGCCATCGTGGCGGGACAGCTGGGCGGTGAGGTCGGCGAGGCGCCCGTTGTCAATGCGACCGACGGGGGTCAGCGACAACGGCGGATCCTGAGGCGGACGTATGTTGGTGGTGAAAATCTTGACGCTGGGAAAGTCGTTGTTGATCAGCTCGCCGACGCGGGCGATGCTGTCGGCGGTGTTGCTGCTGCGGTAAATGACGTGGGCGGAATAATCGGCGTAGGTGTTGCCCTCCCACACCTTCATAAAGTCCAGGACGCCGCCCACCAGTTCGCCCTCGTTGGGCGCGGGGGCAAAGTCAACGACGGTGGTGGTTCCGCCCCAGATGGCGCCCAGGGAGTGTTCCAGCGGGCCGGCGTTGGGAACGCCGGCGACCTGTTGATGTACGCCCGGCTGCACGTTGGCGGCGGCGTGGATGTGCGGCTCGATGCCTCCGGGAGTTACGATCCGGCCGGTGGCATCGACAGTCTGCGCCGCCTCGTCAATGAGCGTGCCGGGCGCGCCGATGGCGACGATACGGCCGTCCTGGACGCCAACGTCCACGGCAGCTGCCTCGGTAGGCATGACGACGGTTCCGCCGGTGATAAGCAGGTCAAACATGGTTAGCCTCCTGAGTCCGGTCCGCTTTCGTCCGATTGCTCCCGCAGCCGACGTATGGTTTCCTGAGCAGCTTCGAGTTCCGCAAGAGCCCTCTCCTTGGCGGAACGGGACGCCTCAAGTCTCTGCTGAGTTCCCGCCAGCGCTTCCTGCGTTCCCGCCAGCGCTTCTCGCGTCCCCGCCAGAGCCTCCTGCGTTCCCGCCAGGGTTTCCTGCGTTTCTGCCAGCGCATCCTCGGCTGCTTGTCGGTCGTCCTCCGCCGCGTCGATGTTGCGCAGGAATTCGCGGGCGCTGGGATTCCAGAACAGCAGGTAGCCGCTGTCCCAGACCAGCCACAAATCCATAACCTCGCTGTAACCCCAGATGGAGCCGTCGGGTTCGGTTTGCGTTGGGAGGGGTTGGTACTCCCCGTTCACCAGCCGGTCGCCGCCCAGGGGCGCGTCGTGGTAATCGCCGCCGGTAGCATCGAACCGCCAGTATTCCCGGATGCCGATTCGGGCGTAGTCCCGCCGCTTTAACACCGTATCGCGGTGCCCAGTGGACTTTGAGGCGATCTCCAGGGCAAAATCGGGCGGCTTGCCGGCCGACCAGACCATGTAGCCGTTGCGCGGCCAGATTGTATCTATGTCCACGTCGAAGGCGACGTAACAGTCCGGCGAATAGCGGTCGTTGAGGTTGTCGCGGTTGTAGTAGAGAAAACTGTTGCCGGAAATCAGGGTGGTCTCCCAGTCCGGCCGGCCGCGCAGGTGGCGGCGCAGGGTGGTCATAGTGTCAGAGATGCTGGGTTCCTGGTGCATGGCGTCGGGGAACGGTGGCGTATCGGGCGAGATGAAAGTGTCGGGGTCGGCCCACTCGGGGATGCGACCGCCACGAGGCAGGTTCAACTCTTGAAGTTCGATGGTCTGGGTGGTCATGGTGTGCCTCAGATACCGGCCGGCTGAACGGTTCGATAGTACCACATACGTTGCCCGTGGCGGGCTAGCGCATCACCCCAGCGCCTGGCCCAAATCAGCAATCAGATCGTCCGCGTTTTCCAGGCCCACGGAGACACGCAGCAGGTCATCGGGCGTCGTCGAATCCGGCCCCTCAATAGATGCCCGGTGCTCGATGAGGCTCTGCGTACCGCCCAGGCTGGTGGCGCGCACGAACCGGCGCACGTTGGCGGCCACTCGCATCGCAGCGCCCCGTCCGCCGGCGACTTGGAACGCCAGCATCCCGCCGAAGTCGGCCATCTGCCCGGCAGCGATGCTGTGGCCGGGATGCTCCGGCAGCCCGGGGTAATGAACCGCCGCGACGTTGGGATGGTCGTTCAGGAAGCGGGCGATTTTGCCGGCGTTGGCGCAGTGGGCCGGCATACGCACGTGCAGGGTACGGATGCCCCGCAGCGTCAGCCAGCAGTCAAAGGGCGACGGCACGGCGCCATAGATGTTCTGAATCAGGCGGACGCGCCGGAAAAACTCGCCGTCGGATGCGCTGACCACCGCGCCGCCGGTGACGTCCTCGTGGCCGCCCAGGTACTTCGTGGTGGAATGGACCACCAAATCCGCCCCCAGCGAAAGGGGCCGCTGGAGCATGGGGCTGGCCCAGGTGTTGTCGCAGGCGCACAGTGCGCTGGCGGATTTGGCGATGGCCGTCATCTCCGCGATATCGGTGATCTTGAGCAGTGGATTGGACGGCGTTTCCACCCAGATCAGTCGGGTGTTGGGCTGCACGGCGCGACGCACGTTGCCGGCGTCGGTCATGTCAACGAAAGTGGTTTGCAGTCCCCAGGGTGCGAACACCTCACGCAGCAGGCGCGCCGTGCCGTGGTAGCAGTCGTCGGGCGCGATCACGTGGTCTCCGGGAGCCAGCGCCTGGAACACCGAGGCGGTAGCCGCCGAGCCTGACGCGAAGGCAGCGGCCACCGCCTCGCCGGAACCGCCGCCCTCCAGCAACGCCAGCAGATGCTCCAGAGATTGCCGATTGGGATTATCCGAGCGGGAATAGACAAACCCGCGCGAGTATTCGCCGTCCGGGTCCCGCTCAAAGGTAGTGGACAAATATATGGGCGGAGCGACCGCCCCGGTGGCGGGGTCAATCTGGTGAGCCACCTGGGCGGCGACGGTTTCGGGGTTCATGTTCATAGCGGATTGCAGTGTCATATAGCGACGGCGGGAAGGCTGCGTGGGGTCAGCGGTGTTAGAATGGGATGCGCCCAGCGATTGTACTATGGGAGGAGCGTGGAAGAACTACGATGGCTATACGAAATGCGGCAACCACCTCGAACAAGCCCATCCGAATGACCGACGCCGACTGGGAAGAATGGATGGGAGACCCGCAACTTGCCCGTAAGGAGATGGCCGAGCAGGCGGAGCGCCAACGACAGTTGGACGATATGCTGCCAGAACTCACCAAGCAGTATCCCGACCAATGGGCGGCGTTGACGGAAAGCGGCGAGTTGCTGATTGCTCCATCTCTTGAAGCGTTGGCAGAAAAATTCCGCGCATTGGACACGCCCCCGGGCAGCAACGTCATCGAGTTTCTTGACACAGACCCAACGCCTTGGATTCTATGATTGTAGGATACTTCAGCAGAGGGGGAATTCCCTACGTGCGGGCCCGCCTATATCTCCCCCGCTTGGACATAGTAGGGCGGGTGAATTTTTTGGTCGATACGGGCGCCACCGATACTCTCCTTCACCCGCTGGAAGGGTCCAACTTGGGCATCCCATCAGCTGAGCTGAGCAACCCGGTTGAGCGTCGCGGCATCGTCGGAACACGCACCTACTACGGAGAGTCAGCGGTTATCTTGCTCCTCGACGAGGATACGTGGCGCAGGTTCGATGTTGAACTTCATACTTCGCCGCCCCAATCCGGATCTGCGAACTTGCCGTCGCTGTTGGGCCGGGACGTGTTGAATCAGATGCGGATGGAGTACGATTACCCAACGGGGCGGCTGGAATTTGCAGCAACGGATTAGACCGTAGGGGCAAATAATCATTCGCCCCTATGTGTGTTTGCTGACGATGTATCTAAACGCCCGCCTTAATAAACTCCGCAACCCGCTCGCCGATCATGATCGTCGTTGCGTTGGTGTTGGCGCGAATCACGTCGGGCATCACCGAGGCGTCGGCGACGCGGAGACCCTGTATCCCATGAACCTGCCCGTGCTGGTTGACCACGGCCATGGGGTCGCTGTCCGGCCCCATCTTGCACGTGCCCGCGATGTGGTGCTGGGTGTAGGCGTTGCGCAGGATCCAGGCATCCAGCGCGTCGTCGCTGACCAGATCGGCGTCGGTGGGATTCAGCCGCTCGACGATGAAGTCCTTGAACGGCGAGCTTTCGGCGATTTCCAGCGCCTTGCGGACGGCCTGGCGCATGCGCTGGCGATCGTAGGGATCGCTGAACAACCGGTAGTCCAGATCGGGCTGCACGGTGGGATCGGTAGATTGCAGCGAAAGGCGTCCGAAGCCCACGGCGTTCTGCAAGCCCACGCTCAACCCGAAGTGGAATCCTTCGCCGTCGTAGGACACGCTGGCCGGCCGGTGCTCGCTGGTCATCAGCGTGGGCGTGATCTGGAAGTCGGATTTGGTGGGCGAGTCCTCAGCGCTCCAGCGTAGCCCCACCTGGATGTTGGGCGCGAAGGTATCCGGCTCCTCGCCCTCGCCGCGGAACAGGATGTAGGCGGCAGGATGGTCGCGGAAGTTCCTGCCCACGCCGGGCAGTTCGTGGTTCACCGGAATGCCCATCTCCCGCAGGTGGTCAGCGGGGCCGATGCCCGACAGCAGCAGGATCTGGGCCGACCCGATGGTTCCGCTGCACAGGACGATCTCGTTGCCTTCAACGGTGAAGACCTCGCCGCCACTCTGCACCTCCACGCCAACCGCTCGTGGTGAGCCGGTCGAACCGTCGCGCTCCAGGATGACCCGGTGGGCGTGGATGTTGCCGCGCACGGTGAGGTTCAGGCGATGGCGCGCGGTGTTGAGGAAAGTCAGCGACGTGCTCATGCGCACGCCGTCGATGTTGTTCATGGGACGCGGCGAGATGGCGGTGTAGCAGTCCGGCGCGTTCTGGTCGGGATGCTCGGGAATGCCCAGGGCCACGCAGGCGTCGTAGAAGGCGGTGTTGAAGGGCAGCCAGTCCTCGCGCTTGGGACGGCGCACCGGCAGCGGCCCCTCAGAGCCGTGGAAGTCGTCGCCGCCGAAGTCCCAGTCGTTCTCCAGCTTGCGGAAGAAAGGTAGGCAATCGGTGAACTTCCACTCGTCGTTGCCCCACTCGGCCCACAGGTCGTAGTCCTCAGGGATGCCGCGAAAGACCACCTGGCCGTTGATCGACGACGAGCCGCCCATGGCCCAGCCTCGTGGGATGACCATCGGCTCGCTCTGCGAGGAATTGGCGCGACCGCGCATGTCCCAGCTGTGGGGGCCATAAGCGGAGAGCCAGGTGTTGTTGCCCTGCTTGAGGTCCTGGGGCAGATGCTCAAAGTCGGGATAGTCCGGCCCGGCCTCCAGCAGGATCACCGACTTGTCGGTCTGCTCGGAAAGCCGCGTAGCCATAACACAACCGGCGGAACCACCGCCAACCACGATGTAGTCGTACTTCATAACGGGGGACGCTCCTGTGGTGATGGGTACGGCGGGGATTTTAGCATGGGGGCGGCGGGACTCTCAGGGACCTCGCGGCTTCACACGCCGCACGCCGCACGCGCCCTTGCGAACACCGCGTCCAGCATCTCCACCGTCAGCCTGCCCGTCTGCGTGTTCTGCTGGCTGGGATGGTATGAGGCTATCAGCAGAGGCCCGCCGTCGGGCAGCTCGGTGGCGACGTTGTGGCCGAAGGGTGGTTTGCGGCCGGGTGGCGTGCGTCCGGCGGCGGCATACGCCCTCAGGAAGGCGTCGAAGGCGATGCGGCCCAGGGTCACTACGGCGCGAAGATCCGTCAACAGCTGAATCTCGCGGGTGATGTACGGGCGGCAGGTAGTCAATTCCACGGGTCGGAGCTTGTTCTGCGGCGGCGCGCAGCGGGCGGCCGCGGTGATCAGCGCGCCGGTGAGTTCCAGGCCGTCGCCGATCCGGACGGACTCGGGCTGGTTGGCGAAGCCGGCACGGTGCAGCGCGCCAAATAACCAGTCGCCGCTGCGGTCTCCCGTGAACATGCGGCCGGTGCGGTTGCCTCCGTGCGCGGCGGGCGCCAGACCCACCACCAGCAGGCGCGCATCGGGGTCACCGAACGCGGGCAGAGGACGGCCCCAGTAGTCCTCATCCCGGTACATCCGGCGCTTGACGCGGGCCGTCTCCTCGCGCCACTCGACTAAGCGGGGACATTTGTGGCAGATGAGGACCCGCTGCTGGATCTCGGCGATGGAGTCCCATATTTCAGTTCGTGATGACATACAAAATGGACGGGGTATTAATCGGCGTTACCATTCAAACCCTCATTCCCGCTATTCAAACCGTCATTCCCGCGAAGGCGGGAATCCAGAGTACACAATATAAAGCCAACGCCTCTGTGGCAACGACTTTTCTAGGTTACTGCTGAACAGGAACGACGTTGTGATTTTCAAAGCCTCAACAATCCTACCGTTGCAGGAACTTGAGGATTTTGGGGTTCACTTCCTCGGGGCGCTCCTGGTGCATGAAGTGGCCCGTGCCGGGGATGATAACCTTTTCCAGCCCTCCCTTGAAGTATTCGTACATGCCCGAACTCAGGAACGACTCCAGCCGCCGGGGACGGTCGCGGGTGCCGTGCAGCGCGAGGGTCGGCACGGTAACGGGGCCGGCGCTGATCACAGCCTGGTCGGCCCGCACCTGGTCATCCACCTGGGACGCGTCGTAGCGCGCGCGATAGTATCCCAGCGCCGCCTGCACCACGCCCGGCTTGCGGAAGGTGGCGCGGATGCTCTCCAGCGCCTCGGCGGGTATGTCCCATTCCGGCGAAGCCCAGCGCCACCATCCCTCGACGAAAGCGTAGTCGTTGTGGGCGACCGCCTCCTCGGCGTCGGGCCGCTGGAAAAAGAACCCGTGCCACGTGCCCCGCAGGTACTCGAACTCCATGCTCAGCTCGCGGTCAACGCGGCCCGACGCGATGGTCACCAGCTTGATGACCTTTTCCGGCGCGAGGGCGGTGGCTCCCACGACGGCGCCGGCGCCCCAGTCGTTGCCGATCAGATACGCCCGCTCCGCGCCCAGCGCGCCGATCAGTTCCACGGCGTCGCGGGCCATCAGCGCGGAGTGGTAGCGCCCGTCGGCCGGTGCCGAGGTGGGCGCATAGCCCCGCATGAACGGCGCGACGGCGCGGAATCCGGCGGCGGCCAGGTCGGGCAGCAGGTGGCGGAAGGAATAAGCGTGGTCTGGGAACCCGTGCAGGCAGATGGCCAGCGGGCCGTCGCCCATTTCCAGGTAGTGAAAATCGATGCCGTTGGCCTGCACCGAGCCGGTCTTGAAATCAGTCATAGCGCCTCGCGGGTAGTTTAGAATTCCTTGATTTGCGGCAGCACTTCCCGACCGAACAATTCAATTTCGGCCGTAACGTCCTTGTGGTTCAACCCGGGCTGCTGAAAGGCCAGATCCACCACGCCGACGCCGCATTTGTCTTGGTATTCGCGCAGTTGCTCCGCCACGGTATCGGGGCTGCCCACGAAGTTCAGCATACGGATGGTTCCGCCGCTCCGGGCGCGTGGCGGCGACGCCGGCGGCTGATTGCCAGGCTGGCCAGCGGAGCGGGCAGATTGCACCGCCTGGGACAGCGAACGCCCGATGAACGTGCCGCTGCCTCCGCCGGCCGCTTCCACCCGGTCCCGGAGCGCCATCGCAGCCGCATCCGTCTCGGCAATGCAGATGCCGCCGCGGTACACGATGTCATCCGGCGACGGCTGCCAGCCGGCCTCGTCGCACCAGTCCCTATACTGACCCACCGTTACGGCCATGTCGTCGGGATGGTCGTAGGAGATGCCCAGGCCCAGGCGGTTGGCGGCGGCGTATCTGACGGTATCCCGGCTGCGGGTCGCCACGATGAGAGGCGGCAGGGGCCGCTGCACCGGCTGCGGCCAGACGCACACGGTGCGGTACTGGTAGTGCCGGCCCTCCCAGGAGAAGGGCTGCCGCTCGGTGAGGGCCTTGAGCACCAGGTCCATGGCCTCAATGAGCCGCTCGCGCCCCTCGGACGGGTTCAGGTCGTACACCTGGTCCTCGCCGGGGGTGCCGCGCATGAAAGCGGCGACGAGCCGTCCGCCGGTGAGGTTGTCCAGCATCCCGATTTCCTCGGCGGCGCGGACGGGATTGCTCAACGGCAGCAGTTGGCCCAGCAGGGCGATGCGAGCGGATTTGCAACGCTCGGCGACGGCGGCGGCCATCACCGCCGGGTTGGGCGTGGTGCGGTTGCCCGAGTAGTGGTGCTCCGAGAGGCTGATCCAGTCAAAGCCCAGGGACTCAGCCAGCTCGCACTCGGCCATGCCCTCCCGGTAGGAACGCTGGGAGACCTCCGGGTCGTGAAACGCCGGCGGCGCCGGCCAGCCGCCGGGGAGTTTGTCCCGATCCGCGTAGCTCATGCAGCCGAAATAGGATACCTTCATGGCCAGACCTGCCCGTTGATTGCGTAAGGCCGATAGTAGGCAGGCCGGCAAAGGTTGTCAACGAAGGGCGCCGGTTGCCTTGACAGATGCACCGGCAGGGGGCATCGTTGTGGTATGCGCGCTCTGCTGGCCGGCATCTCCGGCGTCAACAAGGACATCGTCGTCGCCAACCTGCTGGATCGCCTGTGCGCCAACGGCGACATCAGTGCATCCCCCGGCGCCGACGCATATCTGGACCCGCAGATCGGGCCGGATCCGCGGGAACTGCTCTCCGCCAGCGTCGAGGATGTGTTCGCGCGGCAGGGCGACGACCTGGCCAGCACTCTGGCCGCGTTCCGACCGCGATACCAGTTGGACGCCTGGCAACGCGCCGGCCTCGCCATCGCCGAGCAGATGGAGGACCTGGACCCGCGCCACAGCCTGCTGGCGACTCACCTCACCTACTACACCAGCGGCCGGCAGTTTTCGCTGATCGACATTCCCACCATCCGCCGCTGGCGTCCCGACTGCATCATCACCCTGGTTGACGACATGCTGGACATCCGCGCGGCCCTGGCGCGTCGGGATACCGAACAGCACACGAATTTCCGGTTGCGACTACGGGAGATTCTGGCCTGGCGCTCGGCGGAGATCGCCATGGCGGACCTGCTGGCGCGCAACCTGTACGAGCGGCGGATGATTCCCCACTACGTTGTCAGCGTCAAACATCCTGCTGAAATGCTTTACCGGCTGATCTTCCATCGCCGGCGGTTCCCGGTGGTGTATTCCAGCTTTCCCATCACCGCCATTCGGCACGAGGCCGGCCGGCGCGCCAGCGTTGACGACATCAGGAGCGAACTGCACCGCCGTTTCATCGTCTTTGACCCCCTGACGCTGGACGAGGGCACGCCGCAGGTGTTCGACAAGGCGCGTGCTGCCTACGCTGACGGCGTGAGTGAAATCACCATCACCGCCGACGAAGCCCGCTGGCCGCTGGATAACGCGGGCACGCTCAAGGACGGCCTGCCGTCGGCCTTTCCGATGACCCTTGACCCAAGAGAGGCCCTGGAAGTGTGGGACGACATGGAGAACCAGGTGCGCCACCGGGACCTGACCATGGTGGAACAAGCCCAGTGCGTCGCCGCCTACCGCATCACCATGGGCGGCCGGCTGTCCACGGGCATGTATTCGGAGTTGATGTACGCCTCGCACACCGCGGAGCCGGCCCGCCCGGTGCTGATGTACGCCGACCCCGAGGACGGCGGCCTGGACCACCCGTTCCTGCGGAACTTCAACCACCGCACGTACCACACCACGGACGAATGGTTCAACGCCATCGCCAACATCGCCCCGGTTGACCGCGACGACCCGCAGCGGCCGCTGTTTTAAGCCGCAATGCCCGGCTATCGCGATGAAATTGCTGCCCCTCGTTAAATTGACGGTTGCCGCGGCTCTGATGGTTGCCATCGCCGGAATAGCATGCGCCGGCGCAGACCCTGCGGCCCCAACGGTCGGCGGTTTGAGCAGCCCCGGCATAACCGACGACCAGGTCCTGTTCGGGCAATCCGCGGCTTTCAGTGGCCCTTCCCGGGAGCTGGGACGGGAGATGAGGCTGGGTATCGAAGCGGCGTTTTACGAAGCCAATCAGTCGGGAGGCGTTCATGGGCGCCGGTTGACGCTCAAAACCCTGGACGATTCTTACGAAACCGAATACGCGTTTCACACCACCAAGCTGCTGATTGAGAGAGCGCAGGTTTTTGCGCTCATCGGCGCGGTGGGCACACCCACGTCCCGCGTCGCGTCTCCGTTGGCCCACGATGCCGGGGTGCCCTTTCTGGCCCCATTCACCGGCGCGGAATTTCTGCGCGACCCGGCGCTGGATAACGTGCTCAACGTCCGCGCCTCCTATTACCAGGAAACCGAAGAGATGGTCGCCCGCCTGACCGAAGACCTGGGAATAACCCGCGTGGCGGTGCTCTATCAGAACGACACTTTCGGCACGGACGGACTTGAGGGAGTGCGCCGGGCGCTGGCAAGCCGGGGGCTGCAACCGGTCGGAGCCTCCCATTACCAACGCAATTCCGGAGCGGTGAGGAGCGCGACCTCGGAAATAGTTGCATCCGACCCCGAAGCCGTGATTATCATCGGCGCGTCTGAGTCGGTCGCCACAACGATAGAATTGGCGCGTAAGGACATAGACCCGGTGTTCCTGACGGTTTCCTTCGGAGGCGGCAGGGCCCTGGCGAAAGCTCTGGGGCATGACGGGAAAGGCGTTTACGTTACGCAAGTGATGCCCTTTCCCGAAGATGCCGGCATCCCGGTGGTCGCGAGCTATCACGCCGCCCTGGCGAACTACAATCCCGCAGCGGAACCGGGGTACGTCTCCCTGGAAGGATACCTGGCCGGCCGGCTGGCCATTTTCGGCCTCGAAGACTGCGGACACGACCTCAGCCGCCAGTGTTTCATTGACGCTCTCCATACTTCAAGAGTCATAGATATCGACGGCTTTCAGCTCCAATACGGCCCCGACGACAACCAGGGGTCTGACCGGGTGTTCCTGTCCGTGATTGGGCCGGACGGGAAGTACCATCAAGTCGAAAAACTCGCCAGCGCGAAATGACGGACTTATTCCGCTTAACGTTACAATTTGACGCCTGTGCCCTCATTTGCGTAAAATCAAAGTATCACTCAACCCCCGCGAGGAGGTTTTCAAAATATGCCCATCACCCAGAACGGCGTTGAACTCACCGTAGAAATTTCGGAGAAGGCCGCCGAAAAGATCAAGTATTTTGCCGAGAAAGAGGGCATCACCGACAATATCGGTCTCCGCGTCGCTGTCAAGGGCGGCGGATGCTCCGGCCTGACGTATGACCTCAACATCACCGACCAGGAACGCGAGTCCGACAAGATCGTGGAGCAGTACGGCGTCAAGGTGATGGTGGACAAGAAGTCCTACATCTACCTGGTTGGCACCCAACTCGACTTCTCCGACGGACTCAACGGCAAGGGCTTCGTCTTCGAGAACCCCAACGCCAAGAAAGCCTGCGGCTGCGGCACTTCCTTCGCCGTGTAGCCCTCATGTCCGGCCCCCACGCGCCCGATGTAGGGGCAACCCTTGTGGTTGCCCCGCTTTCGCATATACCGTACTCGCCCGGAGGCTCCCGATGACTGCCATCGCTGCCAACTCCCACACCGCGGAGGAATTCCGCGCCGCCACCCAGCGCGCCGCCGTCTTTCCCAGCGACGCCGGCCTGCTCCGGTTGACCGGTGAGGACGCTCGCGATCTGCTCAACCGCCTCTCCACCAACCTGGTTGACCCGGACGGCGCAGCCGGCGAAATCGCCGTTACCGTGCTGACCAGCGACCGGGGACGCATCGTTGACCTGGTGTACGTGGTGCATTGCGGCGACCACCAGCTCATGCTCACCAGCCCGGGCCAGCAGCAGAACGTCATCGACTTCCTGGACAAGTACACCATCATGGAGGACCTGGAAGTTGAGGACGCAACCGCCGACACCGCAATGCTGACGTTGACCGGGCCGGCCGCCAACGAGATCCTCGGGCGCGCGCAGTCCATCGACGCCGTGCGGGTGAGTTTGCCCGCCGACCCGGACGATCCTGACCGGCCACCCACTTGCCAACTGCTGTGTTTGGACCGCGACGCCGCCAACCGGGTACTGACCGCGCTTGAATCGGCCGGCGCGGTGAGCGTCAGCGCGACCACCGCCGAGACGCTGCGCATCGCCGGCGGCCGGCCGGCCTACGGCTCCGAGATGGGGGATACCTACAACCCGCTGGAGGCCGGCCTCATCGGCGCAATCGACTTCCACAAGGGCTGCTACATCGGCCAGGAGGTAATCGCCCGGCTGGACACCTACGATAAGGTGCAGAAGTACCTGGTAACGCTGCGGTTTGAATCGCGCGCCGGTGATGCGTCCGAAATGGCGGCGGCGCTGCCCAACGCCCGCCTCACCGACGACGCCGGCGACGCGATGGGGCTGGTGACCTCGGCGGCAGCGGTTCCGACCACGGACGGGGCAAACCTGATCGGCCTGGGCTACGTGCGTACCCGCGCCGTGCAAATCGGCGGACGGCTCAAGGTGGCGTCGGACGACGGCGACTCCGGCATCGTCGCCGAAATCACCGCCCAGCCCCTGCTGTTCGGTGGCGAGAAGCCCGGGCTGGCCGGGTAGCCGAATGATGGGGAAACTCAGGAAATTTCGATGCCCACGGGGCAGTGATCGGAGCCCATCACGTCGGACAATATGAAGGCATCGGTCAGGTTGGAAGCGAAGTCGCTGTCGGTGAAGAAGTAGTCGATGCGCCAGCCCACATTCCGTTCTCGTGCGCGAGTCACCTGGTTCCACCAGCTGTAGTTGTGCGGTTCCTGGTTGAACCGGCGAAAGGTGTCAACGTAGCCATGATCAAGGAAGGTGTCCATCCAGGCCCGTTCCTCCGGTAGGAAGCCGGAAATCTTTTCGTTTGCCTTGGGCCGGGCTAGGTCGATCTCCTTGTGGGCGGTATTGACGTCGCCGCACACAACCACGCTGCGGCCTTCCCCTCGCAGCTTGTCCACGTATTCCAGGAAGGCGTCGTAGAACTCCATCTTGTAACGCAGACGTTCGGCGGACTGCTTGCCGTTGGGAAAATAGATGCCCAGGAACACGAAATCATCGAAGTCGGCGACGATGGTGCGCCCCTCGCTGTCGAATCGCTCAACGCCCAGGCCGAAAGTGACGCTGCGGGGTTCATGTCCTTCGCGGGTGTAGAGGCCCACGCCGCTGTAACCCTTTCGCTCCGGAGTGGTGAACCAGCTGGAGTAGCCCTCCACCTGCTTCAGGGCGGTGGGCAACTGGGACTCGTGGGCCTTGGTTTCCTGGAGGCACAGCACGTCGGGCTGCTCTTCCTGAAACCACTCCAGGAATCCCTTCCGATGCACTGCCCGGATGCCGTTAACGTTCCAAGAAATCAGTCTCATGCTCTCTGCCCTCAGCCACACCCTCCCAGAGGGAGCAGTGGAAATTGCCCTCCGCGCCCGATTTTAGCACAAACAACGGGCCGTATCGGAAGCCCACCGGGAGTTGGGCGTTCCGGTTGGCGCAGTTAGACTTCATCGGACGGGCGGATCCGTCCGTCCGCGCCGGCGGTGAGCAGGGATGCGAAGCGATAGCCGCGCTTGCGGATGGCGTCGCTGCCGCCTTCGTTGCGATCCAGGGCCGCCAGCACCAACCCGACCTTGTAGCCCGCTTCCTCTGTGGCGTCGATGGCGTGAAACAGCGACCCGCCGGTGGTGCAGGCGTCATCGACGATGGCGACGGACGCGCCGGCCGACGGCAGCGGCCCCTCGATCATCTGCCCCATGCCGTAGCCCTTGGCCTCCTTGCGCACGATGAACGCCGGCATGGGAATCCCCTGCTGCCAGGAGGCGGTGGCCACCGCGGTCACGATGGGATCTGCGCCCAGCGTCGGGCCGCCCACCGCACTCACGCCGGCGTCGGTGAGCAGGGGCAGCAGCGCGTGGCCCAGCAGGTACGCGCCTTCCGGGTCCAGGCTCAGCAGGCGCCCATCAAAGTAGTACGTGCTCTTGCGGCCCGACGACAGGGTGAAGTCGCCATACCGTATTGCGCCGCGTTCCAGCGCCAACTCCAGCAGCCGGTTCACCATTTTCCCCTGGTCGGTTGTCATCTGTCTCGCTCCGGTAGTCTTCAGTTCCGATAAAGCTCGTGCCGCTTGATGTACTCCGCCACGGCGTCGGGAACCCGGTAGCGCACCGACAGGCCCTCCGCCAGGATACTACGCAACTCCGACGCGCTGAAATCGACACGCGGCCCGGCCACCGACACCACCACGCCGGATGCCACCGCGTCCGGGAACCGTTCCGCCAACGCGGCAACTCCGTCGTCCGGCCCGCCGGGACGCTCAACGACCGCAAGCCGGCACAGCTCCAGTATGCCTTCCGGCTCCTTCCAAAGGTGGAACTGGTCCAGCACGTCGGAACCGACGATGAAATACCACTCCGCGCTATCGGGATACGCCCCCCGCAATTCCCGCAGCGTGTCCACCGTATAGGATGCCCCGCTGCGCAGCACCTCGCAGTCGCACACGCAGAAGTCTGGATTGTCGGCCACTGCCAGCTGCACCATGCGCAGGCGGTGCGCCGCCGGGGTGATGCGCTGCCCCGACTTGAGCCAGGGTTCGCCGGCCGGGATGAACAGCACCGACTCCAGCCCCAACGCGACCCGGGCGGTTTCGGCGATCAGCAGGTGGCCCAGGTGCGGCGGATCGAAGGTGCCGCCCAGGATGCCGATGCGTCGGCTGGAATCGCCGTCCCCCACTAGAACCACTCTAGCTCGGCGTTGCCGATACGGATGGTGTCGCCCGGCTCAATGCCAGCTTCTTCCAACTGGCGCGCGATCCCCAGGCGGGTCATCTCCCGCCACAGTTGCAGCATCACGCGGTAGTCCCGCATATCGGCCCGGCCGGTCAGGCGTTCCAGCCGCTCCGACTCGATCACGTACACATCCCCATCCAGGTAGAAACCCAGGGGAGGGCGCTCCCGTTTGGCAATCTCGCCCAACGCAACGGCCGGCTCGTCTTCCCACTCGGATTCATCCAACCCCGTGCGCGGCGCGTCAGATAGGATGCCGGCCAGTTGCCCCAAAAGCCTGTCCACCCCCTCACCCGACATCGCCGATATGAAGTGGATCGGAGTTTCCTCAGGCCGGGAAGGGTATTCTTCCATTCCCGCTATCGCCTTCCTCAACTCCTCTTCAATCACGTCACGGAGTTCATAGGTTTCCGTGGTGTCAAGCTTGCTGACAGCGAGCACCTGGGGTTTGGCCGCCAGCATTGGGCTGAACTCCCGCAGTTCCCGGTTCAGCATAACGAAATCGCCGGCCGGGTCGTCAGACTGCCCGTCAATCAGGTGGACATAGACTCGAGCCCGCTCGGCATGGCGCAGGAACTGGTGCCCCAGGCCGATGCCGCGGTGCGCGCCTTCCAGCAGCCCCGGAATCTCCATCATCACGAAGTCCTGCCCGCCGTGGGTGACTACGCCCAGCACCGGCTCCACGGTGGTAAAGGGGTAGTCGGCAACCTTGGGCTTGGCTGCCGAACAGCGCGAGATCAGCGTGGACTTGCCGGCGTTGGGCTTGGCCAGCAAACCCACGTCGGCGAGCAGCTTCAGTTCCAGCCAGAGCACCGAGTAATCGCCCTTCTTGCCGGACTCCGACAGCATCGGTTCCTGGTTGGTGGATGACACGAACCGGGCGTTGCCCCATCCGCCTTCACCGCCCTTAGCAATAAGGACCGGTTGTTCAGACGTGACGTCGGCCACGAAATCCTTGCTTCCGTCGGAGTTCATGCGCCAGACCACGGTACCCATGGGCACTGGGATGTGACGGTCCTTCCCGTTCCCGCCGCGCTGGTTCTTGCCCTTGCCGTGGGCGCCGCGCTCCAGGTAGAAGGTGCTGTTGAACTTCAGGTGCAGCAGAGTGTTGATGGAGTTGTCGCCGACGATGTAAGCGCTGCCGCCATCTCCCCCATCGCCGCCGTCCGGCCCACCCCGGGGTTGGTACTTGAGCCGGAGAAAGCTGATGCAGCCGTCGCCACCGTTTCCGGCTTTGACGTTAATTCTTACGGTGTCAATCATAATTCAGGACTTGGCTTTAGAGTAGTAAACGATAATAAGTACGTTGATGGGGTTTATAACCGAGTGATTGGAGCAGGAGAATGGCGTCGATAATCCGTTGATTTTATACCCAGTGCCCTTCGTATTGGTTCATAAGTTGGGCACGGCGAACGAGGAATCCGGGGTTCGTAGATTTCTGCCTTACTATAAACTGACTGTCGCGGTGTTATCCACCGGCGGTATCAGCGTTGCGCACGCATTATGAACGAGTTATGGACGCCCGTTCACCTGTCCATTGTACCAATCCAGGATCTCGCTGCCGGTCCAGAAGGTTACGCCTTCCTGCTGCGTGATATACTCCACCAGGCGGCGGAAGTGGCCGATGCGGTGGGCCGCGCCGGTGATGTAGGGGTGCATGGAGATGGCAAAGACGCGGGCGTTGTCCTCGCCCTCGGTGAGCATCACGTCCAGCACGTCCCTGGTGCGGTTGAACAGCTCGGGAGCCGAGTGGTGCTGCACCAGGTAGATGGGAATGTCGTTGAGCTCCACGGTGTAGGGGAGGGCGACCAGGCGGCCGGACTTGACCTTCAGCTCGTAGGGCTGGTCGTCGTTGACCCAGTCGGCCACGTACTCGATACCCTCCTCGGCCAGGATGTCGGGGGTGTCGTATGTCTCGGCGAGGCCGGGGCCCATCCAGCCGCGGGGAGCACTGCCGCTGAACTCGCGGATCACCTCGATGGTCTTGCGGATGGTGGCGCGCTCGTCGGGTTCCCGGTGCAGCACCTGCTGGACGTAGCCGTGGCCCAGCAACTCCCAGCCGCTGTCCAGGCAGGACTGGACCATCTGGGGGTATTCCTCGCACACGGCGGCGTTGAGGCTGATGGTGCAGGGCAGGTTGAAGTCGTTGAGGATCTGCTTCATGCGCCAGAACCCCACGCGCATCCCATAGTCGTACCAGGAGTAGTTGGGAATGTCGGGCGACACCGCCGCGCCCTGCGGCGAGGGCAGAACGGTGCGGGCCATGGGCTGGCCGATGTCCCACTCCTCCACGTTGATGATGAACCACACGGCAACCTTTGCCCCGTCGGGCAGCGTCAGCCGAGGTCGGTCGAAAATGGGCGAGTATTCAGCGCGTGGGTTGGGCATGAGGAGTCTCCGAAATTATCTAACCTGTCATTGCGAGGAGCGTAATCCGCCTCCGGCGGATGGCAGTCTCGCTACAGCCCCAGTGCCTGCATTCCCAGCCGGGCCAGATCCTCGTCCTCCTGGGCGGTCAGGCCGCTGACGCCGATTGCTCCCAAAACCAGGTCGGTCTCTGGATCCCGCACCACGACGGCGCCCTGGACGGCTACCAATTGGGGGTCGCCGAAGTCGGCGATGTTGCGGCCCTCGTTCTTGAGGCGCTGGGCGTAGGCGTCGGAGTCGGAGCCGGACATTGCCGACGTGTACGCCTTGCTGACGGCCATCCGCTGGGGCAGCGCGCGGCAGTTGTCCATGCGAGCGTAGCTGAGCAGCTTGGCGTCGGCGTCAACGATGGCGATGGCCAGCGGACGGTCGGGTTCCTGCTGGGCCTGGTCCAGCATGGCGTTCATGGCGTTGCGGACCTGGCTGAGGCTGAGGGTGGGCCGTTGATACATGGGGCGCCTCCTTGGGATGCAATACGACGGCGGGAGGGGTGATAGCCGCATTGTACACAGGGGCGATGCTGGGCGGCAAACGAGGGCCAGTAGGTTTGCCGCCGCCGGCCCGGTGCGCTATACTCGCTGCGCTTTCAAATCCTTTCTTGCTTCGCCCGGACTGCCGTTCCGGTGGCCCGCGGCGGGAGGCTTTCCCCTATGGATATGGGACTCAGCGAGATTCAGCAGATGCTGAAGAACTCGGCCCGCGAATTTCTGGCCCAGGAATGTCCGCTCACGCTGGTGCGCGAGCTGGAGGACGACCCGCAGGGGTTCAGCGAAGACATCTGGCGTCAGGTGGTCAACCTGGGCTGGACCGGCATACCCTTCCCCGAGCAGTACGGCGGCACCGGCGGCACTTTCCTGGATTTGGCGGTGCTGGTGGAAGAGACGGGACGGGCGCTGCTGCCGGCTCCGTTCTTCGCCACCGTAGTGCTCGGCGGCCTCACCGTGCTCGACGCCGGCAACGACGCTCAGAAACAGAACATCCTGACCGGCGTTTGCGCCGGCACGGTGCGCCTGACCCTGGCGCTCACCGAGCCGTCGGCTACCACCGAGGCGTGGGGTGTTGAGACCCAGGCCAGAGCTTCGGATGGTGGCTACGTCATCAACGGAACCAAGTTGTTCGTCCCCGACGCCCACGCCGCCGACACTATCATCGTCGCTGCTCGGACCATGCCAGCCGGCGACGACCCCAATTCCTCCCGTCATTCCCGCGAAAGCGGGAATCCAGAAGAGGGTATCACTCTCTTCCTGGTTCCCTCCGGCGCGTCGGGAGTTGAAGTCGAGCAGGTGAGCACCATCGGCAACGAGCGGCTGTGCGAGATACGGATGCACAACGTGTCGGTGTCCGGGGACGCCGTGCTGGGCGAGGTTGGCGAGGGTTGGCCCGTCATCGAGCGGGCGTTGGCGCGGGCGACGGCGGCCCACTGTGTGCAGATGGTGGGCGGCGCCGAGGCAGTGGTGGACATGACGGTGGAGTACGTGAAGCAGCGCACGCAGTTCGGACGGCCGGTGGGCAGCTTCCAGGCGGTGCAGCATCACTGCGCCAACATGGCCACCGACGTCGAGGGCGCGCGCCACGTGGCGTACCAGGCGGCGTGGGCCATCTCCGAGGGCCAGCCGGCCCGCCGCGAGGTTGCCGTCGCCAAGGCGTGGTGCAGTGGAGCCTACCAACGGGTGTGCTCGCTGGGCCACCAGTGCCACGGCGCCATCGGCTTCACCATGGAACACAACCTCCAGCTCTACACCCGCCGAGCCAAGGTGCAGGAACTATCCTACGGCAGCGTCCACGACCACAAGGAAATCGCGCTGCAGGAGATCGAGGCGGCGTAATTTGCTGTCATTGCGAGGAGCGCGGCGACGTGGCAACCCCGTCGAAAGCGCGTATCTGGTTCGAGATTGCCGCGCTGCGCTCACAATGACAGATTGGTTACCAATTTTGAAGGAGTTTCATCCCCATGACCATCACCCCCGCCCGCAACTCGCCCTTCGCCGCCATGGCCCGGGACCCGCTGCATCCCGACGTGATTTACCGCGATGAGCGTTGCTTCGTCGTGCGCGACATCTATCCCAAGGCGCCGGTGCATCTGCTGATCATCCCCAACATGCCCATCAACGGCCTGGACTACATCAGCCCGGCCATGGAGGGCATCATGGGGCACCTCTTCGTCGTCGCCGCGGAGATGGCCCGGCGCGAGGGCGTCACCATCAGCGGCTATCGGCTGGTGATGAACAACGGCGAGGACGCCGGCCAGACCATCGCCTGGCCTCACATGCACCTGCTGGGCGGTCGCGCCCTGGGCGACATGGGCTGACCCGATGACCACCATCGAAATCCCCGGCCGCGTGTATGACCGCATCCACCGGCGGATGCGTCGCTTGCCGCCCGCGCTCTGCGAGCACTGCCAGCGCGTTGAGCAGATCGCACGTGGCCTCTGCGAAAAGCATGGACAGGATGCCGACGCCGTGGGGCTGGCCGCGCTGGCCCACGACGCCACCAGGCATTTCTCGGGCGCGGAGAACCTGCTACGGATGGAGGATTACGACCTGCCTCCGGTGACCGAATACGAGCGGCGCAACCCGGCCATCCTGCACGGCATGGTGGGCGCCGAACTGCTCAAGCGCGAGGACGGGCTGAGCCACCCCCAGCTTTACGACGCCATCTACTGGCACACCACCGGCAACCCCACGGGCGGCGATACCATCGGCCACATCATCCTCCTGGCCGACAAGCTGGATCCCGTCAAACTCAAGCGCTACCCTTGTCAGCCGGAGCTGAGGGAACTGGCCGAGACCGACCTGCCGGCGGCGATGCTAATGTTCCTGACCAACAACATAGCACGGCTGCTGGACAGCGGAGTGCCAGTGCATCCGGCGGCAATCGAATCACGCAACGCGCTGCTGTTGGCGAGGGAGGCGGTTGGCTGAGTATAATTGAGGTGAGAAAGCGTGGAGGCTGGTTATGGAATACGACGTTGTTGTCTGGCTTGACGATCTTTCCGATGGCTCAAAGTGCTACGCGGCGCTTTGCCCCGCCGTGTGCCGCGCCCATGGGCAGGGAGACACCGAAGCGGAGGCTCTGGCAGAGATCTCCAAAGCGATAGCCTGCTTCTTGGAGCTGGAACCAGACCGGGTGAAGTTCGGTGGAGCGGCGCAGGATGATGTGGAAGAATTGATTGCGGAATTGGTTGCGGAAGATGTCGTTCCATGGCTGCGTAAGGTGGCGCATCCTGCGGTTCCTGCGCCGGCCTAGCGATGCCAAGAATTGCCAACGTCAAAACCCGGGAACTGTTGCGACTACTCCGGCGGATGCGATTCTTGCAGGACAACCGCCACCACGCCTACTTCCACCACGAATGGCTGAGGATAACCACTCATATTTCACATGGAGACAAGGAAATCGGCGCCTTGCTGATGGGCAAAATTGCGATTGATGACCTCAAATTCAACAGCGCCGAGGAGTTTCGGACGGCGTTGCGCGGCGACATCCCGCGCCGCTATCTGGACCCCGACGCGCCTTGGGATGGGCAGCCGCTAGATTAGAAGGGCTACGATATGAGCGCACAGTTGGAAATAACGGCCGAGGCGGCCCAGTTCATTCGCAACAAGGGTGGTCGGGCCGTGATTGACCTGATCTGCTGGAAGGGTTGAAGCGGCGAATCCGTAGAGGTATCGGTCGATACCAACGTGCGGCGGCGGCGCAACCTGGACGCCTACGAGCGGGCTGAGTATGGCGATATTGAACTGCTGCTGGCTCCGGGCATCGCCGACTACGCCGAGCGGGTGGACGTGTTGGTGAGCCGGTTCCTGCTGTTCCGCAACCTGAAGGCGACCATCGCACTGCCCGACGGGATCACGCTGGGGCGGAGAGCATCGCTGGTCTAATCAGCGCTGGTCGGGAGCAGGTCAGAGACGGGGCAGGAGAAGCCGGGGAGGTAGTCGGCGCCGTCGATGGTATCAGCATCGGTGAGGGTGACCGGCGGTGCATTGGGGGTGTGTACGGTGATGGCGCGGGCGTCGATATCAATGACCCAGACGGCCCTGCCGCCGGCGTTGAGGTACTCGGTGATTTTCCGAGCGATTTCGGCGGGAGTATTGCTGTCGGAAAGAATCTCAACTGCTAGATCGGGCGCACCGTCGTGGAGCTTGCCGAATAAGTCAGGGCGTCCCAGCCGCTCGTTGGACATGAAGGATACATCGGGCATCCGCGAGGTGGCTGGTGAATCCGGCCCGGTGACATAACCCCGGTTGCTGATATATACCCGGCCTAACCCGTTGGGGAAAACGTGCTCTGACAAGCGCCAATTGACCAGTGAGCCGGTATGTTCGTGTTCTTCGGACGCAGCCATCAGTTCTACTAGAACTCCTTTGACCAGTTCGTAGCGTGGGTGTTTGGGCAGCGCGGCGTATTCTTCCAGCGAGACGGGCGGCGCGGCGGCTATGTTCTGCGTGGTCATGGCAATCCTCCTCTAACGAGAAGATGCGAGAGTTTACCGGGCGTAGCGGTAGCCGCCGGCGGGGGTGCGGGCGCAGTTGAGGCGGCGGTTCAGGTGCAGTCCCTCCAGGACGAACTCCACCGCCGACGCCTGCACCTCGGGCCGTTGGTCGTCGCCGGTTAGCCGGGACACCACCGGCGCAAGGCCGTCCACATTGGCCAGGGCTGAGGCGTAGGACTCGGAAGGCACGTCGCTGCCGGTCTCCACGGCGTTGCCCAGGTCGAAGGACATCACCACGTCGTCCAGTTCGTCCAGGTTGCAGTAGCGGGTGAAGATGGCGAGAGAGGCGCGCTTGGTGAGGTCTTCGACCAGCCGGTCCTCGCGGCCCTCGCCGAAGGTTTCCAGCTCGATCTTGCCGCCCAGCGACGCGATCAGGTACGGCAGGTCGCTGACGCGCGGGCAGGCGATGGACTCGTCCAGGCGGATGCTGCGGCGCAGGGCGTTGCTGATCAGGGTCTCGTAGTTCGAGATGGACACGCGCACGCTGACGCCGGAGCGCTGGTTGATCTCGTTGCTGCCGCGGGCGCGGGCGGTAACCTCGGCCACGATCTCGGTCATGAAGGACGGCACGTACACCTTGTCCTCGTCGGGGAACAGGTTGCGCTCCTGCTCCATGATGTCGATTTCTTCCTCAATGGTGCGCGGGTAGTGGGTGTGAATCTGCGCGCCGTAGCGGTCCTTGAGCGGTGTCACGATGCGTCCCCGGTTGGTGTAGTCCTCCGGGTTGGCGGTGGCGACGACGAACACGTCCAGCGGCATGCGAATGCGGTAGCCCTTGATCTGGACGTCGCGCTCCTCCATGAGATTGAACAGGCCCACCTGGATGCGCTCGGCCAGGTCGGGCAGCTCGTTGATGCAGAAGATGCCCCGGTTGGTGCGCGGCACCAGGCCGTAGTGGATGGCGGTCTCGTCGGACAGGTGGCGGCCCTCGGCGACCTTGATGGGGTCGATCTCGCCGATGAGGTCGGCGATGGAAATGTCCGGCGTCGCCAGTTTTTCCGAGTAGCGGCGGTCGCGCTCGATCCAGGCGATGGGCGCGTCGTCGCCCATTTCGGCGACGATGCGCTGTCCGTCGGGGCTGATGGGGTTGTACGGATCGTCGTTCAGCTCGCTGCCCGCAATGGTGGGGATGTGATCGTCCAGCAGGTTGACCATCTCGCGGATCAGGCGGGTCTTGGCCTGCCCGCGTTCGCCCAGCAGGATGATGTCCTGGCCGGCCAGGATGGCGTTCTCCAGCTGGGGAATCACCGTCTGGTCGAATCCAACGATGCCGGGGAACACCGGCTCCTCGGCGCGGATCTTGGAGATCAGGTTGCGGCGGATTTCCTCGCGCACGGAAACGGTTCGATAGCCGCTATCGCGCAGTTCGCCGAGGGTTGCGGGCAGGGAGTTGGTGGTCATTGAGACACGTCCTTTGGTTCCGGACGCTATCGCGCCCGGCTATGGTGTGCCGGCAGTATAGCAAACAGCGGCGATTGACCGGATTAGCGCTAGGCGGTTAGCATAGCCAGTATGAAGACTACTGTGGACATCCAGGACGAATTGCTGGACCGGGCGAAACTTCATGCCGAGCGGACGGGACGCTCGTTGCAGGCGTTGGTGGAAGATGGACTCCGAAGAGTCTTGTCAACTGCGCCGTCCTGTGAGGACGAGGGCTACCGGCTGCCGGATTGCAGTGTGGGCGATGCGCACAGGCCGGATCCAATGGCGCAATACTCATGGCAGGAATTGCGCGCGATGATTTACGGTGAGGAAGCGCGGGATTGGACGCCATAGATACCAATATCCTGGTTTACGCTCACCGTCGAGAATCGCAAGTGCATCAAACAGCGGCGGCGATATTACGCACCTTAGCCGAGGGCAACGAGATTTGGGCAATCCCGTGGCCTTGCTGCTACGAATTTTTGAGTGTGGCAACTAATCCTCGAATCTGGCGCGATACGACGTCAACGCCGGAACAGGCATGGCATCAGTTGATAGCATGGACTAGGGCGTGTTCACACTACATCAAAGCATCGATGATCAATGCAAAAGAGATGAA
>JAPPCX010000105.1 GCA_028875655.1 Chloroflexota bacterium | reverse complement strand
TAATCTCCATGTGGGGATGATACCATCTCCGCATAGTTTGTGTGAACAGGCCCTAGTCCGGCGTCGTCCCAACCGCCGGTAGCGCCGCTTCCTCGTCCGCCGCCAGCATCCGGTTCATCGCGCTCAGGTATGCCTGGGCGCTGGCGACGATGATGTCAGTGTTCGCGCCCCGTCCGGAGAAGATGCGACCGGCGTTCTCGACGCGCATCGTGACCGAACCCACCGAGTCGCGGCCTTCCGTTACGGCCTGCACCTGGAAGTCCTCGATTCGGGCCGTTGTGCCGATCACGCGGTCGATGGCGCGGCACACCGCGTCCACCGGGCCGTTGCCCGTGGAGGCGTCAGTGCGGGTTTCACCGTCCGGCCCGACCAGCCGCACGGTCGCGGTGGGGATGTCCTTGTCCCCGCCGGTGAAGTGGACGGTCTCCAGCGAGTAGGAGATTGGCTCCGACGCGGAGCGGTTCTCTTCGTCCATCAGAATTTCCAGATCCCGGTCGGTGATTTCCGGCTTCTTGTCGGCCAGCTCCAGGAACCTCTGATAGACCCCGGTGACCTCTTCCCGGTCCAGTGAGTAGCCCAGGGTCTCCAGGCGGGCCTGCAACCCGGCGCGGCCGCTGAGCTTGCCCAGCACCAGTTGCACGTCCGGCGGCAACCCGACCCGCTCCGGCTGCATCACCTCGTAGGTGGAGCGGTCCTTCAACACCCCGTCCTGGTGGATGCCGGAAGCGTGCCGGAAGGCGTTCTCGCCCACGATGGCCTTGTTGGCCTGGACGTTCATGCCCGTGATGCGGCTCACCAGCCGGCTGCTGGGATAAATCTGCGTGGTGTCCACGTTCAGATCGACGCCAAACAGGTCCCGGCGCGTGTCCAGCGCCATGATGATCTCTTCCAGCGACGCGTTGCCGGCCCGCTCGCCGATGCCGTTGATGCAGCCCTCGACCTGCCGCGCGCCCACCTCGATGGCCGCCAGGCTGTTGGACACCGCCAACCCCAGGTCGTTGTGGCAGTGCACCGACAGGGTGACGCCGTCGATGCCCGGCACGTTCTGCTGAATGTCCAGCAGCATAGTCTGGAAGTCCGACGGGATGGCGTAACCCACCGTGTCGGCGATGTTGATGGTGGTAGCGCCCACCTTGATGACCTCTTCCAGCATCCGGTACAGGTATTCCCGGTTAGTGCGGGTGGCGTCCATGGGCGAGAACTCAACGTCATCGCAGTAGGACTTGGCGCGGGAAACCATCTGCACGGCCATGGTCATCACGTCTTCCCGGTCCTTCCTCAACTGGTGCATCTGGTGGATTTCCGAGGATGACAGGAACACGTGGATACGGGGCTTGGCCGCGCCCTTGATGGCGTTCCACGCCGCGTCCACGTCGCCGGCGACGGCGCGGGACAGCGAGCAGATGATCGGCCCCTCCACTTCGTTGGCGATGCGAGAGACCGCCTCGAAGTCGCCGGGGGAGCTGGCGGCGAAACCCGCCTCGATGATGTCAACCTTCATCCGCGCCAGTTGCCGCGCGATCTGCATCTTTTCGTCCACCGTCATGCCGATGCCGGCAGACTGTTCACCATCGCGCAGGGTAGTATCCAGAAACTTTACTTGTGCAGCCATTTTGGTTCCTTTCCTTCAGTGGGTGTGCGCCGTCTGAGGCGCGTTGGCGTTGACCGTCAGATCGTGGCTTTCGAGGAAAGGTGCGGCAGGCACACGCAGTCCACCGCAGCCAGCCCCGCCAAGACCAGCCTGCGATGGTGAACTGCTCTGCACAGTACCTCCATGCTCATCGTATCCTCCTCAGGGTACTAAATCACTCAATCTCCCGCGGGTTCAGCCAGGGCATGATCTCCCGCAGCCCCCGGCCCACCTCGTGAATCCGGCTGGTGCGCGCTTCCTGGCGCAGGCGCAGGAAGTTGTGCCGACCCTCATCGCATTCCGCCATCCATTCCTGGGCAAAGGACCCGCTCTGAATGTCGTCCAGCACCCGGTGCATGTTGTCGCGCACGTGGTCGTCCACCACACGGGTGCCGCGCGTCAGGTCGCCGTACTCCGCCGTGTCGCTCACCGAGTAGCGCATGTAGTTGAACCCGCCCTGCTGGATCAGGTCTACGATCATCTTCAGCTCGTGCAGGCACTCGAAGTACGCAATTTCCGGCGGATAGCCGCGTTCCACCAGCGTTTCGAAGGCCAGGTTGATCAGAGCCGTAACGCCGCCGCACAGCACTGACTGCTCGCCGAACAGGTCGCTCTCAGTCTCGTCCTTGAAGGTGGTTTCCAGGACGCCGGCGCGGGCGCAGCCGATGCCGGCGGCGTAGGCCAGCCCGATGTTCTTCGCGTTGCCCGTGGCGTCCTGGTGAACGGCCAGCAGGCACGGCACGCCGATGCCCTGCTCCACGAAGTGCTCGCGCATCCGGTGGCCGGGAGCCTTGGGCGCGATCATCATCACGTCCACCGTGGGGGGCGGCACGACGAATTGGTAGTGAATGGTGAAGCCGTGGGCGAACATGAGGGCTTTGCCCGGCCCCAGGTTGGGTTCGATCTCGTCCCGGTACACGTCCTTCTGCACGTGGTCGGGAATCGCCACCATCATCACGTCGGCTTCCTTGGCGACCTCGGCCACGCTGCCGACTTCGAGGCCGGCGTCGCGCGCAGCCTGGCGGCTGGCGCTGCCTTCGTACAGGCCGACCATGACCTTGACGCCACTGTCATGCAGGTTGAGGGCGTGGGCGTGTCCCTGGCTGCCGTAGCCAATCATCCCGACGGTCTTGCCGTCCAGTACGGAGAGATCGGCGTCCTTCTCGGTGTAGATATTAACTGCCATTCTGTTTTGTCCTTTTTTATCCCTGTCATTCCTGCTTTCCCCGTCATTCCCGCTAAGGCGGGAATGACGGGGACGGTTTCTGCTAACTACGTATCTGGATTCCGGCTCAAGGCCGGAATGACGGATACGGACTAAACCCCTTCGTAGTGTCCGGGCACGGAGCCGGCCAGCTGCGCCGCCATGCCGTTCCGTCCCATGATTATCGCGTCCGCGCCCACGTCGTCGCTGACCCGGCCGCCGGTCTTGCCGCGAACCATGGCGACCCGCCCGGTGCGCATCAACTCCAGGATCCCAAATGGCCGGAGCAGGTCGTACAGCGCGTCGATCTTGTCCTCCTCGCCGGTGATTTCCACCACCAGCGAACGCGCGCCAACGTCAACGATCTTGGCCCGAAACAGGTTGGCCATCTCCAGGATTTCGCTGCGGTTCGACGGCGTGGCGCGCACCTTGATCAGCGCCAGCTCCCGCGCCACCGCGTCCTCGTTGGATATGTTGGATACCTTCACCACGTCGATGAGCTTGTCCAGGTGGGCCGTCGCCTGCTCAACGGTGTACTGGTCGCCGGTGACCACGAACGTGAGCCGGGACAGCCCGGCCTGTTCGCTGGCTCCCACCGCCAGGCTCGCGATGTTAAACCCCCGCCGGCGGAACAGGCTGGCAATCCGCGCCAGGACGCCGGGACGGTCGTGCACCAGCGCCACGATGGTGTGCTGCTGCGTGTTATGCGGTTTCAATGGCGACCCCCTCGGCCTCCGGCTCTTCCAGCATCTCATGGACCGACTCGCCGGCCGGTATCATCGGGAACACGAACTCGTCCTCTTTCACCACAAAATCCACCACCACCGGCCCCGGCGTCTCCATGGCTTCCTGTATCGCCCCCGATACCTCTTCCTGCTTGGTGACCCGGATGCCGCGAATGCCGTATGCCTCTGCCAGTTTCACAAAATCCGGATTCTTGCTGTAGATGGTGGAGAAAAAATCCTTGTCGTAGAAGAAGTCCTGCCACTGCCGCACCATCCCCAGCGAGCCGTTGTTCAGGATGGCGTATTTCACGTCTATGTTGTTTTCCACGGCGGTGGCCAAATCGCACAGCGTCATCTGGAACCCGCCGTCACCGGCGATTGACCAGACAGTCTTGTCGGGCCGGCCCACCTTCGCTCCCAACGCCGCCGGCACTTCAAACCCCATGGCTCCGCTGCCGCCCGACGTGATCAGCGAGTTCGGCTCCTTGTAGCCGTAATGCTGTGCCGCCCACATCTGGTGCTGTCCTACCCCGGTGACGATGATGCTTTCACCGTTGGTTTCGTCGGAAAGCTCCTTAAGCACTTGCTGAGGGAGCAGCACGTCGGACTTGCGTATGAACAGCGAGGGATGCTCGGCGCGCAGTCGGTCGCACTCCCGGATCCAGTCCATGTGTACGTTGGAGTTGACCCGCTGAATGAGCGCGCGCAACCCTGCCTTGAGGTCTCCCAGAACCGGAACGTCGGCGACCACGTTCTTGTTGAACTCGCTGGGGTCAACGTCAAAGTGAATGATCTTGGCGCCGGGCGCGAAGTCGGACAGCCGCCCGGTAACCCGGTCGTCGAACCTCGCCCCCAGCGCGATCACCAGGTCCGACCGGTCGATGGCCAGGCTCGCGTACGCCATGCCGTGCATCCCGGGCATTCCCATGTGCAGCACGTGATCGGTGGGCAGCGATCCGATGCCCAGCAGCGTGGTGATGACGGGAATCTGCGCCTTCTCGGCCAGCGCGCGCAGTTCTTCCCAGGCCCGCGAGATCAACACCCCGTGGCCGGCCAGAATCACCGGACGCTCGGCCTCATTGATCAGGTTGGCCGCCGCGGCAATCTGCCGGGGGTCCGGCTCTCCGGGCGGCTCGTATCCCGGCAAATCAATCGATTCCGGCCATTCAAACTCGATCTTGTCGCCGGCCAGCACGTCTTTCGGCACGTCGATCAGTACCGGGCCTGGCCGGCCGGTGCGGGCGATGTAGAACGCTTCCTTGATTACTGGCGCAATGTCCCGCACGTCCATAACCAGGTAGTTGTGCTTGGTCACCGGCAGCGTGATCCCGGTGATGTCAGTTTCCTGGAACGCGTCCCGGCCGATGGCGGGGCGGGGCACTTGGCCCGTGATGCACACGATGGGCACCGAGTCCATCTGCGCTGACGCCAGCCCGGTCACCAGGTTTGTAGCCCCCGGCCCTGAGGTGGCCGAGCACACGCCTACCTTGCCGGTCGCCCGGGCGTATCCGTCGGCGGCCATGGCGGCAGCCTGTTCGTGTCGTACCAGGATGTGGCGCAGCTGGGGATAGCCGGAAAGCGCGCCGTAGAAAGGCAATACAGCGCCGCCGGGCAGCCCGAATATCGTGTCCACGCCTTCGCGCAGCAGGCTTTCGCAAATTATTTCGGCGCCGGTCATTTCCATTGTCGACTTCTCCTGATTCTTGCCGGGATCCAGTGTCGTCGAGACATTAAAAAGCCCCGACCCCGAAGGGACGGGTTTGGTTCCCGCGGTACCACCCTTCTTTTCCGCGCCTGCCCCGCAGCGGCGGAGCCTCAGCTCGAAACTCTCTGTACACAGCCTTTATCGGGGCCGACCCGCCCGGCCTACGTACCGCTCTACGTGGAACGAAATCTCAGCCAAGACGCTCCGGGGCGAGTTCAACGGTTCCGTCCACCGACTTTCACCGACCGTCGGCTCTCTACGCGACCTTACTCCGCCTACTACTCCCCATCACAGCGAATCACCCGAAGAATGCTATCACCCGGTTAACACCGTGTCAACACACCCCCCGTCCTCACGCGTACCCAGTTTGTCATCGCGAGGAGCGTAGCGACGCGGCGATCTCGTGCCCCACGCAACCCGTCATTCCCGCCCCTACCCGTCATTCCCGCGCAGGCGGGAATCCAGTAAATCCCCAAATCCCGCAAACCCTGCTTCCGACACCCCCTTGACAACCACCCAACCGAACGTATATCCTAATCATGTCTAGGCAAAACGTACGTTTCATCACCATCCATAGAGAGGCAGTTTCTTCGCATCGACGGCCAACCCCGTCAGTTCAAAATCGCAAACGATTCAGGTGGCAACACGTCCGTTTAATACCTCACCGGCGGTGGCCACACTGATCACCGGGACCGTTCGGGCCCGCGTGGGGGACGAGAAGACCCGCTCATGGTGCGCTTGTCGAACCACGAGCCAGTCGCAGCACCGTCTTGTGCCCACGGAACGACCGTCCAAAATGCTTGCGTACCCAACCGGCCGTATGCTGACAACGATGCGCCGAAAGGTCCGCCTCTGGCGGAAAAATCCTGCCTCTCGCCCAACCAACCCAGAACCCCAAGGAGCCAGCCCATCGAAACACCGACCCCACCAACCCGCTCATGGTGAGCCTGTCGAACCATCGTCCTCAGCCCGTCGAAGAACGAACCCCAAAGGACGTAATCCAGCAAGCGCCGACACGCATGCGTCTGCAAAGCGGGTGCGCGCGCGTTGCGGTGCGGTTGGAAAACGCGCCACTTTGTGATAAAATGCGCAAAGGCAACCGCCAAAATCCCCTATCAAGAGGAGACATCATGGAAGGAAAGGTCCAACTCGAGATCACCTACTGCGTGCCTTGACAGCACCACGCTACCGCCACGTGGATGGCGAACGAATTTTTCCGCGCCTACGGCGCAGACGCTGCCATTACCATCTCTCCCCGCGGCCAGGGCATCATGGAAGTGTTCCTGGACGGCGAGAAAATCTTTGACAAGAAGGCCGAAGGCAACATCTACCCGGACCTCTCTCGCGTCCGTAAGATGAAGGAAGTCATCTCCGCCAAGATTGCCAGCGCCGACTTGGCCGTCGCCGCCGACAACTAGTCCCCGGCAGACTCTCGAAACTCCGGGCCGCTGCCTGTTCCACGGGCAGCGGCCCTTTCGTCACTGCCCGCTTACCGCCAACGCTCGCCCAGTCCCGTCGGGCACTCTCGGTTTTCAACCCCGTCATCATCCCCCCGCCTTCCACTGTCATTATCCCCGCCCTCCACCGTCATTCCCGCTTTCGCGGGAATCCAGTCCCATGTGCTATAATAACGGTGGCTTAACGTGACTGAACTTTTGATTGAACGCTATGACGCAGATTGACGACGTAAAAAGCCGGCTGGACATCGTTGAGCTAATATCCGGGTACGTGAATCTCCAGCGGTCCGGCAGTTCCCTGAAGGCTAACTGCCCCTTTCACCAGGAACGCACCCCTTCCTTCTTCGTTTTCCCGGACCGGCAGTCGTGGCGGTGCTTCGGGTCCTGCGCCGAGGGCGGCGACGCCTTCTCCTTCGTCATGAAGGCCGACCGGGTGGAATTCCGGGATGCCCTGCAGACTCTGGCCGCCCGCGTCGGCGTTACTCTGGTCAACAATCAGGAATCCGGGGGCGTTGCCCGGCAACTTTTCGAGATCAACGACGCGGCCCGTCTCTTCTTCCAGCGGATGCTGGGCGAACCGGAAGCGGCGTTCGTCCGCGACTACCTGGCACAGCGGGGTATCAGCGACCGCTCTATCCAGACCTTCGAACTCGGCTACAGCCCGCCCCGGGACAATCGCCTGCTGGCGCACCTGAGGCAGG
The DNA here is from genome assembly GCA_028875655.1 of Chloroflexota bacterium. GTDB lineage: Bacteria > Chloroflexota > Dehalococcoidia > Lucifugimonadales > UBA3495 > Bin87. Next base: position 40,681 of record JAPPCX010000105.1, on the reverse strand, counting down.
CCGGCTACGAAGATGATCTGATAGTTCGGGCTGCCCTGGCCGGACAAACCGACGACGGCCGGCGCTACGACTTTTTCCGGGGACGGCTGATGATTCCCATTCGGGACTGGCAGGCCCGCGTCGCCGGATTCGGCAGCCGCGCCCTTGACCCGGACGCTACGCCCAAATACCTCAATACCCCACGCACCCCGGTGTTCGACAAATCGAGAATCCTCTACGCAATGCACCTGGCCAAAGAACCCGTCCGGCAACGTGGCGCCGTCATCGTGGAAGGCTACATGGACGCCGTGATGGCTCACCAACACGGCTATGACAACGTCGTCGCCTCCATGGGCACCGCCCTTACCGAGCACCAAGTTGCCTTGGTTCGACGTCTGACCAACAACGTAACCATGGCCCTGGATGGCGACCCGGCCGGCCGCAACGCGACCCTGCGCAGCCTGGAATCTTCATGGGGAGTGTTTCAGCGCCGCAATTCTCAGCAGACCTCCGCGTCCATGCTCCAGCAGCCCGACGCAATGGAACTGCGCGTCGCCGAACTCCCGCCTGGTCAGGACCCCGACGACTACATCCGCCGGGAGCCGGGCGCGTGGCCCGCGTTCGTGGAGCAGGCTCAGGAATTATTTGATTATCTCTTGACGTCTCTTTCCGGCCGCGCCGACCTGGAAAGTCCCGACGGCCGGTCCTGGGTGGCTCACACCATGCTCCGGTTCGTCGCGCAAATTCCGGACCCGGTGCGCAGCGACCTGTACCTGGACCGGTTATCCGCCCGGCTGGGCTTGAACAACGACACCCTGCGCACGGCGTTGCGCGAAACCCAGCGCCAGTCCGCCAACCACCGGCGCGGACTCCCCGTCGCTGACACTGCCGCCGAGGCAACCCCTCCCCCGGCGCGGGACTACGACGCCGTGGAGGAATCGCTGCTCGCCTTTCTCCTCCAACACGGCATGGAAACGCTGGGCAACGAGTATCAAACCACGCCGTCCACGGAATGGTTCAGCCGCTCAGAGAACCGGGAAATATACCGCAACGTAATTGCCGGCATGGGTTCCGATGAAGTCCAGGTCGGGCCGGAGTTGGAATCCCATCTGGACGCTCTGCGCTCCCGGGAATTGAGACTGTCCAGCCAAGTGAAACGCGAAAAGGCCTGGCTACAAATGAGCCTGGCCCTGGAAAGGGAATATCTCAACAACGAAACCAAACAGCTGTCCAGCCTTCCGGAGATCATGGATAACATGGAATCTCCCCTGGCCCAACGGCTGCTCGACAACAATAGCCGCATCGGCGAAATCGACCGGCTCCTCAAGCCGTCGGCGCCGACCGGTACATAACGGAGGCTCTATGACCATAATCAGCAATCGACGCAACGTTATCGTTGATGAAGACGAGCCGGACTACGACGGGAGTGAACCCATCTCCATCTCGTCCGCCATCGCTACCGCCAGCGACTCCGACGAGGACGAAGATACCGTCGATGACGAGGAGGAAACCGTTTCCCCCGTCGCCGTCGATGACCAGGACTCTACCGAAGACGAATGGCAGATCCGGCAAATGGCCGCTGCCCGGCGCACCGTGCTGCCCGAGGACGGCCCTTCCGCTCGCGACATGGAACGCGAGGAACGCGACTGGGCTGAAGTTGATACCACCGACAGCGCCGATGCCCTGGACGACCCGGTTCGCATGTATCTCCGGGAAATCGGTCGGGTTGACCTGCTGACCTCCGCCGACGAGCGCCGTCTCGCGCGCCAGTTGGAGGGACTCAACCACCTGCTCAAGTTGGAGCAGGAACTGGCCGAGCGGGCCGCCACTGACGATACCCAGGTCGAGTACCTGGATGCCGGTGATGCCCCGCCGATGGAGGCCGCCGCCTGGGAAGCTGCCATGGTGCTCCTCGCGCGCATTGCCAACGCTGCGCCCCTGGTGCGCTCGTTGGCCCGCTATCTGGAACTCTACGAGTTCATGACTCTCGCCGAGGTCAAGGAATCTCCGACCCTCCGCAAGGCCATCGACGCCGAAGTTGCGCCGGCAATGGTGGAACAGGTCGCCCGTGACCTGGACATCACCGAGGAAGTCGCGTACCAGCGCATCGTTCAGCTTTCCCTGGACACCTGGGTTCTGCCGCCGCGTGTCGTGGACGTGGTTACTGCGTACGTCCCGATCTGGGCGGAACTGCACCCCGACGGCGTGGGCGGCTGCTACGGCCCCGAGCAGGGCCTGGACGTGCCCCCGTTGTATGCCCAGGACGACCACTGTTCTCTGCTGCTCCTGACCCAATTGCTCCGGGAACCCGGGATGAGCGATCTGGTTGAGCAGGAGAATTTCGACGCCGCGATGCACTTCGACCAGACCAAGCGCAACGGCGAGCGCGCCCAGACCCACCTTACCGAGGCCAACCTGCGATTGGTCGTCAGCGTCGCCAAGAAGTACATCGGTCGCGGCATGGCGCTCCTCGACATGATCCAGGAAGGCAACATCGGCCTGATTCGCGCCGTCGAAAAGTTCGACTACCGCAAGGGTTACAAGTTCAGCACCTATGCCACCTGGTGGATCCGCCAGGCCATTACCCGCGCCATCGCCGACCAGGCTCGCACCATCCGCATCCCGGTTCACATGGTGGAGACCATCAACAAGCTGATGCGACACCACCGCCGGCTCCTGCAGGAAAAGGGCCGTGAGCCCACCACCGATGAATTGGCCGAAGCCATGGAAATGACCCCCGAAAAGGTGGAGGAGATCCAGAAGATTTCCCAGGAGCCGGTCTCGCTGGAAACCCCCATCGGCGAGGAAGAGGACTCCTTCCTTGGAGACTTCATCGAAGACCGGACCACCCTGGCTCCGGCCGACGCCGCTTCGGCCCAGTTGTTGCGCGAGCAGGTGCAGGAAGTTCTCAACTCCCTTACCGACCGCGAAAGCCGCGTCCTCAAGCTCCGTTTCGGTCTGGAGGACGGGCGTACCCGCACTTTGGAAGAAGTTGGCCGCGAGTTCGGCGTTACTCGGGAGCGTATCCGCCAGATCGAGGCCAAGGCCATCAGAAAGCTGCGCCATCCTTCCCGTTCCAAGAAACTCCGCGACTACCTGGAATAAACATTCCGGTAGCGCAACACGGCCAGGATTGGGGACGGACTGCGGTTCGTCCCCTTTTTTGTAAAACGCTCAAAAACGTCCACCCACACGTAGGCAAATTGTTGGCGGGAAGCGATAGACTCCCACCCGAAACCCCAGTGAACGCTGGGTGAGGGAGGTTATCTTGGTGGAAGCTATGGAGTTGCCGGTCTGTCAACAATGCAATATCGGAGCTTTGGTCCCGCTGTCCGACTATGGCGCTCAAGGAGCTGCGGTCCATTACAAGGCCTGGACGTGCATTAATCCCGGCTGCGGTTACAACATCAAAATCCGCAACGGGGACATTTTCGTCAACGAACCCATCCGCTCGGGCCGACACTGAACTTCAATACCTGACCAGGGGCCGGCGCTGGTTCGGCCGTCGCCGGATACGCTCTGGCGCCAACACTCCGGTCTGGGAGCCTGCGGTCTCCTCCGCTGAACGAGCAGGGTAACAAGATGGAAATCGGATTGGACTACATGCAGATGCGCGCCCAGGCGCAGTACCATGGCCTGCGTTGGGCCGGTATCGCGCTGCTGGCCTTCGGCGCGCTGCTGGTCGTCGCGGCGTTGGCCTACTACGGCAACCTGTATTGGCTGCGGTCGAACGTGGATGACTACGTCGGCCGGCGACAGGACACTACTCTGGTGGCGGCCGGCCAGGCTCTCCAGGCCCCACGGGACGGCGATATCGTATCCCAGTTAGCGTTGCAGCCCGACGCCTACGCTGACACCATGGCCGGCTTGGGTTTTACGCCTCTTTCCCAATCCGACGCGCAGCCGCTGGGTACGTTGCCGCCTGCCCAGCGTGTGATGGTTCCCGAGCTGGGCATCAGCGTCAAAACGAGCCTCACCGGGGGAGCCATAGTTGCGCACTCGAACGCCGCGGATTCGGACGGCTTGGATATTTTGCGGGCCAACCCGGGTGAAAGGGGTGCGATGTGGTTCTTCGGCGAAGCCGGCCAGCGCGCCAACAATTTCGAGGGATTAACTACCGCTGCGGACGTGCTCGCTGGCGGCGAGGATATCCTGATCTACGTCGACAACGGCTCCGGCATCTACGTGTACGCCGCGACTCACACCGACGTTTTCCGAGCCTCCGACCTGCGGCTCAGCGGCAGCGAGCGCGCAACCATACACCTGGCGGTTCCCGTGCCGTCTGGCCTGTACGACCACTTCCTGATATTGAGCGGCGAACTGGTCGGGATGAAATAGCCCGGTTCGGAAAGTCGGATTTCCGGCTTATCGGCCCAACTCGGCGCCGGTTCCGGTCAACGACAGGCGCAGTTGCTGGATGCGGCGTCCCCGTATCTCCACAACTTCTATGAGCAGGTCGTCATTGGCGACAACATCGCCGATTGCGGGCATCCGTCCCAACTCGGTATAGACGTACCCGCCGATGGTGTTGATGTCGTGCCCGTTGAGTTCTACCCCGGCGATTCGATTGACCTCTTCCACCGGCATCGTGGCGCTCAAAATCCATGAGCCGTCGTCTGCGAGTACAGGCGCGTCCGGGTCACTGGCGGCGAATTCGTCGTCGATCTCACCGACGATTTCTTCCAGCACGTCCTCCAGGGTTACCAGGCCTTCCACGCCTCCGTACTCGTCAACCACAATCGCCATCTGCAGCGATTTGGCTCGCATGAGGTGCAGCAGGTCATCCACGGCCATGTTCTCGGCCACGAACTCGGCGTCGCGCACCAGGCCCTCCCAGCCGGCCGTGCTTTGTCCGGAAGACAAAACTGCCAGCACGTCGCTGATGTGGACTATCCCGATCATGTTGTCCATGGTGTCGCGGTACATTGGCAGCCTGGCGTGCCTTGTCGCGGTGAATTTCTCCACTACTTCGTCCAGGGAAGCCGTTGCGGAGATCGCGTCCATGTCCAGGCGCGGCACCATGATGTCCTGGACGTCCCGGTCGTCCATGCGGCTGATGGAGCGCACCATGTCGATGTCGTTCCGGTCCAGGTTCAGGATTTCATCCGCAGTCAGCTCGTCCAGTTCCATGCGCCCGTCGTCTTCAGCATCGGGAGCGCCGGCCTGACTCTGCGTTGTAGAGGGGCTGAACTCCCACCCGCCGGGAGAGGCATTGCCGTTGGTGGGCGGAGTACGCTGTCCGGAGAACCATCCGCGAGGGTGGGCGACCCGCCGCGCTGCGTTGGGATAAAGCGAACTGAGGCGCTCCGACAGTACCTGTATCGTGACGAGAGCTGCGGCAGTGCCTGCCGTGGCTATCAGGAGCAGCAGCGCCGGGTGCATGGTGGTATTGACGACCAATAACACCGTCCCTAAGGAAACTCCGGCGGTTCCGGCTGAAAGCACCCGCAGCGCGCCGAGTCCCGGGGACGGCGCGTATCCGAGTAACGCGACCAGGCCCGGTCTCCGTCTGCGTGTGGCCACCGCAACGCTGACCCAACCAAAGATCAGCAATGATGCGGCGAGGAACAATAACGGAGGTAAGCTACTGTCGGTATCCAAGCTGGCGGCCCTTCGCCGATGCCATCAGCGCACTTATCGACTGATGGAACCGGACTGCAATGGGTCTGATTTACTCCTCGTTAGACGATGCCAAAAGTCTAGCAGGAACGCCCGCCACTCGTCCAGCGGGAGGTACGTCTCTGGTGACCACCGATCCCGCGCCGGTCAGCGCTCCTGCGCCCACGGTTACGGGCGCGATCAGCATGGTATCGCTGCCAATGAACGCCCCTTCTCCGATCGTGGTTTGATGCTTGTACACGCCGTCATAGTTGCAGGTGATCGTGCCCGCACCTACGTTCACCCCCGCCCCTATGTCCGCGTCTCCCAGGTAACAGAAGTGCCCCGCGGCTGAGGACGAACCGATCCGACTGTTTTTCACCTCGACGTAGTTGCCAAGGTGAACTCCCCGCTCAATCACCGATTGGGGGCGTAGATGGCTATAAGGGCCGATGCTCACGTCAGCATGCACGCTGGACTCTTCAATCGTGGAAGCAACAATGCTGCACCGGTCTGCAACCGTTGAATCACGGATCACCGAGTTGGGGCCGATCTCGCAATCCTCCGCTATAACGGTCTGCCCAGACAGCATGGTGTTCGGCTGAATCACGGTGTCCATTCCTATTGTTACGTCGGCATCAATGTAGGTGGTGGCGGGGTCGATGATGGTGACTCCCTCCAGCATCCAGTGCGAATTGATGCGGTCTTGCAAGACCGTCGCTACTGCCGACAGCTGTTGTCTGTCGTTGACGCCCATGGCCTCGTCCGCCCATGCAAAGGGCGCCGCAACTATGTCGTCGCCGGCCTTCGCCCCCATCTCGGCCAGCGACGTGAGGTACGTTTCCCCCGAAGCGGACACGGGTGTGTGGCCAACGTTCTCGGCGAGCCACTGCCCATCGAAACAGTACACCCCCGTATTCACCTCTGCCGGACGACCCGGGTCGCTTTGGCGGTCGGCTGCCTCCACGATTGCCGAAACCCGCCCCACCGAATCCGTATCGCCAGGTTTGTCCCGTTCGATGTGCCCCAGGTCGAGGCCGAAAACGTCGGGCGCGGTCAGAATCGTCATTCGTCGGTCAGGGCAGGATGCGTGCTCGTCGAGCATCCGCCGAACGGATTTCACTCGCACCAGCGGAGTGTCCGCCGCAGTTACCATCACCAACTCGGGCGCCGAACTCAATGCCCCCAATCCGCATGACACGGCGTCTGCGGTTCCTCTCGCAGCAGGCTGGATGGCGTACTGAACCCGATCACCCAAGAGAGCGGCAATCCCCGGATGATTGTCCGGAGAGGCGACTACCACGATTGTTTGTATGCCGCATTTGGTCAGTAGGTCCACGGGAAACCGGATCAATTCCTTGCCGGCCGCAGTATGTAGCGGTTTTGCGATGCGCGAGCGCATGCGACTCCCGTGTCCCGCCGCCAGGATGATGCCGACGCTATCGGTTTGGGGCTGGGTCGCGCTCATGGCTGTCCTCCGCGCAAAAGGCGTGTGGCTATTCAAGGCGGATTATAGCAAGGGGCCGGGTTGCCCTGGAGTCGATTTATTACGGATTCCGTCGCGATATGGTATTTGTCTTGGCAATGCGGCGGGCGATATAATATAGAAATCTGATTGAGATTGACCCCATACGGTGCAATTGCTAGAATCTGGCAAACTCGCAAGAAATGCCGCTGGTGCAAACTCCAGCGCTACGGTCTGCCGTGACAGTTACGGGAGGGTTTGTATGGTTACCACGTTCAATGAAAACCTGTTTTCGCCTGAGGTCATCCAGGACCCTTATACCTATTTCGGGCGCATGCGGGAGGAAGACCCGGTCCACTGGAATGACCCCTACAAGCTCTGGGTCATCACCAAGTACAAGGACCTCGTTTGGGTCACCCGCCGGCCCGAGGCTTTCTCCTCCGAGGTCTTCCACCGGGATCCGCTGCCTCCGTATCCTTCCATCGACGAGTCCGACATGGGCCTGTACGAGGACGTGCGGAACTTCTTCAGCCAATGGTTCATCCAGACCGACCGGCGGGCGGTCAGCGACCACGAAGAGATCCGCGAGCACGGCGGCCCCGACCACACCGATATGCGCAAGGTCATCCACGGCTACTTCACCCCCAAGGCCATGGAACTCTGGCGCCCCCTGGTGCAGTCCGCCATCAAGCAGCTGCTGGACGAGGCCGAAGATCGCGGCCACATGGACGTGATGCGCGACTACGCGACGCCGCTGCCCCTGCTGGTCATCGCGGCCATGATGGGCATTGAGACCTACGACCGGCAGTTCATCCGCTCGCTGGCAGAGAAGCTGCTGTTCATCGGTCGCGGCAACGCCGATCGGATGCAGCCGCTCTCCGAGGGCATCACCGAGTTGCAGGATTATCTCCGTCCCATGGTCAAGGAGCGGTTGAAGAACCCCAACGGCGACCTGCTGGACAAGATGACCGACGCCGCCCGGACGACCAACGCCGCCGGCAAGCAGATTATGAGCGAGGAGCAGGTCGTTGCCAACGCCATCCTGCTGCTCCTGGCCGGCCACGAGACCACCATCAACCTCATCTGCAACGGCACCCGCGCCTTTATGACACATCCCGACCAGTGGGAGCTGTTTAAGACTGACCCCGCTGGCAAGATGATCCGCGCCACCGAAGAGTGCTTGCGGTACGACGCGCCGGTCAAGTCCATCACCCGCATCGCCGGCGAGGATGTGGAACTGGGCGGCAAGACTATCCAGAAGGACGAGCGGATGCGCTGGTTCGTAACCTCCGCCAACCGCGACCCCGAAGTGTTCGACCGCCCCGATGACTTTGACATCGAGCGCTACCCGAACCCGCACGTTGCCTTTGGCAGCGGAATCCACCACTGCCTGGGCGCAACGTTGGCACGGCTCGAAGGTCAGGAAGCGTTCAAGGCCATCGCCGAGCGGTTCCCGAACCTGAACATGGACGCGAACCCCGAGGATCTCACCTACACCTCCAGCATCACCTTCCGCACGCTGGAGCGGCTGCCGGTGAACCTGTCGTAAGACGGCGGCAAAGGCTAGCGTCGCATGACGATTTGACCGGGGCGGGCTGCAACCTGCCCCGGTTTTTTGGTCTGAATCAGGATTTACGGGATTTTGGGATTTACAGGATTGGGGTAAAGCGCTTACCCGAATCAGGCGGCGATATTCGGTTGGGTGAGTTGGTTTTGGCATGAACTTGCAATCCAGGTTTTCCGAAATGCGATGGGCCATGCTGGCGGCGTTGCTGCCGAGCCTGGCCGTTTTAACGATCATACTTTCGTAGCCGCCCCCCGCGCTAGCGCAGTCTGTCACCCTGACGGCGACGGTGAACGATGACCGGTTGGTTGACCTCGGCCCAATACGACGGCGTGTTCAAGGTGGCGGCGGCGACGCGGTAGAGGGAATCGTCGCGGGATTTGGCATAGGCCGGGCAAATCCGTATAATGGCGGCATTGCACAGGGGCGGGGTTCTGCCGGCCCGCCGGTTCCACAGATTCACACCGGAGGTTTTCACCAATGGTCACGACGTTCAACGACAATCCGTTTTCGCTGGAAGCCATCTACAAGCCGTATGACTTCTACAATCGGCTGCGTGAGCACCAGCCGGTATATTACAACGAGGAACTCGACGTCTGGATGATCACCTCATGGGAGCATCTGGTCTGGGTAACCCGCCATCCCGAGGCCTTTTCTTCCAGCGTGTACGCGCGGGATACGAAGCCGCCGAATCCCGCCATCGACGAAGACGACATGGAACTGTACAACTTCATCAAGAAGTGGCAGGTGTCCCGGTTCATCCAGCACGACCAGCGGCGCTACAATCCCGAGATGTCCGGCTCCGACCACGTCGATATGCGGCGCGTGATGCACGGCTACTTCACCCCCAAGAGCATCGAGATGTGGCGTCCTTTGGTGCAGTCCGCTATCGACGAACTGCTGGACGCCGTGGAAGAGAAGGGTCGCATGGACGTGATGGCCGACCTGGCCACTCCGTTGCCCCTGCTGGTTATCGCCCGAATGCTCGGCATCCCAGACAGCGAGCGACCCCGCCTGCGTGAACTGGCCAAGGACCTGCGTTTCCTCAACCGCGAGGGACCCGACCGCATGAGGCCCCTGAGCCAGGCTGTGCAGAACCTCCAGGACTTCATCGCGCCCATGGTCGAGGACCGGATGCAGAACCCCGAGAACTTCGACTCGCTGGACCTGATGATGGTGGTGTGCGAAGGCGAGAGGAAGGGCGTTTTCACTCGCGAAATGACCATCAACAACATCATGCTGCTGCTGTCCGCGGGGCATGAGACGACCATCAACCTGATCTGCAACGGCACGCTGGCGTTCACTCAGCATCCGGACCAGTGGGCCATTCTCAAGTCGGATCCGGAGGGCAAGACGGTGCGGGCCACCGAAGAGGCCCTGCGCTACGACTCGCCGGTGCGGTCCATCCAGCGCATCGCCATGGATGACATCGAACTGAACGGCCAGCAGATCAACAAGAACGACCGGGTACGTTGGTTCATTCCCGGAGCGAACCGAGATCCCAAGGTCTTTGACCGGGCGGACGACTTCGACATCGAGCGGTATCCGAATCAGCACGTGGCATTTGGCAGCGGCATTCACCACTGCCTGGGAGCTACGCTGGCCCGGCTGGAAGGGCAGGAGATCTTCCGCAACCTGGCCAATCGCTTTGACAAGGTTGAGCTTGAAATCCCCGTGGAGGACGTGCAGTATGACCGCGTGCTCACCTTCCGCGCCGTGGAGGCGCTGCCGGTTACGGTGACGAGCGCCAAGTAGGCGACGGAAAAACGCCGACCGGTCAGATAAAGGCCGGCAGCCGCATTGCGTGGTTGCTGGCTTTTTTGTCTGTGTGGGTGGTTAATGGTCAGAGTAGAGGGATTCGCGCGCCGCTTCCACTTCCGCGCGGCTGAAGCCGATGATGGATAGTTAACGCGCGAGGTCGTTGAAGGTTTTATCCCACTGCGCTCTGAGGTGGATCAGGATGCTACCGCCTTGGTCACCCTCATAGACCACGTATTCTCCCGAGTGGTACGTTTCGTTCAAGCCAAGCCGGGCAAATATCCCGATGATTTCTTGCTGGCTTAAAGTTGGCTCATGCTGCAATGAGCACCTCGGCATGACTCTTTTCAACCACGACGGATTGGTGCTCCGGCTCAACATCATGCTGGATGCTGTAACTCACGTTGCGCTTTTTCAGGAATCGCTCAATAGCCTCCAAGTCTTCATGGAAACTGTCCATCAAAACTTGCAGAGCGACATTCACTTCCTGCCTGGCCTCGCCTTGGGTCTCGCCGTACACGGTGAACCCGAACTCCGGTACGAAGCAGGCCCAATGGTCGCGCCGCGGTTCAGCTTCGACGGTTATGTGCATGGATATTTTGGCCATGGTTGCGACCTCTCGACGGGGGATTAAAGCGTGCGGACGTTTGAATTATAGCAGTGCGTGTGATAATTTTACGGCCCACCAGCCAGCCCACAGCGGGGTCCCTCCATGCCTCACCACGCCCACGATGACCTCTTCGCGCCCGATGCCATCCGCGACCCCTATGGCTACTTCGGCGCCTGGCGGTCGGAAGCGCCGGTGCACTGGAACGAGCAGTACCAGATGTGGGTGGTGACCAGCTACGAACGGCTGGTGTGGACGGCGCGGCATCCCGAATACTTTTCGTCCGAGGTAGCGCTGCGCGACAGCAGGCCGCCCGCGCCGACCATACCTGAAGAGGACATGGAGCTGTTCGCGGCGGTGCGGCATTGGATGGCCGCCCGGTTCACCCAGAACGACGGGGCGAAGCACAAGGAAAAGCGCAAGGTGGTGCATGGCTACTTCACGCCCAAAGCCATGGAAACCTGGCGTCCATTGGTGCGGCAGACCGTCAACGACCTGCTGGACGAGTTGCAGGGCGCCGGCCGCATGGACGTGATGCATGACTTCGCCACGCCGCTGACCTACAGCATCATCGCCGGCCTGATGGACATACCGCCCACCGACCGCGCTTTCGTCAAGGAACTCTGCGGGCAGATGTGCGGGTTCGACGGGAACGACCCCAGCCGCATCCGCGACTATGCCGCCGGCGTGCAGGCGGTTACCGATTATCTCGCCCCCATCGTTGCGGAACGGGTACGCGATCCCGGCGACGACCTGCTGTCCGTGATCTGCAAGGGTGAAATCATGGGGGCGTACACCCGCGACGAGGTGCTGGCGAACGCTCTGCTCCTGCTGGTCGCGGGGCACGAGACTACCAACGACCTCGTTTCCAACGGCGTCCTCGCGTTCGCCCAACACTCCGACCAATTCGACCTGCTGCGCACCGACCCCGAGGGACGCATCGTTGGGGCCGTCGAAGAGGTGCTGCGCTACGACTCGCCGCTCAAGTCGATACAGCGGGTGGCGACGCAGGACGTCGACATGGGGGACGGGCAAAGAGTGGGCAAGGACGACCGGGTGCGCTGGGTGATTTCATCCGCGAACCGTGATCCGGAAGTGTTTGAGGACCCCGACGGGATGGACATAACCCGCGATCCCAATCCCCACGTCGCCTTTGGCAGCGGGGTGCATCACTGCCTGGGCGCGACGCTGGCACGCCTGGAGGGGCAGGAAGCCTTTGCCGAGTTGGCCCGCCGCTTTGAAGGGTTCGAACTGGAAACCGACCCCGACCGGCTGGAATACCGGCCCAGCGTCGGGCAGCGAACCCTGTTGAATCTCCCCGTCAGCATGCAATAGCGTCAGACCCACCGGCCGCCGCTGCTGACCGTCATTACTGCCGCATTTATTCTGAACCATGAGGAGGTTACCCCAATGGCCCGACAGTTGAAAATCACCGTGGACTACAACGTCTGCGTAGGCAACGCGATGTGCGAGACCTTCGCCGAGAACACTTTTGGACTCAACGAGGATCGGCAATCCTACGTCAAGGATGCGGCCGGAGACCCGGAAGAGACGATCATTGAGGCCGCCGAAAACTGCCCAGTGACCGCTATAACGGTGGAGGACGCTGAAACCGGGGAGATCCTGTTCCCGTAGTTCCGGCACTAATCCGTGGGCTTGGGGCGACCCATGGGTCGCCCCTACTTGGTTTGGGGTAAGCGGGGCATTTGGACGCCCTTTCTCAGGGAGGTTTGTGGACAGCAGGTTCGATGGGTTCCTCCGTTTGGCTGGTAGCGTGGGTTTTCGGATTTTGGAGTCAGGTTGTGGTTCGGGTTGCGTGTCGGAGCACGGCCAACACTATTTTTTTGCTTGCGCAGAGAGTTTGCGTCCTAGGCTTCCACGTGCTGGCCGCGTCGTCCCTTCCCTGCCTGGATTCCCGCCCCGTATCAAGTACGGGGTGACGTTCTTTCGCGGGAATGACGGTAAGGGGGCAGGCGACCCTCGTGGGGCGGTGGTGACACCCGCCGGGTTCCGGGAGCATAATCGCTGAATAAGACGACCATAGGCCCCTGGGGAACCGATTCTGCTGTAGATACCGACAGGCCGTTTTGCGACCCGAACCGTTTAGACACCTCGCTATGTTTCCGTAGTTTGGTGAACGCCGCTGCTAGCAGTGCGGCGACCCCGCGCGGTTCTCGAGCACGTTGCGGGGAACCTGACGCAATCAGGATAGAACGTGTGGGCGGGTTGGCGCAATGGCAGGATGTCATTTGTACGGCGGTTAGATGGCACAAAGGCGGCGCTCAAGATATATGGGCGATTACTTCCTTCCCGAACCGGCGGATGATGTCGCTGGGGTCGTGGCTGATGGCGGTGATTTGCAGCACGTCCACTCCCGATGCAGCTATCTGCGACGCTTTGGCTCGGCACTCGTCCGGCGTCCCGACTACCGCGAATCGGTCGGCCAGGTAGTTGGTGACGCCGAACTCGTCGCTGATGGCGGCGTTGCGGGTATCCCCCACCTGCTCGTGCTCGGCGGGCACGTATTCGCCCTGTACCGCCATCATGGCCTCGTGCAACTCCTCCGGCACGTGCTTGCCCTCCAGCGTGAAACGAAATGCGTGGTGCGCGCTGGCGGCCAGGGCCATTTTTATCTCATCGATGGCGCGCGCATGGTCGTCCGCGATGTTGCACTTGGCGAACGCCCAGATCTCGGTGGAGCCCAGGGGTTTGCCCACGTTCCACTCGCCGGCGCGCACGTGGGCCACGGTGTCCTCAAGAATCTCCGGCGTCAACCCGGTGTGAATCATCACGCGGTCGGCGATTTCGCCGGCGATGCGCAGCGTGCGCGGCCCCTCGGCGGACATCATGATGGGGGCCGGTTCCTTGCTCCAGCGCACGTGCCCCTCCCTGCCCAGGTACTCGGCGGACTCGCCTGACATAAACGAGCGTAAAGCACCGACGTACTCGCGCAAGGCGGCCAGCCGGGCCGGCCGCAGGCCCAAGTTCAGGATGGCCGAGTCGCCGGTGCCGATGCCCATGAAAGCCCGCCCGCCGGACAGCTCGTGCAGCGAGGCAATTGCCGACGCCATCACCGCCGGATGCCGGGTCAGCGGGTTGCTGACCGACGGGCCTATATGCACCCGCTCCGTCTCCATCGCCGCCACCGTCAGCGATACTATCAGTTCGCGGAACAGCGATTGGGAATCGGCGACACCGATGTAGTCGAACCCCAGCGACTCGGCCAGGCGAACGTGTTTGCGAAAGGAATCGTAGGAGGTGGGGAGGAGGGTTACGCCGTACTTCATGGGAATTGAAACCTTTGATTTGCATGGATGGACAGGATAAACAAGATTTTACTATTTGCTAGCGCCGGCTTTGGCAATCCCGCGTATCATGCCGCGAAAGACGCAGGCATGGGCTGGCCAGAGCGCGTACCAGTATATTAGCCCGGCCAACCCGATGGGGTCGAATTCGGCGGTCTGGCGGATGATTGAGCCGCCGTTGCGGGCTGGCGTGACCTCAAACTCCAGCCAGGCGCGGCCGGGCAGGCGCATTTCGGCATAGAACTTGACCCGACGGCCCGGTTCGTAGCTCTCCACCCGCCACCAGTCCACAGTGTCGCCGACTGCCAGGTCGCTGGGATGGCGCCGGCCCCGGCGGACGCCGACGCCTCCGGCCAGCAGGTCCAGGAATCCCCGCAACTTCCAGAGCGTGTTGGCGGAATACCAGCCGGTACTGCCCCCGATGCGGCGCACCGGCTCAAAGGCTGCATCGGGCGGTGATGCAACCGTTGCCGTGCGGGTGTCCACCAAGCGCGTACCGAAGCGAACGTTGCCTCGAACGCGCTCCTGGCCTGAGGACGACAGGGCATCGGACCAGCGCGTTGCCGCGTAATCACGGTCTTCGTTGCGGATGGCGGTGGCGATGGCGTCGGCAATGCCCATGGGCCGGATGCCAAAGGCGCCGGGCGGCGCGGGATTTGCCACGATGCTGGCATGGCGCAGGCTGTCAATCAGCTTGCGGCCGATGCGGGCGTACACGGGCGTCACCAGCCCCAGCCACAGGCTGGACAGCCGCGGTGTGAGCACGGGAACGGCAATCATCCGGCGGCGCAGGCCGCGCTGCCGGGCATACTCCTGCATCAGGCCGCCGTAGGATACGACGTCCGCGCCGCCGATCTCGAAGATCCGGCTGCCGTCCGCGAGCACGTCCACGGCGGCTTGCAGGTAGTCCAGCAGGTCGGTTATGGCGATGGGCTGGGCGGGGACGGAGACCCAGCGGGGCGTAATCATCACCGGCAGGCGTTCCACCAGGGCGCGCACCATCTCGAAGGACACGCTGCCGGAACCGATGACGATAGACGCGCGGAACTCGATGACCGTTGCGCCGGAACTGCGGAGGATGTCGCCGACCCGCCAGCGGCTGCGCAGATGGGGCGATGTTGTGTCCGAGACGGCGCCAAGACCGCCCAGATAGATGATGCGCGATACGCCGGCGGCGCGGGCGGCATCGGCGAAGTTCTGCGCGCCGGCCGCTTCTCCCGCCTCAAAGTCGCCGGAAGAACCGAGGGAATGAACGAGGTAGTAGGCCGCGTCGATGCCGGCCATGGCGTGGCTCAGGGAATCGGGGTCGAGCAGGTCGCCCGTCACTACTTCGGTGGTATCCGCGACTTTGCCGGCGAGGTTTGCCGGCCGACGGGCGAGGCAGCGGACAGAGTAGCCGCGCGCTTCCAGTGTTTTGAGCAGCCGGCCGCCGACGTAACCGGTTGCGCCGGTGAGGAGGATGCGGGGTGGGGCGGGCATGATGGCCGGCGTCCACGTATGCAGCGACGGGGTTTTGCCGCCTGCCTACTCAATCTTTAGGTCGTCAACAGATTCCACGGGTAGCTCCTCGTCGCACTCCAAACAGAACAACCCTTGGACTAATGGCTCCAAATGCTCGTCTCCAATGTTCAGGAGTTTGTCGCCTTGCGCGATGAAGATGTCGTACCCGTTGAAGTCGCTTCTGACATTAACGCTGCCGCATTCTTTGCAAGCGTACTTTGGCAGGGTTCCGGTATTTTCGGGGTCCATTTCACTACCTCGTTGGAATGCTCTCTTTGTCGATTTGGTCGGTGCTGATGAACGTTACGCGCCGGCGGATTTCGTGAAACGTGTCCATGTCGATCCGGTCTTCAAAGTGGCTTTTCCGATGTGGCGGAGCAACGATGCTGAATTGGGTATAGAAATCACGTAGTTCGTTGAATTTCGTCAGCGAGTTCAGCATATCGGTGGAAAATTCGACCTCGAACAGATTGGTGGGCATATCGCGTCGGTTGAACCAGATGACATCCACCGTCCTTGCCCGGCGTACAAATTGTTGGTAGCCGAAGTTGGGTAATCTTGTTGTGCCGCAGATTTCGCCGAGTTTTTCATTGCCATAGGTGCGGTTCCTATCTTGGGCTGGCACGTAGGTGTTGTAGTCACGCCGGTTGCCGATTTCCAGCAGCAAGCCTTGATAGTACCAGTGGTTCCGTTCCGTGACGTTGAGCGGCGCATCGCCCTCATCCGGTAGGCTGTATTCGTCTTCGTATCTTGACGCCAGCTCTCGCTGGCAGTACAGGCCGGGTTTGAGCACGTGGATGTGGTCGGGCGTATTTCGCACGATGCGGCGTATCGTTGCCTCTGGGGTTCTGGTCGCCCAGTTGGTCGCATCCCCGCTTGGCGCGAGGAGATGGCGAGTTAGCTGCGACAGCGTGGCGATACCGCCGAGTTGTTGGAGAGCGGATACGACCTGCATCCACTGAGTTGTCCGGCCCTGAATCGGCATAATAGATCACCTGATCTTTAACGTGCGCCACCCTACCACTACTAGCCGGGCAGTGTCAACAATGGCCTCGGCCTTACGCGTACCCAGTTTGTCGTAGGCACACACTACGGAATCCCATAGATCGTTGCCCCCGCGAAGCAGGAGCCCAGAAACCCAAAGGACAAGGGAACGGCAGCGGTGTTTTGACACATTGGGTTACTGGATTCCCGCTTTCGCGGGAATGACGGTGTCTACATCTCAGCCGTCCAAACCACCAACGATCAAACTGGGTACGCGTGAGTGGCCTCGGGACCTATGAGGTGATTTCGCTATCGTCGGCGAGGGTTCCGTGGCAACGACGGCGGGCGGGGATTTGGGTTAGGGCGCGCGGGGGCGGTGGTTGAGGTGTCGCCAGGGGATATGGGTCCAGATGATGCGGTTGATGTCGATGGGGTTGCGGGGGTGTTCGGCGTTCCAGGTGGTCAGGTACTCGGCGTAGCGGGCGAGGAAGCGGTTCATCTGGTCGGGGTCGTCGATGAAGTGTTCCATGGAGGGGCTGCGACGGGCGGCGGCTTCGAGTTGTTCGTCGTTGAGTGGGTTGCCATCGCAGTCGTGGAGGCGGTCTTCGCAGACGCAGGGGAAGGGGTGGATTTGGTAGTACCCGGGGCCGTGCTTGCTGAATTCGATGAGTTCGGCGCGGCGTCGGGCTTCGAGCGCTTCGGGGGTAAGCTCGGCGGGTTCGGGTTCGGCCTGGGGGTCGGCGTCGTCGGGCACGTAGTCGAAGCCGCGTTGGAGGAGTTCCCTGGCGGCGGAGGGGCGGTGGCAGGGTTTGAAGTCGGGGAACTCGCCCTGCATGGCGTCGATTAGGAAGCGGACAGCGACGCGGCCGTCGTCGGTTTCCTCACGGACGATTTGGGCGAGTTGGTCGCGGATGGAGTTGGCGGCGCTTTGGGTTTCGGATTCGGATGCGGAATCGAAAAGCCACCGCGTTTCGGGTTGAGGCTGGGAGCGGGAATCGCGGTTGGGTGTGCGCTGGGCGGCGGCGCGCTGGGCGTCGCGGGCGCGGTCGATGACGGCCTGGGCCTGGTCGAAGCCTAGTTTGACGAGGAGACGGGCGGCGTCGATGCGGTGACAGGGCTGGAAGTCGGGTAGGTCGCCGTCCATGGCGGAGAGGAGGAAGCGGACGATGAGCCGGCCGTCCTGGGTTTCCTGGGCGATGATGTCGGCGAGATTGGACATATATTCTATTTTAGGGAGGACGGCAGAAGGCGTCAACGGGGGAATGTCGCTTAGCCGCCGCCCGTCCACGTCTGGGTGCGGGCCATGTCGATGGTGGTTTGGACGGTGAGGTTGTGGCCGGCCTGGTTTTCGGAGCGGGCTAGCTCCCGTTGACGCCTCGTCTGCTCGGTGTCGACGTGGAGGGCGCCTTCGGTGGTTTGCTGGCGGACGACAAGCCGCCGGAGGAGCGCGGTTAGCAATTGCATGGAACGGTTCTCCTCGGGGGCATTCTGGATTCCCGCTTTCGCGGGAATGACGGGTAAATAAATCGGGAGGGACGGGTAAATGAAGTGGGAGTGACGGGATAGGGTGGTCAGCTGTAGCGGAGGCGGGGGCCGACGGTGGCCTGGTAGCCCTCGAAGTTGCGGCGGGTTTCGGGGATGCTGTCGCCGCCGAATTTTTCCATGAAAGCGTCGGCCAGCACCAGGGCGACCATGGCTTCGCCGATGACGCCGGCCGGGGGCGCCTGGCAGACGTCGCTGCGCTCAAAATGCGCCTGCACCGGCTCGCCGGTGTCCAGGTCAACGGACGGCAGTGGGTTGTGCAGGGTGGCGATGGGCTTGATGACGAATCGCGCTACCAAAGGCGGGCCGCTGGTCATGCCCCCCTCGGTACCGCCGGCGCGGTTGGTCTTGCGCTGCCAGGGATGATCCGGGTCGGTGACCGGCTCAATCACGTCCTGGAACTCGGAACCCCAGGCGTCCATCAGCTCCCAGCCGGGGCCGATGCTGACGGCTTTAACGGCGTTGATGCTCATCAGGGCCTGGGCGATTTTGGCGTCGATTTTGCGGTCCCAGTGAACGTGGGAACCCAGGCCGATGGGTACGTTCTCCGCGATTACCTCCACTGTTCCGCCCACGGTGTCGCCGGCCTCGCGGGCGGCGTCCACCTCGGCCATCATCAAATCGGCGGCGGCGGCGTCCGCGCAATGCACTGGCGATTCCTCAACCGCGTCCCAGTCGATGGCATCGTGCTTGGGCGGGTTGGCGTGGACGCGCCCGATGGAGACGACGTGGCTGTGCAGGACGATGCCGAACTCTTCCAGCAGTCGCATGGCGACGGCGCCGGCGGCGACCCGGCCGGCGGTTTCCCGCGCCGACGCGCGCTCCAGGGAGTTGCGCACGTCGTGGAACCCGTACTTCATCGCGCCCGGCAGGTCGGCGTGGCCGGGCCGGATGCGGGTTACGCGCGCGTTCCGCCCTTCCTGTGAGGGGTTCTCAACGTACTCCACGGCCATGGCGTCCTGCCAGTTCACCCAGTCGCGGTTTTCCAGGAGCATACCGATGGGGCTGCCCAGGGTGTAGCCGTGGCGCACTCCGGTCTGGATGTGGGCGTGGTCGCGCTCGATCTGCTGCCGCCCGCCGCGACCATATCCCCGCTGCCGGCGGGCCAGGTGGTGGGCGATGTACCCCTCGTCAAGAGACAGGTAGGCGGGCACGCCTTCCACGATTATCATCAGCCCTTGCCCGTGGGACTCGCCGGCGGTGAACCACCTTATCATTGTGGGTATGCCCTCCCTGTATTCTGTTAGCACGGTCGAGGGCAACCACGAGGGTTGCCCCTACGTCTGCATTGCCGCCATTGCGGCGTCCATCATAACCCCAACCGGAGCGGGCCGTTCCTGCCAGATCTCGAATGACGCCGCGCCTTGATATACGAGCATGGTGATGCCGCCCAGGGTGGTAGCGCCGGCCTGCTCCGCCTCGCCAAGTAATGGGGTTAGAGCGGGATTATACACCAGGTCATAGACCAGCGCGGTTGGCGGGATTTGGTCCGCCCGCAGGGGAGACGCGGTTTCATCGGGCCCGTGCGTCATCCCCAGCGAGGTGCAGTTGACAATCAATTGCGCGGAACGGGCCGCATCATCGACGCGGTCGGATTCCAACGTGATGGCTTCCGCGTCCACGCCCCGGGAACGGGCCAGTTCGGCCAGGGATTCGGCGCGGGTCAGGGTGCGGTTGGCTACCGTCAGCGGCCCGACGTCGGCGCGGAGCAGGGCCTGCACCACGCCCCGGGCGGAACCCCCGGCGCCCAGGATCAGCGTACTTTTGCCCGCCGGGTCCAGACCGCCGGATTCCCGCAACGCCCGCAGGAACCCGTAGCCATCCGTGTTGTAACCGGCGAGGCGTCCGTCGCGGTTGATGATGGTGTTGACCGCCCCGGCCTCCGTGGCCCATTCGTCGATTTCATCGAGGAAGGGCATCACGGCTTCCTTATGGGGGACGGTCACGTTGATGCCGGTAACGGCATCCGAACGGAGCGAGTTCACGAACGCGCCAACGTCGTCGGGCGCTACGTCATAGGCCCGGTATTCGGCGTCGATGCCGAGACTGTCCAGCGCCGCCTGCTGAAACCTTGGTGAGATGGAGTGCCCGATGGGGTGTCCGATGATCCCCAGCGCGGTGCGGATGGTCATGTTGGCCCAGTTGATTACCCGATCGACAGGTTCCTGATCTCGCGGCATCCTTGGTACGTGGCCGGGGTGTCCTGACCGGAATCGTTGCCCCTGACGAACAGGTCGAAAACCATGTCAAAGTGTGGGATCGCCAATGTGTATTTGCCACCGTCCCTGGTTTCAGCTTCCACGACGACATTGCTGTCGGTCTTGCTGCGAGCGAATATCTGCGTACCCACCGGAGGGATGGAGCCTCCGATTCTGACCTCGCCGGTGATGATGCACGGGGGCCCGCTGGACTGCTCGGGTGACGGTGTAGGCGTGGGGGTAGGGACCGGAGTATTGGTAGGAACCGGAGTATTGGTTGGTACCGGGGTCGCCGTAGGTTCGGGAGTTGCCGTCGGAGGCGCGTCTGTCGGCTGAGCGGCGGCGAGGGCTGCGGCAACGGTGGCCGCAATGTCCGGTGTAGGGGCTACCGTCGGTACGGGCGTCGCTGTAGGTTCGGGGGTGGGCGTTTCCGTAGGCGTCGCCTCTCTGACCGCGGCGTCGATGGTAGCCTGGATGTCCACGGTGGGTTCCGGTTCGTCGCCTCCGCCGAAGCAACCCGCGATCGCGCCCAGCGCCAAGCCGGCGGTTAAAACACACACGACAAGTTGAACAGTCTTACGTCTCATCAAAGGGCTCCTGTAGGCGGGTATGATTGCTCTATTTTTTAGACTTTGCCAAAATTTCGCCTTACTTGCCCCTTGCCCGACGTGCGGATTATGGCAATCTTGGATCAGGCGCTCAGTTGAGCGATAATGTCCTCGATCCGTTCCCTTTGCTCGGTGAGGCTGTGCAGCCGTTCGCGTTCTTTTTCGACCACTTCAGGGCGGGCTTTCGAAACAAATTTGGCGTTGGCGAGCAGTTGCTCGACTCGCTCCTGGTTGCGGCGTGTATTCTCCAGTTCCTGGTCCAAGCGTTGAGATTCCGCATCCAGATCGACGATCCCGGCGAGCGGCAGGCGCACCACCAGGGGATTGACCACCAGGCTGACACCCGCCGCGCTCTGGGCTGCATCGCCGTCAAGCACGCGCAGGGGCTCAACTCGGGCGAGTACGCGGATGGCTTCCCGTTCTTCTTCTACGACGGTCCGCAGTCCGTTGGTTTCAATCGCCGCTTCCAATCTTTGAGCTGCCGGAATTCGCAGTTGGGCGCGTATGTTGCGCACCGCGCGGATGGTCTGCATCACCACGTCCATCTCGGATTCTGCATCGGGAGCCGAGCGGACGCTACGTACCTGCGGGTAGTCCGCAACCATGATCGAAGGCGGCAGACCCTCGGCAGGCGCCGGCACGCGGGATGTCAGATTCTGCCAGATCTCCTCGGTAACGAAGGGCATGAAAGGGTGCAGCAGGCGGAGCGAACGCTCCAGCACGTGGACCAGCGTCACCGCCGCGCCGGAGTCCCCGTCCCGCAGCCGCACCTTTGCCATCTCGATGTACCAGTCGCAGAAGTCGTTCCACACGAAGTCGTAGAGCTTCTGTTGCGCTTCGCCCAGTTCAAATTCCGCCAGCGACTCGTTCACCGCCGCCGTGAGCGCATCCAGCCGCCCAACGATCCAGCGATCTTCCCGGTGCTCCGGGGCAATCAGGTCGTGCCAATCGTCCAGGTCGTTCCGGCCTTCAATCGCGGTGATTACAAAGCGAGCAGCGTTCCATATCTTGTTGGCGAAGTTGCGGGCCGATTCCAGCTTTTCGTCGCTTAACCGGAGGTTATTCCCCGGAGCGGTTCCCGTCGTCAAGGCAAAGCGCAGGGCATCGGTGCCGTACTGTTCCAGCAGATCCAGGGGGTCCAGGGTGTTGCCCCGGGTCTTGCTCATCTTCTGGCCTTCCGCGTCCAGCACCATGCCGTGCAGATACACGGAGCGGAAAGGGATCTGCCCGGTGTTTTCGATGCCCAGCATGATCATGCGGGCCACCCAGAAGAACAGGATGTCGTAGCCGGTTTCCATAACCGAGTTGGGATAAAATTCCGACAGGTCGTCGGAGCCTTCTTCCGGCCATCCCAGGGTGGAGTGGGGCCACAACCCGCTGCTGAACCACGTATCGAGAACGTCGTTCTCCTGTTGGATGGCCGCGCTGCCGCAGGCTTCGCACGCGGTGGGGTCTTCGACGTGCGCGGCAAATCCGCCGCAGTCGGCGCAGTACCACACCGGAATCCGGTGCCCCCACCACAACTGCCGGCTGATGCACCAGTCCCGGATGTTTTCCAGCCAGTTCAGATAAACGCGGGTGAATCGTTCGGGAACGATCTCGATGGTGCCGTTGGCCACCGCGGCGTAAGCGCGTCCGGCGATGCTGTTCGGGTCCGTGTGTTGCCCCACGTTCAGGAACCATTGCAGGCTAATCAGCGGCTCGACCACCTCGCTGCATCGCTGGCACTGTCCAACGGCGTGATGGTAGTCCTCGACCCGTTCGAGGAGTCCGAGCGCCTCCAGCTCCTCGGCAACCGCGGCCCGAGCGGCGAACCGCTCCATTCCCGCGTACTTTGGCCCGGCTGCGTCGGTAATGCACCCATCGAACCCGATGATGTTCACGATGGGCAGTCCGTGGCGTTCTCCGATCTCAAAGTCCACCACGTCATGACCCGGTGTGACCTTCAGCGCGCCGGTGCCGAACTCTATTTCGATGGCCGGGTCGCCAACCACCGGAATTTCGCGGCCTACGATGGGCAGCAACGTCATCCGGCCAATCTTGTCCTGATAGCGTTCGTCGTCCGGGTGGACCGCCACGCCGGTATCGCCCAGCATTGACTCCGGGCGCGTTGTGGCGACGGTTACGTAGTCGTCCGCCCGGTCGGCCAGCGGATAGCGGATGTAGTACAGCTTGCCGTCCCGCTCCTCGTAATCGACTTCCAGGTCCGACAGGGCAGTGGCGCACCGTGGGCACCAGTTGATGATGCGTTCGTGGCGGTAAATCAGTCCCTTGCTAAAGAGGTTGACGAAGGTGGTGCGCACCGCCCGCACGGGGCCGGGATCCAGGGTGAACCGGAGACGCGACCAGTCGCACGAAGCCCCCAGCCGGCGGTGCTGCTCGTCGATGGTGTTACCGTACCGCTCCACCCACTCCCAGACCCGTTGTTCAAAGGCGTCGCGGCCCAAGTCGTGACGGTTGGTTCCCTCGTCGGCCAGCGCGCGCTCCACCACCCATTGCGTGGCGATGCCGGCGTGGTCCTTGCCGGGAAGCCACAGTGTCGGGTCTCCGCGCATGCGATGCCAACGGGTCAGGGCATCCTGCAAACTCGCCGTCAACGCGTGGCCCAGATGCAACTCCCCCGTAACGTTGGGCGGGGGCATTACTATGCAGAATGGCTCGCCCGAGGGGTTGGCGTGGGGCGCGAAGTAGCCCGAATCCCACCAGTTTTGATAGATGCGTCGTTCCACGGCTCCCGCTTCGTAAGCGCGGGGGATCGCGTTGGCAGGTTGAGTCATCGCGCCGTCCCAAATCCACCCACCGGAATTGACGTGTGCCGCCGATTCCCGCCGTGGGTTTGCAGTTGCCAAAAATTCGCCCAAAAAATGTTAGCATTGCACCAGCCGGATTGTCCACACGCGGCGTCGTTTGCGCCGCTTCGGATTGGCGGTTGCAATTTGAGTCCATTATAAGTATTATTAGGCAGGCGAATTGTGACCTAACCTCAGTGTACTTCGGCGTGTCGTTCGTCGATGGTCACCTCTCGACAGGTTCGTCCAGCAAGAGTAAGGAGCAACATAACAGATGGTAGCCCAGGACCCGTATGCAGTCACCGACATGTCGGAACTTCCCGAATCGGCATTTTCGCCGAGGGAATACCGCAGAGGCGATTTGGTGACCGGGGAAATAGTGCGCATTGATGAAGAAGGCATGGTCATCAGCGCCGGCCTCAAAACCGAGGGTATCGTCCCGCCCCAGGAAATGCGGACTCTGACCGATGAAAAGCGCGAACAAATGCTTCCCGGAACGCGCGTCATGGTCATCCACGTCAACAACCGGGGGCCAGGCGGCATGGCTGTCTTTTCCTACGACCAGGCCCAGGAAAAGCAAGTTTGGGAAGACCTGATCGACCTGCATCAGAAAGACGCCGAACTGTCCGCCAAGGTGGTCCAGCACAACAAGGGCGGCCTGGTTGTGGACTGGAACGGAATCCGGGGATTCGTGCCCTTCTCCCAGATGGCGCCGGTGCCGAAGGAAGGACGCATCGAGCACCTGGACGCCAGGATCGGCGAAGATGCCAGGTTTAACATCCTGGAATTGGACTCCCAGCGCGAGAAGCTGGTGCTGACGGAACGTCGCATCTGGCGTCAATTGCGCAACGCGGCCAAGGAGCGTCTGCTGGAGGAACTCCAGGAAGGCCAGATCGTCCAGGGAACCGTGCGCTCCATGCGCGGTTTCGGCGCTTTCGTTGACCTTGGCGACGCCGAGGGCCTGGTTCCTATCTCGGAGCTTTCCTGGTCCATGGTCAAATCGCCGGAGGAAGTGGTCAGCATTGGCGAAAACCTCACCTTGAAGGTTCTCCGCGTTGACCGGGAAAACAGCAAGATTTCCCTCAGCCTGAAGCGCACCCAACCCGAACCCTGGGACTCGGTGCCGGAACGCTACCAAGTCGGTGACATCGTTGACGGCACCGTCACCCGGCTTATGGACTTCGGGGCATTCGTCAAGCTGGAAGACTGGGTCGAAGGATTGGTGCATATCTCCGAATTGTCCGCCCGCCGGATGGAACACCCCAAGGAGATCGTCTATCAGGGCCAGCAGATCAAGGTGCAGATCCTGAGCATCGACACCGAACGCAAGCGCATGAGCCTGAGCTACCGCCGGGTTTACGGCCTGTAAGCGGACGGCGCACCTCAGTTGCAAGAAGCAGGGGCAACCACAAGGGTTGCCCCTACGCATTGAAGCACTCGTTTCAGGCAGAACGCCCCACAAGCGCTGCCGGCGGGTCGAATCCACCGCCGGTAAAGGAGTCGGTGGCGTCGTGCTCTCCCGAACCGTGCAGGTCCCGTAGCCGTTCCAACCCCCGCCGCGTGTCGCTGGCCACTCGCGCCGGGTGCCACTTCCTTACCCGCCGCTTGAATAGCCAGTAGGTGAATTCCTGCCACGCGGTCAGCGAGAGCGACTCCGCATCGGCGCCCCATGTGCCGCCGCTGTCCTTCAGAAACTCTGGCATCAGGATCGCGCGGCTGTCCCCGTACAGGTGGCGGTACGCATCTTCAATAACCTGTTCGCTGTCCTGATAGCACCGTGCCAGCCGACTCTTGCGTATGGACTCTTCCGCCACCAGCTGCAGGGCCTCCTCCACTACCACTCCGTACCTGAAATTCAGCAGCGCGGTGTAGCGGTAAGGCCCGATCAGTTCGCGCAGTCGGTCTGACGAAATCCGCTCCGGCCACTGTCCGCGAAACAGCAGCGATTCCAACTCGAACTGCGGTACGACATCCGCGATCTCCAGGCACAGGCGCTGTGCCAACGTCAGGCCGTCCAGCGCCTCGCCGCCGATTACGTATTGCCAGTCCCGCCCTGCTACGTGTTCGCGAGTCAGGGTCCATTGGCCCATGGCCTGCAGCAGCGCCAGGTGCCAGGATGCCTCCCGGCCCGCCCGCAGCCGCAGTTGTTCAATGACGCCGACGTGGAACGAGGCAATCCCGGACTGGATCTCGACGAGGTCGGCCGCGAAACTATCCGCGGGCCGGGCTGAGGTGAAGACGTCCGTTACGGTCATCATCCGGACTCAACCCGTCTGCTGGCGACCATATCGTCGAACCGCGCGGCGCGCTGGCTCTTGGAGGTGCGCAGCCAGCCCAGGAAATCGGTCCGCGGATAGGCGTTCAGCACGTGCTGCGGGCCGCACCACGCCCGGCGCGCCACTGCGACGCCGTACCGTTGATTGGTCAGGCCGTCGGTGTGATGCGAATGGGTGTTGATTACGAGCGGCACGCCCAGCTCGCGGGCGCGGGCGGCGTGGGTGTCTTTCAGGTCCAGTCGCTCCGGCGCGGCGTTGATCTCCATGGCCGTACCGGTAGCCCGCGCAGTCTGCAAAAGGGTCTCGATGTCAAAGTCCACCGGGTCCCGGTGTCCCAGCAGGCGTGTGGACGCATGGCCGATCACGCAGACGTAGGGGTTTTCCATGGCGCGCACAATCCGCCGGGTCATGGTTTCCCGGTCCTGACTCATGGCGTTGTGTACCGACGCGATCACCCAGTCCAACATGGCCAGCACGTCGTCCGGGAAGTCCATTGCGCCGTCCGCCCGTATGTCCACCTCCGAGCCGCACAGAATCGTCATGTCGTAGCGACTCTGCAACCCTTTCAGTGTCTCGATCTGTCGCGCCAGGCGGTCCGGCGTGAGGCCGTTGGCGACCCCCAGGCCCTGGGAGTGATCGGTCAGCGCCATGTAGTCATAGCCCATGGCGGCCACGGCGGCGACCATCTCTTCCAGCGGGAACTTACCGTCGCTCCAATCGCTGTGCAGATGCAGGTCCCCCCGCAAATCTTCCACCGTGACCAGGTTGGGCAGTTCCCCGTTGCGCGCGGCGTCCAATTCGTCTGCGCCACGCCTGAGTTCCGGCGCGATCCAGGGCAATCCCAGCCTGGCGTAGAAGGACTCTTCATCGGCGAACTTTTCGGCAACGCCGCTCTCGATCACCGTAATCCCGTATTCGTTCAGCGAAAGGCCCTGGCGGTTCGCGTAGTCGCGCAGACGGATGTTGTGCTGCTGGCTGCCGGTGAAATACTGGAGCATGGCGCCCATGGCGTCCGGTTCGCCGATGCGGAGGTCGATCTGTATGCCGGGGTCAACCACCACCGAGGTTTTCGCATCTCCCTGCACCAGCGTCTCCCGCACCGAAGGCAATGCGGCCAGCGCCGGCCCCGTTTCCGCCGGATTGTCGGAAATCGCGATGAGGTCCAGGTCGCCAATAGTCTCCTCCCACCGGCGCAGAGATCCGGCCGGCGTCAGACTCACCAGCCCGGGGCAAGCGTCGAACAGCTGCTCGGACACCGCCGCGCAGGTTTCCGCCGCGATGCCCAGCGGGGTCCGGTCCGAGCGCATGCGCCGAGCGTGAATGTGCCGCAGGATATTCTCCGCCGACTTCTTGCCCATGCGCGGCAGTTGCGCCAAGCGTCCGTCCAGCGCGGCCTGTTCCAGCTCCAGCACCGATGAGATATTCAGTTCCTCCACCGCGGCCTTGACCGTCTTGGGTCCCATCCCCGGCACTTCCAGCAATTCCAGCACGTTGGGCGGCAGCTCTTCGGCTAGCCGGTCGTAGGCTGCCACGTGGCCGGTGGCGACGTACTCCTGCACCTTGTCGCTGATGGCCTTGCCGATCCCCGGAATTTTCCGCAGGTCCTCGCCGTTGGCAGCGGCAGTGGCCAGCGACCATGAAAGCTGGTCGATGGTATTGGCCGCCCTCTGGTAAGCGCGAATCTTGAATACCGAATCGCCCTTGATCTCAAGCATGGCCGCCATGTTGTTGAACAGGGTAACGATGTCGTCGTTGCTGATCGGTGTAGTCATGGGTTCACCATACCATCCGCCGACAAAAGCGGGCAAGCGAGGGCCGGCTGCGCCGAATCGTTCCATTCGTGTACACCGCCGCGTGGACAGTATTTTGCTCGTTGGTTTAGGATATACCCAACCATGCGCTATCGAATATCACCCGCCGCAGACCATGCGCTGCCCCTGCCCGGCACACTGTCCGATGTAGTTTTCCCGGGCGCCGGAGGGACGGCGCGAATCGCGCGCGACGTCGCGCTGATTGTCGCCGGCAGCCTGCTGGTGGCGCTTTTCGCCCAGATCGGGTAGTGTCTCAGTTTGAAATTGCGGATTTGCGAGGGCCGTAGGGTCCGCGCTTTCCCAGTACCGGCTGAGCCGCGTTCACCAGGTCCACCAGCCAATCCACATCGTAAACCTGGTCTGTCAATCCCGCCGCCATCGCCGGACTGGTCTTGTACCCGCCGGCACGCTTGTTCAACTTGGTATGGGGCCGGCAGAAATTGTAATGAACAAAGTACAGGGCCAGCATGTGGCAGTGGTTCTCCAGCTTCTTGCTGAAGCCGTTGGTTAGCCTGGTGAACCGCCGCATCCCCATTCTCATTGTCAGGTTTTGCCGTTCCACGTAGGAAGTGCTGATATGGTCCCAATCAGGGTCGCCCTGGACTGTTTCCTTGCGCGCCCCGATGCACTCCACCGGCGAGTACCGGCGGGCATCTTCAGCCGGGGCCGGCCCATACAACTTCACCAGTTGGGCATAGTCCACGTCGCCGCCAAACGCGCCCTCAATGGCTTCCAAGTATGACTTCAATCCATCGGTGGTTATTTGGACCCGGTTTTCCAGCCGCGCCCGCATATCGTCCATAATCTCAATGGCTGCATCGGAATCCCGACCAGGGCTGACGTGCCAGGAAACTATCAGCTTGCTATCCGCGTCTATACCCGTCCAGGTCCACACGTCCCCGGCTCCTTCCGGCGCAGCCACCGCCCGCTCCACGTTCCGCCGCTTGGCGTAGCAGAAGCTCCAGACTTCATCGCATTGAACCTTGCGGGCCTGAACTCCCCGGACAGTTTCATCGTGGAACTTAGCACAGGCTTCACCGGCGTCAACCAACAACTTGGTAACGGTGTTGATGGATACGCCGGTTACGCGGCTGATGGACCGCATCGAGGAACCTTCCACCAGCAGGTTGAGTATCTGGATTTGCTTGTCTTTAGAAAGTCGATTCGCCATACCCGTAGTATAGGGGAAACCGGCTTATCTGTCAAGCATTTGTTCACTATGAAAGGGAAAGTCTGGTCTGAGTGTTCCCTACCAGCCAACGCGGGTCCACCGGCGGCAGCTTGGGCCGTTCCTCTTGGGTCAGCATTTCCTGAACGCTCAACACCTGCATTACCGGATAGTCAGCGCCCCGCACGGCTACCTGGCCTTGTTGCTCGGCAAATACTCGCAACCCTTCTTTGGGAGGGTAGAGCGTTACCATTACCGACATGGGGGCGTTCTGCCCCTGGTTCAGCCAACTGGCCTGTACGCCCAGCAACCGGTCCAGGTCGGGCCGGCCTATCTGCCCCTTGTGCATTTTCACCTGGATCGGGATTACCACGTCGGATTCAGCGTAATAGCGGGCGTCAACCCCGCCGTCCCCTACCTTCTGGGCATTGGGTACCGCGTTGAGCAACCCCGCAACCTTATCCTCGGCCCATTCGTGGCCGGGGCGCCCGTCCTCCGCATCGGACCGGCCCATCAATGCCCGTCGCTCAAACTCTTCCCATTCGTAGTCTTCCCAGCCCAGCTTGTACACAACTGGCGTTGCCGCCCCGCCCCGGCTGGCCAGCCGTTGCTCCATCACCCTTACGGCTATGGCGCTTACGTCTATCCCCAAGTAGCCCCGGCCCAGCTTGGCCGCTGCATCCGCCGCCGTCCCGCACCCGCAGAACGGGTCCAGCAACAGTCCCTCCGGCGGGCAACTGGCCCTAACGATTCGTTCCAGCAGGGCCAATGGCTTCTGTGTGGGGTAGCCAATGCGTTCGCCGCCGTCCGCCCGGGTGATGTCGTACCACAGGTTATTGACTTTCGCTCCCGCACTCGCTTCGGACGGGCGCACGATGGAAGGCCGTCCATTTTCAGACCAGGTAACCATCCCGGCAGCGTCCAAGGCATCCAATCGGTCGTGGGGGTCGTCTATCGCAAGGTAGCCGGGTATGCGGTTTTCCTCAATCCATTCCGCAAATCGACTGTTGCGCGGCACAGCCCAATGTCGACCAAAGTCCGTAGGGTTGTACCCACGCCAAGGTTCTCCGGAAATACCATTCCGGGTTTCCGCAGCGGTCAAATCACCAGTCGTTTGGTCCCCATCAGCCAGCCTTTCCTTGTAGACGTTGCGCCAATGGTAGCTATTCGATTGGCTGCAAAAGAGAATCGTGTCGGTGACGTTCCCCCATTGTCTGCCGTCCGATCGTCCCCTGGTTCTTTCCCAGATTATTTCGTTCCTAAATTGACTGGTTCCAAAAACGGCTTCGACCAGTATCCGCAGGAGCCAATTGGCGTTGGGGTCGCAATGAAGGTATAGACTCCCCGTAGGCTTCAACACCCGCCAGCACTCTGCCAGCCGCCGGACCATGAAGACCGCGTAGGCGGCCATAGGGGAAGTGTTGCCGCTTAGGAGCCGGACGGCGTTGATTGCGTCCAGCAGTGGGCCGTGAGGGAGTCGCTGATAGGCACGTTCGGTCTCAACGGTCCACCGCCAAATGTCCCGGAGCTGGGCATCTACCCCGCCCTTGTCGCCGAAGGCCGCAACGTAGTTGTGGTTCGAGTTGAAGGGAGGGTCGGCATAAATCAGGTCAATACATTCGTTGGGGAGCTCGCGGAGGATGTCCAGGTTGTCGCCGCACACCAGGGCGTTCCCGGACAGATACGGATGGTCAAAGGTCGGGGGGGGGGGGCTTTTGTGGCCGCTTGTCGGCGGCTACGCGGCGACATCGCCGGTCTCCTTGTTCCACCGGGCCTTTGCCCCGGCCTGGGCAATCTCGGTCCGCCTCTCTGGGGTGAGAGCTCCGGCCCGTGCCTTGCCGCCCTTCTTACCGGCCTCGCTCTTGGCCTCGGTGTCTTGGGATTCGGCGGACAGTTCCTCTTCCAACTCCCCGGTGGCTATCTTGGCCACCATCACGGCACAACCGATGACGTCCGCCGGTCGCTTCTCCCCTCTAGGTCCTACCGGCATGATGGCCTCCTTTCAAAGTCAACAATTTGCTTGACAAGTGGGTATATCCTAAAGTCGTGTCAACACCCCGTCAAGGCTTTTTCGGCCCGCAGAATTTCAAACTGAGACACTACCCCAGATCGCCCTTGATCTCAAGCATGGCCGCCATGTTGTTGAACAGGGTAACGATGTCGTCGTTGCTGATCGGTGTAGTCATGGGTTCACCATACCATCCGCCGACAAAAGCGGGCAAGCGAGGGCCGGCTGCGCCGAATCGTTCCATTCGTGTACACCGCCGCGTGGACAGTATTTTGCTCGTTGGTTTAGGATATACCCAACCATGCGCTATCGAATATCACCCGCCGCAGACCATGCGCTGCCCCTGCCCGGCACACTGTCCGATGTAGTTTTCCCGGGCGCCGGAGGGACGGCGCGAATCGCGCGCGACGTCGCGCTGATTGTCGCCGGCAGCCTGCTGGTGGCGCTTTTCGCCCAGATCAAGATACCCCTGGGCTTTACGCCGGTGCCCATCACCGGGCAAACCTTCGCCGTTCTCCTGGTGGGTGCGTTGCTGGGAGGTTGGCGCGGCGGGCTGGCCCTGGCCCTCTACGCCATTGAGGGCGCATTCCTGCCGTTCTTCGCCGGCGGCGCGTCCGGCTGGTTCTGGCTGCTGCCCTCCGGCGGTTACATCGTGGGATTCATTCCGGCAGCGGCACTGGTTGGCTTTCTGTGCCAGTGGGGTTGGAGCCGGCGCCCATGGGTACTGCTCGCCATGCTCCTGGGCAACGTCGTCCTGTACGTGCCAGGCCTGATTCAACTAAACTTGTTCCTCCCCGCAGACGTTGCCAGCGCCTGGGGCTGCGGCGATGTCTGGCAGTGCGGCCTGCTCCCGTTCATACCCGGGGATCTCGTCAAGTTAGTTGCGGCAAGCCTGGTTGTGCCGGCTGGGTGGGCCTTGCTGGACCGGTTCATCGTCCCTCCTGGCAACGGATCCGGATTCCCGCGAAAGCGGGAATGACGAGGATACGCGGGATGGATATTTACTGGCTTGGACATGCCTCTTTTCGGCTCCGCTCGGCCACGACCGGGTTGTCCATCATAACCGACCCCTACGCGGCCACCGGGGGGTCAGGCATACAGATCGATCCGCGCCAGATCATCGACGTGGCGGGGGTCACCGTAAGCCACGACGACGCGATGCACAACAATCCCGCCGACATCGACGGCAACGCCCGCATTTTCAATACTCCAGGCGAGTACGAATTTCAGGGCGTAACCATCCGCGCGGTGATGACCGGGCTGC
Source organism: Chloroflexota bacterium (assembly GCA_028875655.1). Classification (GTDB taxonomy): domain Bacteria; phylum Chloroflexota; class Dehalococcoidia; order Lucifugimonadales; family UBA3495; genus Bin87. The sequence continues at coordinate 8,257 of JAPPCX010000105.1, read as the reverse complement.
CCGAGGGCGCTGCCCGCAGTCAACGCAACGTCGCGTACACCATTGCCATTGACGGGATCAGCGTGTGCCACCTGGGCAACATCGCCAGGCCCTTGACCGCGCAGCAGATCGACCTCATCGGCCCCGCCGACGTGGTGCTGGCGCCGGCCGGCGGAGAGGAGTGCAACCTGCTGTCCCACCGCGCCGTCAATCAGACCGCGCAGCAGTTAGATGCCCGCTGGCTGATTCCCATGCACTACCGTGGGCCGGGTGAGTCGTCGGAAATCCAGCCGGCAGACCCCAGCGCGTTTCTGCGCGAACTCGGGGTGGCCGATGGATCGTTGCAACCCCAGGGGCGAATGCAGGTCACCCGCAACAACCTGCCTCCGTCCCTGCAAATCGGTTTGCTCACACCGCAGATCCGCACCCGTTAGTCAATGGCGGAAATTACGATAGGCGCGATGCTGCCCGGGGATTGGCCCACCGTCCGGCGCATCTACGCCGAAGGCATTGCCACCGGCAACGCCACTTTCGAGACCGAACCGCCGGCTTGGGAAACCTGGAATCGAAACCACCATGCCGGATGCCGCCTGGTCGCGAGGGCCGGCGACGAGGTAGTGGCCTGGGCCGCCCTTTCGCCGGCGTCGGGCCGCGCCTGCTATGCCGGAGTCGCTGAGCACAGCATCTACGTGGACGCGAGGCAACGAGGCCGGGGCATAGGCAAGCTCCTGCTGACAGAATTCGTCGCAGAGTCCGAGGCTGCGGGATTCTGGACTTTGCAGAGCAGCATCTTCCCCGAAAATCAGGCCAGCATCGCCATCCACCTGGCCTGCGGCTTTCGCGTCCTGGGCCGCCGTAAACGGGTGGCGATGCTCAACGGCGAGTGGCGGGACACGGTGATGGTGGAGCGGCGGAGCGCGGTGGTGGGGGGTTAAAGTTGCGGCTCATTGTGCCAGCAACTCATAAAGTTCCCGGTTGCGCTCTAGGCTGGCCTGGAAATGAGCCATGGCCTCGGGCTGTACCTTCGTATCTTGCCGACTAGCGATGTACTCCTGCATAGCGTCTTCCAGCGCGGCCTCAAAGTCGCGGCCTTCCGCCTGGGCTATGCTGCGCATCGCTGCCAGCAGTTCCGGCGCAGCTTGGCCGGAGAAGTGTTCCTTTGCGGTAACCATTCCGTTGTCCCCCGTCGTTGTCCTGTTGTCATTCTGCGATGTTGCGGCCTGCGCGTCAAGCGAACGGACTGCGACGGCCCGCAGTCTTTCCGGTTGCGCCTTATGCCCTGCGTGTTAGAATGGCGCACTACTCCCCGAACAGTTGAGGACCAGAGGAGGCAACCGATGTCCGTCCCGGCGCGTATGAAATTCGGCGTATTCATGGCCCCTTTCCACCGGGTGGGCGAAAACCCGACCCTGGCCCTGGAGCGCGACCTTGAACTGCTGCAATGGCTGGACCACCTGGGTTTTGATGAAGCCTGGATTGGTGAGCACCACAGCGCCGGCTGGGAAACCATCGCCTCCCCCGAAGTGTTCATGGCCACCGCCGCCGAGCGCACCCGCAACCTGCGCCTGGGCACCGGCGTTGTCAGCCTGCCTTACCACCATCCCTACATGGTGGCCAACCGCATGGTGCTCCTCGATCACCTGACCCGGGGCCGCGTGATGCTTGGCGTCGGCCCTGGCGCGCTAGCCTCCGACGCCTACATGTTCGGCATCGACCCGGCCCGCCAGCGCGAGATGATGGACGAATCCCTGGGCGTCATTAAGCGTCTGATGGACAGTCCGGAACCCTACACCTACAAGTCGGACTGGTTCGAGCTGCACGACGCCCACCTGCAACTCCGTCCTTACCAGCAGCCGTTCCCGCTGGTTGTGGCCTCGGTGCAGTCGCCGGCCGGCGTGACCACGGCCGGCAAGCACGGCGCCGGCGTCATCTCCCTCAGCGTTCCCCGCGACATGGTGCGCTCCACCAGCCTGAAGGACCAGTGGGCCATTGCCGAGGAGACCGCCGCCGAGCACGGGCAGACGGTCAAGCGTTCCGAGTGGCGTCTTTCCGTCGGCGTCCACCTGGCCGAGTCCAAGAAGGAAGCGCAGGAAGATATCCGCGAGGGTTCCGCCCGCGTGGTCACCGAGTACTTCGGAAACACCCTTGGCCACGAGGTTCCCGACGTGCCCCGGGATCAGATTGTCGATTTTATGACCGACAACAAGCAATGGATTGTCGGCACGCCCGACGACTGCATCCAGCGCATCCACGAGTTGCAGGAACTGTCCGGCGGTTTCGGCGGGATGCTGGTCCGCGTGGAAGACTGGGCGCCCCGAGACAAGCTCCATCACTCCTACGAGCTGATGGCTCGCTATGTCATGCCCCAGTTCCAGGGCACCTTGACCGGCATCCAGACCTCGCAGCAGTGGGCTTCCGATCTGCGCGATACCTTGCAGGTCAACCGCCGCGCTGGGCTGGAACGCGCCACCCAGGCCTATGAGGAGACTCGCCAGGGTCGCTAACTCACGGATACGACTGCATTTCGGGGCGGGCTCAAAACCCGCCCTTTCGCTTATCCCGATGCCGCTGTTCCGTCGTGCGATAATGGTTATAATGCGCTGGAACGAAACATAACAAAACTCGAAGCAGGCTCGGACAAGGGGATTGGTCATGCGGAAAACCAAGATTATCGCCACCATCGGACCGGCCTCCCGGTCTCCGGAAACACTCGATCGGCTCGTCGCCGCCGGCATGGACGTGGCCCGGCTTAACTTCTCTCACGGGACGCTGGAAGAACATGCTGAAGTCATCGCCAGCGTGCGCGCCGCTTCGGAACGGCACAACCGACCGGTCGCGGTCTTGCAGGATCTGGGCGGCAACAAGTTCCGCCTGGGGCACATGGCCGACGCCATCCAGCTCAACTTCGGCGACCGCATATCCATCGTCAACGAGGCCAGCGCGGATACTCCGGATCGGCTGCCCTTCCCGGAGCCCTCCATTCTCGCGAGCCTGCGCCCGGGCCACTTGGTGTACCTCTCCGATGGCACGGTGTGCCTGGAAGTACTGGACGTTTCCGATGACCTGGAGATCAAGACGCAGGTGAGGAACGGCGGCAACCTCTCTTCCTACAAAGGCGTCAATCTGCCCGACGTTGCCATCGACATGCCCGTGATCACCGAAAGCGACAAGGTCGCGTTGCAGTTCGGCGTTGAGCAGGAAGTTGACTGGGTCGCGCTCTCCTTCGTGCGGACCGGCGAGGACGTGCGCTATGCCCGCGCCTACCTCAATCAGCTCAACAGCCAGGCTCCGGTGATGGCCAAGCTGGAGCGCCGGGAGTGCATCAACAACCTGGACGATATTCTCGAAGAAGTGGATGGCATCATGGTCGCCCGCGGCGACCTGGGCGTGGAGATGCCCATGGAGGAAGTACCGGTCATCCAGAAGAACATGGTGACCCGCGCCAACATGGCCGGCCGCATCTCCTCGGTGGCTACCCAGATGCTGCGTTCCATGGTGAACTCGCCGACGCCGACCCGCGCCGAGGTGTCCGACATCGCCAACGCGGTGCTGGACGGCTGCGATTCGATTCTGCTGTCCGACGAAATCGCCGTCGGCGCGTACCCGGTGGAGGCGGTCCGCATCGCGGATGCCGCTATCGTCCAGGCCGAAACCATGTATGACTACTACACCGAGTTTCCCCAGACCAACCAGACGCAGGCAGTGACCTGGGGCGCCAACCAACTCACCAAATCGTTGAACGCTAAACCAATCGTGATTACCAGCACCGGTCGGGCAGCTTTTGAGATGGCAAGGTTCCGCCCGGAAAACGACATCATCGTCTTCTCCCACGACGCCGCCGTCCAGCGCCGGGTCTGCATGGCGTGGGGCCTCAACCCCAAGGGCGTGATACCGGCGGAACCCGATGTCGCCAAGTTGGTCACCCTCTTGGTGGACGCAGCAATGGCAACCGGCATGGTTTCGGAGCGCGACGTGGTAACGCTGGTCCACGGCTTCATGACGGGAGTCACCGGCACCACCAACACCATACAGGTGCTGAACATCCAGGAATACCTGGGCCACATCGGACGCAGCGCGGTTGCTCACGCCGCTCCGCAACTGGTGTAACCCGGACCGGCCGGTTGCGCGGCGAGTGCCCGGTTGCTAAAATATCTGCAACGTACCGGCGTGGTGTAGTGGTAGCGCATCGGTCTCCAAAACCGAAAGTGTGGGTTCGATTCCTGCCGCCGGTGCCAATCTTTTGTCAACGCGAACCGCCCCAACTGAGGGGCGGTTCTACTTTGTCGGGCCGCCGGCGCGGGTTAGATGCCCAGCAACGCCTCCAGGTTTTTCCACGAAACCTTCTCTTTCTCATCCTGCGTGAGGGATGTCAGCCCTTCCAGCCACCCGCCGGGCGACGGGTCCCAACCCACAAAGGGCCAGTCGCTCCCGATAACCACCCGGTCGGCGCCCACGGTGTCGATGAGGAAGCGCAGGCCGGCCTCGCTGCCAGTCAGAAAGTCGTAGTACATCCGGTCCTGGTACGCGCTGGGCGGTTTAAGGATGTTCACCCGCGCTTCCGGGCGCACTTTCCATCCGTGATCCACCCGGCCCATGGCGAAGCAGGCGCCTCCGCCGCCGTGGGCGATGCACACCTTCAAGTTGGGGCATTCATCCAGGATGCCGCCGCAGATCAGGGTGGCCACCAACAGAGCGTCTTCCATGACGACGCCCACGCTGTTGGGCAGGCCGTACTTCAGCGTCCGGTCCGTGGCCACCAGGTTGTCCTGCGGCTGAGGGTGGAAGAACAGCAGGGCGCCGAGGGACTCGGCGGCCTTGAACAGCGGCAGAAATTGTGGCTCGTCCCAGTTGAGGCCATTGACCACCATGTCCAGTTCCGCGCCTTTGAGGCCCAGCGCCTTGACGGCGCGCTCCAGCTCGTCGATGGCGGCGTCAACGTCGTGGGCCGGCAGGGTGGCCAGGCCGGCGAACCGGTCGGGCCAGCGTTGCGTCATGCCGGCTATCTCGTCGTTCACCTCTCGGGATGCCTGGATCGCTTCCGTCGTGTCCCAGTGGTAGGGGAACAAGGGCGTGTGGATGGAGACCACCTGCACGTCCGTGCCCTCGGCGTCCATGTCGGCCAGCCGTTGTTCGGGGGTGTAGCGGATCTTCGGCGAGTTGATCAGGATCCGCTTGCCGTTTCCGACGATGAATTCCTGGTCGCCACGGGCTTCGTGGCGCATGCCATGCCAGTCCTGCCCCTGCTCGAAGGCATTCCACAGCACCTGCGGCGCCAGGTGGGCATGAACATCAATGTGTCTCACAAATCTTCCTCCATAGCACGGGCATTGAAATCTAAGCCTCGCTGCCCTGCGAACTCCTGACACTATGGTAGCCGGCGACCAGCAGGGTTCCAATGACCCCGACGATGGCAATGACCAGGATTATAATGCGACCGTTGGACGCAGCCTGTCCATACCGGCCCGCCGCCGCCGCCGAGCTTTGCCTGACCTCTGCCACCAGGCCGTCTATTTCCGCCTGCAGCCCGGTCGTGATTCCCCGGTTGGCGCCAGCCAGCCGACGCTCTTGCGCCACCATGGATGTTCTCAACTTCATGGCTTGCAGTGTGCTGCTCTCCGCCGCCAGCAGCCGGCTGGACAGGGTGATAACCTCAGGATTCAGGTCGGGCCCGCCGTTCTCCGCAAGATACGCGATGCTGTGCTCCATGCGCTGAGCCGCGGTATCGAAGGTCTCTTCGACCCGCGACGTTAGCGTCGGGATGGTCAACCGGTTGGCGAAATCCAGCGTCCAGTAACCGGTTGACGCCGACTCCATCAGCGCGGCCATGTGCCAGTAGCGAAGGAACTCTTCTTCGGACAAAGTAGCCATGCCCGCCGGCGCAGTATCCCTGACGTCACTCCTGCCCGTCATGATGTAGTAGAACTGGTTGTCCAGGCTCGAACCGATGGCTGGAAAGAGCTCATAATTGGTGGATACGCTGAGCTCCTGCCAGTTCCGTTCCCCGCGGAGCATGGCCTCCAACAAAGCGGGCCGTCCATCCGCAATTCGCGACACGTTGGTTGTCAGCCGGTCAACCTGCTGACGTATGCGCTCTACGCTCTCATCGTAGCCCATACCCTCCAGATCCGTCAGCCGGCCGGCCAGCTCAGCCTCATTGCTGGCGATGGAGGCCCTGTCCGCCGCTACACTCTCGGCTGTCATCCTCGCGCTGGTCGGGACGGCTGCGGTTGACGCCAGCGTACCGGAGAGTTGAGTTACCGCTGCCGCGGCGGCCAGTACGTCAACGTCGCCGCTGCCCGGTTTCTTGCCTTCCAGATTGTCGATGACCAGCCAGCCGGCCACCGCGGAGGCGATGATTATTGACAGTGCGCCCAACACGCTGATGGCCAGGGGCATGGATACGCGCCGCTGCGACTTGAAGCCGGAGTAACCGGCGACGAGCAGCGTTCCAATTATTCCCACGAGGCCTATTACCAGGATGATAATGCGCCCGTTGGACGCAGCCCGTTCTTGCTGAGCCGCAGCGGTAACCGCGCTCCGGCTGACCTCCGCAACCAGGCCGTTCACTTCGCCTTGCAGCCGGGCCAGAATTTGCCGGTTGGCCGCAATCAGATCGCGCTCTCGCGTTACCATAGACGCCCGCAGCCGCATGGCGTCCAGGGTGCTGTTCTCCCCGGCGCCGGCGGCCAACAGCCGGTTGGAGAGAGGAATCACCTCAGGATGCAAGTCGGGCCCGCCCTGCTCCGCAAGGTACGCGATGCTGCGCTCCATGCGTTGGGCCGCGGTGTCGAAACTCTCTTCGTTGCTGGCTAACAGCGTCGGGTCGGCCTGGCTGCTGAGATTCGCCGCCAGCAGGCTCCGGTGCGCGCTGAACGTCCATTCCAGCAACGTGGCCAGGTGCCAGTAGCGAAGATACTCCGCTTCGGACAGAGCGCCGGAAGCCTCCGGCCCGGCATCCCTGAAATCGCTTCGGCCCGTCATCATGTAGTAGAACTGGTTGTCCAGGCTCGAACCGATGGCCGGCAGGAGTTTCCGGTTGGTGGAGAATAGGAGCCCCTGCCAACTGCGCTCCCCGGAAAGGATGGCTTCCAACAGGGCGGGTCGCTCATCCTCAATCTGCGCTACATTAGCCGTCAGCAGGGCAACCTGCTCACGTATCCGCGCCACACGGTCGTCATAACCCCGGCCTTCCAGGGCCGTCAGCCGTTCGGCCAGATCGGCCTCATTGCCGGCGATGGCGGCTCCGGTCTCCGCCAAGCTTTCGGGACTCATCCGGGCGTTGGTTGGCACGGCTGCGGTTGACGACAGGGTAGTCGAGAGCCTGGTTATCGCCGCTGCGTCCGACAGAATCTCGGCGTCGCGGATGCTCCGGTTCTGAGCCTCCAGATTGTCGATGACCAGCCAGCCGACCACTGCCGAAGCTATGATTATTGCCAGTGCGCCCAAAGTGCCAATGAGCAAGGGCGCAGTAATGCGTGGTTGTGTCATCACCGCGCTCCTGTCAGGCTGCTGACCAGGTGGTAGTTCCCGTCATCTCCGATCACGGTTACGAACACCGCGTCGGATCCCTGGTTGTCTCCCGGGCCGTATTGGAGCGTCATCCCTTCCAGGTCAATCGTCCCGGAGTTGCGGAGCGCGTTGAGAAAACAGTCCCGGCTCACGTCCCGGCCGCACTGTTCAAGGCCCACAATCGCCAGTCGCCCGGCCAGGTAGCCCTCCAAAGAGACAAACCCCGGCACGGCATTAGCGTCCAAGGCCTGTAGCGCGGCGCGATAAGCGGCGACTACGGGAACGCCGGTGTCATCGGGTAGCGGCACTACCTGGGTGACATAAACGCCGGCGCCATCAGGCCCCAATTCCTGGGCCAGTGCGTTGCTGCCCACAAAGGAGACCGCCATAAAAATGGGGTCTATGTCCTCGCGAGCCACGGTAATCGCCTTGGCGACCGGAGCATACGCGCCGATCATGATGACCGCTTCCGGATTGGCTTCCACGATGTTGAAGACGGCGGCCTTAACCGCGTCGGAGTTGCGCTGGTAGTACCAGGACGCCACCGGCGCCAGGTTGCGCTTCGCCAGCGCGTCAGTCACGCCGTCCAGCCCGGACTGGCCGTAGGAGTCGTTCTGATACATCACGGCGACGCGGGTTATCCCCAGGTCTTCCGTCAACCGGGCCACCATCTCCTCGGCTTCCTGATGGTACGAGGCCCGCAAGTTCACCACGTTGTATCTTGGCATTGGCGTGTAATGATCACGTCAGCCAGTGGACAGGATGCGGC
>JAPPCX010000049.1 GCA_028875655.1 Chloroflexota bacterium | reverse complement strand
ATTTCGCTTGCGCCCTCATCACCCTCAGGGCCGCAGGGTTATTAGGATAGGCTCTTAGTGCGTATGCGCACAGGTCGGCCAACTGAATCATTCCTGTCAGTTGGCTATCAACAAATAGAGGGGTTTCAATGACGCGTTCAACGTCGGTCCACAGTGTTCCTCCCCGGAGGAACGTTCTCATTAGATCCGTATGTCTTTTGGCATAAGTCGGGTTATTGTCATGGACAAGCAACCCAAATTCAGGCCCTAAGTTCCGAAGATAACGTTCGAAACGAGAGACCACCTGCTCAAAGGCTTGTTCGTGAACCGTTTGCCTAGTTCTTGTGGGATCAAAGTGCACCTTGTCTATACATTCGGCGAAGAGCCTAACGACGCCCCAACCTGAAATGAGATTTGCCAGCTCCTTTACGAGCCTTTGTCTTTCTGCCAACGTCAAATGGATGTATGCATCTGTTTGACGGTAGTTTTTCCGGACCTGCTTGTAACGTTTGTTGTTTTCCTTTTGTATTTTGAGCAGTTCCGCAGTGCGTGCTCGGATAATCTCAGATCGGCGCTGACTATATGGCATCGCTTCAAAGCCCACTATCCCCTGCTGTTCAACATATGGCCTCATCATCCAAGCCACATGGATCTCCGCGTCCGCCAAACCATACCTTGTTTTGATCGCTTCTAGTTGACGATGATGATTTTGCCAAAATTGGTCAGGCACCGATAGGCCCGCTAAAATGTAGTGGGAGGTATTACCCGGAATGTCGGGAGTGCCTGACTCGTCAATGTAACAGAGTCGCATAGTACCCTCCGAAAAAAAGCGACTAGGGTCGAGGACATGTCCTCGAGGGGAGGCGCTTGGCGACTCCTCCTAGACGCAAAGTCAGTGTACGACTAACCATCATTTTCGTCAAGAACGCCTCTCCGGCTTCCCTTTCCTACCCCGCCACCAGCATTTCGTCCGTGCTAATCAGGGGCGACAGCAGCCTCGGCGCGCCGTCCGTTACGACCACCATATCCTGCAAGTGCCATACCGGGCCGATGTGGGGTTCCAGGGCTACCACCATGCCCTCTTCCAGGACGCGGTTGCTGGATGGCACCATGTACGGCTCCTGCTGGTGCCACCACGGGCCCACGCCGTGCCCGGCCAGCGCCACGTTGCCCTGGAAGCCGGCCTGGTGGAAGCTGTCGTTGGCGAAGTGATAAATGTCCGCCGTGCGCGCTCCGGGGACGCAGCGGTCGATGGTGGCGCGGTAAATGTCCAGGACGATTTGATAAGTCCGCATCTGCTCGTCTGAGGGCTGGCCCACGCAGACGGTGCGGGACTGGTGGCCGGGATAGCCGTTGAGATAGGCGACGTAATCGTTGCGGATGATGTCTCCGGCCTCAAAAGCCAGGTCGCTTTCGCCCCCATAGCCCACCGTGTTGCGGCCTGAGTTCAGGATGCCATGCGCCCAGTTGGCTCCCCGGCGCAGGCAGCTCTCGACGATGCGGCTATGCACCAGCCGTTCGGTGTCGCCGGGCCGGACGGTGGGCAGCACCTCCAGGTAAGCTTCGTCCAGCAGTTTGGCGCCGGCTTCCAGGGCCGCCACTTCCTCGGGTGTCTTGATCCAGCGCACCCGGTCCATCAAGTCGGCGCAATCCACGATGCGCGCATTGGGCAGCAGGTTGCCGATCTCCTCCCACCGGTTCGCGCTGACATAGCTCTTCTCGAACCCGATGGTGTCCTCGGCCAAGCCAAGTTGCCGCAGCACGCTGGCGGCCCGTTCGTAGGGGGATTCAGCGTAGTCGTCCACCACCTCGATATGTTCCAGCCACGAATCGCGCTGGGCCAGGGGCGCGGCGTAGGAGTTAAGCACCAGCGCCGGCTCGCCCGCGCGCGGCCACACCAGCAGCACCTCACGGGGTGAATCGGGAAACTCCAGGTGCCGCGCCAAGGTGCCGGGGTAAGCGAAGCCGGCCAGGTAGGTGAAGTTCTTGCCGGAGCGGGCTACGATGGCCGCAACACCCTCCTCGTCCATCAGGCGGTGCAGCCGCTCCACGTTGGCGATTATCTTGCCGAAGGCGTTGGCCATAGCGCTCGCTCTCCTTGTCGGAAGTCGCAATTGATTGGTCAGGAGTCTGCCAGGTCAGGAGCGCGCCAGGTCAGGGCAGCGCGCCTTCCCGTCGGAACACCTCGGCCAGCTTTTCGACGCCCTCCCAGATTTCCGCTTCGGAGGGGAGCGCGAAGCAGAGTCGGATGTAGTTGGCGGCTGCGTCGGGGTCCGCTGACCAGTCCGGCCCGGGGTTGAACGCGATGCCTTCCCGAAGCGCCGGCCCGGCCAGGTCTCGCGAATCAACCCCCGGCGGAAGCTTCACCCACAGGTACATCCCGCCCCGGGGTACCTCGAAGTCGATACTTGGCCCGAAGGATTCCCGGAGCGCGCTGCTGAGTGTGTCGCATTTCCGTTTCAGAGCGGCGCGTGTTTCCAGGATGTGCTCGTCGTAGTGGTTCGTGAAATAGTCTCCGACAATCATCTGGTCCATGACGCCGGTGCCGGCGTCGTTCTTGCGGGACAGCAGCCGGCTCATCACGTCCCACGGCGCCACCACGTAGCCCAGCCGCGTGCCCGGCCCCAGGGTTTTGGAAAACGAGCCGATGTGCAGCACCCGGTTGGTGTCGTCCATGGACCGGATCGCGTTTTCGTATTCGCCTTCGAAAATCAGGTCCGCGTAGCATTCATCTTCAAATATCGGGACGCCGTACTCCGCGCTCAATTCCAGCAGCCGCCGTCGTCGTTCCAGGGTGAGCACGGTGCCCGTGGGGTTCTGCAGCGTGGGGATCGTGTAGATGTACTTGGGCCGCACGCCTTTGCCGCGCAGGTCGTCCAGAACCTCGGCCAGGTGGTCCATGCGCATGCCGTCCTGGTCCAGCTCGATGCCGACGAAGTTCACTTTGCGGCGTCGCAGGTTGCCCAGGGCGCCGGAAAAGCTGAACGCTTCAACGATTACGGTGTCGCCCTCCTCCAACAGGATTTCGTTGATCAATTCGATCCCCTGGCCGGAGCCGGAAGTGATCAGAACGTCGTCGATATTGGTGTAGATTCCCCGGTGCCTGGCGAGCTTGTCCACCAGGAACCGGCGCAGCGGCAGGATGCCCTGCGGGCCGCCGGAATAGTTGTACATGGAAATGTTGCGCGGGTCGCCGCGGAACACCCGGGCGGCGGACTCAATAAATTCCTCGGTGGGGACCATGTCGGGATCGCTGTGTCCGCCGATGAAATTGTACTTGGGGTGGCCTTCCCATGGGCCCGACGGTGGGGGCAGGTCCCTGTTGAAGAGCGCGGAATAGTCCAAGCCGTTCCCTGTCATGCGCTGATCCTCCGGTGCGTTTGGGTTGTCTTCGCTGTCGGCAATTGTCAACCTTCGGTCATGCTAACACCGCGAGCAATGCAGCGTCGATCACGTCGGTATCGAAATCACGTATTGCCGGATCTGACGCTGGCCGCGAACTCCAGGGTTCTGCCGGCGAGGGTGTCCGGGATCTCCACTTTCATGTTGTGGCCCACGCCGTCGAATACCTCCAGCGTGGCGTTGGGCATCATCCGGGCCATCAGTTGCTGGGCCTCCAACGGGGTTATCGGGTCGCGGCGGGCGGCGAGGATCAGCGTGGGCACGTTGATGCGTGGCAGCAGCGGGGCGAGGTCGGCCGCCAGCAGGCAGGCCTGCAGAGCCAATACCGCCGATGCCTCGGTTTTCGCCCCCTCGTCGGCGTACCAGTCGATCACCTCGCGGGGAGTGTCGGGGCCGAACCGCTTGTCGGTATCGGACAGCAGCCAGGCGCGAGTGCCCTCCGTGCGCAGCGTGTCGCCCCAGCCGCTGGCGTCCATGTCGGCGCCCATCTGAGCGAGACGCGGGGTTGACGCCACCAGGGTGAGGCTGTGCAGGCGGTCGGGGAAGTCGTGGGCGAATTGGAGGCTCACAATGCCGCCGGCGGATGCGCCAACGAGGTGGACTTTTTCGACTCCCAGCGCGTCCATCACCCGGGCGATGTCGGCGGCCAACTCGGTGATGACGAAGGGGGAGTCGGAGCGGGACGTGGTGCCGGCGTGGCCGCGCATGTCGAAACGGAGCGTTGGATGCCGGCGGGCCAGCGTGGGAACCCAGGGCCGCCAGCGGTGCAGGTTGCCGCCGGCGGAATGATGGAGCAGGACGTGATCAGCCGAACTCCAGGGATCGGAATAGTCGTCCACGTGGTAGTGGAACCGTTCGCCGTTCAGTTCCAGCTTTGGCATGGGTTCACCTCCTGGTTGGCGTTGATGCTATGCGGAGTATCCGTTCTTGGGTATTATTGGGCCGGTCGAATGAACGCGCAATGTCTTGCGGTTAGATTCTTGTGAGAAGGGAGGCCAAGCATGAAGTATGACGTAATCGTAGTGGGCGGCGGGTCCGCCGGGTGCACCATCGCCAGCCGGCTGTCGGAAGACCCGGACCGCACGGTGCTGCTGCTGGAGGCGGGGCCGGACTACCCGGTGTTCGAGCATTTGCCGGAAGACCTGAAGATGGGCAACAACGTGTGGTTGTCGGCGTATGGGCCGCACAACTGGGGCTACACCGCCAAGATCACCGACGACCAGACGGAACTGGTGATTCCCCGGGGCAAGGCCACGGGAGGGTCCAGCGCGGTGAACGGGCAGGTGTTGTTCCGCGGCATCCCGGAGGACTACGACCGCTGGGCGGAATGGGGCAACGACGAGTGGAGCTTCACCCGCGTGCTGCCGTACTTCAACAAGCTGGAGACGGACCTGGACTTCGGCGGCGACGACTTCCACGGCTCGGACGGGCCGGTTCCGGTGCGCCGCGCCCCGCGCAACGAATGGCTGCCTCACTCGGTGGCGTTCGAGCGGGCCTGCCTGGACGAGGGCTTCCCGCGCGATGAGGACCAGAACCACCCCGAATCCACCGGCGTCTCACCGCGGGCGCGCAACACCATCGACGGCGTGCGCATGAGCATGGCCATAAACTACCTGGACATCGCCCGCCACCGGCTGAACCTGACCATCCGGGGCAGCGTGACCGCCCGGCGTATCCTGTTCGACGGCAACCGGGCCGTAGGCATCGAGGCCGAGAGTGGCGGCGAAGTCTTCACGGTAGAGGCTGACGAAATCATCGTGAGCAGCGGGGCCGTGGCGTCGCCGCAGTTGCTGATGCTATCCGGCGTGGGGCCGGCGGAGCATCTGCGCAGCATGGGCATTCCCGTGGTGCACGACTCGCCGGGCGTGGGCAAGAATCTGCGCGACCATCCCGCCGCGTCAGTGCTGTACCTGGCCAAAGGCGAGAAGCCGGACGTGCAGGCGCCGGTGATCCAGGTGGGCCTGCGCTACACCGTGGAGGGTTCCGACCTGCGCAACGACATGCAGCTCAGCCCCAACCTGATGACCAGCGAGCACCGGCCGGCCCACGTCGCCATCGACGAGGACCTGAACTACATCGGCATGGGCGCAAGCTTGCAACTGGCGCTCGGCCAGGGTGAACTGACGCTTCAATCCACCGACCCGCACGTGCAGCCCAACCTGAACTACAACTACTACCAGGAACCCGAGGACCTGCGACGGATGCGCGAGGCGATTCGCCTCGGCGTGCGCATGGCGGAAAAGCCTCCGTTCTCCGACCTGATCCAGGAACGGCTGATGCCTTCCGACGAGGAACTGGCCTCCGACGAACTGCTGGACGACTGGCTGCGCAAGAACTCGGGCACGTCGCACCACATCTCCGGCACGTGCAAGATGGGCCCGGACTCGGACCCGCTGGCCGTGGTTGACCAGCATCTCAAGGTGAAGGGAGTGCAGGGTTTGCGGGTGGCCGACGCATCCATCATGCCCGACTGCATCCGCGCCAACACCAACGCCACCACCATCATGATCGGCGAGAAGTGCGCCGATTACGTGAAGGAAGGACGGTAACGCTCCCGCCAAACTGTCATTGCGAGCGCAGCGTGGCAATCCCATTATTGGATACGCCGTCCCCCAGGGCTATCGCATATGAACTATTAATCACCGTCATTCCCGCGAAAGCGGGAATCCAGCGGCCTAAATAGTCGGTTTCGTTGCGGAAATGAAGCCTTTGGCTGCGTCTGGACTCCGGCTTTCGCCGGAGTGACGGGGCTGGAATTTCATATGCGATAGCCCTACGCCGTCCCCCAGACAACGAGATTGCCACTCTAATTTGCTGTTATAATGCTTGACATATATGTGCTACTGGAGAAATGCAATTGGCGTCAATGGATGACAGCCCGGCTACCAAGGCCGATGTGAGCAATCTGCGGAACGAGTTGCAATATTACGCTACCAAAGCGGACTTGGCCCACATGGAAACGCGACTGCTGATCCGACTGGGCAGTCTTGTCGTTGCCGTAGGCGCTGCGGTAGTGCTGATTGATCGTTTCCTGGGGTAGAGGTTCGCAGCTATGGAAGTCCAATGGATGAACCACACGGGTTTCGTGGTCAGCGACATGGAACGTGCCCTGGCCTTTTACCGGGACCTGCTGGGGCTGAACATCGAGCGGGACCAGATACTGGAGGGCGAGTTCATATCGGAGCTGGTTGGGTATCCCGACGCGCGGCTGCACATCGTGTACCTGGGGCCGGGGGATATGCGCCACTCGGTGGAGCTGATCCAGTATCTGAACCCGCCGGGAGTGGCAGTTGAAATGCCGGAGCGTTTCCAGGTGGGAGCCACCCACCTGGGCGTGATGGTGGACGATCTGGACGCCTTTTACGAGGAACTTTCGGCGAAGGGCGTCCGTTTCGTCAGCCCGCCGGCAGAGCGGCCCAACCCGGTGTATCCGGCGGCGCGCAAGGGCTGCTACATGCAGGACCCGGACGGCAACTGGCTGGAACTGCTGGAGCGCGGGCCGGCGCCGCCCGATGCCACGTCGGTCTAGGGCGCTCGTTGACGGATACCGTCATCGCCGTAGGGGCAAGGCGCGCCTCGCCCCTACAACGCTACGTCGTCGCTCGGGGATTCATACGACTACGCTATGGGTCCAGGCCCAGTTTCGCTCGCAGCGTTTCGTACACCGATTGGAGAAAACCGCCGGCGTATTCCCGGTGGGTGAAGGTCATGCCCGTGGTTGCCGCATCGGATCGGGCGGCCTCGTAGAACTCGACCGCCCTGGCGTTGTCGTAGAGGAAGGGCATCTGGCCCATGTAGTGCTCGAAGTCGCCGATGTCGGCCCAGGCGATGAGCTCTTGGGGTTCGGCGTGATTGCTGGCCCAGCGCTCGCCATCCACGCGGCCGCGCATGAGCGACCAGGCGCGGGGGCCGACGGACGGCGAATGATCTTCCCCGGACGGCATCAGCCTATGACTTGCTCCGCCAGGCGTTCCAGCTCTTCCAGGCCGTTGAGGCCGGCGTCCGGTGGCAGGGCTACCGTTACGCGGTTGGCGCCGGCTGCCTCGTATCCGGCGATGACTTCGCGGTCGGGGGTGACGTTGGAGACAATCAGTTGTATTTCGCTGGGATCTCTGCCGGCGGCTTCGGCCAACTCGTCCATGGTGGCGCGGCCGGCCCGCACCTGCTCCTCGGTTACGCGCACGGGCATCCAGCCGTCGCCCCAGGCCACCACGCGCTTGAATACGTTGGCCGCGTAGCCGCCCAGGAATACCGGAGGGTGCGGCTGCTGCACCGGCTTGGGTGAGCACTTGACTGCTGGGAAATCGAAGAACGTCCCGTGAAACTCCGCCTCGTCCTTGGTCCAGAGTTCCTTCATGGCCAGAATGGCCTCGCGGGTCTGGCCCCAGCGCCGGAGGAAGTTGCCGCCCATGATCTCGGTTTCTTCCTGCAACCAGCCGGCGCCGATGCCGAACAGGAACCGGCCGTTGGAGAACTTGTCCAGCGTAGCGATCTGCTTGGCCTGCATCAGGGGGTTGTGCTCCGGCACCAGGCTGATGGCGGTGCCGAGCTTGATTGTGCTGGTGACGGCCGCCGCCATCGACAGGGCGATGAGCGGATCGCCAATGTCGGCCATCGAGGGCGGTATTGAGCCGTCGGGCGTGCCACCGTAGCGGGAGGTGGTATGCACGGGAAGGATGGGATGCTCGGGGAGCCAGAACGACTCAAACCCCAGTTCCTCGGCGCGCTTTGCCAATTCTGCCGGGTCAACCGAATTGCTGGAAGCCCGGGCGGTAACTCCGATGTCCATAACTGGATTCCTCCACCTGGATGAGTGACTCGATGATAACGAGCCGTATGCGCGAGAGTTGTGGCTAGAGGGCCAGGGCGTAGCAGGCGCGGCGGGGGTCGGCGCCGGTGCTGAGGGAACGGGTCTTGGGGTCGCGGGCCGATACGGTTGCGCCGAGGCCGCAGTTGGCAGTGCGGTAGATTTTGTGTCCGAAAGCGCGCAGGGCGTCGGCGGTGCGTTCCGGTATGCCGTCCTCAAGGTCGAGCTGTCCGAGGTAATAGACGTGGGGGTAGAAGGAGTTGACGTTGCTGGCGGTGGCGAAGCGTGGAGCCTCAACAGCCTGCTGCGGGTCCATGCCGAAGACCAGCGAGTTCAGGATGAGCTGGAGGTTGCCCTGCACCTGGTTGTCGCCGCCGGGGCAGCCGACGGTCATGACGGGCTGGCCGTCTTCGGCGACGATGTAGTTGACCAGCGTGGTGCGCGGACGCTTGCCCGGTTCCACGACGTTGGGATGGCCCGGCTCGCAGTTGAACATCTCGATGCGGGTGCTGGGGCAGGCGCCAAGCTCGGGGAAGAACACCGACTTGGAGAAGGAGCCGCCGCTGATGGTGCCGCACACCAGGTTGCCGCGCTTGTCCAGGACGGAAACGTGGGTCGTGCCGTCATCGGCCGATGAGTCGGGGCCGGTGTAGATGGGTTCCGCCATGACCTGAGGAGCGGTCTTGCCGCTGAGCTTGGAGTATTTCCACGGGTCGCCCGGCTGGGGCTGCGCGGGATACGCGCCCTCTGGATCTATGAGCTGGGCACGCTCGGCGGCATACTCTTTGGAGAGCAGGCCGTCGATTGGAACGGTGGCGAAGTCGGGATCGCCGTAGAACGCCTCGCGGTCGCCGAAGCACAGCTTGAGCGTTTCCGCCACGGTGTGGATGTAGGCGGGGCTGTTGTGTCCCATAGCGCGGAGGTCGAAGTTCTCCAGGATGTTCAGGGCCTGCATCAGCATTGGGCCCTGGGTCCAGGTGTCCTGTCCCCAGACCTGGTGGCCGTTGAACGTGGTGGTGACGGGTTCGGCAAACTTGCTGTGGTAGTTGGCGAGGTCGTCCATGGTGAAGATACCGCCGACGGCCTTCGTGGATTCGACGAACTGCCTGGCGATGGGGCCGCAGTAGAAGGCATCTCGGGCGGCCTGGAGGCTGGCGCTGCGGGAGCCGGATTCGGCCAGGGATGCGTCGCGCATGGTTTTGAGGGTGTTGGCGAGGCCCGGCTGCACCATCAGCGCGCCGGGAGCCGGAACCTGCCGGTCGTCGTAGAACACGTCCCAGCCGCCGGGTGGGAAGTTATCGAACTGTTCCTGGCCGGTACTGGACTTCAGGCGTTCCAGCATGTACTCGTAGTGGGGAATGCCGTCCTCGGCGTAGCTGATGGCCGGGGCGACGACTTCGGCAAAGGAAAGGCTGCCGTAGCGTTCCAGCATTGCGGTGAAGGCGTCAACGATGCCCGGCTGGGTGAAGGACAGCGGAGCGTCCAGGCCCGGGCCGGTGGGGATACGCTCATGTCCTCGGGAACGGTAGAACTCAGGCGTGGCCGCGCCGGGCGCGCCCCCCTGTCCGTTGAGCGACGTGAGGTCGCCGCTGTCCGAGTCGTAGAGCATGAACACGCCCTCGGCGAGCAGCGAGTAGGACGCGATGGGTTCCACCACGGCGGCGGCCAGGCTGGCCGCGACCATGGCGTCGAAGGCGTTGCCGCCGGCCATGAGCATCTTCATGCCGGCCATTGACGTGAGGTAGTGGCCCGACGAAATGACGCCCTCGTTGGAGCGGACCACCGGGCGGCCGGTTTCGGGTAGAGCAACGTCGCCCTGTTCGAGATTGTGGACAGTCTGCTGGATAACCATATCTGCTCCTGGTTAGTCGTTGCGCCGCCGCAATTTGTCTTGCAACTCGCGGATGCGGGCTTCGGCGGTGACAGCGCGGGCTTCGGCGGCGGCAGCGCGGGATTCAGCGTTATCGGCGCGTGCTTCGGCGTTATCGGCGCGTGCTTCGGCGTTATCGGCGCGTGCTTCGGCGGTATCGGCGCGTGCGCGTTCGCTGTTGAAGGTTGCGATGGGCTGGTCGGACGCCGGGTCGTAAAACACCAACTGCTCCAGCTCCCAGCGCAGGTTCAGGTTCAGCGTTGGGCTGTAACCCTGCAAACCGCCGTCCGGCAACTCTTCAATGTCGATTGCGACGTACGTCCCTGCCACCAGCCGGTATCCCGCCAGGCGCACGCCGTGGTATTCACCGGTTGCGTCGAAGGTCCAGTACTCCCCAATGCCCTGGGCTGCGTAGTTGGCCGGCTTCTCGTCCACGTCTGTGTGACCGGTACTGGGCGACGCTATTTCCAGGACGAAATCCGGCGGTTTCCCCTGTTCCTCGATGACGTACCCGTTTCTGGCGTGGTAGGCTGCCGGGTTCACGTCAAAGGCCACCACCAAATCGGGATAATGGCTGCCGGCCATGTTGCGGGTGGTGCGCGTCACTACGTAGCGTTCCCCGCCCACCAGGGTGGTATCCAGGTTGCCCAGGTGCATGGCCAGGTGGTGCGCGTTGCCGTTGGCGGCCAGGTGTAAGAAACTGGTCACTTTGCTTTCGTGGTCCTCCGGCGGGTCGGGCAGGCGAAACTCGGGCCCGGTTGGCGGCGTGGTAGCGATAGGGGTGGGTTTAGTGGTGGTCATGGGGAACCTCAAATGGTTGGCAAGTTCAGCCCATTGCCGGCCGAAAGCGACCGTGGATCGGATTATACCCGATAGTGGGCGCAGGCTGGGGTAAGCTCCGTCGCATTTCAGCCCGCGCCCTACACGCTCGCCTCCGGGCGGCGGTAAGCCTCGACCGCCCGCCAGACCAGTGGCGTCCATATGATCACGGGCAGCATGAACAGGATGCCGACGCCGGCGTTGACTCCGATGGCGATGGAAATGCTGAACGCCTGGGCGATGGCGCCGACTTCGACGCCGCCGACCACGTGTCCCACGCCGTTCACCAACCCCTGGGAGCCCATGATGCGGCCGCGCATTTCGGGCGGTGAGCAGAGCAGCAGGATGGAACTCTGCATGACGCTGAACCCCGATTGGCCCATGCCGGCGGTCAAGAGCACCAGGAAGGACACGACGAACCAGGGCGACCACGCGACAATGACCACGCCGACGGCGACGATGAGGGCGCCAAATATGAAGTACCTGCCGTGGTACGTGAACCTGGTTCGTCCAGCAAGCACGATGGCTCCCAGGAATGAGCCGATTCCTTCAGCAGCGGCCAGTATGCCGCCGAGGGCCGGACCTACTTTCAAAACGTCAGTGGCCACCACGGGGATGAAGTATTGCAGGGGAAACACCATCCCGTTCATGATCAACGATACGGCCAACACGCCCAGCACGAACTTGTTTGAGAATGAGTGTCCGATTCCTGATTTGATGCCCTGGAGGAAAGCGGTATCCCTGACCATCCGGGCGGAGCCTTCGGGGAGGCGCATTTTGAATATGAGGAAAGCGGCCAGGACGTCGAGGACCACCAGGACGATGAACGCGCCGGTAAATCCGTAGAACTGCACCATGAAGCCGCCGATGATCGGGCCGATGATTTTGCCGCCGTTGTTGGTGAGCATCTCCAGCGACATGGCGTGGGTGATGCGGTCCTGGCCGGCGATGTCGAACAGCGCCGCGCGGCGGGTGGGATCGTCCAGCACCTTGGCAGTGCCCTGCAACAGGATGGCGAGGAAAACGTGCCAGGGCTCCACCCATTGCAGAAACAACAGCGCCAGCAGGAATGCAGCGATCAGCAGGTAGAAGACGTGCGTCCCCACCATGATGCGCCAGCGGTCCAGGCGGTCGGCCAGCATCCCCGCCACCAGCGATAGCGGCGGACGCGGGCCGTTGAGGAACACCGAGATCAAGCCCACCGCGAAGGCCGAGCCGGTAAGCTCCAAGATGAGATAGCCCAACACCAGCAGTTCCATGCGCCGGGAGATCTCGTGGATCCACCGGGCCGCCCACAGATACTGGAAATTCCGGTCCTGGAGGATTACCAGCACCGGAATGTTGCTGATACGCATTAGGGATCTGCCGCCTCAGAATCCGTGCCGTCGCGCGCGGAGTTGCCGGCCTCTGGGTGACGGTACGCCTCCACGGGACGCCATACCAGCGGGGTGAGCAGAATCACCGGGAGCATGAACAGGATGCCGACGCCGGCGTTGATGCCGATGGCGAGTGAGATGGTGAACGCCTGCGCGATGGCGCCGATTTCCACGCCGCCAATCAAATGGCCCAGGCCGTTCACCAAGCCCTGCGAACCCATGATGCGGCCCCGCATTTCGGCCGGCGAGGACAGCAACAGGATTGTGCTCTGCATGACGCTGAATCCCGATTGGCCCATGCCGGCGCACAGCAGTACCAGGAAGGACACGGCGAACCAGGGCGACCACGCGACCACCGCGACGCCGATGCCCACGACCAGCGCGCCGATGACGAAGTATCGCCCGTGGAACGTGTATCTCGAACGTCCGCCGATGATGATGGCGCCGACGAACGCGCCGATGCCGTCCGCGGCCCCAAGGATCCCGCCCAGGGCCGGACCCACCTTCAAAACGTCGGTCGCGACCACGGGGATGAAGTATTGCAGCGGCAGGATCATGCCGTTCATCACCAGCGATATGGTCAGGACACCCAGCACGAACTTGTTGGAGAAGGAATGGCCGATCCCCGATTTGATGCCCGACCAGAAAGCGGTGTCTCTGACCATCTGGGCGGAACCTTCGGGAAGGCGCATTTTGAATATGAGGAAGACGGCGACCAGGTCCAGCGCCACCAATACGATAAACGCTCCGGTGAAACCGTAGAACTGGACCATGAACCCGCCAATCATGGGCCCGATGATCTTGCCGCCGTTGTTGGTGATGGTCTCCAGTGACATGGCATGGGCGATGCGGTCCTGTCCGGCGAGGTCAAACAGCGCCGCCCGGCGGGTGGGGTCGTCCAGCACCTTGGCGGTTCCCTGCAACAGGATGGCCAGGAAAACGTGCCAGGGCTCGACCAGTTGGTAGATCAGGAGCACGAGGAGGCCGGCGGCGATGAACAGGTAAACGGTGTGCATGCCGACGAGGATGCGCCAACGGTCCAGGCGGTCGGCCAGCATCCCCGCCACCAGGGCCAGCGGCGGGCGCGGCCCGTTGAGGAATACCGAGATCAAGCCTACCGCGAACGCCGAGCCGGTGAGTTCCAGGATCAGGTAGCCCAGGACAATCAGTTCCATCCGCCGGGAGATTTCGTGAATCCACCGGGCCGCCCACAGGAACTGAAAGTTCCGGTCCTGCAATACGACCAGGACCGGAACGCTGCGGATTCGCATCAAAAGGACGCCGCCTTATGGGGCGTGTGCCGCCCCCATGCTTTTGGAAGCGACCCGATATCTATCAGGGGTTGGGCGGTACGTTAAACACGGTGTTGCCGTCCACATCGTGCCGATGATTGGCCAAGGCAGTCAGCATATTGATCGCCCGATGCAAGTCGGCCTGCAATGCCCGCTGGCCTTCAGCCAGATCATCAACTTTCTTGGACAGATCATCAACCCGCTCGGTCAAGGCATCAACTTTAGTGTGCAGACCGCCCAAATTGAAGACGCCTTTGAGCACCCAGATAACCACGGTGGCGGCCACGCCGACGGCAGCGACGATAACCCCAGCCCCGGTGAGTATCAGTACAGTGTCCATAGCATCCTCTCCGGTGGCACAGGGTACATCGCAGGCAGGCCATACGCAACCGCCGCCCGAAACCGAAAGACTCCAGGCGAGCGGGATCTCTAATCCCTAAAGTCGTTCTGGTACAACTCCTGCAACCGCGCCAGGTGTTCGGCAGGTATCGGCGGCAAATCCACGCAACCGGCGGTCTCCTCGGCCTCCGCCACGTTCTTGACGCCGGGGACGGTGGTGTGAATGTCGGGATTCATCAGGCAGAAAACCATTGCCGCCTGGGACATTGTGCGGATCGGTCCGTCCAGCAGGAAGCCCAGCTTGGCCGCGCTGGCGAGGTCCTTCTGCATCAGGTTATCGCCGGGACGAGGTGCGCGGTCCAGGGCGTCGGTCAGCGCGCCGGCGGCGTGGGAACGAATGCCTATGACGCCCATGTCGTGGCTCTTCGCCAGGGGGATGATCTGGCCGTTGTCGAACAGGGTCGCGCCGGGCGGCCGCGGTTCCTGTGCCGTCCGGTTGAGCAGATTGTAATAGGCGAGCACGGTGTCGTACTCGCCGCTTTCCAGGATGCGCCGCATGGTGGGTACGTGGTGGTCCATGGCGGACAGGCCGATGAACCGGGTCTTGCCGGCCTGCTGAACGTCCCGGTAGGCGTCCAGCACCGGGCCGAGTACGTCGTCGCCGGATAGCGAGTTGGGAACCTCGCCGCGGGTCGCCGTAAAGCGGTTGTGGACGTGGAGCACGTCCACCGAATCCCGTCGCAGGCGGCGCAGGCTGGTATCGACCGAACGACGTACTGCGCCGGAAACATCGTCCATCTCATCGGCTCCCAACCGCACCTTGGTAGCGACAACGACGGATTCGGCGCGGCCCTCCAGCGCCTTGCCCAACGCCTCCTCGGCCTTGCCGTCCCCGTAAGCCGGGGCCACGTCGAAGAACGTGATGCCCAGATCGAGGGCGCGATGGACGGAGGCAATGGCTTCCCGTTCAGTGGTTTGGCCCCAAACCTGCCCAATGCCGCCGCCGCCGAACCCGGCGCGGGATACGGTCAGGCCGGTGCGGCCCAGTCGCGCGTATTCCATGACTAGCTGTGCTCTCCCTCGGGCAGGCTGTTAGACTTGGCAGCAGACTATTGGTTTTGGCGACGGTATTCAACCCCTCACGAGATTGCCACGCTTTGCTCGCAATGACAAACTGCGTATGCACGAGTATTTGACCCTAAAGAGGCGGATATATGACAGACCACAAGATTTTTGAACTGGGCGACGTTGACCTGCAATGCGGCCTGCGGTTGCGCGGCGCGCGGCTGGCCTACCAGACCTACGGAGAACTCAACGCGCGCAAGGACAACGTCATCGTGTTCCCCACGTTCTTCGGCTCGCAGCACCCGTCCAATGAGCCCATGATCGGCCCGGGGATGGCGCTGGACCCGACCCGGTACTTCATCATCATCCCCAACCTGTTCGGCAACGGGCTGTCGTCATCGCCCAGCAACACGCCATCGCCCTACGGCAGGGCACGGTTCCCCAAGGTTACCTACTACGACAACATCGGCTTCCAGCGCCGGCTGGTGGCCGAGGAGTTCGGCATCGAGCGGATCGCGCTGGTGTGCGGGTTCTCCATGGGAGCGCAGCAGTCGTTCCACTGGGGCGCGCTGTATCCCGACATGGTGGAACGCATTGCGCCGTGGTGCGGGTCGGCGCGGACGGCGCGGCACAATTTCGTGTTCCTGGAGGGGGTCAAGGCCGCGCTGTGCGCCGACGACGCTTTCCAAGGCGGCTGGTATGACGCGCAACCGGAAAAGGGCCTGCGGGCAATGGCGCGGGTGTACGCGGGCTGGGCGCCGTCGCAGGCGTTCTACCGGGAGCGGGTGTACCTGGACCTGGGGCACTCGTCGCTGGAGGACTACCTGATCACGTCGTGGGAGGGCCGCTACCTGCAAAATGACGCCAACAACATCCTGGCCATGGTGGCGACGTGGCAGGCCGGGGACATCAGCGACAACCCGCTGTACGGCGGCGATTTCGACAAGGCCCTGGGGTCAATCAAGGCCAAGGCCTTCGTGATGCCGTCCGAAACCGACCAGTATTTCCCGCCCGAGGACAATCGCATCGAGGTGTCCATGATGCCCAACGCCGAACTGCGCGTTATCCCCACCATCTGGGGACACACTGGCGGCGGGCCGGGTCGCAACCCGGCGGACACGGCGTTTATCGACGCGCAGCTGAAGGAACTGCTGGCGAGCTAGCTTACCGGCAGGACGGGTTCGGTGCGCTCGGCGGGGAGCTCGACCTCGAAGGCGTTGAGGAAGAAGGCGGTCTGGGCGTAGTTGCCCATGAGCGCGGTGATCTCCACCAGGTGCTGCGCCCCGAACTGCTCCAGGGCAATCTGGAAGGTTGACGCGGATATGCGGTGGTTGGCGTAGAACTCGTTGCAGAAGTTGACGATGGCCTGCTCGTCGGCGGCCATCGCGGGCAGGGGTTGGCGGTCGCGGATGGCGTCCACCAGGGCGTCGGCGACACCCTCACGGCGGGCGGCCGGCGCATGGGCGTTCCAGATGTAGGGGCAGTCGAAATTGCGGGCGGTGACCAGGATCGCCAGCTCCTGGATGCGCTTGGAGAAGGTGCTCTCGAAACGCAGGTAGTTGGTGAGGCTGCTGCGCCGGCGCGCCATCTCGGGGCTGTTGATGGCGATGGAGTAGGGGCCGCCGGTGATGGTTCCGCCGGTGTCGCGGGTCAATTCGTCGAAGGCGTCCTGGAACTCTGCGGGCACCATGTCTCGGGTAACGATGGGTAGTCGGGCCATGATTGTCCTCCACGGCTGAGATTGCGTCGGGTCGGCTGGCGATGTGCCTGGGGCGCGCGGCTGATTCTACCATTCACGCGATGCGTGACATATCGGGCCGACACGACTACAATCCGCACAGGTACCAGTGAAGCGACGGAAGACAGCGACGAATCCTAACGAGAGGAGGCAATCCGATGGCGCTACCGGATACGATTCGCACCGAGGATGAGCGGCAGTATTACGAAACAACCGACCAGATCCAGTTGAAACCCGGATGGTTGCAGGGCGAAGGCCAGCCTCTCCCGGTTATGGAGCCCTACCTTTGGCGTTGGGCCGAGGTGGAGCCGCTGGTGCTGAAGAGCGGCGAACTGGTTACGCCCGACCGGGACGTGGAGCGGCGTACCTTGCGGCTGGCTACGCCGGGGCTGGACCGCGGCACCACCCATACCATCACCGCCGCGCTGCAACTGCTGCTGCCCGGCGAGTGTGCGCCGGCCCATCGCCACACGCCCACGGCCATCCGGTGGATCCTGAAAGGGGAGGGCGCCTACACCACCGTGGAGGGCGACAAGTGCTGGATGGAGCCGGGCGACCTGATCCTGACGCCGTCGTGGACTTGGCACGACCACGCCAACGAGGGCGACGGGCCGATGATCTGGCTGGACGGGCTGGACGTTCCGCTGGTGCGCTACCTGCGGGCTAACTTCTACGAAGCCTATCCCGAGGACCAGCAGCCCATCGTCGGCGTGGCCGAATCGGAGCGCAAGTTCGCGTCCGGCGCGCTGCGTCCGGCCTGGGAAGACCCGAAGCTGGACTATTCCCCGCTATGGCACTACAAGTGGGACAAGACCTACGAGGCCCTGCAACGCCTGGCCGAAGTGGATGCCAGCCCCTTTGACGACGTGGCGATGGAGTTCAGCGACCCGGTCACGGGCGGGCCGGTGCTGCGTTCCATGACCTGCTGGGCGCAGATGATTCGTCCCGGCATCCGCACGCGGGCGCATCGGCAGACCAGTTGCGGTGTGTACCAGGTCTATCAGGGCGAGGGCTACAGCGTGATCGACGGGCAGCGATTCGACTGGAGCGAGGGCGATTTCTTCGTGGTTCCGCCGTGGGTGTGGCACGAACACGCCAACGAGGGGTCCGAAGGGGCGGTGCTGTTCTCCATCCAGGACATCCCGGTGCTGAAGGACCTGTCGCTGTACCGTGAAGAACCCTACGAAGAGAACGCTGGCCACCAGCCGATTACCGGCATTTTCAGGGGGTAGCGCGTTCCGCCTTCACCTCAGCCCTCTTCCTTGATTGGAGAGGGACAAGATTAGGGGGCGAATGATTATTCGCCCCTACGCTATAATGTGGCTACCAACGACTCTGGAAGGGACGCAGTGGAAACGATTGCCGTATCACAGCTTTACCTGCTTTTGGCGGCCTTGGGCGTCGGCCTGACGCTGATTGCGCTGGTGGGCAGGGGCCTATATGTATGGGGTCGCATGAGCCGCCAGGTGGACGACTTGGGCGATCGGATCGACCGATTGGAAACGAAGGTTGACACCCTCATCGCCGAGATGCAGCAGCTCAACCGCATGGTGGCAGCCCTGGCCAACCATCGCCACGACATCGACGGTAACGTGGTGTTCAACCTGCCGGCAGACTGACCACCCGCTCTGCCATGTATCGCCTTGTAGATTTCGCCTCACGCCTGGTCAACGCTACCTGGTTCGAATACTTCATCATCGCCGTCATCATTGTGAACGGCATCATCCTGGGTCTGGAGACTTCCGGCGCCGTTGACCGGCTTTACGGCGAGTGGCTGCGGATAGGCAACGAGGTTGCGCTGTGGGTGTTCATCGTCGAGGCGGCGCTGAAGATACTGGCGCAGTGGCCGCGGTCCTGGCGGTATTTCCGGGACGGCTGGAACATATTCGACTTCCTGGTGATTGTGTTCGCGCTGGTGCCGGCGACCGGCCAGTTCGCCATGATCGCGCGGCTGGCGCGGCTGCTGCGGGTGGTGCGGCTGATCTCGGCGATACGCGACCTGCGGCTCATCGTGGCGGCGCTGGTGCGCGCCATCCCCAGCGTGGGCCACGTGATCATGCTGATGAGCATCGTGGTGTACATCTACGCGATCATGGGGTACCACCTGTTCCATGAGCTCGACCCGGCGCGCTGGGGCAACCTTGGTTTGTCGGTGCTGACGCTGTTCAACATCATCACGCTGGACAACTGGACAAACGTGATGGACACGGCGATGCGGCATTACCCGTGGGCGTGGCTGTACTTCGTCAGTTTCGTGGTGGTGGGCACGTTCGTGGTGATCAACATGTTCATCGCCATCATCATCAACAGCCTGGACGACGCCAAGCGGGAGCGCCCCCCGGAGATTGAGGGGCCGGTGTCCCGCGAACAGCTGATGCAGGAGGTTCGAGCGGCGCGGGAGACGCTGGAGCGGTTGGAGCGGCGGTTAGAGGCGGATGATGACGATGGGAACCGACCATCGCATCCGTAGCGTCCGGTTCAGTTATAATGCGGCGGAGCTTTCAAGCCGATTGGCTATTCGTCTGAATCAGGATTTTCGGGATTATCAGGATTAGAGCGTTAGCGGAAAGTAGCAACGTAATCCTGTAAATCTTCAAATCCGGCAAATCTTGATTCAGACAACCACACGATTCCCCAGAGCCGAAACATGAGCGATATTTACCTGGACTACAACGCGACGACGCCCATTGACCCTCAGGTCGCCGAGGCCATGCTGCCCTTTGTGCATGGGCTTTTCGGCAACCCGTCCAGCGGGCACTCCTTCGGCGTGGCGGCGCGAGAGGGCGTTGATAACGCCCGAGACCAGGTGGCCGGTATGCTGGGATGCGCCGAGGACGACCTGATCTTCACCAGCGGCGGCACCGAGGCCAACAACCACGCCATCCGGGGCGTGGTCAGCGCGTACCGGGAGCGGGGCGACCACATCATCACGACGGTGGTGGAGCATCCGGCGGTTACCGAGGTGTGCCGCTACCTGGAAAAGTACGGCATTCGTACCACATACCTGCCGGTTGACGAGTACGGCATGGTAAATCCCCAGGATGTTGAGGATGCCATCACCCCCGAAACGCTGTTGGTAACCATCATGCACGCCAACAACGAGGTGGGGACCATCCTGCCCATCGCCGAGATTGCGGAGATCGCCCACCGGCGTGGCGTATTGGTTCACAGTGATTGCGCCCAGTCCATCGGCAAGATTGCGGTGAAGGTGGACGACCTGGGCGTTGACCTGCTGTCGGTGGCCGGCCACAAGCTGTACGCGCCCAAGGGCATCGGCGCCCTGTACATCCGCCCCGGCGTCGAGCTGGCAAAGCTGATGCACGGCGCCAACCACGAGCAGAACCGGCGGGCCGGCACCGAGAACGTCATCGAGATGGCGGGCCTGGGCAAGGCGTGCGAGTTGATTGAGCAGAACCTTGCGGAATACGCCGACCACATGAGGGCCATGCGGGATCGCCTGGAGGCGGGCCTGCTGGAATCGGGGCACGACGCGAGAGTCAACGGCCATCCCGAACGGCGACTGCCCAACACGTGCAGCATCGCGTTTCGCGGCGTGGAGGCCGACCGGGCGCTGGCGAGCCTGCCTACCGTGGCGGCATCGGCAGGCGCGGCGTGCCACAGCGACCAGGTGGAGGTTTCCCACGTCTTGCAGGCGATGGGCGTGCCTACGGAGTACGCCATGGGAACGCTGCGGCTGACCGTGGGGCGATTCACCACTGCCGATGAGGTTGACCGGGCGGTGGCAGAGATAACGGAGGTGGTGGGGAGGTTGTCGCCGGCTGGAGCGGTTGCGGCGAATTGACACAAAAGGGAGACAAGAAATGACCACACAGACCAATCCCGGCGCCCTTGACGGCGCGACCCTGTCCAATTTCCAGGAGGCTTACGAGGCGCAGCCGGCTCACCAGTTGATGCAGAACGTGGTTACGCAGCACGACGTGAACGACGTGGCGCTCAACCGCAACATCGTCGTGCAGGCGACCAACTCGTTCTCCACGGTGCTGGACGACTGGAGCGTTACCAACCAGGCCCGCTCAGGGCGCTGCTGGATGTTCGCCGGCCTCAACCTGTTCCGCTCGGAGACGCGCAACCTGCTGAACGTGAAGGAGTTTGAGTTCAGCCAGAGCTACGTGATGTTCTGGGACAAGATGGAGCGGGCCAACTACATCCTCGAAGCCGTCATCGAAACCGCCGACCGGCCCATCGACGACCGCGTGGTGGCGTGGCTGCTGAACCAACCTCTGGGCGACGGCGGCCAGTGGGATATGTTCGTGAGCCTGGTGCGCAAACACGGCGTTGTCCCCAAGACCGTGATGCCGGAGACGGAAAGCTCGGGCAACTCCATGCGCATGAACGCCGGACTCAACTACCAGGTACGCCAGGGCGCGCGCAACATCCGCCGCCTGTACTCCGACGAAGCCGGCCTGGACAAAATGCGCGAGGCCAAGCAGGAATCGCTGCAAGCCATCTACCGGATCCTGTGCATCCACCTGGGCAATCCGCCGGCGGAGTTCGACTGGCAGTGGAAGGACAAGGAAGGCGAGTTTCACCGGGACGGCAGCATGACACCGTTGGAGTTCGCCGAGAAGTACATTGCCACGCCCATGGAGGAGTTCGTGTGCCTGGTGCATGACCCCCGGGAGTCCAGCCCGCCGGGCCGCACCTACACGGTGCAATACCTGGGCAACGTGGTGGACGGCACGCGCATCACCTACCTGAACGTGGACATCGAGCTGATGAAGGACATCGCCATGCGGATGCTGCAGGATGGCAAGCCCGTGTGGATGGGCTGCGACACCGGCAAGCAGATGCACCGCGACAAGGGGCTGTGGGACGCCGAGCTGTTCGACTACGCCAGCGTCTATAACGCCGATTTCGAGATGGACAAGGCGGATCGTCTGGAGTACCACCAGACGGCGATGACTCACGCCATGCTGTTCACCGGCGTGGACGTAGTGGAGGGCAAGCCGCGCCGGTGGCGGGTGGAGAACAGCTGGGACGACAAGGTGGGCGACAAGGGGTTCTTCCTGATGAACGATTCCTGGTTCGCCGAGTACATGTTTGAGATCGCCGCGCCCAAGAGCTACCTGCCCGAGGAGTTGCAGCGCGCGCTGGACCTGGAGCCCATCGTGCTGCCGCCATGGGACCCGATGGGGTCGCTGGCAACGGTCTAACGAGATGCGTGTAGGGGCGAATAATTATTCGCCCCTACGGGTTTCGGGATTTTGGAGTCGGGCGGGTCTTGCGCCCGTCCCTGCCGGCTTTCGCGTTGTGGATTCAGGCGTCGGGCTCGAACCAGGACTTCTCCGCTGCCTCATCCGGCCACAGGAAATCGAACCCGACGCGCAAGGCCATCTGGCGGTCCAAGTCCTCGCGGTCGCCGATGTGGTAGTAGGCGTCAGCTTCGAAATCGGACTTGACGCCGGCCAGCAGGTGCTTGGCGACGGTAAAGTCCACATGGATGTCGTATTCTTCCCAAAGGGAGCGCTGGCTGGTGGGCGGGCGGTCGGAGCAACTGCCGATGAGGAATCCCTTTTCCTGGACGATGCGAACCATGTCCATGGTCAGGGGGCCGGGCGGGTCTCCCACCTCCAGCGTGCCGTCAATGTCGAAGCTGATCAGAATTGCCATATAGTTTCTTTCCTCGGTTGCAGTTTCTAGTCGGGGGTGGCGCTCCAGACGGTGAAGTTGCCGCCCAGGGGCATGGGGCCGCCGGAGACGGCGACCTCGGGCTTGACGCCGGTTACGGCGCGGGCGCCGGCGCGACCCTGGATCTGCTGGATGCAGTCGGTGTGCATCCAGAAGCGGCTGCGTCCGCTGCCGATGTTGCCGCCGCTGGGCAGGATGGGGTTCGGCCCCTCGATGCTGATGTCGGTCTGGTAGAAGTCCAGCGCGTCGCCTCGCTGCATTCCACGGTAGCGCAGCCCCTCGATGTGGAACTGGTGGAACTGGGCGAAGCCGTCGTACATGTTCTCGAAGGAAAGGTCGTCGGCGCTGATGCCGGCGCTCTCGTAGATCTTGCGCCCGGTGGAGTCGGTCTCGGCTTCGACTTCTTCCAGGGTGGGAGTGATGCTGCGGGGGGTTCCGCGGCTGGAGGCGTGGCCGAGGATATAGACCGGCTTCTGGGCCATGTCCTGGGCTTTCTCGGCGGTGGTGAAGAGATAGGCCGCCGACGCCATGATGGGAATGTCGTTGTCGAACAGGTTGGCCGGCTTGGCAATCCAGCGGGAGTTGAGGTAGTCCTCCGGCGGGAGCTGCTCGGGGCGATGCTGGGCCCAGTAGCCTTCGGGGAAGAGCAGCCCGTTGCGGCGGGAGTTCTCCATGAAGGGGGCCATCATGTCGTGGTGCTTGCCGTACTTGGTGCAGTATTGGGCAAACTGGAGGGCGGTGCCGTAGCAGCCGGGCGCGCCCCACAGCGTGCGGCCAGGGCTGAGGGCGAAGGAGCCGGGAACCTCGTTGGCCGCGCTGATGCCGCCGTGGTTGTAGCGGCCTTCCAGGTTGTGCCAGCCCTTGAGGACGAGGCAGGTGCTGGCGAGGCCGTCGCCCACGGCCTGGGCGGCGATGACGATGGCGGCGGACATGCAGCCGGGGGCGTACATGGTGAACTTGACGTTGGTGAGCTCCGGCATGTTCTTCAGGAGCCACTCGGAGCTGAGTTGGCCGATGCCGTCCAACGGGTCGTCGGTGGGGTTGAAGGCGTTGACCACGTCCTGGGGAACCGGGGTGTTGGCGTCCCAGTGGGCGCCGGTGGTGGTTACGGGGACGAGGACGATGCCGTCAACCTGGCTGGGGTCAACGCCGGCGTCGGCGATGGCCTGGCGGCAGGCCATGATGCTCTGCGCGCCCACGGAGGTTTCGGCCCGGCCGTCCCAGCGGCGGGCGGTGGGCGAGTGGCCGATTCCAACGGCGGCAACCTTGCCGCGGTGGGGCCAGACACCCAGGCCCTCGGTGGAGCGGTACATTGATTCTGGCGCCATTTGAGTGGTCATATCTCACTCCTTGGGTACTGATTGCGTACCGACGATTCGCAGTCTTTCACGGGTGGACGGGTCGGCGGCGCGAGCGCCTATTCGACCAGCACCCACTCGGGAACCTTCTGGCCGTTGGCAGTCTCCTCGAAGATGACGCGGACGGCGGCGCCAACGGGAACCTCATCGGGCGCGGTGCCCGGCAGGTGGGAGTACATCAGGATGCCGGGATCCTCGTCCAGCATGATGACGGCTAGGTTGAAGGGGAGGTCTTCTTTCAGGGACGCCACCGGGCAGTCGTACACCACACAGTAGTTGTAGATGGTGCCCCGTCCGCTCATTTCCTTCCAGACGACGCTCTCGCCCTCCCCGCAGATTTCACTGGCGGGACGGGGCGGGAAATACAGGCGATCGCTGCCGGTGCAAGACTGCACCACCAGACGACCTTCGTTAGCGGCGTCAAAGAAAGGTTTGTTAAAATCGTCAGGCACGACACCCTGTTTGACCATAGTTTCCCCCATTTGATGTTGACAAGGCCGGGCCGACAAATCCCGGCGTTCTCCGCCGGGAAAAGTGCCGGAATCGGATGATTTTGCAGGCCAAAGATTATGCGGGAATGCCAAGCGTGTCAAGTTGGCGGGTCAGTCGGCGGAGGCGGCTACGGGCGCGTCCTGGAAGTGGGGCATTACCTCCGTCGCGAACAACTCGATGGAGCGCATCACCTTGCTATGGGGCAGGCCGGCGAAGCCGAAGTTGCCGAAGACGTGGTTGATGCCCGCTTCCTGCACCTGCTTGAGCCGTTCGGCGACCACTTCCGGTGTGCCACGAAGGGGCGGCAGGCCGGCGTGGCCCAGGTCGTCGCGGCGGTCGCGGTCGGCCTGGCGGTTGGCCCAGTGCTCGTAGCCCTTGGCAATGTTGCCGTTGCGGTCCATGGGCATGCCGATGGGCGCGCCGTTGGAGCCGGCGGAGCGCAGCACGCGGGATGAGAAATCCTCCAGGCCGATGGGGTCGCGCTCGGCTTCCTCCATGGTGGGGGCCACGTAGATGGACTTGGACATGGGCGGGTCGAGGTGGGCGTGGGGGTAGCCGTACTCGTCCATCTTGTCGCGCCAGCGCTGGATCACCTGGGGCGCCTGGCCGAGGATGTCAGTGGGGCCTCCGGTGATGACCTGGATCTGGCGGCTGGCGGCGAAGTCGATGCTGGCCGGACTGGTGCTGACGGCCTGGAACAGCGGCGGATAGGGCTTCTGCACGGGCTTGGGGAGCACCCACAGGTCATCGACGTTGGTGTACTTGCCGTGGAAGGTGAGCCGTTCCTCCGTCCACGCCTTGATGATCACGTCCACCGCTTCCTGGAACCGCTCGCGGCTGGTGTCAATGTCGATGCCCACGCCGTCGAACTCCTGCTGCTGGTAGCCGGCGCCGATGCCGAAGTTGATGCGGCCATTGCTGATCACGTCCAGCATGGCGACTTCCTCGGCGACCAGGACGGGATTGTGCAGGGGCAGGACGATAACGGCGGTGCCGATGCGAATGTTCCTGGTGCGTCCCGCTACCGCTCCCAGGAACGACCAAACGCCGGAGAGCAGGCCGTGACGAGAGAAGCGGTGCTCGCCCAGCCAGGCTTCGTCCAGGCCGGCCTCGTCGGCGAAGACGATCTGCTCCAGGGCGTCGTTGAGGGCCTGGGGTGGCGTGAAGTCTTCATGGTAGGGGACAATGGTGAAGATTCCGAACTGCATGGGAGCCTCCTCTGCGGGAATTGCGTAGCCTATGGGCGCAACTGTAACACATTGGGATGATACCCCTCCCCCGGCCCATGCACCGGCAACCGGTCAGCCTCGTGACGATGCGGTCCGGGGGTCCAGCAGATCCCGAAGCCCGTCGCCCAGCAGGTTGAACCCCAGCACCGCGACGAATATGGCCGCTCCCGGCAGGAGCAGCAGGCGAGGCGCGGTTTGCAGGTGTGGGCGGGCGTCGTTGAGCATGGCCCCCCACTCCGGCGTGGGAGGTTGCGCGCCCAGCCCCAGGAAGTTCAGGCCGGCGATGCCCAGGATAATCCAGCCCACGTCCAGGGAGGCGATCACGACGATCGGGCCGAGGATGTTGGGCGCGATGTGCCGGAGGATGATGCGCCGGCTGCCGGCTCCGGCCGCCCGCGCGGCGGTCACGTACTCCATCTGGCGCGCCCCCAGGGTGACCCCGCGAATGATGCGGGCATGGCCCACCCACCAGACTGCGCCGGCCGCCAGCAGCACGTTGAACAGGCCGGGCCCCAGCGCTCCAGCCACGGCCAGCGCCAGGATCAGCGAGGGGAACGCCAGCAGCAAGTCCACGACGCCCATCAGCGCCGTGTCCGGCCAGCCGCCATGGTATCCGGACAGTATCCCCACCGTCAGCGCGATGGTCATGCTGAGGGCCAGTGTAACGGCGGCGGCCAGCAGGGTCATGCGCGCCCCGTGGACAATCCGGCTGAAGGTGTCCCGACCCAGATGGTCGGTGCCCAGGAGGCGCTCGGCGGACGGCGGCAGCAGTCGGTCGGGCAGGTTGATCTCGGTGGGATCATCCAGGGGCAGCCAGGGCGCCATGATTCCCGCCAGCAGCAGCGTCGTCACCAGGAACAACCCCAACACGGTTCCGGGCTCCCGCAACAGCGCAGCCCATTGCCGTCGCCGGCGTGAACCTCTGGCGACGGGCGGGACGAGGACGTGTCCCCCGGGGCGTTCGGATTCCCCTGTCATCGGCCGTTACATCTCGTCGCGCCCGAAGCGCAGGCGCGGGTCGGCGACGCGCAGGGCAATGTCGGCGGCCAGGTTGACCAGCAGCACCACCACGGCAATATAAGTAACGAACCCCTGCACCACGGGATAGTCCCGGGTCAAAGCCGCCCCCACCATCAGCTGACCCAGGCCGGGCCAGGTGAAGATGGTCTCCACTATCACCGCGCCGCTGAGCAGGTAGCCGAGGTTCACACCCGTGGCGCCGATGGCCGGCAGCAGCGCGTTGCGGAGCGCGTGTCGGAAGGCGACGGTTTGCTCGGACAGACCTTTGGCCCGCGCCGTTCGGATATAGTCCTGCCCCAGGGTTTCCAACATGCTGGCGCGGATCAGCCGCATCAACTGGGCCATGGGAGCAAGGGACAACGCGATGGCCGGCAGCACGACCTGGGCCGGCGAACCGTAGCCCAGGGCCGGCAGCCACGACAGTTTCACGGCGAACAGGATGATCAGCCCGTAGGCCAGGGCATAGGACGGGGCCGCCGCGCCCACCAGCGCCGCCAGCCGCGCGACCGTGTCCACGGCGCTGCCGCGCCGGCGGGCCGACAGTATGCCCATGGGCACGGCGACCAGCAGCGCCAGGGCCAGCGCGGCCGCGGTGAGCAGGGCCGTCGGGACGGTGCGGCGCGCCAGTTGGGCGCCCACGGGCCGTTCGGTGGAGTAGGACCGGCCCAAGTCGCCCGTGAGAGCTTGCGATACCCAGCGAACGTATTGCACCGGCAGGGGAGCGTCCAGGCCCAGCTCGGCGCGCAACGCCGCCACCTCCGCCGGGTTGGGCAGTTGGCCGGGGTTGCGCTGGCGCAGCACGATCTCGGCCGGGTCGCCCGGGGCCAGATTCAACAGCGCGAAACTGACCGCCGAGATGCCCAAAAGCAGCAGCGGCAAGGTGGCCAGCCGTCGAGCCAGGTACGCTACCATGCCGATGGTAGGCTATTCGCGCCCGTTGCCCTACTACCCTCCTTACTCGCCCAGTCCAATCCGGTGGTCAAAGAAGTAGAGGTTGGTCGGGTGAGGCTCGAAGTTGGCGACTCGTTCGTTGACGCCGTACACCAGGTAGGCGTGGGCCACCGGCAGGAGCGCGGTTTCGGATGCGACGATGTCCAGCGCCCGGCAGGCTATCTCCTCCCGTTGCCGGGTGTCCGAAACGTCCGCCGCGCTGCTGATGATGTTCTCCAGCTCGGCGCTGTGGAAATGGCCGTAATTGTTGGCGCCGCTGCCGGAGGCGTCGGCGCTGACCCCGACAAACTTGCTGATGTTCAGGATGGGGTCTCCGGTATCCACTACGTTGTTGTACCAACCGAAGAGGTCCCAGCCGGGCTCCTTGACCACCGACCACTCGGTGATGAGCACCTCGGCCTTGATGCCCACGTCGGCGAGCATAGCCTGGGCGGCTTCGGCCATGATGGGCAGTTGGAACCGTTGGGGGTAGCCGCCGATGACTATCTCCAGGGGCTGGCCGTCCTTATCCACAAACCCGTCGCCGTCGGTGTCAACGTAACCGGCCTCGGCCAGCAGGTCGCGGGCCTGCGCAGTGTCGTAACCCGGAGCGTTGACGCCGGGACAGGACACCAGGGCTTCGGGCAGCAGGAGCTCGGCAAACGAACCGGAGCCGGCGGGGGCCACCAACCCGGCGATGCTCTCTCGATCAATGGCCAGGCTCACTGCCCGGCGCACCAGTGGATCGGCCAGGGCCGGCCGCTCGAAGTTGACCCACCACAGCACCGCCGCGGTGCCGAAGCCGGCGGTGTGGGCCTGCAAATCGGGATGGGCATTGATGGTCTGGGCCCCCTCCGGGGATATGTTGACGGCAATGTCAATGTCGCCGGCCTGCAGGGCCAGTTCCCGGCTGTTGGTGTCGGGAATGGCGACGTGCTCGATGCCGGCCAGCGGCGGAGCGCCGCCCCAGTAGTCGTCGTTGGCCACGCTGCTGAGGCGTTCCTTCTGGATGTACTCGGTGGGGACGTAGGGTCCCGTCAGGGCGCCCGCCTGGATGAAATTGCCTTCGCCGGCAGCGTCGGCAGCGTCGGCATCGGTGATGGCGAGTCCGGGAGCGGTCAACAGGCCCGGTAGCGTGGGACGAGGTTCCAGGGTGGTGATGGTGATGGTCTGTTCGTCGTTCACTACTATAGTATCAATCCCCAGCGAGTCCGCTGACGCCTCCGATAACCGGATCGTCCGCTCCAGGGACGCTTTCACCGCTGCGGCGTCCATCTCGGCGCCGTTGTGGAATTTCACGCCCGACCGCAGCTTTATTTCCCACGTCAACGGGTCCACATGAGTAGCTTCCGTCGCCAGCCTCGGCTCAGGCTTGAAGTTGGTGGGAGACAGGCTGAACAAGTTTTCCGACATACCGGATTGGCTAGCAACCCAGCCGCCCAGCACCGGATCCAGGGGGCTGTCCAGCCAGATGACGCCGGCGTTCAGCGTGGGGCGATCCAGGACATTGGCAGCGGCCGGAGCCGTGCGCTGTTCAGCGGCAGACGATTGTTCAGATTGGCGTGCCGGCGCGGTAGTTGCAACCGGCTGTTGGGGAGCGCTGGCGGCTGGCGCGGTTGGCTGTGGGTTGCTGGCCGCCGCGGGCGGAGCCGGCTCGCTGGGCGCCGCGGGAGCCCCGCAGGCCATCACCAGGAGCAGCACAAGACCGAACCCCACGGCCATTGCAGGTTTGAAATGCCGTATCGATAATTTTCTCATGTTCGTCCTCCGAGACGTTTTAGCGAGCCGCCAGTGAACACTGTCCCATAGCTTCCGACCCATCGGTTCGGGTGAAACGGATAAGGGTTTTGCCTGCGTCGGCCGGGGTAAATCGGCTCTCGAGGGCACAGCAAAAGCCCCGTCCGCACTTGGTGAACGGGGCGTATTCACGGGCATCCTGTCGCATTGGTCAGCCGTGCCCGATTTACCGGTAAATCCGCTTCACTCGTTCCGCGAAGTGCAGCCAGAATGCACCTGAGGCAGGCTTCCTGGCTCATGGCTGATAGCGACGGCTCTCCACCTTCCCATCCACGCTGGGCAGACAGTGGTTTTCGTGTACATCCCGCTTTGCAGGGATACCAACGGGAGAGCGTCTCGCCAATTACAGTGGCGCGACCGCACCGGATTTGCACCGGATTTCCTTTTATCCCGCGCATTCTACAGGTCATCGCCGACGTGTTTCGACGGACTGTGGTAACGCGGGTCACCGACAGGTGTTGGTTGGAGTGTTCAGTTGTTAACACCGATAGCCTAGCACGATGGGCGGCTGTGGTCAACCAAACGAACTTGGCCTATTCTCACTGGGACAGGCCGACCCGATGGTCGACGAAATAGAGAGTGGTTGGATGGGGGACAAACCCGGTGACCCGTTCACTGACGCCGTACACCAAGTAGGGATGCGCCACCGGCAGGTACGCGCTTTCTTCGGTGACCAGCGCCAGGGCCTCGCAGGCAAGCTGCTTCCGGCCCTCCAGGTCGGAGATGTCCCGGGCCGGCGCGACTATCTCTACCAGTTCGGAATTGTCGTAGTGCCCATAGTTTCTTGCGCCGGAGCCGGCGTTGGCCAAGAGCCCGGCAAACTTGATGACGTTCAGCACCGGGTCTCCGGTTTCAACCACGTTGTTGTACCAACCGAAGAGGTCCCAGTTCGCTTCCCTCACCGCGGCCGACTCGGTGATATGCACGTCCACGCCAATGCCCACGTCGGCGAGCATCGCCTGGGCGGCCTCAGCCATTATGGGCAACTGGAACCGCTGGGGATAGCCGCCTATGATAATCTCCAGCGGCTGGCCGTCCTTTTCAACAATTCCGTCGCCGTTGCTGTCGGCGTAGCCGGCCTGGGACAACAACTCGCGGGCTTGATCCGGATCGTAGTCCAGGGCATTCACCCCGGGACAGGACAACAGGGCTTCCGGCAGCATCAGCTCGGCAAATGAGCCCGACCCCTCCGGGGCGACTAGGCTGGCGATACTCTCGCGATCGATGGCCTGGGTCACCGCTCGTCGGACCAGTGGGTCGGCCAGCGTTCCGCGCTCGAAATTAACCCACCACATCACCACATTCGTGCCGATGCCCGACGTTTGGGTGGACAGCCCCGGCCGGGCGTTGATTGCCTGAGCGCCTTCCGGCGATATGTTAATGGCAAGGTCGACATCGCCGGCTTGCAGGGCCAGTTCCCGGCTACTGGTGTCGGGGATGGCGATGTGATCAATGCCAGCCAGCGGCGGCGCGCCGCCCCAGTAGTCGTCGTTGGCCACGCTGTTGAGGTATTCTCTCTGAACGTACTCAGTGGGGATATAAGGACCGGTCAGCGCGCCCGCCTGTAGGAAGTTGCCCTCGCCGGCCGCGTCTGCCGCCGCCGCGTCGTGGATGGCGTTGACCGGAACAGTCAACAGGCCCGGCAGGGTTGGCTGCGGTTCCAACGTGGTGATGGTGATGGTGTGTTCGTCCATCACCGCCACGGAAGCGATGCTCAGGTTGTCTGCCGACGCCGCAGACAATCGTAAAGTCCTTTCCAGCGATGCCTTGACCGCCGCGGCATCCATCGCGTTCCCGTTGTGGAATTTGACACCAGGGCGTATCTCGATTTCCCAGGTCAGCGGGTCCACCTGCACCGCCCCGGTCGCCAGCCACGGCTCGGGAGTGATGGTGCTTTCGGACAGCCGGAACAGGTTCTCAGACATAGCCGATTGGTTGGCGACCCAGCCGCTCTCCACGGGATCCAGCGGACTGCTCAGCCATATCACGCCCACTTTCAGCGTGGGACGTTCCGTTGCAGCGTCGGTGACGACGGCGGATTGGGACCCCCGATTGGCCGACTCCGCCGTCGGCTGCGCGGGCGCCGACTGTTGCTAAGCCGCCGTCGCCGCCGGAGCTGCGGTCGGGGCTTGGGCTGCCAAGGCTCTTGGTGTCGAGACGTTCTCTGAGGTTGCGGCGGGAGCCCCGCAGGCCACCGCCAGCAGCAATGTGAGACCTAACCCTGCGGCCATTGCGGATTTGAAACGTCGTATCAATAATTTTTCCACGTTCGTCCTCCAAGACGTTTTAGCGGGTTAGTTAATTTTGGCGCTGCGGTTCGCGCACGCGGGGTATTCGGCCCTTGGTCCGTCCGATCCGCCAAACCGTCACGCCACCCTGCGCGTCGAGGGCAGCCAGCGCCTTACCGTCAGGCCGCCAGTACAATTCGGCCACTGTGTCCGCCACAGTCGCGGCCCCAATCGCGCCTCCGGAGCCATTTTTCCGAAGCGACCAAAGAGCCACTACGCCATCCCGGCCCCCCGAAGCCAGGCGCAACGTGCCGGGAGCGAACGCTAGAGTGGAGACGGGTTCAACGTGAAACTTCAGGCTGCCAGGCCGCGTGCCTTCGGGACCGTCTCCGTGGAAGCTCCAGACCGTCGCTATCTCTCCTCCGCTGGTGGCTAAAAGCGTGCTGCTGTCATCGAAAGCCAGGGCCGACGGCTTGGCAGGATATCCCGTCATCTCGGAGTCCCTCTCCGTGGAGCGACGCCAGAAGTGCACCGAGTTGTCCTGGCTGCCGCAGGCCACGATATCCCCGTCCGGGCTCAGTACCATCGACACCAGGGATCCCATCCACTCCAGCTTCTGGCGAAGTTCCCCAGTAGATGCGTCGAAGAACGTCACCCGACCGTAACAGGCCGTCGCCAACTCCCCTGCGCTGGACCAGGCGATCGCGCTGACGGTGCTGGGATGATCATCAGATCGCCAGACTTCTCCGCCATCCGCACCATACGCGCGAACCTGCCGGGAGCAGGAAGCCGCCAACCATTGGCCGTCCGGCGACCACGCCACGTTCTCCACCCAATCGCTGCCGACGTCGATAGCCTGTTTTACCTGACCTTCGGCGACACCCCAGATAAGGACTCGCCCGTCCTGGCCAGCCGTAGCGAACGCGGTTCCGCTTGGGTGGATCGCCATCGCGAGCACGCCGCCATCATGCCCTCTCTGCCGGGCCCAGGCGCTTGCGCCGGACTTGCCGTCGAACGCGTAGATGCCACCCGCGGCGTCACTGACCACCAGTGCCTCACCGCGGAGGGTCCAGCCCCCGGCGATGGCGTAGTCGCCGACCGCCGCAGACCAGCCCCGGCGAAGAACACCCTTTGAGCTGACGACATTCAAATCAGACATGCCTCGAATCCCTGCCGCATGCTCTGCTCATCGAGGTTGCGGCCGATGAAGACGAGCTGATTGCGGCGGGGTTCGTCCCCCCATTCGCGCTCCGGCTGGCCGTCAAAGAGCATGTGAACCCCCTGGAAGACGAAGCGACGCGACTCACCTGCGAGGCTGATGAAGCCCTTCATTCGGAAGATGTCCACCCCGCGCTCACCAAGCAGTATGGTAAGCCAGGCGTTGAGCCTAGTGGGATCGACGTCGCCGTCCCTCTCGATCGCGATCGAGCCCACCTCGTCGTCGTGCTCGTGCTGTGCGACCCAGATGCGCTCGACCTCTTGCCTGATTGTCGCTCCATCCACGTTCGTCAGTTGGAGATCGAACTCCTCCGCGGTGTGCTGGGCGTAGAGGCCAACCTGCCCCTGGGTATCGACCTCCAAGAAAAACGACTTGCGCCCTATGGAATCGAGCCGGAGGTTCACATGCTTTCCGACTGGAATCTCTTCCCCCGGGTGAATGAGCTCCGCAGGTTCGGCGTACCGCCGCACACACCACTCCGCACCCTCGCGGAGGGCCGCGTCATCCGTGCCTTGGCCGGACACGACGACGAGCGACATCGCCGGGTCTGGTCCATCGGCGAGGCTGAGTTCGTAGCGGCCCATATCGAGCGAATAGACTCCAGTCCATTCGAACGGATACTCCGGCTCGAGGAAGGTGGGGCGACGCTCGAGCACCTGGTCTAGGTCGAAGGCGTCGAGGTTGAGTACCGTATCGACCGAGACGTTCGCCTGCTCGCTGCGCACGACTCGCGCCATTCGGTTCATGTCTCGGAGCCGAGCTTCGAGCCCGTCGAGCGCCTCGCCGTTGACGAGGTCCGTCTTGTTGAGCACGAGGATGTCTGCGAACGCGATTTGCTCCGTGCTTTCGTCGCTTCGGCCGAGCTGCTGCTCGATGTGGGCTGCATCGACGAGCGTGACGATTCCGTCA
The DNA here is from genome assembly GCA_028875655.1 of Chloroflexota bacterium. GTDB lineage: Bacteria > Chloroflexota > Dehalococcoidia > Lucifugimonadales > UBA3495 > Bin87. The sequence goes on along the minus strand of JAPPCX010000049.1, from coordinate 14,613 downwards.
AGCGAGAACTCCGCGCGAATCTCGTCGTCCATGAAGAAGGTCTGAGCGACCGGCCCGGGATCGGCCAGCCCTGTGGTCTCCACCAACACATAGTCGAACTTGTCGCGGCGCTTCATGAGATTGCCGAGCACGCGAATCAGGTCTCCGCGCACCGTGCAGCAGATGCAGCCGTTCGACATCTCGAAGATCTCTTCGTCGGCGTCGATGACGAGCGCTTGATCGATGCCGACCTCCCCGAACTCGTTCTCGATCACGGCAATGCGCTTGCCGTGCTCCTCGCTCAAGATCCGGTTGAGCAGGGTCGTCTTGCCGGAGCCGAGGAAGCCGGTGAGGATGGTAACGGGTACTTTGTGCGGCGTGTTCATGTAGAATCCTCCTTTGGACATTATTGATATAAGGTATCGTTAGAAAGTCCGCCATATTACACTGGGGACGGTCTCGCTGTCAACCGGGCGAATTGACCGTAACTGTGAGGACAGCAAAAGCCCCGTCCGCGCTTGGTGGACGGGGCGTATTAATGGGCGTCCGGTCGGCGTGGCCGGTTCTCACTCGGTCAGGCTGATGCGGTTGTCCATGTAATAGAGATGCGCCGGGTGGGGGTCAAAATTGGTTACTCGCTCGCTGACGCCGTACACGAAGTAGGCATGGGCCACCGGCAGCAGGGCGATTTCTTCGGTGACCACCGCCATGGCATCGCACGCGATCCGTTTCCGGTCCGCAAGGTCTGATGTCTCTCCGGCATGGGCGACTACGCCGGCCACTCCGGTATTGTCGTAATGGCCGAAGTTATTGGCGGCGCTGCTCTCGGCGTCGGCCTCGAGACCCACGAACTTGCTGACGTTCAGCACCGGGTCGCCGGCGTCAACGACGTTGTTGTACCAACCGAAGAGGTCCCAAACCGGTTCCTTCACCGCGGACCATTCGGTAATTTGGACATCCACCCTGATGCCCACGTCGGCCAGCATCGCCTGGGCGGTTTCGGCCATAATGGGCAATTGGAATCGCTGCGGGTAGCCGCCGATAACTATCTCCAGCGGCTGACCGTCCTTTTCGACAATCCCGTCGCCGTCGGCATCGGCATAGCCGGCTTGCGACAGCAATGCCCGGGACAGATCCGGGTCGAAAACCGGGCCGGTCACGCCTGGGCAAGACACCAGGTCTTTGGGCAGCAGCGTATCTGCGAAAGAACCGGTTCCCGCCGGAGCGATCAGGCCGGCGATGCTCTCCCGGTCGATGGCGTGCGCTACCGCCTGTCGAACCAGCGGGTCGGACAGGGCCTCACGCTCGAAGTTGACCCACCACATCACAACCGACGTGCCGATTCCCGCGGTCTTGACGCGCAAGTCCGGTTGGGACTCGATGAGCTGCACGCCTTCGGGAGAAAGGTTGATGACAACATCGACGTCCCCCGCCTGTAGCGCAAGCTCCCGGCTGTTCGTGTCGGGAATGGCGACGTGATTAATGCCCGCCAGCGGCGGCTTGCCACCCCAGTAGTCGTCGTAAGCTACGGTTTCCAGGCGTTCTTCGATAACGTAATGGGTGGGCATGTACGGGCCGGTCAAGGCTCCGGCGTCGATAAAGTTGCCCTCGCCGGCGGCGTCGGCGGCCGCCGCGTCGGTGATCGCGGTGGCCGGTGCGGTCAGCAGACCGGGCAGCGTGGGGCGCGGCTCGGTGGTGGTGACCGTGACAGTCTGCGTGTCTTTGACGGTAACGCTGTCAATGGCCAACGCGTCCGCCGACCCTTCCGATAAACGTACCGTCCGTTCCAGGGACTCCTTCACGACTTGGGCATCCAACACCTTGCCGTTGTGAAACACGACGCCGGATCGAATCCCAATCTCCCACGTGAGCGGGTCGAGTTGCGTTGCGCCGGTGGCCAGCCAGGGCTCCGGGCTCAGGTCGTTGGCGGAAAGGCGGAACAGGTTCTCCGACATTCCCGACTGGCTGGCCACCCAGCCGCTCACCACCGGGTCCAACGCGGTGCTGAGCCAGATGACCCCGACGTTCAGCGTGGGCCGATCCACTTCGGGGTCAGCGACCGCCGCAGCCGGCGGCGCCGTCGGCTGTTCCGACGCTGCGGACGCTTGAGACGGTTGTTGCGGTACTGCGGTTGCTGCCGGGACCGCCTGCGATTGGGTAGCGGCCGGCGCGGGGGAGTTTTCCGCGGGCGCGCTCGGAGCTCCGCAAGCCATTGCGACGGCCAACAGAACCACCAACGCGCCCGGCAGGAACACTCTGATATGTTGTCTCAATAAAATCTGCACAATGATCCTCCAAATGGATTTCGATGGACAAAAAATGCCGCTCTACCGGCTTGGACTATTTGCGGTGAACTGGTGAAGCCGGATTGATGGGCAGCGAAATTTAGCAAGCACTTCTGCAGTTGTCAACAACAATGCGGAGGTGTTGACAGTTGCCGGGTTGGGGGTGTTGTGGCAACATTGCGGCGGAAAACGGCGGAAGGATAAGGAGCGGAGCGATGAGCCTGGATATATTTGACGTTTCCGGCCAGAAAGTGTTGTTGACGGGCGCGGGACGGGGCATCGGCAAGGGCATCGCGCTGGCGTTCGCGCAGGCGGGCGCGGACGTGGCGGTTACTGGGCTGACCCCCACCGGCGTGAACCAGGTTGCCGAGGAAGTGCGCGCGTTGGGTCGGGTGTGCCTGCCGCTGACCGGCGACGCCACCACCGCCGCCGATACCGACGCCATCGTGGCCCAGACCATCGCCGAGTTCGGCCACGTCGACACGTTGGTGAACTGCGTGGGCGACGCCATCCGCAAGCCCGTAGCGCAGTTGCCGGGCAGCGACGTGCCGGGGATGACCGAAGCGGAGTGGCATCACATCGTTGACATCAACCTGACCGAGGCGTTCCAGGGTTGTCGGGCAGTTGCTCCGCACCTGCTGGAACGCGGCCAGGGGAACGTCATCAACATCAGCGGCTGGGCGTCGTTTCGCGGCCGGCCGATGTCGGCGGCCTACGACGCTGCGAAAGCCGGATTGATGCGGTTCACCGAGGTGGTGGCCCAGGAATGGGCGCCTCACGGGATACGCTGCAATGCCATCGCGCCGGGGAGTTTCCCGGATCCGGAGCAGATGTCGGAGGAAGCGTTTGCGGCGCGGGATGCCGGGGCAATTGATACCGTGCCGTTGGGCCGGGTCGGGCGGCTGATCGAGGTAGGCTACCTGGCGGTGTACCTCGCATCACCGGCGGCGGCTTACGTTACCGGGCAGACCTGGGCAATTGACGGCGGCGTGAGCATCAAACATCCGTAAATCATGTTGACAATTACCGTCATTCCCGCGAAAGCGGGAATCCAGGAATGACGGGATAATGCGGGAGTTTTACTATGACGATGCGATACGAGTTGCTGGCCCAACGAATTCTGGAAGGGGCGGCGGTACGATTTCCGAACAAAGAAATAGTCACCCGAGTGGGCGAAGGAACGCATCGCTATACCTACGCCGACCTGTTGACCCGCACGGCGCGGCTGGGCAACGCGCTGCGGGAGCTGGGCGTTGCCCAGCCGCGCCGTGTGGGCACTTTTGCGTGGAACAACTACCGCCACCTGGAAGCTTATTTCGCGCCGCCCACTATAGGCGCGGTAACGCATACCATCAATATCCGCCTGGCCGCCGATGATATGGCCTACATCATCAACCACGCCGGCGACCTGGCGCTGCTGATTGACCCCGACCTGGCGCCGCTGATCGAGGCAATCGCCCACCGGCTGACCACGGTGCGGCACTTTATCATCCTTGGCGAGCCCGAGGACGTGACGACGACGCTGCCGGGCGCGGTGTCCTACGAGACTCTGCTGGCCGCCGCGTCGCCGGAATACCGTCCGGCGGACGTGGACGAGTATTCCACCATGGGGCTATGCTACACGTCGGCCACGACGGGACTTCCCAAAGCGGTGGCGTATTCGCACCGTGCCGTGTATCTGCACTCGCTCACCTCGGCGATGACCGATATGTTCTCGCTGTCGGAGCGGGACCGCGTCATGGCGGTGGTGCCCATGTTCCACGCCAACTGCTGGGGCCTGCCCTATTCGGCGACGCTGGTGGGCGCCAGCCAGATGTTTCCCGGCGCGCGGCCCGACCCGCGGGCGATCTGCGAAATGATTGAGCGGGAAGGCGTTACGCTGAGCGCCGGGGTGCCCACCATCTGGATCGGCGTGCTGGACTACCTGGAGCGTTCCGGCGTGGAGTATGACCTCTCCTCGCTGCGGCAGGTGGTGAGCGGCGGTTCCGCGCTGCCGCTGGCGGTGCTGCAGGCGTACCGGGACCGGCTGGGTGTGGATATGACCCACGCTTACGGCATGACCGAAGCCGCGCCGCTGATCTCCGTGAACCGGCGCCGCAGTTGGCTGGACGGACTTTCGGAACAGGAACAGCTGGAACTGTGCGCCAAACAGGGCGTGGTCGCGCCGGGGATAGAGACCAGGCTGGTGGACGAGAACGGCGAAGACGCCGAGTGGGACGGGGAACAGCGCGGCGAGCTGTGGTTCCGCGGCCCCTGGGTGGCCAACGAATACGTGGACGACGAGCGTAGCGGGGAGACCTTTGTGGACGGCTGGTATCACAGCGGCGACATCGCTTCCATCGACCCGGACGGCTATATCCAGATTGTTGACCGGGTGAAAGACATGGTGAAGAGCGGCGGCGAATGGATCTCGTCGGTTGACCTGGAATCGGAGATCATGGCGCATCCCGACGTGCTGGAGGCGGCGGTGATCGCGGTGCCCCATCCCCAGTGGCAGGAGCGGCCGCTGGCGTGCGTGGTGCCGCGATCCCAAACCTCGGCGCCTCTGACCAAAGAGGTGATCCTGGAATTCATTCAACCCAAGTTCGCCCGGTGGTGGCTGCCCGACGACGTGGTGTTCATCGACGAGATTCCCAAGACCAGCGTCGGCAAGTTCGACAAGAAAGTCCTGCGGGAGCGGTTTGAGAGCCACGCCTGAGTTGCCGGATGCCGGCGGGCCTGCCATTGTCGCCGCCGGCATCCGCAAGGACTACGGCGACCGGGCTGTGCTGCGCGGCGTTGACCTGACGGTAGGCTGGGGTGAGATCGCCGTCCTGTTCGGAGCCAACGGCGCAGGCAAAACCACACTGCTGCGCATCCTGGCAGGCCTGACCCGGGCCGATGCGGGAACCACGCACATCGCCGGCCGGCCCATGCACCGCCGGGGCCACCGGGCGCGTCGGTTGGTAGGTTTCGCCGGCCACCAGACCATGCTCTACAGCGACCTGACCTGCCGGGAAAATCTGGCGTTTTACGCCAGGCTGTACGGCATCCGGTACGCCGGCCGGAGGATTGAGGAGGTTCTGGCGCAAGCAAACCTTTCCGACCGGGCGAACCGACGAGTCCGTACCCTGTCACATGGGATGCAGAAACGGCTCGCCATGGCGCGGGCGGTATTGCACGAACCGGCGGCGCTGCTGCTGGACGAGCCGGAATCGGGCCTGGATGCCGAGTCGGTGGCTGCCCTGGGTAGGTTCCTGCGAGATTGGGCAGCTTCAGGCCGGGCCGCGCTGCTGACCACCCACAGCGCGGAAGTCGGGCTGGCGTGGGCCGACCGGTCGCTAATGCTGGCTGGCGGGCGAATAGAATCGGACGTGGCTGTATCGGATGGGGATCGCGCCGAAGGGGGATGGTACAATGAGCCTGTCTGATCTGCCGAGCGAGCTGGGGGAACGGGGCAGGGCTATCGCATATCACCCATTAATCACCGTCATTCCCGCGAAAGCGGGAATCCAGTGGCCTGAATCGTCGGTTCCGTTGCGGAAATGAAGCCTTTGCCGGTGTCTGGACTCCGTAGTTTTGAAGTTGCAGTCAAGAATCTGTACTGGTTCTTCGTCCTGCCATCGGCCGGGGCAATAGAGGGATTGAGAAAAATGTTTGAGAAGGCATCGGAAATCAGGGCGGCGCAGCGTACGAAGATCTGGCAGAGGGGACTCGACCGCGGGCGTGAGCAAGGGCTCAAAGAAGGACGGGAGGCAGGACGCGAGGAAGCCCTTGCTAAGATACGAAGCAGGTTGCAGGACTCGGACGTATCCAGGGACCCTGAAAGCGGCAGGGTGACATTGACGCTGGCGCCGGAGGATGTGGACCTCCTGCTGGGTAGATCTGCTGACACCGACTCCAGCGATTAACGCCTGCGGTCGAACCGCCCTTGGTATTGCCCAGCCGATGGAACTGCTGCGAGGCGCGCTGACGGTCGCGTGGAAGGACGTGCGCCTGGAGTTGCGTTCCCGCGAAGTGATCGCGTCGGCGCTGGTCTTCGGGCTGATCGTCGTGGTGGTGTTCAATTTCGGGCTGAACCGGGCGCCGGGCAGCCTCGCCCCGGTTGCTCCCGGCCTGTTGTGGGTGGCCTATGCGTTCATCGGCGTGCTGGCGATGAACCGGGCGTTCACGCGGGAGCTGGAGCACGGCGGGCTGGACGGCTTGCTGCTGGCCCCCATCAGCCGGGACGCCGTTTTCCTGGGCAAGATGCTGGGCAGCCTGGCGTTTATGCTGGTGATCGAAGCCATCCTGCTGCCGGTGTTCGCGGTAATGCTGGACCTGCCCACGCTGTCGCCGGCGTTGGGTCTGGTGATACTGCTGGCGACGGTGGGGTTTGCCACGGTAGGAACGTTTTTCGCCGGCATCGCGGTGCAGACGCGCTCGCGGGAGATCCTGCTGCCGGTGCTCTTTTTCCCCGTGGTGGTGCCGGTGATCATCGCGGCGGTGGAAGCATCGGCGCTGGCATTGCAAGGCGGGCCGATGACGGCGGTATGGACGCGCTGGGCTCCGCTGCTGTTGGTATTCGACGCGCTGTATTTGGTAATATGTCCGTGGATTTTCGGTTTCGTCTTTGAGGGATAACGCAATTTGGCAGCGATAGCAGGCCGTCCGGCGGGCAAAGCGTCGTGGCAGCGCGGGATACGGGATGCGCGGCTCTGGCTGTTGTTGATCACGGCAGTCCTGATATTGGTGGACGGCTACCTGATCTTCATGGTGGCGCCCACCGACGCGGTGCTGGGACACGTGCAGCGCATCTTTTACGTCCACGTACCCATCTCAATCTTGTCCTTCCTGGGGTTCCTGATCTGCGCGGTGGCCGGCATCGGCTATTTGATCCGGCGCACGGAACGGTGGGACCGGGTGGCGCACGCCTCGGCCGAGGTGGGCGTGGTGTTCGTCACGCTGGCGCTGGTTACCGGAATCATCTGGGCGCGGCCGGTGTGGAACGCTTGGTGGCAGTGGGAACCCCGGCTGACCACCACGCTGATCCTGTGGTTCATCTACGTAGCCTACCTGATGATCCGCCAGTATGCGCCGACGCCGCAGCAGGGGCGCACCTGGTCGGCGGTCGTGGGCATCATCGGGTTCGTTGACGTGCCCATCGTCTATTATTCGGTGCAGTGGTGGCAGTCGATCCACCCCAAGCAGGTCATCGGCCCGGCGGCGGCGGAAGGCGCGCTGGAGCCGATCATGGCGCAGATCCTGGTCTTCTCGCTGGTGGCGACGCTGGCCCTGTTCACATACCTGCTGCTGGAACGGGTGGCGTTGCGAGGCATTGAAGACCGGCTGTCCCACTTACGCCGGGAAGGAAACACAGACTAGCATGACCGAACTACCACCGACCAATCTGCCGTATCTCTTCGCCGCCTTTGCCGTAGTGTGGGTGGTGTTTTTCATCTATGCGGCGTACATGTCGTGGCGTCGCCAATCGGCGCAACGGGAGCTGGACGAGATGCGGGAATCGACCGGTCCGGATTCCGATTCCGGCAGCAACGATGCCGGTGGGTGAAGCCCGGTATAATTAACGCCGAACCCGCCTGTACCCCGAACCCGCCTGTAACGAGGAAGCGCAGAGCAACGATGCAATCGGAGAACTACACCAACCCGCCGGCGGAGGTGTCCGCCTACTTAGAGTCGGAGGCCACGGAGGAACGCTCAGGATGGCGTAGCCATCGTATGCGCCTGATCATCCTGGTGGGAGTCATCGCGCTGGCGGTGGCCTACATGGTGTACGCGGCCTTTCCCGGCAACACGCAGTATTTCGTATCAGTCAGCGAGTTCCTGGACGACCCCAGGCTGCACGATGGGCAAACCCTGCGGGTGGCCGGCGCGCTGGATACGGACAGCTTCCGCAGGGAAGACGGATCGGCGTCATCGCGGTTCGCGCTGGGCGACAAGGAGCCGGACGTGCCTGGCCTGATCCCCGGCAGCCGCGTCATGGAAGCCAGCTACGTGGGCGTGCTGCCCGACCTGTTCTTCAACCCCCACTCCGAAATCATCCTGGAAGGCAGCTACGACGCGCAGAGTGGGGTGTTCACTACTGACAACATCCTGGTGAAATGCCCGTCAAAGTACCAGTCGTTGCAGGCGGAGAACCCGGACATAGTCCCCGGCGCGGCGGGCGCGACGCAGGGCGGGTACTGATCGAGGTGCAAGGAGGCGATGATGTTTGCCACACCGACCAGTGACAAAAACGTTTGCCAACGTGCTCGCGCTGTTTATCAAGAAAGCATCCGATCCCTGGTGGAGCCTGAACACATCGATAAGTTCATAGCAATTGAACCGGACACCGGCGAGTTCGAGTTTGATGAAGATCTGTCAGCAGCATCGCAAAGGCTGAAGGAACGACGACCCGATTCGCGAACGTGCATTCTCCGCATCGGCCACAAGGCAGCGATCAGGATGGGTAGCGGGTGGCCCAGCGGGTACAAGGGCACGCCGATCACAGACACCGTAAAACACAATGTGTTTTGGGGCCAATGCCGGGATATTTACGACTCAGAAATTCGGCCATGGGTAGAGCCAAAATACAACGGAAAGTTTCTTGCCCTTGACCCGGATACCGTTGACTGCGAAGTTCACGACGATCTCCTGGGGGCCGTAACTACATTGAGCCAAAGGCTACCCGGTGTGCCGCTCTATGTACTGCAAATCGGGCGCGAGGATTTCATCACCGGGGTCATCACGGGGCAAAGAGCGGGATGATCAACGGCAGCATCATCCTGACCCGGCAGGCTACGTTGCCGGTGTCGATCCTGAATCACGGCAATGGCCAATTCACGACTTTCAATTTCATCTTGGACACAGGATTCACCGGCGGACTCCAGCTTCCCGCTACAGAGGTTCGCCGCCTCGCTTTGCCATTGGTGGACCAAGTGGCTTCGGAGCTGGCGGACGGGCGCGTGGTCAAGGCTGACGTGTATGCCGCGACCATATCATGGTTGGGCAATCAAACAACGGTCAAATTGATTTCAACTGAGGGAAACGTTCCGCTTATAGGCGCCAACCTGCTTTGGGGGAGCGTTACACATATTGAGTGGGACTTCGGCGGCAGGGTTAGCGTTGAGCCGATTCCCCGGCCCGAACCGGAAAAAGAATAGAAAAGCCCTCGGTGCAGGACACCGAGGGCTCGTTTTTTGGTTGTAGCGATGGGTTTAGAAGGTGTAGGCATCCATCAACTGCTCGACGGTGCGCTCGCGGGCCTTGGAGCGGATGATGTTCATGTTGGCGTCCAGGGACTGCCGGGTCTCGTCCTTGTAGATAACGCCGACGGGGAGGCCGCCCTGCCGGACCAGATCCTCGGCAGCCCTCTTGTCGCTGGGGTCGTGGTCCTCGGGGATGTCCCACAGCGCGGGCGCGATGCCCTCCTTGGCGTTACCCTTGATGAGCTGGTAGGTGTCGTTGTAGGTGACGCACGGCGACTGGACGTGAATCATCGACATGCCCTCATGGTTCATGCCCTCGTTGATAAGGCGAGCCAGAACGCGCGGCTGTCCCGAGAAGCCCGACGCGATGAACGATACGCCCAGGGTCAGGTAGAGTTCCAGCGGGTCCAGGTCCTCTTCGATCTTGCCGAAGGGGGTGCTGCTTGTGATGGCGCCCATCTCGGTGGTGGGCGAGCTCTGGCCCTTGGTGAGGCCGTACACGCCGTTGTCCATGATGACCGCGGTGAGATTGACGTTCCGCGCGGCCTGCGGGGCGATATGCTCGCCGCCAATGCTGAGGAAGTCGCCATCGCCGGCGACGACGATCACGTTCAGTTCGGGGCGCGCGCTCTTGATGCCCATGGCCACGGGCAGAGTGCGCCCGTGGATGCCGTGGATGCCGTAAGGCTGCTCGCCTTCCAGGAGGTGAACCAGGTTGCCACTGCAACCGATGCCGGCCACCACGACGTTGTTTTCGATGGGCAATCCGCTCTCTTCCATGCGGTTGATCATGGCGAATTCCAAGGCGCGGCGGACGCCGAAGTCGCCGCAGCCGGGGCACCATTTGAAGTCGTATTCGGGGTTCTTCTTGCTCATACCCGCGCTGCCTCCCTTTGCTCAGACACGATCTCTTTGACACGGGACACCAGGTCGCTGACCTTGAAGGGCAGCCCGGTGTATTGGGTGATGGCCTGCGCCTTGACGCCCTCGGAGCGCAGGATGCCGGCCCACTGACCCTGGTAGTTCAATTCCGGTACGATCACCAGGTCCTTGCTGCGCAGTTCCTCCAGCAGGCGAGGTGGCAGCGGATTAAGGAACATGGAGAAGTACCAGCCGACATCGACACCCTGTTCGCGCAGTTCATCGTAGGCTTCCTGCGCCGGCCCCTTGGAGCCGCCCCAAGTCATGATGGCGATGTTGGCGTCGGTGTTATCGCTTTCGTAGTTGTCTTCTTCCAGCAGCTTCAGCTTGCTGAACCGCCGCTCAGTCATCTGGATATGGCGGCTGGGCAGGTGAGTGGTGTCGCCCATCTCGTCGTGCTCGCTGCCGTTGGCCACGTATGCGCCGGGGCCGCCGGGCAGCGGCATGGGGGAAAGCTCGTAGCCGGAATAGCGATGGTAGCCGTTGGCTCCTTCGTAGGTGAGCCGCTCTTCCACGGGGACCTTGGTAATGTCCGGCCGCGGTATGTTCTGCACACGCTCGGCCATGGACATTTCGCTCATCAGGATGACGGGGCCCTGGTAGCGTTCCGCCCAGTTGATGGCGTGGGCGGCGGCGAAGAAACATTCTTCAACGGAGCCGGGCGCGATGATCGGCATACGCACGTCGCCGTGCGCGGGATACATGCAGCCCATGAGGTCGGACTGCTCGGTCTTGGTGGGCAGGCCGGTGGCGGGGCCGCCGCGCTGCACGTCCACCACGACCAGAGGGATTTCAGCCATCCAGGCCAAGCCGAGACCCTCGCTCATCAGGGAGATGCCGGGGCCGGCGGTGGCGGTCATGGACTTCTTGCCGGCGAAACCGGCACCCAGGATGGCGGTGATGGCCTCGATTTCGGAGGACACCTGGTAGGCGAATTTGTCCTCTCCCACCAGGTTGCGCTCCATCCAGAGCAGGATGGTGGTGGCCGGAGAAATCGGGTAGCCGGCGTAGAATTTCAAGCCGGCGTGGGTGGCGCCCAGGGCGATGGCTTCGTTGCCCTTGAGCATCATCTGCGTGTAGTCCGGCGGGTTCGGCGGGGCCAGGTCGCCGAGCACGAAGCCGCTTTCCGCTGCGTTCTGGCGTCCCAGGCGCATGGCCTCGATGTTGGAGGAGATGATCTCGTCGTCGTTGTCGCGGCCACGACGGAACCGGGCTTCTACAAAGTCCTCAAGGTACTGCTGGGGCATGTGGACCAGTTGGGCCAGCGCGCCGATGACGACCATGTTCGCGGCGCGGTTGTTGCCCGTGGAGCGGGCCAGCGTATCGATGGCGAGGCCGAATGACCGGGGATCGGTCATCGTGAAGTCATCCGCGTTGTAGATGATGACCCCGCCCTCGCGCACGTCTTCGGCGTGGGTTTCGTAGGCTTCCTCGTTGAACGCGACCAGGACGTCGATCTCGTCGCCGGAACTGAGGACAGGTTCGGTGCGAATGCGGGCCTGGGTCCAGGTGGGTCCGCCGAGAATCTGGGAGGGGAAAGTGGCGTAGGTCAAGGCATGGTAGCCGACCTGCGTGGATGCCTGGGCCAAGCCTTCGGCTGAGGTAACGACGCCCTGTCCGCCCTCACCGGCGAACCGGACGACGAAGTCGTTCATTTGCATCTGGAGGTTCCTCCGAACCGGCTATGGTTTGCCAAACGCCGGCGATTTCGCGGACCGGGGCCGCGGCGCGTGTCGTCGCGGACACAGAATGACACCTGCCCGGCTACTGGATTCCAGCTTTCGCCGGAATGACGGACCATTAACTGGTGATGGGAAGGTGTCGCCAAAAGGCTATCTGGAGTATTGCGGGGAAAGCACCCTGTTGGGCGGCATTCGAGACCCGGCCACGCCATTGCGAAAACGATGCGAGCACGATAACGCCGATGTGTTTAGCGGACGGAATATAGCATTGCAGGGCCGGAACTGTCAATTTTGAGGCCGTTGTCCGTCATCAGTCACGGCGCAGCCGATGCACTTCCGCTTCCAGAGCCCGGGCGCGGGCTTCGGCGTCGTCGGCGCGTTGCCGCTCCGCGTCGGCGCGTTCCCGTTCACTCTCAAACGTGGCGATGTGCTCCCCGGTGGCCGGGTCGTGCCAGCCCAGCCGGCCGCGCGTCCAGCGCAGGAACAGACCCAATACCGCGCTGTAGCCCTGCAACGACCCGTCGGGCAGTTCCTCGATGTTGATGGTTTCGTACCGTCCGTTCACCAGGCGGTCGCCGGCCAGTCTCGTGCCGTGATGCTCTCCCGTCTCGTCAAACCGCCAATACTCGGGTATCCCCTGGCGCGCGTAGGCAACTCGTTTGGCGCCCGTGTCAACGTGGCGGGTGCTCCGCGACGCGACTTCCATCACGAAGTCCGGAGGCTTGCCTTGCTCTTCGATGATGTATCCGTTGCGGGCTTCGTAGGCCGCCGGGTCGGCGTCAAAGACCACCAACAGGTCGGGGTAATGGCTGCCGGCCATACTGCTCGTCCGCTGGGTCACCACGTAACGCTCGCTGGACACGATGGTAGTGTCAGGGCTGCCCAGATACTGAGCGAGGTGGTGATGCTGTCCCGTTTCGGACAGGTGCCTGGCGTTGGTCATCTTTTCGTCTTGGGACAGGAGCGCGTCGGGCAGGATGAAGGCGTCGGACGCGGGTGGAGTTTTGGAGTGGATACCGGCGGTGGTCATCGGGGACCTCCGAGTTGAGGGTTCGTTGACTGTTTGGTGCTATTGTAACAGTCGGCCGGTCAGGATTTCGCTGCGGCTGGACCACGCAAGATCAATAATGCGAGCCATCACGTCGTCCGCGACGTGGTGATGCTCCGCCAGCCACGCGATCTCTTCGGCCAGGGTTGTGCCGAAGATGCCAGGATCATCGGTGGCGATCACGAACGGGGCGTCGCTGGCAAGGAACGTCTTTACGGGGTGATGTTCGGGGCTGGTGATTCCGCCGATGCGCCGATTTGAAGTGGGGCACACTTCAATGACGGCCCCCAAAGTGCGGACGCAACGGATGGCGTATTGCTGGCGTTGCGTGATCTCGTCGAGCTTCGCGTCGTCGTATTCAATGGTCAGTAGGGAGTCCGCAGCGAGTGGCTTGAGGCGTTCCAATTCCTTCTCCACGGCAACAACGTCCACCTGAATGCCGAATTCGGCCAGCCCGTCCCGGTGGTTCAGATCGTAATTCAGCTGGTCGATGCGCTCTGCCACGATCTCATTACGGGTGTGGTTTCCGTAGAGGCGCGGGTCAACGCCCAGCGAGATGGCGTGACCGAGGCGGTGGGCCCCAAGTTCCGCCGCCTCATGGACCCACCGGACGGCGCTCTCCAGGGACTTGTCGTTGAAACTCTCGCCGACGTGATAGAGGATGGCCAGCGCTCGGTCGGGGTGTCGGTTGTTGAAATCCTGCACATCATCGAATAGCTCACGCTGGTCCCTGGGCGGGTATCCCTCTTCAGCGTTGCAGAAGTCTATGCCGGTTAGAAATGAGCCCAGCGGACCCAACGCCGCGTCCTTGACCACCTCCCAAGCCGGCCACGGGTTTTCCCTGGGCAAACTGACGGCAAGTCGTGGTTGTATGTCCGAATCCGCCCATTTGCCGTAGGACACCAACATCGCGCGGATCAGTTCCTCCGCCTGCTTGCGCGAATACCGCAGACCCACATTCATCCGTTGTTCGATGTATCCCACGTTCTGCCGTCGTTGCGCCGCGATGGTCCGGTGAATGAACCGGCAAATGCTGTCGATGAGGATCGACAACGACACCTCTCCCCTGGAGAACCGCACTGAATCGCCGCCATGAAGCAGCATGTCGTATTTGGCCTGGAACCGGTCGAAGTTGCCGGCATCGTCGTCGCCGAATACGAAGAGGCGATTGAATTCGCTTCGAGAACCCACCACTCCCCGGCGGCAGCGTTCTAGAATCTCGGCAATGGGAGGGGAAACCCCGTAGATTCGTTGATAGTTTTCCCGGTAAGCCGTCCAGTCCACCTCCCGGTGCAACAGGAAATCCAGAAAGTCCGAAGAATCTATGCACCCGTACAGGTGGGTGTGAAGGTCGGCCAGTTTTCTGTGGTTGCTACGCATGTTCACAGTTTAGCAGCGACGCAGGGGATGCTCCGGGTTTACCATGCGCCGCTCCCACCACACTGTCATTGCGAGCGCAGCGCGGCAATCCCGCCCCCACCCGTCATTCCCGCGAAAGAACGTCACCCCGTACTTGATACGGGGCGGGAATC
>JAPPCX010000016.1 GCA_028875655.1 Chloroflexota bacterium | reverse complement strand
ATTTCGCTTGCGCCCTCATCACCCTCAGGGCCGCAGGGTTATTAGGATAGGCTCTTAGTGTTGCGGCGCGGAGGGTCTGACCTAGTCGTCGTCCGCGGGTTCGGGCATCAGGACGAATTCGGGGTAGGATTCCATGCCGAGCTCGGCGGTGTCCTGGCCCAGACGCTCCGTTGCTTCGGAGACCCTGACGCCGATGGTCTTTTCGATGGCGAACCAGACCACCCAGGACAGGCTGAACACGAATGCGCCGATTGAGAGTATGCCGATCAACTGGGTAACGAAGTTACCGCCGGCCGCGATGCACACCGCAATGGTGCCCCAGATGCCGGCGAACAGGTGCACCGGCACCGCGCCCACCACGTCGTCAATCTTGACGATTTCCAGGAGCTTGATCCCGCCCGTACAGATCGCGCCGCCCACGATGCCGATGAGCACCGACCAGGCGTGCGGGACGATGTCCGGGCCGGCTGTGATTGACACCAGGCCGGCCAGGCCTCCGTTCAGGCCAACCAACAGGTCAATCCGTCCGAACACCAGCCTGGACAGAGACAGAGCGGTGATCACTCCCGCCGCGGCCGCAAGGTTCGTGTTGACCAAAACGTTGCTCATGGCGACGGCGTCCAGAGCCGAACCCAGGGCAAGTTGAGAGCCGCCGTTGAATCCGAACCAGCCGAACCAAAGGACGAACACGCCCAGCGTTACCAGGACCACGTTGGACGGCGGCGTGGCCCGTGCTGAGCCGTCGCGCCGGAACTTGCCCAGCCGGGGACCGACCACCAGCGCGCCGGCCAGGGCGGCCCATCCGCCCGTGCTGTGCACGATGGTGGATCCCGCGAAGTCCTGGAATCCCATCTCCGCCAGCCAGCCGCCGCCCCAGGTCCATGCGCCGATTACCGGGTAAAGCAGCGCCGTCAGGATCAGGGTAAACAGGAAGAAACTCCACATCCTGACGCGCTCGGCCAGGGCGCCGGAGATGATGGAGGCGGTGGTGGCTACGAACACCATCTGGAAGAACCAGTCGGACATGACCGAGTAGCCGTTGTCCAGGACGCCGGCCAGCGCGGAGTCATCGCCGGCCAGCAGGGCGATTTCGTCGCCGGACGGCCCGTACAACGGCCAGACCACGGTGCCGATTACATGCTGCACGTCGTTGTACATCAGGTTGTACCCGATGAAATAGAAGGCCAGCCCGGCGATTGAGTAGAGGCCGATGTTCTTAAGACAGATCATCGAGGCGTTCTTCGTCCGCACGGAGCCGGCTTCCAGCATGGTGAACCCGGCGCACATCCACATCACCAGCGCGCCCCAGATCAGGAAGGCAAAGGTATTGAGCACGAACTGGGTTTCGGTATCGACGCCGGCGGCGTGGGCCACGTGGGGCCAGGCAACGAACGCCAGGGCCGGCAGCGTCAATGCCGTGGCGATGGCCGCGACGCGGACGCGACGGAATGGAAGACTCATCAAGAAGCTCATGGTCAATCTCACGGTTGATGGGTACGAGTAGCCGCAAGTCGATGCCAGTTGCGATTGAGCTAGGGTTCGAGCCGGATGGCGTCGCCCACCTTGATTTCGCCGCCTTGCAAAACGACGGTGAGGATGCCGCGCTTGCCGAAGATTTCCTCGCGCAGGCCGGGTATCAGGGCGTCCATTTTCTGGCACGGCTCGCAATCCCCGGTGACTTCCAGGGTGACGTGGTTAGCCTCGTCTCCGATGAAAAAGACGTGGCCCTGACGCGCCTGGGACAAGTCCAGGCCGGTCACGGTGAGATTCTCTTTGATTTGGCCGGGCTGGAGGCCGTAGTGGTCAAGGGTCTCCTTGTCCATCACCAGGACCTGCCGAAGGTTCCGGGGGTTACGGCTGCGGTCGCCTTCCAAGCCTTCGGCGGATATGGCGCGCGCGGCGTCCACCGGGTCGGAGGGGGTTCCTTTAACGCGGGCGATGTGGAGATTGACGATAGTTCCGTGTTGCATGGCGTGACTCCTGCCGGCGCGTTACGCCGGGGTTTATCGCTGTGGGCGAATTGTAGGCGATGGCCGGGGGGTTGGCAAACGGTGGGGCGTGGCGGGAAGGCTACCGGGTTGGGGCGGGAAGGTCCCAGCGGAGGAAATTGCGGTAGCGGTCGCCGCTGACCCAGGGCAGCAGGTCGAGGACGATGCGCTCAGGCTCGGGGACGTCGCCCTGGCGTATGGTGTCGTCAAGGTAGCGACGAAGGCGCATGAAGGTGGAGAGGCGGAAGCCGGCTTTGGCGACGCGCTGGATGACGTCGTGGGGCTCCGGGGGTTGGTCGGGGTCCCAGTCGTTGCTGACGGCTTGGGCGAGGCGGCGGAGCCGGATGATGGCGAGTTCGGGGGCGAACTTGCGCATGAGGGCGTTGACGCGGCGGCGGATTTGGGAGATGGTCATGGGATTACCTCGGGAGGGAGTTTTTACATCGATATACAGGATGGACAGGATTATGGGATTTCCCACTTATTTCCGCTCATTTCTGTTCATTTGAGTGGGGCGTTGGGGCGGGTGATGGGTGCGGATTGGGAGGGTATTGAGGGCGAGAATGAAGGATTTGGCGGGCATTTGGGAGGATTTGGAGGTGGTTGTTCGACAGGCTCACCATGAGCGGGGGTTGGGCGACTGGATGGTTGGGTTGGGCGGTTGAATTGTTGAGTTAAATGGTAGGGATGGGTGGCGGGTTGGGGCAAGGGGGAAGTGTCACTGAGGAGGGGCAGCTCAACAACGTGAGGGGGCGAGGTAGCCCCCATTTGCCGGTGCGGGTAGAATGCAATCCAATTTGTCGCCTCGGCCAGTTCGCCGGGGCTTGGTGAGGCTATCGCTATGGGATACGAATTTATCAAGACCGAGGTAGTGGATGGCGTGCTGGTGATGACGATGCACGATCCTCCGACGCGCAACGCATTGGGGCCGGACATGGCTGCGGAGATGTTCGAACGGCTGGACGAGTTTGAAAACAACCCGGAGGAGCGGGTGCTGGTGCTCACCGGCACCGAGCCGTCGTTCTGCTCCGGGGCCAACGTGCGCGGTTTCCGGCGCAGGATCGACGAGCGGGAAGCCGAAGAAGACCCCGAGCCGTTGACCTGGGGGAAGATGGAGTACATGAAGGGCCGACAGCGCAACGTGGAGAGCGGGCCGCGGGTGAATTTCGTGCCGTTGCGCATCCACGACCTGCAAAAGCCGTCGATCGCGGTGGTGAACGGGCCGGCGGCGGGGGTTGGCTGCGGGCTGGCGCTGTCGTGCGATATCCGGGTAGTGGGGGACAGCGGGCGGCTGTCGGAGCGGTTTGTGCTCAATGGCCTGATCCCCGGCGACGGCAGTTGCTGGCAGTTGCCCAAGCTGATCGGCACCAGCAACACGCTGCTGTTGCAGTACACCGGCGACTGGATGGGCGGAGAGGACGCGGTGCGCATCGGCCTGGCCAGCAAGTGCTTCCCGGACGACCAGCTAATGGAAGGCGCGATGGAACTGGCGACGAGAATTGCTAAAGGGCCGACGGTGGCCCACTCCCTCACCAAGTACCTGGTGCAGGAGAGCATGGACTTGACTTTCAGGGAGGCGTTGGAACTGGCGTCGGCGGCGCAGGAGCACGTGCGGCGAACGGAGGACCACAAGATCGCGGTGCAGTGGTTCCTGGACAAGAACCGGGGCATGCCGCCGTTTATTGGCCGATAGCGGCGGGATTTGGGCGGATGGAAGTCGCGGCCCTTGACGCAAACGCGCTTTGGGCCTATACTCCATGTCCACCAACTGAACGGAAGCCGTTTTCTGCGGATGCGGCAGCGCCACCGGCGGAGAGCCGGGGAGGCCACGGGCGGTTGGAGCAGGTTAAAAACTGAATAGGAAGTTTGAACTGCATAAAAAGAACCGAGTCTAGAGAATTTGAAGTTCCTAGCGTGGGTCAAATTATGAAGGGCTTACGGTGGATGCCTTGGGACCAAGGGCCGAAGAAGGACGCGGTAAGGCTGCGAAAAGCCTCGATGAGCCGTCTAACAGGCGTAATCGGGGGTCTCCGAATTGGGTAACCTGTTCCGGCGTTGAGTCGGTCCACCCGCTCCGGCGGGAGGTAAGTGGGGGAACTGAAACATCTAAGTACCCCGAGGAAAAGAAATCAACCGAGATTCCCTCAGTAGTGGCGAACGAACGGGGAAGAGCCTAAACCGCAACGACCGAACGGCATGAGGGCCTATGTCGTTGCGGGGTTACAGGACGTTTCTGGAGTCGCCTCATCAGGCTCCAAGGAGTTACAAACTTCATTTCTAGCCGAAGGACCCTGGGAAGGGCCGCCGAAGACGGTGACAGCCCGGTAGGCGAAAGGAATGAAGCTCCTGAAGCAGATCCTAAGTACCATGGGGCACGTGAAACCTTGTGGGAAGTTGGGGGGACCACCCTCCAAGGCTAAATACTCTTGGTCACCGATAGCGCACCAGTACCGTGAGGGAAAGGTGAAAAGAACCCCTGGCGGGGAGTGAAATAGACCTGAAACCGTAAGCCTACAGAAGGTCGGAGTCCGTATTTACGGATGACGGCGTGCCTATTGAAGAATGATCCGGGG
Source organism: Chloroflexota bacterium (assembly GCA_028875655.1). Lineage (GTDB taxonomy): Bacteria > Chloroflexota > Dehalococcoidia > Lucifugimonadales > UBA3495 > Bin87. The sequence goes on along the minus strand of JAPPCX010000016.1, from coordinate 45,126 downwards.
ACTTACTGTATGGAGCGAGGTTAAGGGACTGTAGTTCCGGAGCCGTAGCGAAAGCGAGTCTGAACAGGGCGACCAGTTCCATGTAGTAGACCCGAAACCGAGTGAGCTACCCATGGCCAGATTGAAGGTTCGTTAACGCGGACTGAAGGATCGAACTCGTAGCTAGTACAAAAGCTTGGGATGAGCTGTGGGTAGAGGTGAAATGCCAATCGAACTCGGAAATAGCTGGTTCTCCCCGAAATGCATTTAGGTGCAGCCTCGGGAACTAGGAGGACGGAGGTAGGGCACTGAATGGGCTAGGGGGCGTGAGCTTACCAAACTCAATCAAACCACCAATGCCGTTCTACCGATACCCGGGAGTGAGACAGTCACAGATAAGTGCGATTGTCAAGAGGGAAACAGCCCAGACCACCGGCTAAGGCCCCCAAGAGCAGACTAAGTGGGAAACGAGGTGGGGTTCCCAAAACAGCCAGGAGGTTGGCTTAGAAGCAGCCACCCTTTAAAGAGTGCGTAATAGCTCACTGGTCGAGGGATCCTGCGCGGAAAATGTAACGGGGCTTAAGTTTGCCGCCGAAGCCGTGGATGTACAGGTACAGGCCGGAACCGACTGAGGTAGAAGTTGCCTCTTCGGAGTTGACGGAAGCTGAGGAAGGGGAAAGTCTGAGTTACGCCTGGGCATGGTAGGGGAGCGTTCCTCGTGCGGAGAAGGCGAGTCGTGAGGCTCGTTGGAGCGCGGGGAAGTGAGAATCCCGGAATGAGTAGCGTAAATCAGGGTGAGAATCCCTGACACCGAAAGCCCAAGGTTTCCTACGCAACGTTGTTCGGCGTAGGGTTAGTCGGTCCTAAGCCGTAGGCAAGAGCCGAAGGCGATGGACAGCAGGTTAATATTCCTGCACCGCCGTTGTTTCGCTTAAAACCAAGGAGGGGTGCGGGAGGCTAGGCGGGGCGTGCCCATTGGACATGGTGCGTCCTTGCTTGTAGGCGTTCCGGGGCAGGCAAATCCACCCCGGTGTTAAGCTGAGGAGTGAGGGAATCCCGACCTACGGGAACGGAGACCCCGTTGAGGCCATACCGACAAGAAAAGCTTCGTGGTTATGGAGCTGCGGCGACCGTACCGCAAACCGCCACTGGTGGGCTGGGATAAAAGTCCCTAGGTGTTCGAGCTAACCTCCGCTAAGGAACTAGACAAAAGGGCCCCGTAACTTCGGGAGAAGGGGCCCCCTGGATGGTGAAACCGCTAGCCGGTGGAGCTGTCTGGGGGCGCAGAGAAGAAGGCCGGGCGACTGTTTAACAAAAACACAGGTCTGTGCTAAGGGGAAACCCTACGTATACAGGCTGACGCCTGCCCAGTGCCGGAAGGTTAAGGGGCGGTGTGCAAGCACCAAACTGAAGCCCCGGTGAACGGCGGCCGTAACTCTAACGGTCCTAAGGTAGCGAAGTCCCTTGTCGGGTAAGTTCCGACCCGCATGAATGGTTGAACGACTTGGCCATTGTCTCGGCGGAGGGCTCGGTGAAATTGCGGTGCCCGTGAAGACGCGGGCGACCCGCGGCAGGACAAAAAGACCCCGTGGAGCTTTACTGTAGCCTGGCATTGGGCTGGGAGCTGTCATGTGTAGGATAGGTGGGAGACTTAGAAGCGCCTACGCCAGTAGGTGTGGAGTCGTCGTTGAAATACCACCCTTGGCTGTTTTTGGTTCTAACCTCAGCAAAACTGGGGAACAGTGCTTGGTGGGCAGTTTAACTGGGGCGGTTGCCTCCAAAAAAGTAACGGAGGCGCCCAAAGGTCCTCTCAGGACGGATGGAAATCGTCCACAGAACGCATTGGCATAAGAGGGCTTGACTGCGAGACCTACAAGTCGAGCAGGGACGAAAGTCGGGCAAAGTGATCCTACGGCACCGAGTGGAAGGGCCGTGGCTTATCGGATAAAAGCTACCCCGGGGATAACAGGCTTATCTCGCCCAAGAGTTCACATCGACGGCGAGGTTTGGCACCTCGATGTCGCCTCGTCCCATCCTGGGGCTGAAGGAGGTCCCAAGGGTTCGGCTGTTCGCCGATTAAAGGGGTACGTGAGTTGGGTTCAGAACGTCGTGAGACAGTTCGGTCTCTATCCGCCGTGGGCGCAGGAGGCTTGAGGGAACCTTTCCCTAGTACGAGAGGACCGGGAAGGACAAACCTATGGTGTTCCAGTTGTTCCGCCAGGAGCAGTGCTGGGTAGCCATGTTTGGCAGCGATAAGCGCTGAAGGCATCTAAGCGCGAAGCATCCCCCAAGATAAGGCCTCCCTCCCCGATTCAGTTCGGGGGTAAGACTGCAGCGAGACTAGCTGCTTGATAGGCCGGATGTGTAAGGCTGGCAACAGCTTCAGCAAACCGGTACTAACCAGTCGAGAGATTTGACCCACGCCAGGAGCTTCTAATTCTTCTGGCTCGGTTCTCGACAAAAGGGTTCAAACTTCCTATTTCGGTTTTTCTATAGGGACGATGCGGGGTGGAGCAGTGGCAGCTCGTCGGGCTCATAACCCGAAGGTCGTTGGTTCGAGTCCAACCCCCGCTACCAAAAGGCAAAATTTTGGCCCCGGCGCAATCGCCGGGGCTTATGTTTTATGCGAGCTACTGAACTCGCGCCGCGACGCCGGGCTAAACGCGGCCAAAAATCCAGCGCGCCACGTCAAAGGTGAAGCCCGGCAGTATGCCCTCGCCGGATAGCGTGGCCGGGTTTTCCAGCAACTCCGGTTCAGTGCGGTCGGCGCGGTAGATATAGGCGCGGCGGTTGGGAGGGTCAATGAGCCAGCCCAGCAGCGCGCCGTTCCTCATGTAGAATTGCATTTTGGCATGGAGTGGGGCCAAGTTGTCGTATGTGGAGCGGATTTCAACGACGAAATCGGGACAGAATGGGTGCGAATCGCCAGCCAAATGCGGGTGGGAGTCCCATTTTTCTTGCGTCGTCCACGAAGCATCGGGCGAGAGGGTGCCGCCGGTTACCGGCATTTGATAAGCGGCGCTGGAACCTCTAGCCACCCCGTCAAAATCGCGCGCCCACAACCCCAGCTCGATGCCCAAGTCGTGCTCGTGGCCATCGCCGGGGTGATGAACGGGCGGCATGATGACGATTTCTCCTTGTGGGCTGAGCTCAAACCGCCAAGCGCTTTGACTATTCTGGTTACAAAACTCCATGAACAGTTTTTCCAATTCGCGCCCGGTTGCAGTGATGCCCAAGCTCTGCGGGTCGATCACTAGGGCGCTGTCTGAGGCGATGCGGGCTTCGGCTGCTGTGGTCATGGTTCGTACTCCTCTCCGGTAGTTCCTCAGATCACGCCCCGCTGGCCCAGTTCGCGGAGCGTGTCGGGGCTGATTCCGAGCAGGTTGCCATAGACCAGGTTGTTGTCGTGGCCGACGGGTACCGAGCCGCGCCAGATCTTGCCCGGCGTTCTGGAGAGCTTGGGCACTATGCCCACTCCCTTGACCGTTTTTCCCAGCTGTTGGTCTTCCCACTCCAGGTGTACTTTCCGGGCGCGGTAATGGGGGTTCTCAGCCATCTCCCGCGCGTTCATGATCCGACTGCAACCGACCTGGGCTTCGTTGAATATCCTGACCACCTCGTCCACCGTTCGGTCTTCCACCCAGCCGCGCAGTATGGCGTCGAACTCGATGCCCTCGGGCGAGTTTACCTCACGGCGGGCTTTTATCCATTTGTCATCGTTCGGGTCCAGGTCCAGTACGCGGCAGACCCTGGCGTACACCACCGGTCCGACGGCGGCGATAACGACCCAACCGTCGCTGGCCTTAAAGGTGTCCCAAGGCTGAGCGTTGCCGGCCTTGTTGCCGGCCCGCTCACGCACCAGTCCCAGCTCGTTGTAGGCAACCATGGTGCCCGACAAGATGCGATGAACCGCCTCGAACTGGGCCAGGTCGATGACCTGGCCTTCTCCGGTGCGTTGCGCGTGAATGTACGCCGCCAGGGACGACCACATACAGAACAGGCCGGTGATGTAGTCCGCGGTCCAGGGCACTGCCCGGGTCGGCGGGTCGGGTTCGGGATTGCCCATGAGGTTCATCATGCCGCCGAACGCCTGGGCCGTGAAGTCGTAAGATGCCCGACCCACGTATTCCGGGTCGCCATCCTGCCCGTATCCGGAAATATGGCAGATCACTATGCTGGGGTTGGCCGCCAGAACCGTGGCGTCATCCAATCCCCACTTGTCGTAGGTGCGGGCTTTGGAACTCTCCATCCAAATGTCAGCCCGCTCCACCAACTTGAGGAAGATATCCCGCCCCTCGGTTGTGCTGAAGTCCAGGGTGGTGTGGTACATGTTCCGGTGATCCTGGAGCCAGGAACTGGCTACCAGATCCCCGTTGGGAGCTTCTATGGGGAACTCGGCCACCCGCCAGTCTTCGCCCTTGCCGGGGCGCTCGATATGGATTACCTCGGCGCCCATTTCAGCCGCCATCACGGCAGCAAACGGCTCCGCCACTATGGTGCCGGTGGACAGTATGCGAACCCCCTGTAGGGGGCCGAACTGTTCAGCCAATAACGTAGGTTCGGACGGCCCCATTGCCTAACCCTTCTGGATTCCCGCTTTCGCGGGAATGACGGAATGTGGCGGGAATGACGGAATATGATTGCAAAGGGAAGTGTGGGTCAGTCGGCTGCCGCCGCTGCGCTGGCTGCATCCAGCCGATGCACAACCTCGTAGGTGTGGAAATCGCCGGGGCCGAGCAGGAAGTCGGGCGGGCCGCCGGCATGAGCCGAGCGGAAGGCGTCACTACGAGTCCAGGTGTTGTGATGCTCCTCGGCTTCCCAATGGGTCACCACCAGGAACTCTTCATGGTCGGGAGTCTTGTTCATCTTCCACAGCTCGAAGCTGATGAATCCGGGGTGCTCCTGAACCGCGCCACGGGCCTTGAACATCTGCTCCAGGGTGTCGCCGTAGCCGGTCTTGACCTTGATGCGGTTGGTGGCGATGAACATAATCAATTCTCCATCCTGGTAACGTGAGGATTCTGGATTCCCGCTTTCGCGGGAATGACGGGTTAAATGGCCGGAATGACGGGTTAGGTGGCGGGAATGATGGTAGGTGGGGGTGTGCCCATTAGAGAGATTGGGCGACTTTGCCCAGCAACCGGATGGTTTGCTCCATATCGGCGGCCGGATCGTCCCCGGCGGTTACCGGCGTCACCAGCAGTTCGTCGATGCCCATGTCGAGCATGGCGACCATCTTCTCGCCGACGGTATCGGCGTCGCCCGTAAACACTGTAGCCTCGATCATGCCGTCGCTCCAGGTTTCCTCAGCGGCTTCGGGGTAGCCGGCGGCGGCCCACATCTGCTGGTAGAAGGGCAGGCGGGGGTAATTGGACAATTGCTGTTGAACCGCCAGCCGCGTGGCGTCGGAATCCGTGCTGATGCAAACGGGGGCGTGGGCAATCAAGGGCGGCGTTTCGCGCCCCGCCTGGTCGGAGCCGCGCCGCATTGCCGGCAGCGCCTTGTCCCGCAGGTACACCGCCGGGCTGACCCAGCTGATCGCCCCGTCGGCAAGTTCGCCGCATAGCTCGTAAGAGCCTTCCTGTAGAGCGGATGCCATTACGGGAACGTTCACCGGGCGTGAGATGCTGGCGTGGGCGGTGTATTCCTGGCCGTCGAAATCGACGGAGCCTTCTTGCAAGAGCGCCCGCAGGATTTGCAGGTACTCGCGCAGGTTGGTCAGCGGCGCGCGCAGGTTGAATCCGAACATGGCTCGCATGGGAGGGCGATGGCTGGGGCCGACGCCGATGCGGAGCCGTCCCGGAGCCAACTGGTCGATCACCTGGGCCTGCTGTGCTACGACGATGGGATGACGCGGATACGTGGGAACGATGGACGTGCCGAAGAGAATGTTGTCGGTCTGCACGGCGGCGGCGGAGAAGAGCGTCAGGGCATCCAGGCCGGTGCCTCCCGTGGTTAGCCACGCAGCCTGAGCGCCGGCCGCCTCCGCGCGGCGCATTAGATCCAGCGATGCTTCCGCGTTGGGAGCGCCGGCGTGGATGCCGATGCGTTTGGTGGACATAGCCATAACCTCACAGTGGGTTGCGGTTATCCTACCACGTAATCTGTCCCGATATGGCCGGCTGCCTCCAATGCGGCGTATTCCTCGGCGCTGTAGCCCAGCAGTTCACGATAAACGTACTCGTTGTCCTGGCCGAACATAACGGGGCCGCGCCTTATACCCAGCGGGGTTGCGGACATTTTGTATAGCGGGCCGGGGTAGAGATGCGTCCCGCAGTCTTCCTGGTAGGCTTCCTGGAAGAACCGGCGGCTTTGGACATGCGGGTCGGCGAAGGAGTCGGCCTGGTTCATCACCGCGCCGGCGGGGATGCCGCGTTGTTGCAGCGCGCGCATGGCGGCATCGGGGGTTTGCGTGCGCGTCCAGGCGGCGATGCGGTGATCGATTTCGTCCTGTCGGGCATGGCGGCCGGCCGGGTCGGCCAGTTCCTGGTCGGCAGCCAGATCCGGCGCGCCGATTACGTCGCAGAGGGTTTGCCATTGGTGGTTGTCATAAACGGTGATGACGACCCATCGGTCATTGTCGCTGGATTCCCGCTTTCGCGGGAATGACGGGTCAGGCGGCGGGACTGACGGGTTGGGAGTTGGGGCGCACGGGTAGCAGTTTTGCAGGGCCGACGGGTGGCGGTTACCGGTCGGTCCATGGGTCCGTCCGTTCATCAGATAGTCGAGATAGTATTCCCCAAGGAACGGAAAAACGTTTTCGGCTTGACCCAACTCCACCAGCTGGCCTTCGCCGGTTCGTTTCCGATGATGGAGCGCGGCCAGAACCGCGAAAGCGCCCTGGGCGCCGGCCGCCGCGTCCGACATCAGGACAGTGGTGTTGTAAGACGGGTCGGTATCCTCATAGCCGCGCAGCATGGTGTGGCCTACCACGCCTTCAATATGGACGCCATGGGCGCGGAAGTTACGGTAAGGCCCGGTGCTGCCGTAGGCCGGCATCCGCAGCATGATGATGTCGTCCTTGACGGCCTTCAGGGATTCGTAGGATATGCCCAGCTTTTCCATAGTTTCGGTGGGGTTGTTTTCCACCAGGACATCGCTGATGGCGACCAGGCGGTCAAAAATCTCCCGTCCGCCGGGGTCCAGCAGGTTCACGGTCATGCTGCGCTTGTTGCGGGCGTGGGAGTTGAACATGGGCGAGCGGTTGAACGGACGCGCGCCGGGAATGCGGTTGGGAACGCCGCCGGAGTACAGAGGCAAGTTGTCAATCACATCCTGCGTAGGGTGCGGAGCAGCGCCGCGAGTCAGCGGTACGAAGGTCTTGGTGGACTCAACGCGAATGACCTCCGCGCCCAGGTCCGCAAGGAAGGAACCGCAGTAGGGCCCGGCCCAAACAACGGTAATCTCCAGGACGCGCAGGCCCTCAAGGGGTAGTCGTGCCATAGCTGCTATCCGTCATCCGTCCGTGTGGTTGAGTCCCACAACGCCGGCATCGACCAGCCCGGCGATGGCCGCGTCGTCATAGCCGAGTTCGGCAAGGATTTCGGCGGTGTGCTGGCCCAGCAACGGGGCCGTGCGGCGGAGTTGCCAGGGCGATTGATTCATAATAAAAGGCCGGCCGGGATAGCGGAGCGGGCCGGCGGCGGGATGATCACCCTCGGCGAAAGCGCCACGTGAGTTGAAAGAAGGGTCGGCGTTAATGTCGGCCATGGTGTTAATCGGGCCGGAAAGCACGTGGTGGGCCTGGGCAGCCTGCCACGCCTCGGCGTTGGTGCGCTCCAGCAGCCAGGGCAAGAAATGCTCCGATTCAAACTCCTCCTGCATGTCCGGGTTGCCCTGGGATGCCGGGTCTCGCCAGCGTTCCGTGTTCAGTTCGGGCGGGTTGCCCAGCATGGAGACGGCGCGGGGCCAGTACATCCGGCTGCCGTTGATCTGCAAGTAACCGTCGGCGGTTGGGTACACGGCGTTGGGATAGCCGCCGGAACCGCCGGATGCCGGCCGGTGGCTCAGTTCGCCGGTGTACTGGTAGGCCAGCAGCGCGCTCTGGCGGCGGTCAACGGAGCCGAGCTGAGTCTCAAGGATCGATACGTCGATGTGCTGACCCGGGGCTTCGCCGCCATCCGGGACTAAAGAATCGACGAGGATGGCGCCCATGGTGGCTACGGCGGCGACCGCGCCAGCCTGGTAGAGTCCGACGTTGCCGCCCAACTTCAGCGGTTCCCGGTCGGCGAGTCCGGTGGAGTGCATCTCGCCGCCCATCCCGTAGAAGATTATCTCGGAACCCCGGTAGTCACGATAGGGGCCGGTCTGCCCGAAATTGGAAATGCTGGTGCAGATCAGCCGGGGATTGGTGGCCGATAACTGCCCGTATCCGATTCCCAGCCGGTCGGCAACGCCGGGTCTGAAACTTTCGACGGCTACGTCCGCCCAGGATGCCAGGCCACAGACCAGATCGGCCGCGCCATCCCCCTTCAGGTTGATGACGATGCTGCGCTTGTTGGTGTTCAAGTGCAGGAAAAGGCCGCTTTTCTCCAGGTGCGGCACATCATCGGGGAACGGGCCAATTTGCCGCGCTCCATCACCGGAGGGAGCCTCCACCTTGATCACATCCGCGCCGTAGTCGGCCAGCAGCTTGGTGCAATAAGGCCCGGCGACGTAGTGGGTGAAGTCAAGGACTTTGAGACCCGTGAGCGCTCCGTTTGACATAATTTCGTTCCTGCTACAGCATCCACCAGCAAAAGACGTGCGCTACAATTGCATAAATCGCCGTTAGGGTCAAATTGCCTTTCCCGCCGTTTCCCAGAGTCTTGGATAACCTGATGCCCGTCTTTGAAATCACCAAGATATTACCCTGCCAGTTGGACGCGGCATGGGAAGCGGTTGTCGATTTCCCAAGTCGCACCATACACAGTGACCAGTATCGGAGAGCCGATTTGCCGGACGGGGAGGAGCCGATGCCCGGGCACCGGATTCTGCTGCACATCGGACGGGACCGGTTCACCAGCATAATCACGGCGGCACAGAAGCCGAGCAGTCTCTCTCATCGCACAATCGGGCCGGGTTTCTGGGCCGAATACTCCTACCGGATCAGGTTGTGCGACGAGCGGGACCCGGGATATACCAACGAGGATTTCGGTTCCGCCTTTCTGGTAATTCGCGCGGAGTACGGGGGCTGGCTGGGCAGCCTGATTGCGAAGTTGAGGCCAGGCGCTTGCCGGCGGTACCTGGAGGACGAGCTGGCGGCCATCGTCTCGGCGTCGGAATCAGTGCCCGCCGAGCCGGTGCCCGACAACCAACCCGACGAACAACAGAGTTCAGGAGAGAGTGATGCAAACGCCTGACCGGTCCAGGGCCGAACCGTCGGCTCCCCGCCGTTCGCACCTGGTGGAAGTCCATGGGGACGCCTGGGCCGATCCCTGGCACTGGCTTCGCGATCAGGATGATCCGGCCACGATGGAATACCTGCAAGCCGAGAATGCCTTCACCGATGCTTTTCTGGCGCCGCTGCAATCGCTGCAGGACGGCATCTACGGCGAAATCCGCGGGCGCATCAAGGAAGACGACAACACCGTGCCGGAAAAAGAGGGCGATTACTACTACTACGTCCGGTACGAAGAAGGCGGCCAGTATCCGATTTACTGCCGGAAATACGGAAGCGAAGAGGGCGCTGAGGAAATCCTCCTGGACGTGAATGCCCTTGCCGAAGGCCACGACTACACCCGAGTTGGCGTGTTCGAGAACAGCCCCGACCATCGGTTGATCGCCTATGGCGTCGATTTTGACGGGTCGGAGCAGTACACGATCCGGGTTGTGGACCTGGCCACCAGCGAGACGCTGCCCGACACCATACCCAACACGTACTACAGCCTGGAATGGGCCAATGACAACCGCACCTTCTACTACTCCGTGCTGGACGAGCACCACAGGCCGGTCAGCATCCACCGGCACACGCTGGGCGATAACCCGGCCAACGACCAACTGGTGTATCACGAGGACGACCCGCGCTTTTTCGTTGGATGTGGCAAATCGAACAGCGGACGGTTCATTTACGTAGTGGCGGGCGGCAATAATATGTCCGAATGGCGGTTTTTAGACACCAACTACCCGGATGCCGAGCTCACGTTGATCGAGCCTCGCGCGGAGGACTTCGAGTACGACGTCGTGGATCACGGCGACCGCTTTTTCATCCGACATAACGGACACGGCGCCAGGGACTTCATGCTGTCAACAGCCCCGGTATCGGCCCCTAGCTGGAAGAACTGGAGTGAGTTCATGGCTCACGAACCTGGCCGGCCCATACGGGGAATCGATGCTTACCGGGAACACCTGGTAGTGGGTTGTCGGAAAGACGGGCTGCCGCAGGTGATGATCCTCAGCCTGGACAACGGGGCCAGTCACTACATCGCCGGCATCGAGGAGGATGACTTCGCCATATCACCGCGCGGCGGACGTGAATTCGATACCACTTTCCTGCGGTTTGGCTATACGTCCATGAAAACTCCCGCCGCAGTGTACGACTACGACATGGCAACGCAGGAGCGGATACTGCGGAAACAGCAGGAGATACCATCGGGCTACGATGGCAATGAGTATGAGACTCGCCGCGTCTGGGCCACGGCTCGGGACGGCACGGCGGTCCCCATCAGCCTGCTGATGCGCCGGGGCACGGCGACTGACGGCAGCGCGCCGCTGTACCTGTACGGATACGGCAGCTACGGGTTGAACATGGAGGCCAGTTTCAGCATTTCGGCCCTCAGCCTGGTGGATCGGGGGTTTATCTTCGCCATCGCCCACATTCGCGGCGGCATGGAAATGGGCTGGGACTGGTACGAGAACGGAAAGCTGCTGAACAAGCGCAACACCTTCAACGATTTCATCGACTGCGCCGAGCATCTGATTGCAAAAGGCTACACGTCGGCGGGACGCATCGCCGCCGCCGGTGGGAGCGCGGGCGGGATGCTGATGGGCGCGGTGGTCAACGAGCGGCCCGACCTGTTCGGCTGCGTGGTTGCCCACGTGCCCTTCGTGGACGTGCTGAACACGATGCTGGACGACACGCTGCCCCTGACCACCATGGAGTACAACGAGTGGGGCAACCCCAACGATGCCGAATACTATCGGTACATCCGCACTTACTCGCCCTACGACAATGTGCGGGAGCAGGACTACCCGCCGATGCTGGTTACCGGCGGGATCAGCGACCCGCGGGTAACGTACTGGGAACCGGCCAAGTGGGTCGCCAAGCTGCGGGCAACGCGCACGGATGCGAACCCGCTGCTCCTGAAAATCCACATGGATTCGGGCCATGCGGGAGCCTCGGGGCGGTTTGAGCGCATCAAGGAAGTGGCTGAGGAGTACGCCTTTGTGCTGAACGCCTTCGGGATGGTGGACTAAAGCCCGATAAACCGGCGGGCGTTTTCGCCCAAGATGCCTTCCACCTGGCCTGATGTGAGGGGCAGCGAAGCGAGGTAGTCGGACTCGCTGCCCATGTCCACCAGCGGGTAGTCGGTGCCGAAGCAGACTTTGTGCGCGCCGTGCTTGCCGATGATTGCAGTGAGGGTTTCGGCAGTGAGTTCCCGGATGGACGGCGGCCAGGTGGTATCGACCAGCACGTTTTCGTGTCCCATCAGGGCGCGCTCCGCCTCGTCCAGCATGTAGAACCCGCCCAGGTGCAGGGCGATGACCTTGAGCTTTGGAAACCGCTTGACGACGTTGGCGATACGCTGGGGCGCGGCGTACAGCGGGGCATCCGGCCCCTGGTGCGGCAGCCGCCCGGCGTGGATGGCGAGGGTCATGTCATCGCCAAGTTCCTCGTACACCGGGAACCACTGCGGATCGTCGGGGTAGAAGCCGTTGATGACCGGGTGCATCTTGATGCCCTTGACGCCGTGCTCACGTAGATGGCGGATTTCGCCCGCCTTGTCGGCGAGGTCGGGGTGAACGGCGCCGAAAGGAACCAGGTTATCGTCGGCGAGGGAGATGAGCCAGTTGTTGGCTCGACGTACCTGGTCAGCCCGCGCCGCCACGCCCAGGACGATGGACTTGTCCACGCCGGCGTCGGCCATGTGCGCCTTGATGCCGGCGACGGTGTTGGCGGCGATGGGGGTAAAACCCAGGTCGGCCTCCATATTTTCAGCGACGGCATCGGCGATGCGGTCGGGCCAAACGTGGGTGTGAACATCAACGCGCATTGAGGTAGAGCCTTGAAGATTAACCGATCCAGTCAGGGAGTTTGAGTTCCGCCCTATCTATCCCCATTGATGTGAGCGCGGCTAGATTATTTTCCGAGATTTTGCGACCTAGCATATCTATGGTGCTACTGCGAACCTGCCTGGCAAGCATACCAGTAGGGTTGAGTGCCGTCATTTGGTTAAAAATAAACCAGCACTCGTCCAAATCATCATTGGCTAAATCCACGAAACGCTCAAGGTCCTTTAAAGCGTCTGGAATGTGGCCTAGGGCTGCGTGAGCTATTGCTCTTGTCCTGTACAGCTTCGCTAAACCGGGATACAGGCCGATTGCTTTGTTTGACATTTCCAGAACTGTTTCATGGTCTCCTTGCATACTGATCATCACTGCCATCATGTATGTTTCCAACGCAGCGGCATATTTTTCTTCCTGCTCGCGCAGAAATAAAAAAGTAGCGTGGTTTCGGTGCTGTGCAGCAATACCCTTTGCCGTAAGGTTATCGTCATTCCTTGCCATGAGCTCAGTGCCGTTATTCGTCAGGGTTTCGATTACAAGCAGGGAGGAATTGTCTCTGGCTGCCGAGTGCAAAGGTGTATTGCCATCTTTGTTGACGGCGTTTACGCAACTACCATGTCTAATGAGTGCTGTAATCAATGCAGGGTTTTGTGATCGTTATGCTGCAAGGTGGAGAGGAATGTTGCCGTTGTGGTTGGGCAGGTTGGGATTTGCCCCTCGTTGGACCAGCGCTTCGATAACCGGTACGCCACAGTCTGCACCCGCTGCCATATGGAGCGGCTTATGGTCATGGTACACACTGTCGCTGTCGTTAATTTCCGGGACGTCTGCGAGAGCGGCAATGATGGTGGCATCATCTTGGTCTCGCCAGAAGCTATAGGCCCACAGTTCGTGGCGCGGTAATGGTGGCGCATAGGTTTCGAAACCCTCCATTCCACCGTAATCAATGAGTAATTGCACAAGATCTGGACTGGCGCAGTCCCTTAGCACCGTCATCTGGAACGGCGTTACGCCTTCTCGATCTCGTGAGATCGGGTTGGCGCCAGAGTCCAGCAGTGATCTTGCCGCCACGATGTTATCGTTAAGGACGGCAATATGCAGGGGCGTCAAACCCTGTGGAGGCATTGGGGCATTCGGATTTCCCCCTCTACGTATAGCTGTCCGTACGGCCTCGCCGTTCCTGTCGTTGACAGCCAGTTGGTGAAGGCTAGGTTTAGCGCTGAGACCTAGCATAGAGCGCGCCCAATCGCGCATGGAATTCCTCCTCATTTTTGCTGGACGAATGTAGCCCACGGTATTGGATGTGTCAATGTACGGGCGTTCGAGTAAGGTACAATCAAATTAACCAAATCAAGCGGCAGGTAGAGATGGATACGAAAAATCTATTGATAGTCGAACCTACGCCAGAGCAAGCCGTAGCTCTACTGATGGCTGACAAAATCCAGTGTTGGATAGACCAAATACCCAAATGGCGTAGGATGCCTAGAATTGCAGGGAACGAAGCGAATTTCAATAGGGCGATAGCAGCAACACAAATCGCCAAAGCATCCGGGCGACTGATGAGAAGCACATCAGATGTACTGAACGCCAACATCGACGGCGTATTGGGACATCAAGCCAGAACCGCTTACGAACTGTACACCGACGCCGCTTGGCTGCGGATGAAAGATGGTGACGGTAGGCTGTCTGAGCAGTTTATGACTTGGCATCTCGTCGCGATGCATGAAATCAACGGGCGTCCTGAGTTCGGGGCTGCGGCGATTCAGGAAGCGCGAAGGCGGTACGGCGACAGGCTGAACAGAAGTCCAGACGAGTGGACGGTGATAGAAGGTGAGAGAACCGTCACCAACTCGAACAATAGGAGGCAAGCCGTGGCTGCTAAACTAGAAGGTGAGGGGTTGGAGGGGATAGTGGATGTTGCAAGGGGCATGTTCAGGATGCTTAACACCCTGTCGCACGGCGTGACAGCAACAGCTACTGGTGGCGAGGTTGTGCTGACTAGGAACATCATGACTGGGTGCTACCTCACTACACAAGAATGCCAGGACTGGCTATGCGAGATGGCCGGTGGATTCCCCGATCACGAAAGCGAGGTTATATCAAAGTTGCTGTGGAAACATGCTAGCGAGTGTTTAACATAGACGATCCTTCACGACAGGACGGAGCGTGCTATTATATTTGTCGATAATTCTACCCGAACCGCGGTGCCAGATGATTCGTGAAGCCATATCAGCGGCGGCGGCCGGCGAGTCCCTGTCCATGAACGACGCCATCGAGGTGATGCGCGAAGTCATGGAGGGTGAAGCCACGCCGGCGCAGTTGGGGGCTTACCTGACGGCGCTGGCGCTCAAGGGTGAGACGCCGGAGGAAATCGCGGGGTTCGCTACCGTGATGCGCGAGAAGTCCCTGAGGGTCAGCACGGACGGCCCGGCCATCGACGTCGTTGGCACCGGGGGCGACGGCAAGGGAACGTTCAACATCTCCACCGCAGCCGCTTTCGTCGTGGCTGGCGCCGGCCTCACCGTCGCGAAGCACGGCAATCGGGCGGCGTCTGGCACTTGCGGCAGCGCCGACGTGCTGGAAGCGTTGGGCGTGCGCATCGAACTGCCCCCGGAGGCCGTGGAACGCTGCCTGCGGGAAATCGGTATCGGGTTCATGTTCGCGCCGGCCTACCATCCAGCCATGCGTTACGTCGCGCCGGTGCGCCGGGAAATCGGTATCCGCACTGTGTTCAACGTGCTGGGGCCGCTCACTAACCCGGCCGGCGTGCCCTGCCTGTTGCTCGGCGTCGGTTATCCGGAGGCCGTCGAAAAAATGGCCGAAGCCCTGCGCCTGTTTGGCGTCCACCATGCCATCATCTTCCACAGCGCTGACGGCATGGACGAACTCTCCCTCGGCAGCGACTCCACCGGATGGGAGATACTGGACGACGAAATCTCTCCCTATGTGGTGCGGCCTCGTGAGTTGGGCCTGCCCTACGCTACTCCAGACGATCTGCGCGGCGGCGATGCCGCCGACAACGCTGCCACCATGCGCGGCGTTTTGTCCGGCGCTACCGGGCCAATCTGCGACGTAGTAGTTTTGAATAGCGCCGCGGCATTGGTGGCGGGCGATATGGTCGATACGCTGTCGGAAGGTATCGAGCTGGCCAGGGCGTCAATCGCTGACGGTCGGGCGATGGAGAAGCTGGACGCCCTGGTTGAGCTGACGCAGGAATTGTCCCCGGCCACGGAATAGAGGAGAGACAGGATATGCCGGCAAGCATCCTTGACCGAATCGTTGCCAAGAAGCGCGAAGAACTTTCGGCTGCGACGTCCGCTACGCCGTTGAGCGCCTTGCAGGAGCGGATTGCCGGCCGGCCGGCCGCGCTGGATTTTGCCACAGCGCTACGCGCCGATGGCATCAGGCTGATTGCGGAGGTCAAGAAAGCCTCGCCGTCCAAGGGCCTGCTCCGGGAAGATTTCCGGCCTACTGAGCTGGCTGGCACCTACGTGCAAAATGGGGCATCGGCAGTTTCGGTGATTACGGATGGGCATTTCCTGGGGGAACTTGGGCATCTTACGGCGGTCAAGGACAGTGGGGCTTCCGGGAATGCGCCGGTGCTGCGAAAAGACTTTCTATTTGATCCGTACCAGGTTTATGAGGCAAGGGCCATTGGGGCAGATACCTACCTTCTGATCGTGGATATTCTTTCGGCTTCGCAGTTGTCCGAGTTGATTGACGTGGGCCGGACGCTGGGTATGACGCCATTGGTGGAAACCCATGATGCCGATGAGATTGCTACGGCGGTTGGCGCAGGGGCCGAAGTCATCGGCATCAACAACCGGGACCTGCACACCTTTGTCACCGACCTGGCGACCACTGAGTCGCTGGCCCCTCTGATTCCTACAGACAGGGTCATCGTGAGCGAGAGCGGAATCAGCACGCCCGACGACCTGCTGCGGCTGCAACCCTATGGGGTCAACGCGGTGCTGGTCGGCGAGGCGCTGGTAACCGCAGACGATACCGCCGCCAAAGTGCGTTCGTTGACCGGCGCTCCCGTGCTGTCCGTCCGCTGACGCCAATGCCGGTATCGACGGTAAAAATCTGTGGCGTGCGCCGGCTGGAAGATGCCCTGGTGGCCGCAGAAGCCGGTGCAGACTACATCGGGATGGTATTCGTCCCCGGACGGCGCAGGCGTATCGAACCGGGAGCGGCCCGAGTGATCACCGACGCGCTGGGCGAACTCGGGGCGGACGCGCCCCGCTCCGTCGGGTTGTTTGGCGACCAACCACTGGACGAAGTACTCGATACTATCGCCGCTGCCGGCCTGGACTGTGCGCAACTTTGCGGCGACGAGTCGGCGGAATACTGTCTGAAGGTTAATGAACACGCCGGCGTCATCAAGGTCCTGCACGTCGCGGATGACGCCGACATTGCCGGGATGGTTGAGTTGATCGATACCTACGCCGCCGCCGGCTGCACCGTCACCCTCGATAGCCAGGTGACCGGATTCCACGGGGGTACGGGGCAGTCTTTTGACTGGAGTATCGCCGCGAAGTTGGCCAAGAGCGGGCGACAGTTCCTGCTGGCCGGCGGGCTAACTCCGGAGAACGTGGCTGACGCGGCGGCCCGAGTGAACCCCTGGGGGGTGGACGTTTCCAGCGGCGTGGAAACCGACGGGAAGCAGGACAGCGAAAAAATCCGGCGATTTATCGCCAATGCAAGGCGCAGTGATTGTTAGAAATTGTCATTCCGGCGAAAGCCGGAATCCAACGTTCTATACGGCAAAGCGGTTCTGGATTCCCGCTTTCGCGGGAATGACGGTATAGATGTCGCTAACGCGGGCTCAAATGAGGAAAGGCACACCTATGGTAGCAACCACCCAGACTAACCTCCCTGACGAACGAGGACGCTTTGGCGATTTCGGCGGTAAGTTCGTCCCTGAGACGGTGATGGCCGCCCTCACCGAACTGGAAACGGCCTATCGGGCCGCCCAGGACGACGCCGGTTTCGCTGAGCAGCTTGACCATCTGATGCGCAACTACGCCGGCCGACCCACAGCGTTGTACTACGCCGAGAACCTGACCCGGCACTGCGGCGGCGCGCGCATCTACCTGAAGCGTGAGGATTTAGCCCACACCGGAGCGCACAAGATCAACAACGCGCTGGGTCAGTGCCTGCTGGCGCAGCGGATGGGTAAGCAGCGCATCATCGCGGAGACCGGCGCCGGGCAGCATGGTGTTGCCACCGCAACCGTGTGCGCCATGCTGGGGTTGCAGTGCATCGTGTACATGGGGGTTGAGGACACCGTCCGGCAAGCCCTGAACGTGTACCGAATGCGGTTGCTGGGGGCGGAAGTCATTGCGGTTGAATCCGGGACGCGAACACTGAAAGACGCCATCAACGAGGCGATCCGCGACTGGGTCACCAACGTGGAGAACACCCACTACCTGATCGGCAGCGTGGTCGGGCCGCACCCGTACCCGATGCTGGTCCGGGACTTTCAGTCCGTAATCGGGCGCGAGGCACGGGAACAAATTCTTGAGGCCGAAGGCAAGTTGCCGGACGTGGTGGCCGCCTGCGTCGGCGGCGGCAGCAACGCCATCGGCACGTTCTACGAGTTCATCGGCGACGAAGGTGTACGGCTGGTGGGCGTCGAGGCTGCGGGCGAAGGAGTTGAGACCGGGCGACACTCAGCGACCTTGTCGGCGGGCCGCCCCGGGGTGCTGCACGGCTCAATGTCGTATTTGTTGCAGGACGAGCACGGTCAGATTCAGGAGGCGCACAGTATATCCGCCGGGCTGGATTACCCGGGAGTTGGCCCGGAACACAGTTGGCTGAAAGCGACCGGGCGCGCCGAGTACCTGTCCGTAACGGACGAGGAAGCGCTGGAGGGGTTCCGCCTGCTGTGCCAAACCGAGGGTATCATTCCCGCGTTGGAATCGGCCCACGCCATTTACCACGTGAGCCGGATGGCGGCGGATCTGCCGTCGGATGACATAATCATCGCCTGCCTCAGCGGCCGCGGCGACAAGGACGTTCCCTCTATCGCCGAGCGGGAGGGGATTGGGGTTTGAGCTGCCAGGCCCGTCTGGGGGGCGTGTCCCGGTAGGAGTCGCCGCCCTGTGCTATAATCCCCGTCGGTTATCGACACAATTGCGCCCGGATACCGTCACACTATCCGGGTTTTTATAAGGAGGCGAGCGATGGAGCTGGGATTGGACGGGAAGGTAGCAATCGTAACCGGAGGCAGTGAAGGCATTGGCAAAGCAGCCGCTTTGCGTATGGCCGGTGAGGGGGCAAACGTTATTATCGTGGCGCGGCGGCAGGACATCCTGGATGCCGCGGCCGACGAAATCCGCACCGCAACAGAAGGAGAAGTGTTGCCACTCTCCGCCGACGTTTCCGACCGGGACACCGCCGCCCAAGTAGTAAACACCGCCGTGGAGAGATACGGGCGTGTTGACATCCTGGTGAACAACGCCGGCACGTCCATGGCCAAGGGGTTCGAGGACGTCAGCGATGACGACTGGGAGTTCGATTTCGAGCTCAAGATGTGGGGCGCGGTGCGGCTGATCCGGGCCTCCATTCCCGAAATGCGCAAGGTCGGCGGTGGCCGCATCATCAACGTTACGAACCTCGGCGGGCGCACCCCCGGCGCCAACTCCATGCCCACGTCAATCTCCCGGGCCGCCGGCATCGCCATCACCAAAGGCCTGTCCAAAGACCTGGCATCTGACAACATCCTGGTCAACACCGTTTGCATCGGCCTCATCAAGAGCGGCCAGCACCAGCGGCGGTACGACACGCGGATCGTCAACGAGCCGGATCTGGACATGGATGACTTCTACGCCCAGCTGGCTGCAGGGCGCGGCGTGCCCTTGGGCAGGGTTGGCGAAGGCGCGGAGGCCGGCGATGTCATCGCATTCCTGGCGTCCGAACGCGCCAGCTATCTGACCGGCGTGGCTATCAACATCGATGGCGGCGCGTCGGCGGTAGTTTAAGGGCGTGGATTCCCGCTTTCGCGGGAATGACGAGAGTGTGCTGGAATGACGGGGTTGTGTGTGAATGACGGAAGCGGAATTACTGATCGCGAAGCGGAGATCACAGTGAACGAATCATACTTCGATGAATTTGAAGCGCCCAGCCGTCTGTTGTTGGGCGCTGGCCCCTGCACCGTGCATCCCCGAGTGCTGCGCGCGATGACGCAGCCAGTGGTGGGACACCTTGACCCCCTTTTCTTCCAGATCATGGACGAGGTGTGCGAGATGCTGCGGCAGGTCTTTCACACCGAGAACTATGTAACCATGCCCATCTCCTCCACCGGAACGGGCGCGATGGAAACGGCGTGCGTCAACGTCCTGGAGAGGGGCGACACCGCCATCGTCTGCCGCAACGGATACTTTGGCGTGCGGCTGGCGGACATTACCCAGCGCTGCGGCGCCAACACGATAATGGTGGATTCTCCGTGGGGAGAGCCGGCGGACCTGAACGCTCTCGAAGACGCGCTGAAAGCGAACCCCGGCACGAAGATGGTCGGGCTGGTTCACGCCGAGACTTCGACGGGCGCGCTCACGCCGTTGCAGGACGCCATCGACATGGCGCACCGCTATGGCGCGCTGGTGGTAGTTGACGCCGTCACCTCCCTGGGCAGCCACGAGGTGCGCGTGGACGATTGGGACATCGACGTATGCTACAGCGCCAGCCAGAAGTGCCTGGGCGCACCTCCCGGCCTGGCGCCGGTCAGCTTTGGTCAGCGGGCCATGGACGTTATCGACAAGCGCGCCACCCCGGTGGAGAGCTTCTACTTCAACCTGCAGGGCGTCGCGGAGTACTGGAACGAAACCCAGCGCGTTTATCATCACACCAGCCCGATCACCATGACCTACGCCATGCGGGAATCGCTGCGCATGATGATGGAAGAGGGCATTGAGGAGCGCCACGCCCGGCACGCCCGCGTTGCCGCCGGCTTGCGGGCCGGCCTCGCCGCCATGGGCCTGGAACTGACCACCAATCCGGAGTATCAGCTGAATCCGATCACGATAGTGAAAGCGCCGGAAGGCGTGGACGAGGGCGCAGCGCGCGCCAGACTGCTTAACGAATTCAACATTGAGGTCAGCGGCGGCCTGGGCGAGTTCCGCAACCGGGTCTGGCGCATCGGCATGATGGGCGAGGGCGCCCGGGAGAGCAACGTCCTGTCGGTGCTGTCCGCGCTGGAGATGATCCTGTCCGACGCCGGGTACGAGGTAGCCTACGGAGCCAGCGTAGCCGCTGCCCAGCGCAGCTTCGCGAACAACGGGAGCTAGGTCAAGCTCGGCTTTCTGCCTGGTATGCCGCGTCGAGTATTTCCACCACGTGCATAACCCGCACTTCGGATTCGGCGTTGCGCAACCCCTGCTCCAGTTGCGCCATGCAGCCGGGGTTAGCGGAGGCGATCACTTCGGCTTCGGTTGCGAGGGCGTTTCCGATTTTGCGCCGCTGCAACCGCTGCGACATATCCCGTTGGATCAGCGAGTAGAACCCAGCTGAGCCGCAGCATAGCGACGACTCGGCCATTTCGATCAATTGCAATCCCGGGATGCTGCGCAGTACCTGCCGAGGGGCGTCGGTAATCCGTTGGGCGTGGGCCAGATGGCACGGGTCCTGCATGGTTACGCGCCAGGGCAGTTCGGCTTGCGGCGAGTCCAGGGGCAGTTCGGCGAGAAATTCGGTAATGTCCCGCGTACTTTCGGCAAACTCGGCGGCCGCGTCGGCGTAATCAGGGTCGTCGCGCAGCAGATCGCCGTACTCTTTCATCGAAGAGCCACAGCCGGCCGAGGCGGTGATGACAAAGTCAACTCCGGCGGCGTGGAATGCGTCTATGTTGCGGCGCGCCATCTGCCTACCCAATTCCAGGTCGCCGGCGTGGAGATTCAGCGCGCCGCAGCAGCCCTGGGCCGTGGGCGTCACTACATCGCAGCCGTTGTGCTGCAATACACGCACGGTCGCCCGCATCGCGTCGCCTTGCATCATAGGCATGACGCAGCCGGACAGCAGCCCCACGGTCGCGCGCCGCGCGCCGCGGGCCGGATACACCCGGCCGCTCGGGGTGAAGAACCGGTCGCCCATCATGGGCATCTGCCTTTCCATTTCGTCCAAGCCGCCGGGGAGGACTTTCAGAAAGCCGGCACGACGCACCAACCGCTGCAAACCCCAACGTTGGTAGGCGCGCATCAGATGACCGGCGATTCTCAGGCGTGCGTTGTGGGGCAGAGCGGCCCGCAGGAACAGGCGGGACAGCCGGCTCAACTCAGGACTGGCAAGATTATTGTCCTGCACCTGCGCCCGGGTGTGCTCCATCAGGCGGCCGTATGGCACTCCGGAAGGGCAGACGGCTTCGCACGCGCGGCACTGCAAGCACAACTCCCAATGGGACACCAGCCGTTCGCTGATCCCGGTCCGGCCCTCGTGGACCGCTTTCATCAGGGCGATGCGGCCCCTTGGGGATTCGGTTTCCAACTGGGTTTCCACATACGTGGGACAAGCGCTGAGGCACAGGCCGCAGTGGACACAGCGGTATAGATCGGCTTCCACCGGCGCATCGCTGCCGGCGAATCCGGGCCCGTCATTCAGAGAACCTTCAAAAGGAACGCCATAGGGAAAGCCGTGGCCGGCGTCGATGCCGCCGCCGGAGTGCCGGACTTCGTCCGTCTGTGGTTCCACGCCGCTGGCCATTACAGTCCTCCGATGAAGCGTCCGGGGTTGAGGAGGTTGTTGGGATCGAATTGCTCCTTGATTCGACGCATTATCCCTATTCCTGACGGCGCCGGCCCCCAAACGTCGATCAGCTCTTTTGCCGCTTGCGGGCAGGCTTCGACGATGGCGTCGCCCCCCAAACTGGCTACGGTTGACTGGACCTGACGGAGAGGTTCGGCGACTTGAGCCGCGTCTTGGGACGAAAAATCGCCCCACCACATCAAGCGGCCGCCGCCAAATCCGGCGTCCGCGACTACTCCCGGCGCTTCTCCACCAATCTCATGGTGATCCATCGCCAACAGGTTGTCCAGAGCATAGGGAGACGTGTTCATTCGAACGCACACGGACGGGGGATCTGCGGGATTGATCGGGAAGTCCGCCAGCAGTTCGATCAGCTGCGTGGCCTCTTCGCCCGCGATATGGAGCGCGCTGGCAGCGTCGAGCCACACCAAAGCTGTGTCTTCAACCCTGCGCTTCACCGACGCCGGCCGGCCGGCAATCAAGGCGACCGCTACCGGCCCGTATCCGACAGGGATGTTGGAATCTCCCAGCCGCCTGGCCGCCGGTGGACTCAGGACGTGCAGGGCCTGCGGAGCGAAGGGCTGAGAAAGGAGGTTTCGGCACGCCGCGACCGCCGTTTGGTTGTTTTCGAACGCCGCGACAATCGCCGCCCAGGCCATCGGCGCCGGCGCAATCTTGAACGTGGCTTCCGTTATCACCGCCAGCGTACCCAGTGATCCGATGTAAAGGCGGTTGAGGTCATAGCCGGTCACATTCTTGACTACCTGGCCGCCGGCCTTGCTCATCGTGCCATCGGCTCCGACCACGCTAACGCCGATGAGCCAGTCCCTGGGCAGTCCGTAAGCGGAGCGCATCGGGCCGCTGATGCCCGTCGCCAGCGTGCCACCGATGGTTGCCCGGTGCGCCAGCGGGGGAGCCAGCGGAACGCACTTCCCATCCTGGCTCAACTCGGAATCAAGCTGACCAACGGTCATGCCAGCTTGAACGCGCACCGTAAGGTCTGCCGGCTGAAAGTCAACCATCCGGTTGAGTCCGGTCATGTCGAGCGCGATGCCGGGACGGGTCGGCGTGTTGCCCAAGTGGCTGAAAGTCCGGCCTCCGGCGGGATACACCGCGATGTCGTTGTGGTGCGCCCATTGCAGCAAGGCGGAAACCTGGTCAGCTTCCGATGGGCGCACGATTGCAGACGGGGCGAACGGGCCGATTGTGTAGTCGGTTACCCGGCTAGATGGAACCACACGGTCCCCGCCCAGAAGCTCCGTGAGTTGTCCGGACAAATCCCGGCCCAGGTCAGCCGATGCCGTCATGCATCACGCGTACAGGCCGGCGGCGTGCGCCGCAGGGTGCGGCGCGGGGCGGTAGTAACTTCCGTCCGGGAAAATTTTACCGGGATTCAGGCGGTTCTGCGGAGCGAAGGCCTCTCTGACTCGCTGCATGGCGGCCATGTCCTCGTCAGCGTACACCAGCGGCATGAACTGCTTCTTTTCCAGCCCGATGCCGTGCTCGCCGCTGAGCGTGCCGCCCAGCGCCGCACATTCTTCCATCAGCTCGGCGGCGGCGGCCATTGCGTTGTCCATGATGCCGGGTTCGCGGGCGTCAAACAGCATACAGGGGTGTAAATTGCCGTCGCCGGCGTGGAAGACGTTGGCGATGGTGATGCCGTACCGCTCGCTCACCTCGTTGACTTTGCGCAGCATCTGGGTCAGCCGAGTTCTGGGAACCACACCGTCAACCAGGTAGTAGTTGGGCGCGATGGTGCCGAAAGCGCCAAACGCCGTCTTGCGTCCCACCCACAAACGCTCCCGCTCGGCGTCATCCTCCGCGATGCGCACGTCGGCGGCGCCGGTGTCCCATAGAGCCGATTCAACCTCTTTGGTGACTTCCTCCACTTCTTCCCGCAGCCCCTCAAGTTCAATGAGCAGGACGGCGCCGGCGTCGTTAGGGTAGCCGGCGTCGGTAACGTTCTGCACCGCTTTGATGCTCAAAGCGTCAATCATTTCCAGGGCGGCCGGCACGATTCCGTAGCCGATCACCGCCGAAACTGCCGTGCAAGCGGAGTCGATGTCAGGGAAGATGCCCAGGAAAGTCCGCACCGATTCGGGCGTAGGCAGCAGCCGCACCAGTATCTTCGTAGCGATGCCGAAGGTTCCTTCGGAACCCACGAACGCCCCGCGCAGGTCGTAGCCCGACGCTTCCCGGGCCTGGCTGCCGAGGTTGACGATTTCGCCATCCTCAAGGACCACTTCCATGCCGATGACGTGGTTGGTAGTGGCGCCGTAGGCCAGGCAATGCGGCCCGCCGGCATTCTCCGCGATGTTGCCGCCCAGGCTGCAAGCGCGCTGACTGGACGGGTCGGGAGCATACCTCATGCCGAACCGGCGGACGTGGTTGTCCAGGTCCAAGTTGATCACACCCGGTTCCACCAGCGCGGTTTGGTTGATCGAATCCACCTCAAGAATTCGGTTCATGCGGGGAAAAGCGATCTGGAGACCGTCGGGTGGCGTGATGGCCCCGCCGCTCAAGCCGGTCCCGCTGCCTCGTCCGACAACCGTGATGCCGGCCTCGTAGGCCAGCGCCATAATCTGGCTGACTTCGTCGGTATTTGCCGGCAAAACGACCGCTCGGGGCATCGAGCGGTCAACGGAGCCGTCATACTCATATACCAGCAGGTCTTCGCGGTGGTCGATAACGTAATCTTCACCGACGATGGCGCGCAGTTCTTCCAGAAAGTCCGAGCTTCTCAATCTTCACTCAGCCTTTGCGCCGCTGGTACACCTGGATGCGGTGCCGGTTGGATTCAACCACGAAGAGCCGATCTTCGGAGTCGAGGCGTACCGATACCGGGCCCCAGAAATAGGGTTCGGTCTGCGACGAAATGAGATAGGGGGTATCCAGGTGCGGCGGCAGTTCCGGAACCAGGTTGGACATCTCGCGGGTGTTGCGCTCGTCGGGGTTAACCGACATGAAATCCTGCGCCCACTTGGACAGGGTGGCCTGCCCTCGCAGCGACTGGATAAAACCGCCGTCCGGGTCAAGAATCTGCACTCTTTCGTTGCCCCAGTCGGATACGTACATGTAGCCGTCCGAATCGACGCAGACGCCCGACGGCCGGCTGAGCTGCCCGTCGCCGGAGGCACCGTAAGCGGCGATAAACTGTCCATCGCCGGTGAACTTCTGGATGCGGTCGTTGCGCCAGTCTGCGACATAGACGTTGCCCGCCGAATCCAGCCCGACGCCCCAGGGCATATTGAACTGGCCGGGGCCGTCGCCGGATTCGCCCCACATTCCCAGGGACTCACCCGACGTGCTGAACCTTTGCACACGGTTGTTGCCCTGCTCGACGACGTAGAGCGTTTCCCCGGCGTTCATGGCGAGGCCGGCCGGGCCGTTCATCTGACCGGGTCCGCTGCCTTTCTCGCCCCACTGCCGCACGAAGTTTCCATCGGTATCCAGCGCGGTGATGCGGTGCTGCTGTTCATCGGTGACGTACACTACACCCTGGTCATCCATTGCGATAGCGACCGGAAGTATCCACTGACCGTCCGCCCGGCCGTAGCCCCGGCTGAACTCGCCCAGGTAATCCTCTTCCCAGTTCATCATACCGATGCGCACCAGCGAGGCCCGCACCGTGTCGCAGCGGTTCAGGATCAGGATGCGGCCGTCGGGAGCGAAAGCGCAGTCGTAGGGATTGGTGAAACCTCGGCCGCTCTGGTTGGTAGTAAGGCCAATGGTCTTGATGTATTCCACCGGCCCGGCGGCAACGGCGGTAGTCATAACTGCTTCTCCATTTTCTGCGTAGGGGCGAATAATTATTCGCCCCTACATGTCCATGGTGGGTTTGGTTGGCGAGGAACTGTCACGCCAACTGGTATTCGCGGGTGGCGGTGAGCAGCCGCAGCAGGTTTGCGATGCGCTGGTCGTCAGCCTCGGTTCGGCTGCCGGCCCGCAGGTCGGCCTCGCCCTGCTCGCCGGCAAACTCGCTCAACGAGGTGCGGGTCGCGGACGACAGTTCCATCGGGCCAAGGAGATCGGCGCAGGCATCCACCTGCTCTTCGGCTGACAGGGGACGTTTCACGCCGGCGGACATCCGGTCGATGAGGGCCTTGACGCCGGGGTTGCCGGGATCACCCAGCTCCTTGCCGACAAAGTTGACCCTTTCCACCAGCGCGCCGCTGTCGATCCACTCCGAGCCTTCGTGCCATCCTTCCACACTGGGCGGCTGGAAAATCCCCTGCCCCATGTACAGCGTGTACCGGGCCAGTTGGTCGGCGCCGAAGGTAGGTTCCTGGTAGGTGCCAGCCAAGCGGACCGCGCCAACCACCAGTTCCACGGGGCCCTTGACCCTGGCGAAGCGCGCCGCCTCCGACTTGAAGTAGTCGGAGTTGAACAGTGTCCGCAGGACCGAACGGATCTCGTAATTGGACGCGAAGTAGGTTTCCATCATCTGCTCGATGACGGCTTCTCCAGCTGCGTCCACTTCGTCGGCGGCGAAGAACTGGAACAGGCGAGTACTGACGAAACGTGCGGTGGCTTCCTGCTGCACGATGATGTCGATGATGTCTTCACCGTTGAAATTCCCGGTATGGCCCAGGAAGGTCTTTTCGCCGTCGTCGTGGTCGTGATCGCGGTATTGGAAGTGCCAGGCGATGCGGCTGTACGGCCAAATGGAATCACGGCTGGCTCGGGTCGCCATGTACTCGGCGTTACCCAGAGTCCAGCCAGTGAAAGCGCGGGCGCATTCCTTGACGTCATCCTCGGTGTAGTTGCCAATGCCCATGGAGAAGAGCTCCAGCAACTCACGACCGTAGTTTTCGTTGATGTCGTCCTTGTGGTTGTCGTTGTTGTCCAGCCAGATAATCATGGCCGGGTCCTTGGATAGTTCCACCAGCATCGTGTGGAACGAACCCATGGAGTGGCGACGGAAGGTGTCGATCTGGTTCATCAGCGCCCGGGCCTGGTTCAGCTTGGAGTAGCCGGTGGCAAACAGACTGTGCCAGAACAGAGCCATCTTTTCTTCCAACGGGTTGTCCGTCGTTACCATGCGGTAGATCCAGTAGGCGCCGGCGCTGTTGAGTTCGCGCATCTCCGCCATGTCCACGTGGTAGCGTCGAATCACGTCGTCGGGCATGGCGTTGGGGCTGCCCGGATTGACCAGGTCTTCCACCACGTTCTCGTAGCCGCGCGCCACCCGCTGTTCCAACTCGTCTCGGCTGGCGCCGAAGCCGGCTCGGCGCATCAGGTGAGCCATCAAGGCAATGTCGGCATTGCTCATAATTGCCTCCTAGAATTTCGCTTGCTTGACTTGACGATCCGTGTGGGAACCTAGTTACGGATGAAGTCCCACTGCTCGAACTGGCCGTTGACGATGGGCGCCGGGTCCAGGCCGAGCCACCGGTCAGCGATGGTGGAGTAGGTGGATCGGAAGTCGTTGTTGAAGTGCAGGTCGCCGTCCAACTGGTCGCGTTCCGCCAGTGACGGGTACTCGCCGTAGAAACCGCCGTTGACCTGGTTGCCGATGATGAAGGCAGTCCCGCCCGACCCGTGGTCGGTTCCGGAGCCGTTGTCCCGGATGCGGCGACCGAATTCGGTCCAGATGAGGACGATGGCGTCGTCGGCCCGGCCGTGCTCCTCCAGGTCAGCCATGAAGTCGCTGACCGCGCCGGAAACCTGGTTCCACAGGCCGCCGTGGACTTTCACCTCGTCGCCGTGGGTGTCGAAGCTGCCGTGCTGGGTGTAGTAGATGCGGGTGCCGAGGTCGGCAGTCATCACCTGTGCGGCGTTCTTGAGGGCTTGGGCAATGGGGTTGTCCGCATATTCCACGGTGGACGAGTAGTTTTCGGGGGCCGTGCGCAGGATGTCGGCGCCCTTGAGCGCGTCGCGGCCGGTCTGGCCGAGGTAGTCCATCACGGCATCCTGGATCGTGCCGCCGTACATCTTCCCGAAAGCATCCAGGCAGAGGCCGCGAATGCGCTCCTCCTCAACATCCGGGAACAGCCCGTAGGTTTCCAGATTGCCCACCGATGCTACCGGAACTCCGGGGGCTCCCATGGACCTGGGCAGACCGCGTCCGAAGTTCACGCCGGTGATAACGTTCTGGCCCTGCGGGTCCAGGTCGCGGATGACGCGGCCCAGCCAGCCCTCGGTGGCGACCTTTTCCGGCTCGCAGGTATGCCAGATGTCCATGCTGCGGAAGTGCGAGCGGTTCGGGTTGGGATACCCGATACCGTTGACGACGGCTACTTTCCCTTCGTCCCAAAGCGCCTTGATGGGGGCCATGTTGGGGTTGAAAGCGAACCGTCCGTCAATGGGAATCACCTGGTCAGTGGGGATTCCGACGTTGGGTCGGAAGTCGTAGTAATGTCCATCCGTATAGGGGACAACGGTGTTCAGCGGGTCATTCGCGCCAGCCAACTGGATTACGACGAGGGACCGGCTGTTATTGGTGGTGGTCATCTTGCGAAGGCCTCCTTAATGAGTACGACGGAAAGCGCCAGCGCAATGTGGCTGATAGTGGCAGTTTAAAGATTGGGGCCGGGTCTGTCAACGAGACGGCTCGGGCTGACGCCCAAGGCAGTTGTAAAGTAAAATGACCGCATCGCATATTATTCCAAACCGGGCCGGTGACCGTGGGCCCGCTGTTAGGTTGCCACGACCATGATGATTCCCCCGCGCCCGCTGCGCTTGCTCGCTCCCGGCGAAATCCGGCAGATTTTTGAGGAGCCCCGGGAGATTCCCTCTCTGCTGCGGGATTTCATGACGACGATAGCGCCCACGATTAAAGAGGACTCCATCACCGCGCTCATCGCCGTGGAATTGACTCGGGCCGGCGCCATGAGGAACGACCGAAGGATAGAGTTCCTGGACGACATAATGCTTAAAGTCAATTTCCCCCGCAGCGTGGCGCGGGAGATTGACCGCATCGTTGACCAGGTCCAGATTCCGCAGGAATACGTGCAAGCGGCCGAGCGCATCGTGCCGCCGCTGGAAAATTTGGCCGGCGCTCTGCTGGAAACCGGGCCTCCCTTCCCGACGCTCAAGTTCACCAAACCCATGTCAACGATTCAGCGTCTGGCCTATAACGAGGCCCTGGAGTCCTTCAACGCCCGGCGAGTTGAGTTCGTTCACCACCTGTCCTGCGCCGTGCTGTGCTACGCCCTTACGCCGTCCAGCTTCCGGACGGATTACCTGCGCAAGGTGACCTACCGCCTCAGCCACGCCTTGCGGTACCTGGATGCGGCCGGGGGGATTTGCGGATTTACGCTGCACCACGAGTCAACCTGGAAGGACCGCAAGCCAACCCGCGGGGATCTGATGGTGTCCTTCAATGAAGCCAAGGCCCGAGATGCGGTGGCGCAGGAGATGCTGGACGAAGAGCTGCCGATGAGTCCGGCCCGTCGCATCATGACCACAGTTGACGACCTGTTTATTGAATACTGCCAGCGGGCTACGCGGTCGCGCAGCAGAGACATGCGCCCTCTGGCGTTCTGGTACGGCGTGCAAGGCAATACTCCGTTCGTCGTGGACTGAGCGCGGTCGCGCTTTGATACCCCATCGGTCATAGGCTATACTACCCGCCGGCCAGTTCCGCCCGGTGTTTTTGCGTAATGGGCTGGCGGCCAGGAGCAGGTTAATATGGACTTCAACATCGCCGTTCTCGGCGGCGACGGCATCGGGCCTGAGGTTACGGCGGAGGGCGTCAAAACACTGGAAGCGGTGGGCCGCGCCTTCGGGCATAACTTCTCGCTGGAATACGGCGACGTCGGCGGCATTTCCATCGACCGCCACGGCACACCCCTTACCGACTCGGTGCGAGACCTGGCCACCGGCGCCGACGCGGTGCTTTTCGGAGCCGTCGGCGGCCCAAAGTGGGACGACCCATCGGCCCCGACTCGCCCGGAAGACGGGCTATTGGCCCTGCGCGCCCACCTCAACGTGTTCGCCAACATCCGACCGGTCAAGGTGTATCCTGAACTCACGGGTTCCAGCGTGCTCAAGCCCCACGTCCTGGAAGACGTGGACATGGTGGTGGTGAGAGAACTCACCGGCGGGCTGTACTACGCGCAGCCGAAGGGGCGAACCGAAACTCCCCAGGGCATCGTCGGCGTCGATACGATGCGGTATTCCGAATCCGAGATCGAGCGCGTGCTGCGGGTAGGCTTTGAACTGGCCCGAGGGCGGCGGAAAAAGCTGACGTCGGTGGATAAGGCCAACGTTCTGGAAACGTCCCGGCTGTGGCGGGCCACTGCAACCCGGTTGGCCGCAGAGTACCCTGACATCGAGTTGGAGCACGCGCTGGTTGACGCTTGCGCCATGCAAATCGTGCTGCGGCCGGCTTCCTACGACGTGATCGTAGCCGAGAACACGTTCGGCGACATCCTGACCGACGAGGCGGCGATCCTGGCCGCGTCAATGGGGCTGCTGCCCTCGGCCAGCCTTTCGGGAGTGCCCCGGGCCGGAGCCACTACGCCGGGGTTCTACGAGCCCATCCACGGCACCGCGCCCGACATCGCGGGCCGGGGCATCGCCAATCCCTGCGGGTCCATTCTCAGCGCCGCCATGATGCTGCGCTACTCGCTGGGTTTGACGGAAGAAGCCGCGGCCATTGAGCGGGCGGTACAGACTACCCTGGAGAGTGGATACCGGACGGCGGATATTGCCACGTCCGACGAAACGGTTACCAGCACGGTGGCGATGGGCGATCTCGTCGCGCAGGCCATCGGTTAGAGTCGCGGAGCCGTATCGTGTTCAACCTGCTGGGGAGCGTCGGTCTGACGGTCGCCATTATAGTTTTCCTCGCCAGCGCCGTAGCTGTCATATTCCTGGGCGTCCAACTGGCGAAATATGGGGATGCCCTGGCATCCCTGACCGGGTGGGGACGCCTGTTTGTCGGGAGCATCCTGGTGGCGCTGGCGACGTCGCTGCCCGAGCTTTCCAACAACATCACGGCGGTGCAGATCGACAACCCCCAACTGGCCCTGGGCAACGTGGTGGGCGCCAACATGATCAACATGTTCACCATGGCCATGGTGGCGCTGGTGTTTGGCGGCAAGCGTTTCCTGCAGCGCGTTGCCCCGGAACAGGGATACCTCATAATGCTGGCGGCGGTGTTGACCGGACTGGCCGTGCTGTTCGCAGGGGTCAAGAACGGGGTTAACGTCTGGCAAATCGGCTTGTCCTCCATCATATTGCTCGTGGTCTATGTTGCCGGAATGTGGATTGTGTACCGGCGCCGGCCGGCCGGCGGGGACGACGAGGAAGAGGAAGGGCCGGGCATGACGTTGAGCAGGGCGTGGCTGATGTTCAGCCTGGTCTCCATAGGCGTGATCATCGCCGGCGTATTCCTGGCCCAGAGCGTGGACCGGGTTGCGGATTTGACCGGCATATCCTCCGGCGTCCTCGGCATCCTGGCCGTGTCCATCGTAACTACCATGCCGGAGGCCTCGGCAACCGTTGCAGCGGCCCGAATGGGCGCCGCGGACCTAGGTGTCGCCGGTCTCTACGGAAGCTGCGTATTCAACGTTACGATCCTGTCCTTTGCCGACCCGTTCTACCGCAAAGGCATCATACTGAATCACCCCGAACCGGAGCACTTTGTGGCCGGCATCTTCGCTGTCGCCCTGATCCTGTTCGGCGGGCTGATGCTCTGGGGACGCAATCGATTCCCGCAGCCCGTGATCGTGGCGGGGCTGGTCCTGATGGCGTCGGCGTACATCGTTGGCGCGGTCTGGGTAGCCATGCTGGGCACGCCTACCGCCTAGATCTCTGCGCCATCGTAACGGGCCAGTTCTACAAACCCGCCGGGGTCGTCGTTCCAGCCAAAGAGCGCGGCTTCCACCACCCGTTCCGCATTAATGCCCACGACCAGTTGCTGCACGGGGAATACCGGGCCTTCGCCCCACCCCGGCGGCTGGGTAGCCACTTCCCGATCGGTTTCTGAGAAATACGCCTGGCCGTTGGGATGGGAATGGTAGATGATCCTGGCGGGCGTCACGGAAGAGAAGCTTTCATCGAGGGCGCGAATGTCGTCGAATTTAAATGAGTAGGCCCGTTCGCTGGTCCTGCCGGCTATGGGAATCAGGGCATCGGCATCCTGGGCGTTTTCGGCTGGCCTGATGTCGTCCACGCCGTCGCCACCGGCCGGGCCGGTGAGCCATCCGCAGCACTCCGCAGGGAAGGCCGCCCGGGCTTGCCGGTACACCGCGCTCAGCAGCTCGACGGGTATGTTCAGCGGATTTGTAAAATTCGTCATTAAACCCCCTTGTTACGAAATACGTAAGGTGATATGCTGATTCGAGCGCATTTGCTGGAATTGCCGTAATACTCCGGTAATACTATGGCGGTAAAATGGAATCACCATTTGGACCAGCGGCGCGAAACAGCGGTATCGGCAACCAACCAGGAATGAGGAAAATGCAGACGCAGACCATTACCCGCAAGTCTCTATTGCGCAAGGCGTGCCCACGATGCGGCGGTGACGTTTGCCGGATGAGAGACACGTTCGGAGTTTACCACCAGTGCGCCCAATGTGGACGCGAGTTCCGCCGGCCGGCCACGGCCACGGTACCGACCGCGACCATCGACGCGCCGACGAATCCGACCGAACATAAAGAGCCAATGATGGTGTGACCATCATCCACCGACAGACAACCCGCAGGCAGCGGCCTCGGACTTGTCTCCGAGGCCGTTTCAATTTAACCGCAGCTTGACCTCCTGACCTTCTACCCAGATCCGATAATTCCAGACCCGATAACGACGACCATCTGACCTGACGCTTTTGGCAATCACCGTCAACAAGGAGCACTGATGATGGAGAGCAAAGTCAGCATCGAACGGTTTTCTCAGGGCGCGCGTCGCCCCCGCGTGGCATTGCAGGCATGCCCGCACTGCGGCGGCAACGTGCGCAAGATTCGCGATATCTACGGAGCTTACCTGCAGTGCCTGCAGTGCAGCCGGGAGATTCAGCCCGCGGCGTTGACGGCAACATCCCATGAGGGACTGGCAATTCGCCCGGCGGAGCGGGAGAGCGAGGAGCTCATGATCGCCTGATTGCCCGAGACCGGAAGCACCGATCGGGGCTGACCGCATCGGCGAGTCGGCCCCTTTTTTACTTTATCGGTAACGCCGCGGGCGGTTGGCGTTTCGTTCCTTCACAAACTGGGCGTATTCCCGGATCGCATCTTCCTGCCTGGGGGTTTGTATGGAACCCGGACGCAATTGACGAATGTACGCGATGGCTTCCTCCGGGTCATACCCGGTGTTCACCAGATAGGAGGCCAGGATCGTACCGGTGCGCCCGATGCCGGCGGCGCAGGTGATTACAGTAGGACGTTCCCAGGTCTCGATCTGCTGCTCGACGAAATTCACAATCCGGTCGATCTGTTCCAGGGTGGGCGCCTCGAAATCAGGCACCGGCTCGAAGAGTTCCGTGAAACCCCAGGGCTCGCCTGAGATAGTGTTCTCTTCCATACGGACCAAGGCCGTGATGTCATGCCGTTCAAAGTAAATCAGATGCCGGCGGTCGGTCGGACCCATGGCGCCGGCAAGCGAGCCGTGCAGGATCCAGCTAAAGTTGCGAAAACTGTCTTGCATGGGCTTCTCCGATGAACAGGTGGCCGCGGTAGGGCGGCGCGTGGCCTGGCCGTCAACCGGCCAATCAAGGTCTGGTATAGTATTGGCTATGGGCACGTCAGCGCCGGCCCGCAGCGACTGGAGAACTGGATGCAGTATAGCAATATTACACTTTCACGAAAGGATGGAATTGCAACGATTCGGTTGAATCGTCCCGACGCGCTGAATGCGCTGAGCCTCGAATTACTGCACGAGTTCTCCCAGGCGACTGGGGAAGTAGCCTTAGACGAGACTTTGAAGGCGCTGGTATTACGAGGCGAGGGTCGCGGCTTTTGCGCCGGGGCCGACCTGCTCTACTTCGACCGGGTGTTTGACGACTTGTCGCTGCTGCCGAACTACGTGCGCGACCTGAACGCCGCGCTGTTCGCTTTGGAGGAATTGCCCATACCTACGATTGCGGCAGTGCATGGTTACGCCCTGGCCGGCGGCATGGAGTTGATGATGGCCTGCGACATGGCGGTCGTCACGGAAGATGCCCGCATCGGGGATCAGCACGCCAATTTCGGCCTGATACCCGGCGGTGGCTCGACCCAACGCCTGCCGCGCCGCGTGGGAATGCCGCGCGCCATGGAGTTGCTGACCACCGGACGCTGGCTCTCCGGTTCCGAAGCCGTGGAATGGGGGCTTGCCCTACGGTCGGCGCCGTCCGAGCTTCTCGAAGCCGAGCTGGAGTCATTGCTCGCCGGCTTGCGAACCAAGAGTCGCACCGGCCTGGCGCTTATGAAATCCCTGGCCCGCGCCAGCCAGGACGTTCCGCTAAGGGACGGCATCGCGCTGGAAGGAGCGACGTTCACGCACCTATTCGGAACGTCGCCACATCCAAGGGAGGGCATCACTGCCTTTAAGGAGAAGCGCCAGCCGGAATTTTGAACCAGACGACACAACACCAGGAGACGGTTTGAAGATTAAAAAAATACTAAACGAACGACGCACCATTTCATTCGAGTTTTTCCCTCCCAGGGAAGCGGACGGCGTACCGGCCGTCATTGACGTAATCAAGGGATTGCAGCAGTTCAGCCCCGATTTCGTATCGGTCACGTACGGCGCCGGCGGGGGCACCCGCGCCTTCACCGAAGAAATCACCATGCGGCTCAAGGCCGAAACTCCCTTGGAGGTGATGGCGCACCTGACTTGCGTAGCCCAGACTCGCGCCGAAGTGCACGGCGTTTTGGAGCGGCTGCAAACCGCCGGGATCGAAAACGTGATCGCGCTGCGTGGGGACCGGCCGGCGGACAGCAACGGGACCGAGCCGGGAGTTGACGAATTCCCCCATGCCACCGATTTGATAACGCACATCACGGACAACTTCGATTTTGGCATCGCGGGAGCCTGCTACCCGGAAGGCCACACCGAATCCAAGGACCTGGACACGGATATCGAATACGCACGCATGAAGCAGGACCTGGGCGCAGACTTCCTGATCACGCAACTGTTCTACGACAACGACTACTTCTACCGCTTCCAGGAGCGCGCCGCCGCCGCCGGCATCACGGCGCCGGTGATCCCCGGCGTCCTTCCTATCTTGAGCACTCCGCAGATTCGGAGGTTCACTTCGCTGTGTGGCGCGACCATTCCGGCTGAGCTGGATGAGCGCCTGGAACGGTTCGCTGACGACAACCGCGCCGTCCGGGAAATTGGAGTCGAACACGCCACACGCCAGGCCGAAGACCTGTGGGCCAACGGCGTTCCCGGCATCCACTTCTACGTGCTGAACCGGCGTTATTCCGTGTCCCACATCCTGCGTGATTTGAACATCGACGGGCACACCGGTGAGTAACACCTCAGTCACTATCGCCGGTTCCCGTCGTTTCCGCGAAGGAACGTCATCCCGTACTTGATACGGGGCGGGAATCCACAGCCGCAGTTGACAAAAGTACTGTCCACCGATGTAAAAGATGCTCACTACCGGAGTAGATTTCATCGAAATAGAGCGTGTCGCCAGCGTACTCGACCGCTATGGCGACCGGTTTCTGAGACGTGTGTTCACTCCCGGCGAGATCGCCTACTGCCGTGGCCGCGCCCCCAACCTGGCAGCCAGGTTCGCCGCCAAGGAGGCGGTGATGAAGGCGCTGGGCACCGGATTTCGCGGAGTCGGGTGGCGGGATGTTGAAGTGGTGCGCGCGCCGAGCGGCGCACCCAGCCCCCGGCTGCACGGCCGCGCCTTGCGCCGTGCCGAACGCCTCGGCGTAACCGAAATCGCGATCAGCCTGTCCCATTCCAAGGACTACGCGATGGTGGTCGCCGTCGCGTCGCGGCCCGATACTGATGAATCGCGTCTGGCCGCCGCAGCCGTCCTGTGGGGCGACGACACAGCTCCGCGCGCCGACTGAAATATGGCTGTCAAAGTCGTGACCGTTGCCCAGATGCAGGCGCTGGAGGACGCATCGGAGCGGGCCGGCGTAAGCAAAGACACCCTGATGGAAAATGCCGGGCTGGCCTGCGCGCAGCAGGTGCGCCGGCACATGGGCGGCACGGCGGGCCGCAAAACCCTTCTTTTGATTGGACCGGGCAACAACGGCGCGGACGGCCTGGTGATCGCGCGGCATCTCCGGCGGTGGGGCGCCGAGGTTTGCTGCTACGTCGTCCGGGGCCGTCCCGACCACGATCCCAAAATGACCGACGCGCTGCGCTACGACGTGGATGTTGTGGACGCCGAGCAGGATCCGGGTTTCGCGCGACTGCAAGAGTGGTTGTTTTCATCATCGGTGGTGGTGGATGCGATACTCGGCGCCGGGCGGTACCGGCCCCTGGAAGGCGCGGTAGGAGAAGTCGTCGAGCTGGTGAACCGCTACCGGTCTTCCGGTTCCGACTGTTCCGTCATCAGCATTGATTTGCCCACCGGCGTCAACCCGGATACCGGAGCGACGGACGAGAACGCGCTGGTTGCCGACGTAACCCTGGCCCTGTGCTACCCCAAGTTCGGGATTGTCAACTTCCCCGGCGCCGGCTATGCCGGCCGGATTGTCGTGTTGGGTATAGGGTTGCCGCTCCAGGCACGTGAAGGCATTGACTTGCCGGTGGAGTGGATGTCCGATTCGGCGGCCGCCGATTTGCTGCCGCCCCGCCCGCTGGACTCACATAAAGGCACCTATGGACACCTCTTGATCGTCGCCGGGTCCCGGAACTTTGTCGGTGCATCGGTTCTGGCCGCCATGGCGGCGCACCGGGTAGGGGCCGGGTTGGTTACGCTGGCCACGCCGGAGTCAGTGTATCCGATAGCGGCCTCTAAATTGACCGAAACCATACACTTGCCCCTGCCTGAGGACGCGGACGGGCGTGTTAACGCGACAGCGGTTGAGGTAATCGAGGAGCGTCTCGGCGGTTATTCGGCGTTAGCGGTGGGTTGTGGTCTGGGTTTGTCGCCCGGAACTGCGGCGTTCATGGAGCGGCTGCTATTGGCCAACACCGACTTGCCGATGCCGCCGGTGGTGATTGACGCCGACGGGCTGAACAACCTCGCCCGTTGCGAAGCCTGGCCGTCCCGCTTGCACAGCTCCGCCGTACTAACACCACACCCCGGGGAAATGGCTACGCTGACCCGCCAACTCACCGCTGGCGTGCAGGCAGACCGCCTTGGGATTGCCGGTAGCTCCGCGGTGGAATGGGGCCAAACGGTGCTGCTGAAGGGCGCGCACAGCATTGTCGCATCGCCCGACGGCCCGCGATGTATCCTGCCTTTCGCCAATCCCGCGCTGGCCGCCGGCGGAACCGGAGACGTTTTGACCGGCATTATCGGCGGGCTGTTGGCACAAGGACTGTCACCTTATGAGGCTGCCCAACTAGGCGGCTACCTGCATGGGTCGGCCGGCGAGGTCGCGCGGAACAGTGTAGGCAGCGCGGGGGTCGTGGCGAGCGACCTGTTGTTGCACATTCCGCAGATTATTGACCAACTGCGAGGGTGATATGGCCGGAAAACGCGAAGGGGCGGCGCTCAGCCAGCAGCAAGTCGAGTTGCTGAATCAAACCCCGGTGGGTCATCTGGCAACTGCTGACGCTCATGGCCGTCCGCACGTGATCCCGTTCTGCTTTGTGTGCGATGGCGGGATTATCTATTCAGCGCTGGATGCCAAACCGAAAAGCAGCAATTTAAGGGGACTGCGCCGGGTCCGCAACATCCTGGCCAACCCGCAGGTGTCGCTGGTTATAGATCACTACGAGTCCGATTGGTCGAGGCTCTGGTATCTGATGGTGCAGGGCAACGCGGAACTGCTCGAACCGTGCCCGGAACAAGCAGCGGCGATCTCATTGCTGCGCGGCAAATACCAACAGTATCGGGAGATGGACCTGGAGCACAGCCCGGTAATCAAGATAACGCCGGATCGCGCCACGGGATGGTCGGGGGCCTGAATTGCCCGGCAGCGCACGCCTTGACCCCATTCTCCCACACCCCTAGAATGCCCGCAGCCTTTACGCCGGCGAGGTTGAGATGGCGCAATTGGTTTTCATTCACGGCCCGGGCGCTGGCGGATGCGCTGATTCCTACGTTAAACAGTTGGCCCATTACCCGGGCAGCCTGGCTCCCCATTTGCCCGGGCATCTTGATGGGGCGCCGTGCAGCAGCGTGGAGCGATACACCGACTGGCTGCGTGGCTGGCTGCACGCTAGGGGACGCGACCGCGACCTGGTGTTGAGCGGTTTCACGCTGGGCGCTTGTATCGCATTGCAGTACGCGCTGGACTATCCGGATGAAGTGAAAGGGCTGGCCCTGATGACCATTGCCATGCGGCCCAAGCGTAGAAAGCCCGAGGATTTACAGTTTCGTCTTGATGCCGCCGACGATGCAACAACATATGAGAAGTGGCTGGGGATGATGGACGGCATTATGCACTTCATCGAACCGGAACTGCGCGAGAAACTGCTGCAACGGCATCGTGAGGTCGGCCCGGCGGCGCAACACCACGACCTGGTAGTGATTGATCGGTTCGACGTGCGTGACCGCATCCACACGCTAGAAACTCCGCTGTTGCTAATCCAGGGCGTGGACGACCCGTTGGCCACTGGCGATTATGAAGAGGAAATTCACCGCGCCGTTCCCGGCTCCAAGCTCATCAAGATGAAGGACGCGGGCCACTTCCCCATGGTTGAAAAGCCCGGCGAATTCAACGCCGCGATGGACGCTTTCCTCGCCGAGATTGGCTGACGGGATTTTGATTGCGAAATACGTTCCGGATTCCGGCTTTCGCCGGAATGACAGATGAGAAGGACCGGAACAACAGAGCAGAAGGATAGGAGGAACCGTACCGTGGACGGAGTTACCGCTGTAGCCAACGTATTGAAGATGGAGGGCGTGGACTGGATCGCAGTCATGCCGTCCAATCCCCTCATCGAAGCCGCCGCCATTGCCGGTATCCGGCCGGTGGTTTGCCGCCAGGAACGCACCGGCGTACACATGGCCGATGGATTCTCCAGGATCACCAACGGCAAGAAGACCGGAATTTTCCTGGCCCAGAACGGACCGGGCGCGGAAAACGCATTCGGTGGGGTTGCCCAGGCGTATGCGGACTCGGTGCCTATCCTGGTCCTGCCGGCCGGCGTGGCCCGGAATCGTCTTGGAGTCGAGCCCAACTTTCACCCGGTGCAGGCTTACGACTCGATCACCAAGTGGGCCGCCCACGTGAACTTTGCGGACCGGGTGCCGGAACTGTTTCGACAGGCTTTCACCAAATTGCGCTCGGGCAAGCCGGGGCCGGTGCTGTTGGAAATTCCGTCGGACCTGGTGTCCGATCAGATCAGCGAAGAGGATTTCGACTACGTGCCGCCGGTGCAGATGCGGGTGGCGGCCGACCCGGCGGCGGTGACCCGCGCGGCGCGCGGATTCCTGACGGCGCAGCGTCCGGTGATAATGGCCGGCCAGGGGGTTCTGTATGCCGAGGCCACGGACGAGTTGCTGGAACTGGCCGAGTTTTTGCAGATTCCGGTGCTGACCACGTTGGAAGGCAAGAGCGCCTTCCCGGAGAATCATCCGCTATCGTTGGGAGTGGGCGGTTCCAGCCAAACCGGCCCGGTGCATCGGTTCCTCACCAACTGCGACGTGGTGTTTGGGGCTGGCGTCAGTTTCACCAAGAGCAGTTTCACGGTGCCGATCCCCGCAGGCAAAACGCTGATCCACCTCACCAACGGCGACGGCGACATAAACAAGGACTACCGCACTGAGTATCCCATCCTCGGCGACGCCAAGCTGGCACTGCGCCAGTTCATCGATGAATTGAAGGCGCAAGGGGCGCAGCAACGTGCCCCGAACCAGGAGCTTGCCGGCGAAATCACCGCCAGCCGGGAAGCCTGGATGGCCGAGTGGCTGCCCCGGCTCACCAGCGACGAGGTGCCGCTGAACCCGTACCGGGTGGTGTGGGACATCATGCACACCGTTGACCTGGATAACACCATCGTCACCCATGAATCCGGCAGCCCGCGCGAACAGGTGTCGCCGTTCTGGGAAGCCCGCGCGCCGCGCAGTTTCATCGGATGGGGCAAGTCCACGCAGCTGGGCTACAGCCTGGGCCTGGCCATGGGCGCAAAGATGGCGGCCCCCGAAAAAATGGTTATCAACTTCA
Source organism: Chloroflexota bacterium (assembly GCA_028875655.1). Lineage (GTDB taxonomy): Bacteria > Chloroflexota > Dehalococcoidia > Lucifugimonadales > UBA3495 > Bin87. The sequence goes on along the minus strand of JAPPCX010000016.1, from coordinate 5,026 downwards.
TGGGAGATGCCGCGTTTGGCATGGTGGGGCTGGACGTGGAAACCGCGGTTCGCGCCAACATCCCGATTACCACGGTGGTGATGAATAACTCCACCATGGCCATCTACCCCGACAGCCGCATTCCGACAGCAGTGGAACGCTACGGCCTCAAGGACTTGAGCGGCGATTTCTACCAGGTGGCCGTGGCCCTGGGCGCTTACGCGGAACAGATCCACACACCGGACGAAATCAAGCCGGCCATGCAGCGGGCGATGCAGGCCAACGCCGAGGGCCGGCCGGCGCTGCTGGAATTCATTACCAAGGAAGAAGGCACGTTCTCCAAGTTCCGATTTGACTGATGGCCAGCCTCGGCATACCCGGAACGGAAAGCGAACTAACCGCTAACTGGCTGGCGCGGGCGTTGTCCGACGGCGGCGACAGTGATTCGCCGGAAATCCAAAACGCCGTTGTCGAGGAAATCGGCAGCGGCGTTGGCCTGGTGGGGAAAATCCTGCGCTGTCACCTGTCGTACAGGGATGTTGACTCCGCCGGCCCCCAAACCGTCATCGTCAAACTGCCCAGTTCGCACCCGGAAACGGCACAGACCGCGCGCACGCTGGGGTTGTACTACCGGGAGTATGCCTATTACCGCCAGGTGGCGCACCATGTCCCGGTCCGATCACCGGCCCTCCTGTATGGCGACTTCGATGACAGCAGTCATCGCTTTGTGCTGGTGTTGGAGGATTTACGCGAGATGGCGTCGGTGGACCAGCTCGACGGTGCCAGCCCGGAGCAGGCGAAGACCGCCATCCGGGCGGTGGCCCGCCTGCACGGACGCTACTGGAACAAGGTGGACGAACCGCCCATATCGGGTTTTCATGATTCCACGAGCCCGGAACGCCGTCCGCTGGTTCGCGCGGTATATCAGGCCAGCCTGCCGGCCGCTCTCAACCGTTTCGGGCACCTTTTCCCGGACCCGATGCGGTGGCTCGCCGAGGAATACGGGCGAAGTATCGTTGAGCACCTGGAGGCCGTAGCCGCCGGGTCGAGAACGTTTTCCCACGGCGATTTCAGGCTGGACAACATGTTCTTCAGCGCCGACAGCGATGATTTCGCCGTCGTTGACTGGCAGGTTTGCGGCATATCCAGTGGGCTGTACGACGTGGCCTACTTCCTGTCATCCAGCGTTGCCCCCGGAGTTCGCCGGGAGATTGAGCGGGAGGTACTGTCCGAATACCACCAAGTCCTTCGCAGTACCGGGGTGGAAGACTTCACGTTCGAGGAATGCTGGCGCAGCTATCGCCAGGTTATGCTGGGGTGCTTCCTGACTCCGATTGTCGCCGGCGGGCAGCTCGACTTCTCTAGCGACCGCAGCCGACAACTGGCCGAAGTATTCTTGACTCGCACCTTGACCGCCATCGATGACCTGGACGCCCACGAATTTCTGCCAGGCCGATAAATTGATGACAGCACACTGTAGCGCAATCGAAGGGAGCCGATTTAGACTGGCCGGCGACGCTATTTTGTGCCGGAGAAGACGATGGTCATAGCTGGATCGGCCGCCGAAGCCGCTGCGCTGGACGATTTCCGGGCTTATCTTGAGGAAATCATCGCCGGCGTCTCGGCAAAGGATCCCGAGGCTCCCGACAATTCCGGGCCGGTGGGTTCCTCCCCTGCTAAACCAGCGCCCCGTCGCCCGGAGCGTCCTTCCTACCAGCCCACTATTCGGCAAATGCCGGCGGAGGAACGGCCACGGGAACGACTGCGGGAGCACGGCCCGCGCTACCTGAACAACGCCGAACTGGTTGCGATTCTGCTCCGGACGGGCATCGCCGGGGAAAACGCCATTAGCCTGGCGACGCGGGTGCTGTCCGAGTTTGAGGGGCTGGGAGGGCTGGCGCGGGTTGGCTACGCTGAACTCAACGGCCAGCGCGGATTGAGCGACGCCAAGACCTGCGAGATCCTGGCGGCCCTGGAGTTGGGCCGGCGCATCGCGTCGCTGGCGCCGGAGGAAAGGGCGCAGATCTCCTGTCCTCAGGACGCCGCGAACCTGGTGGCGGCGGAGATGTCGCTTTTGGCGCAAGAGCACCTGATCGTTCTGCTGCTCAACACCCGGAACATGGTAGTGGCGCGGCGTACAATCTACATTGGCACGGTGAACAGCAGCGCGGTTCGCCCTGCGGAAGTCCTACGGCCGGCAGTGCGGGAAAACGCCCCTTCGATCATTGTGGTGCACAACCACCCGTCGGGTGACCCGACGCCAAGCGCCGAGGACGTGGCGGTTACCCGCGACCTGGTATCCGCCGGCAAATTGATGGACATTGAACTGCTGGACCACTTGATAATAGGACAGGGCGGACGCTTCAGCAGCCTGAAGGAAAAAGGGTTGGGGTTTGACTGACTGCAACCAATAAGGAGACGACCTATGAGCAAGTATTTTCTGGAGCCGAGCGGCCGTGGCTACAAAGAGTTGGCGGAGGGCGCGCGCACGCGGACATTCTGGGGGGCGCAGATGCTGTTCTCTTTGGTGGAAGTGGAGGCCGGCGCCTTGGTGCCGTTGCACACCCACCCGCATGAACAGGGCGGCATCATAGTCGAGGGCGAGCTGGAAATGGGAATCGGCGGCGAGGTGAGAGTGCTCAAGCCGGGGGATATGTACATAATCCCCGGCGACGTGGAGCACTATGCCAAAGGGCAGGAAACCAAAGCCATCGCCCTGGACATATTCAGCCCGGTGCGGGAAGAGTTCAAATACTAGGAGCGGCCGTCGAAATAGTCGGCTACGGCCATTACCAGGTTGCCCATGTGGGGGTGCTCCGGCTCAACATCCACCCCGATGCCACACTCTTCCAGCTTGCGGGTACAGACGGGGCCGACCGAAGCGACGGCGATGGAACCGGCCAGGCTGTTCCTGAGTGACTCTTCCCTGCCCGCCTGGGTGGCGATGTCCAACAAGTTGGGCACCTGGGGTCGGCTGGTGAACGCCAGGGCGTCCACCTCTCCGCGTTCTATGCGGTCGATCAACTTGACGACCGGGCTGGTGTCGTCGGGCAGACCCCAATCATACAGGGTCAGTTCCTGGTAGTTCGCTCCCTGTTCGCGCAGGTATGTCGGTAGCTCGGAGTCGGGACCGCCGTATCGCTGGAAAACTACCCTCTTGCCGCTGAGGTCCAGCGCCGCCATGGCAGCAGTCAGATCCGAGGAAGTGTAGGGTTCGGGCGGCATGATGGTAATGGGGATTTTGTGGCGTCGCAGAACACGGCCGGGCTTGGGACTGCGCGCTACCACCGTAATATCGCGCAGCGCGTTCTCAAACTCCGGCAGGCGTCCCATCGCCTCGGCGATGCCCATCATGGCGTTAGCGCCCACGCCGGTTAGAAAGACGGCGGTGTCAACCCGACCTTCGCAAACATCCGTGATCGCCTGCTGAACCTCCGGGCTGTCCTTGAGGTAGTGTTCCTGGAGGACAGGCGCGCCATAGGGGACGCCACCATGCCGGCGAATGAGGCTGGCCATTTCGTCGGGCATTCGAGCCTCGACAAAGGCCAGCACTCTTCCGTTCAGGGATGCCGCAGCCATTGCGTTACCGTGTGGGAGTTGCTAGACGGCGCATTCGCCTTCGCCGCGTTCCAGCACGTACTGATTGGTGCGCTCCCAGTCGAAGTACATCTCGCCGCCGCCCTCGGCTTCGTGTCCAACTTCCTGGGCGCGGGCAGCGACCGAAGTAAGCTCTTCGAGGCCCACGCGGTCAAGGAAGTCGTTGAAACTCTCGGAGTCGTCGCTGCGGTTGTCCTTGTAGTAGGTGACGATGTCTTTCAGCACCGACGGGACCAACTTCGCGGGCACCTTGACCTTGGGGACGCGAGTGCCAATCCGAGAGTCCTCAACTTGGTTGTCGCCGTAGTTGCCGCCAAGGAACAGTTCGTAGGACGGGATCTGCTGGGCGTCCACACCCTTGACCGCCGCGCCGTGGAACCCGATGTTGGCGATGTGGTGCAGGCCGCAGCCGTTGGGGCAGCCGCTCATCTTGATCTTGATGTCGCCGACGCCGGTGTCGTCAGCGAGGCCGTTCCAGTTCGACATTTCATCCCGGAGGGCTTTGGCCAACCCCATTGACGCGGTGATTCCCAGTTTGCAGCTGTCGGTTCCGGGGCAGGACACTACGTTGGTGATGTGGTTGTGGCCGGCTTCGGCGAGTTCCAGTTCTTTGAGGGCTTCCCACACGTCGTGCAGGTATCCCGTGGGAACCCAGCGGAGGACGATGTTCTGTTCCTGGGTGGTGCGGGCCTTGCCGCCGGTGTACTTGCGGACTATATCCGCCAGGCCGTGGAACTGGGCCGGATTGAGGTCGCCGCGGACGGCCTTAATGTAGATGACGTGGTAGCCATCCTGCCGCTGCGATTCCACGTTGGAGTTGAGCCATGCCTGGTATTCCGGGCTGGAATCATTGCCGTTGGATGAAGCAGGCTGCGTGGGCGGGCCTTCGCGCTGGATTTCTTCGGCGGCCATCAGGGGCCGGAAGTCGATGGGGCCTATGTTGGCCAACTCGGCGTCCACCATAGTGCGGAACTCGTCCAGGCCGATCTTGTCGATCAACACCTTGAGGCGGGCCATCATGCGGTTCTTGCGGAGGATGTCGGCGTTGTTGAAAACGGTCCATACCGCGAGAGCTACGCGAAGGTAGTCGTCCTCGGATACCCATTCGTAGAGGGGCTTGGCCAGCCGGGGCATGATGGACGTTCCGCCGCCGCAATAGACCTTGAAGCCCTTGCGCTGCTCGCCGTCCACTTCCTGGTATTGCGAAACGAAGGTCAAGTCCTGGATCGCCGCCGCCACTTCGTCCCGCTTGTCGTTGCCGGTGAAAGCCGACTTGAATTTGCGGGGGAAGTTCTGGGTGATGGGGTGACGGACGCCGAAACGGACGTATGCGGTCAGGTAGGGCGTGGGGTCAAACACTTCCTCTGGACTCACGCCGGCTGTGGCGGGGCCGACCACGTTGCGAACGGTGTTGCCGCACGCTTCGCGGGTGGAGAGGCCCACGCGGCCC
>JAPPCX010000086.1 GCA_028875655.1 Chloroflexota bacterium | reverse complement strand
GTTTCGGGAGTAAGAACTCCATCGCCAATAGGGATGGGAGAAAGACAATGCCAAGCGCAAACGATGATAACGAACTCTACGAAGTCATCCTAATCTACTCCGGCGTCGGCTACGCCGCAATCTGCCCCGGCATCCCCGGCGCCGTGTCCCAGGGAACCGACCAGCAGGATGCGCTGGCGATGATTGCCGACGCCATGGCGATGTGCCGAATGTACCCGCTGCCCGGTGAAGAGAAAGAATCGCGGCGGGAAGAACTACGCGAGATTGGAAATGCCAAGATCGCGGAGTTGGTAGCGGAATGTGTGCGCGATGGCTGGCAGTACGAACTCCACCAGGTGACGCCCCAACTGATAAGCCCGCCGGTATCAGCGGGATAACCGGATGCCGCCATATATTCCGGGAGTCGATAGGCGGGAAGTTGTCAGGCTATTGCGACGACTCAATTTCAGGCAAGAAGAAGGTGGCGACCACACAGCTTTTCGCCATGACAGACTGGGATTGCGGACTGCTGTGCCAAGACACCGCGGCGATGTTGACCCGGTTACAATGGGCTCTATCCTCGATCAAATCGGCCTAACCCGCGCCGAGTTTGACGAGGCCCGCCGGCGCCGCGGACAGATACCGGAGCGGTTCCGGGAATGAAAATCAGCAACAGTGCGGTAAAACTACTTTCTGATTTCCCCTTTCGCGGGAATGACGTGGGGAGAAGCGGGAATGGCGGATTATCGCCCGTGCATTCTATCGAACCTGAACAGTTATGGAGTATGCCGCTCCGATAAACCCGGCACATCCGCCGGTTCCCGCGTGGACGCCTCCCCCGGCGCCCGCGGCGGCCTGGCCGCCACCGCCATCAGCCCCGCCAAGAACACCGCCACGGCGAAGAACGAAAACGGAATCCGGTAGCTGTCGAAATAGTCGAACATGAACCCGGCGATCACCGGCCCCAGCGCCTGCCCGCCCACCTGAACCGACATCGTCAGCCCGCGGATCGTCCCCAGGTTCTGCCTGCCGTAGTAGTCTGCCCACACCAGCCGGATCAGCAGGTGCAGGCCGCCTACGCCGAACCCGATCCCCGCTGCCGAGATTATCTCCGGCAGCAGCCAGTCGCTCATCACCGTCCCCGCCGCGGCCAGCGTTACCACGAACGACGCGAACATCATCAGGAACCGGATGGGAACCCGCCGCGCCAGCGCTGCCCAGAAGAGGCCCGCCGGCATCTGGGCCAGGGCGAACGTGCTCGCGCTGATCGCGGCAAACCGCGGGTCGATGCCCTGGCTGATGTAGTGGGACACCTGGTGCAGGCTCAGCCCCGCCTGGACCATCATGCTGGCGCCGGAAAAGATCGCCAGGATCCAGAACGCCCGCGTCCGCAGCGCCTGCCCCACCGTGAAATCGATCTCAGCAAAGCTGCCCGAGTTGCCGGAACCGCTGGCCGCCTCGGCATCCTGATCGCCGGAAGCCCGGTTGCCGGAACTCCGTTCGAGTGAATCCTCCCGCGCCGGCTCCGGGTCTGGTTCCAGCCCCATGTCCTCCGGCCGGCGCGCCACCAGCAGCAGGGACGGCGCCACCCCCAGCGCGAACGTCAGGATGCCCAGCACGACCCAAGCCGTTCGCCAGTCATATCCCGTGATGATCAGCGTCATCGCCCACGGCACCATGGCCAGGCCAGCCCCCTTGGCGATGTGATCTACTGCCAGCCCCACCGGACGCCGCCGGATGAACCAGTTGCTGACGGCCGTGGGCAACCCCATCTCCAGCGGCCCGGAGAAAATCATCCGCCCCGGCACGTACAGCGCATAGAACGCCAGCGGATGAGCGACAAAGGCCAGCCCGACGGCGATCGCCCCCGTGGCGAATGAACCCGCCCCCAGGATGACGCCCGCCCCGTACTTGTCCAGCCATCTCCCCACGATTGGCGAAACGAACACCGCCGCCAGCCCGCCCAGGCTGACCGCACCGGAGAACATCCCCACCGACCAGCCCATGGACTGGGTCATCGGAACCACGAACACGGAGAGCGTCGCCACCGCCATCACGGTGCGAGTGGACAAGCTCAGCGCCACCCCATTCCCCGCGACCACCCAGCCGTAGTAGAAGGGCAGCGCGTGGGCCATCCGGGTCCGCAAGCCCGTAACGTTGGTCATTGCTCTACCCTCTCAGAAGAGGGCATATGCCGGGCGCTGTTTCGACCGAGCCGGGCCCCCGGCCAGGCAATCCAGGCTGCTCGCCGGCTTACGGCGATTGTGGCGCAAGGGCGCGCTCACCGCGTGCAGATAGCTCAGTATCTCTTGATTTGACCGCCAGAATCCCGTCTCGTGATAGAGAACTCCGTGGTCAGCGCAGAAAGCCCTGACCAGGGGCCTGGCATCCTTCAAACGGTTGCGGGGCATGCTGGGAAAGAGGTGGTGCTCAATCTGATAGTTCAACCCACCGTACATGTAATCAACGACCGGATTGGGAATGACGTTCCGGGACGTCAACACCTGCTGCCGCAGGTGATCGAGCTCGGCGCCAGGCGCCAGGATTGGCATCCCCTTGTGATTGGGAGCAAAGACTGAACCCAGGTGCAATCCAAGCAAACCCCGGTGGACCGCGATGAACAGCACCCCGTGCCAAAAGGGCAGGAAGGTAAAAACCAGGACAAGATAGGCGGCTATTGCGGTCGCCACGACAATGGGTTCGAGGACCGGATACTTCACCCCTTGCCGCCGCGCCAGGAAGACAATGCCCGCGAACAGCAAACTGTACGACGTGAGCAGGAGCATCGGGTAGAACCAGAAGGCTTGATGGCGGATAAAGAACCGCGCCACTCCCCAGGAATCCAGCGCCTGCGCGCGCGTGAAAGCGAAAACCGAAACTTCGATATCGCTATCATGCCCCATCTGGTTGGGGCTGACGTGATGCTTGATGTGCTTTTCCTGCCACCAGCTGGGCGCCAGGCCCGTAACCACCGCGGCCAGCATCATCAGCATATCGTTCCGCTTCACCGACCGGAAGACCTGACGGTGTCCGGAGTCATGCCCCAGGAAAGCGAACTGGCTGAACGCGCACGCCATCAGGGCCGCGTTTGCCAACTGCACCCACAGGCTGTCAAAAACTGCCAGTACGGCTGCGCTGGCGATGAGCAGCGCGAAAGCGCTTGATAACTTGATTGCGTAGGAAGCGTATTGCCGATCCAGGAGCCCGTGCTCCAACATCAAACGGCGTAACTTGAGATATTCCTCATTGCGTGGCCGTTCGTCAATACCGCCCGCCGTAGCGTCCGCGGGTTCCCCACTGAGTGCTGGCTCGCTGTTCGGCCGGTTCGCTGTTTCGTTGGCGATGATCGTTCTCCCTTTATCTGCTGTTCAGGAGTATGGAAATGTGGCGTCAGTATAATGCATTAAGCGCGACGTTGGCCGATGCGGAACGCTGTTATAATTAGAGACCAAGGAGTTTTTCCCTCTATGTCATTTCAACCCCGCCAGACTGGCGCACGCTCCAAGAATCGCAATCATACCAACAGCCCACAAATCAACCGACCGCAGCGGCATCCCGCCATTTGCGCGGACTGCCGAGACGCCACCACCGTTCCGTTCCGGCCGACCGAGGGTCGGCCCGTTTATTGTCCATCCTGCTTATACCTGCGGCGAAACGGCGCCACTGCTTCCCGTGCTGCGGAAGGCCGCAAACCGACGTCTCCGCAGGTTTCCGCCGATGGCAGCCCATCAGACGTCCAGGCATGGGAAACCGTCTTCCCCGGCATGGTGCTGAATCGCGCCACCAGGGCGGCCATAGCCAGTATGAACATATCCGATCCCACCCCGATACAGGAACAGTCGATACCTCCCTTGCTGGAAGGCCGGGACCTGATTGGTCAGGCTCGCACCGGATCCGGGAAAACCCTGGCGTTTGCGGTCCCGCTGGTGGAACAATGCGACGCCACCGCCCGGCAGGTGCAGGCGTTGGTCCTCGTGCCTACCCGCGAGTTGGCCATCCAGGTGGGCGGCGTCGTGGAGGATCTCGCCGGATCACAAGGTTTGCACGTTACCCTGCTGTACGGCGGGCGATCGGTGGGCAAGGACCACAAGGCGTTGCGGCAGGGCGCGCAGATCATCATCGGCACGCCGGGCCGGACGTTGGATCACGTCCGTCAGGGCAGTCTGAACCTGAAATCAGTTCGTTTCCTGGTTCTGGACGAAGCTGACGAGATGCTCGATAGAGGCTTCGCCCGTGACGTCGACGCCATTTTGGGCGCGACTCCGACTCAGCGGCAGACGGCGCTGTTTTCGGCCACCGTGCCGGACTGGGTGGCGAAGACCGCCAGGAAACACCTCCATGATCCGGTCACGGTGTCGGTGGACGCCGATTTCGAAGCCCTGCCAACCGTGGAACATCTCGTTTACAGCATCCGTAAAACTGACAAGATGGACGCGCTGCGCATGCTGCTGGACCGCCGGGACGGGGCGCCGGTCCTGGTGTTTGGGAAAACCAAGCACGGTGTCAAAAGACTGGCCCGACAATTGGACGAGTTGGGTTACCCCGTGGGCGCGCTGCAGGGCAATCTCAGCCAGGTCGCCCGCGAGCGGGTGATGAAGGATTTCCGCTCGGGAATCGCCCCAATCCTGGTTGCCACCAACGTGGCCGCTCGCGGCCTGGACGTTGAGGGCATCGGACAGGTGATCAATTACGACCTCCCCGACTCGGAGCAGCTGTTCACCCACCGCGTGGGCCGCACCGGCCGCATGGGTCGCGCCGGCGAGGCGATCACGTTCATCACGCCGGACGAAGACCGCAAGTGGCGCGAGATCGAGCGGGGCCTAGGTCGCCGGTTCACGCGTAAGTCATGGACCAGGGAACGACGGTCGGCAGAGCGACGCCAGCCCGCCCAGGCTGACCGCGCCTGAGAACATACCCACCGACCGGCCCATGGACTGGGTCATCGGAACCGCTAACACCTACAGTGTCGCCACCGCCATCACGGTACGGGTGGACAAGCTCAGCGCTACGCCGGGGGTTGACATTGCCCGCCCAGCGGCCTAGCATCCGATCACTTGTGTTACACGAGTATTTCTATCGTCGGACAAATTCGCCTCGGAACCTATCCCACGGCATCTCAGGGACCGTTCAATGAGTCGCTCACCATCCCTAATCTACCTGGATGACGTAACCGCTGAGGGCGCATCCCCGCTGGTTTCCCCACGCCGGCGTCCGAAGGGGCAGCACAAAATCGCATTCGGCTGGTACGGGGGGAAGTTCAGCCACCTTGGTTGGTTGCTCCCGCTTTTGCCCAAAGCGCGCCACTATTGCGAGCCCTTCGGGGGGTCGGCAGCAGTACTTCTGAACCGTGAGCCATCTCCGGTCGAAACTTACAACGACCTCGATGGTGAAGTAACCACGTTTTTCCGCACACTACGCGCCCAGCCCGATGAGCTTGTTCGTCAAATCGCTTTCACACCATTCTCGCGCGAGGAGTTCTATATCGCTTGTCAGAACGAAACCGGACTGACCGATCTCGAACGCGCCAGGCGTTTTTTTGTGCGAGCTCGACAGGTACGAACCGGGCTCGCTCAGTCAGCGACGCTAGGACGATGGGCAAACTGTAGGCTGACAAGCCGTGCCGGGATGTCGGGCGTAGTCTCTCGTTGGCTTGGAAGCGTGGATTCACTGCCGGAGATTGCCGAGCGCTTGCTTCGGGTGCAGATTGAAAACCGGCCAGCAGACGACGTTATACGTTTGTACGACGACGAAGAAACGCTCTTCTACTGCGATCCCCCGTATCCTCACGAGTCACGCGGCGACAAACGAGCTTACGGAGACGAAATGAGCGATGAAGGGCACCGCAGTCTCGCTGAGTTGCTCAACAAGGTAAAGGGCAAAGTCGCTATTTCTGGCTATCGCTGTGAACTAATGGAAGATATCTACAGTGAATTCCGGCGTATCGATGCGCCCGAGAAATTGTGCCACTCGGTCAAAACGGCGCGGTTTGAGTCGCTATGGGTGAACTTCTAGAGAACCGACATGCCTGTTGACTACGGGGCGAGCCGCGCGTTGCTGGATAAGCGGTTTGCAGCTATTTCCAAGGCAGCGATACAAGGCACTCGGCCTGAAGCCACCAAAGAATTGGCAGACGGCTTGGATCAAGTATTTGCGTCTCGCACTCAGTCCTTCCGCGAGGCCCTGTTGGGTTGCGCATTGGCCTTTTGGTGCGACCCTGAGATTAACATCCTGCTCCCATATGCGAACTTGGATGACGCAGCGTTCAACGGACGATCCCTTGACGAAAACGTAGTCAACCCTTTCCTGAAAGATAACCGTGTCCCGAGTTCACGCGGGCCATATCTGGCTGTGTTCAGGCGCTCCGTGGCGTTCGATGCGCCTAGCACCCGCGCTGGATTACGGAACAAGGGCGATTTTGACGTCTTCTTGTCGTTGATCGAACAGGTTCGGACCCTCGAAAAAGATGCGGTCGTTCAGTTTATTGACCAGCTGCTTCTTTGCTTCTATGACCTGCGCGAAGCGTCTCAAATTCAGATCGCTAGGCTGGGCCGCATCAGCTTGGAACAGATTGCCACGTTGATGAATCGGCTAATTGCTACTCCGAGCGGCGGACGATTTCCCATGTACCTCGTTGAGGCCGCGCTGATCGGCATCCGCGAGAGATTCAATCTTGGCTGGGAAATTGAAGTGCAAGGTATCAACGTGTCGGATGCCGCTGGCGGGGCTGGTGGAGATGTGACGGTGCGAGAGAATGGAGAAATAGCGTTTGCTGCTGAGGTGACTGAACGAGAGGTGAATGCAGAGCGCGTCGTGGCAACGTTTCAGGCGAAAATCTCGCCGCACGCAATTGCAGACTATTTGTTTCTGATTACGGATGGCGTCGTCGAGCAGGCTCGCATTCAGGCGCGGGCGTACTTTGCCCAAGGCCATGAGGTGAACTTCATCCAAATAACGGACTGGATTCACCAAACTTTGGTAACCATCGGCGCCGCCGGTAGAGCGGCTTTCTTCACCGCGCTCATGGAACGGCTAGAGGATGAGGAGACCCCAACGGCAGTGAAAACGGCATGGAACCGCGAGGTGGATCAACTCACTCGCACTTAGAATGCGTGATATTTTGCCGAACTGACAATGGCAACTTTTTGCAGGTCCACCCACCACGATGCAATACGTCCATCCTCGCCCACACCGCCCCCGCCGCCAGCGTTCAGCCGCTCCCAATAAGCCCGGAGCGCCCCCCAATCCTGTAAATCCCAAAATAACAGCCTGCCCCGTGCTCGACACGGGGTCACCCCGTACTTGATACGGGGCCGGCAAATCCCGATTCTAACAAGATGACACCCGCCCATTGACCCTAACGGCTCGCCAGTTCTAACATGAACTCACTATGCGAAAAACCAGCCGGTCCCGCAATCTCACATCCCGCCAGCCATCCCAATGCCCACCTGCCAACACCCCCACGCCCAAACCCGCCCAATCGGCCCCCATTCACCGCCATAACCCGCCCCAACGCCCTACTCAAATGAACCGAAATGAGCGGAAATGAGCGGGAAAACCCATAATCCTGACCGTCGATGTAAAACGCCCGGAGACGTATGCCCACGACCATCTCCCAAATCCGCCGCCTCTTGACAATTTGCGAGACTCCGATATTTTCTCTCAACAGTACCTGTCATCATAAGGAAGTGCAGCTATGGTAGCAGCGGATGACCGCATACTCCTGGACTGGGACGCTCTGGAGGTCGGCGAAACCTTCGAGACCTACCAGTACCTCCTTACGCAGGAGATGATCGACACCTACCGCCAGGGGGTGATGGACCCGGAGGCTAGCTTCCCCACCATCTCCCACAAGGTGGACGTCAAGCAGTACAACGCCCGGTACCGCGACGCCGGTTCCGTCAACGCCCGGTGCGCCTTCCACTGCTACAACCCTCCCGTCGCCGGCAAGACCATCACCGTGCGCGCCTGGATCGCCGACAAGTACCTGCGCCGCGGCAAGAACTACATCGTCACCGAGGCCGTTTCCGTGGACGAGGACGGCCGGCTCATTGACCGCGTCATCACCCACGAGCTCAAGCAGCCCACGGAGGTCGGCAAGAAATGGGGAGGCTAGCGCGCGCCTACGAGGTGGGGGACGAACTGCCCCCGCTGATCAAGGAAATGACCCAGGAGGCCATCAACCTCTTTGAGGGCAGCGGTGGCGATTCGGAACCCTCACAGTTCACCGACGAAGAGACCGCCCGCGAGACCCTGGGCACCGAGGGCACGGTGGCCTCGGGCCGGATGTCGCTGTCCTTCGCCCTGGAACTGCTGCGCCGTTACTTTGGCAGCGACGTGTTCAACCACACCGGCACGGTGGATCTGCGGTTCCTGCGCCCCGTCCGTCCCGGCGACACCATCACTTTCACGGGCAGTGTCGCCGGCGTCAGCCGCGAGGTCAACGGCAGCCGCGTCTCAGTGGACATCAAGGTCGAGAACCAGCGCGGCGACACTACCGGCGTGGGCCAGGGCAGCGCGGTCGTCCCCAACGCCTACCTGCCCCAGGACGAGTAACCGCCCGCCGTTCACCGTTGACGCGGGCTTCACGTGACGCAGGTTTCACGGGTCAGCCGGTCTCGCTCTCAGGCATGGGAGCGGCCCAGTAATCGTACTTCCGCGCCGCCAGGTCCACCACCTCCGCTACGTCTTCCTCCAGCAGGTACCGCTCGGCCACCAGGTCCATTGCGGCGTGGGTAACCTGCTCCAGGTAGTCCTCGCGGCTGGCGTAGCGCTCTGCGATGGACGCTCGAGGGTCGCCGGTGGTCTCCCGTTCGGCCTGCGTCGCCGGCAGGGGCAGCGTCCAGCCGGCCAGCCCGCCGGTTATGCCGATAAACAGGTTGGGGTTGCCGATGCTCTGGTCGCGCAGGTTCCAGCCGGTGTACGTCGCCACCGGAACCGTCAGGTCCGGCAGCCGTATGCCGCCCCGCTCGTTGAAGGATTCGTCCAGGTCTGCCACCAGCGCCGGGAACTCCTCGCCCACGTCGGCGGGCAGCCTGGTAGTTCGGCCGAGATGCGACTCCGGCCCATAGTCCAGCCGCACCGCCCGGGTGGTCTCGGCGGGAACCCGCACGTCGGGCAGTTGGGCAAACCGTTCCAGCAGCGTGTGGGACTCCACCGCCGTGCCGTCGTCCAGGCTGGGGTGGCGGCTGGCCGGCGGTTCCACGCCGTCGGTAACCCACCGGTCCAGGTTGTCCAGCGCGGCCCGCAGCAGCGGAGCATAGTCCACGCTGTTAAAGGGCAGCTGTCCCTTGATCCCGTCGGCTGCCCGGATTTCCAACGGGGGAAACTCGCCGGAACCATGCTGGCAGCCGGCGAAGTGGTAGCGCCGCGCCCACGGGGACTCCGGAGCGTCGGTCAGGCTCTCCAGGTCGGTGTGGATCAGCGCCGCGTCGCCCCGCCAGTACTCGGCGGACGTGTTGGTGAACATGATCCTGGGCACGTTGCCCCGCCGTTCCAGGGCCTCCAGCAGGGAACCCTGCGCTCCCGACACCGGGTCCGTCTGCATTGTGTCGGTGAAGGGGAACAGCTCCGGTATGATGTAGCAGACGTCCTTGGACGGCTGCCCGAAGCGCAGGTTGAACTCGCCGCGCATCCCGCCGGCCACGTGGGGGATGATCCCGTCCAGCGCCGGCCGGTCCTCCTCGTCTTCGTTGATCCCCACGTGGATGTACTGGCGCAGGAACCGGCCGCTCTGCGAACGCCCCATGGCGTAGGCGTAGTCTATGGCCCCGTCGCAGGGGTTCCCTCGTCGCCCGTCGAATGGCGCCGGAGCGTGTTTCAGGTAGGAGACCATGTCCCGCATCGCCGCAAACCCCAGGCCCACGATCCGGCTCCCCGTCGTGGTGTACACCAGTTGGTAAATCTTCCCCGGCTCGAACCCGGAGGGCATGTAAATGTGGCTGTGCTGCGGTTCCAGGTCCTCATCCTCAACCCGCACAAAGGACCACTGGCTCCGGTCAACCGGCGTCGCCGGGCTGTTCGGCAGGTCCCGCACGGTCAGGGTCGCTTCCGCCTCCTCGGGGTCGGCGGCGGGATTGGGCAGGTGCTGCCGGTCCGCCAACAGGAACACCTGGGTGGGTTCGTTGCACTGGAACTGGCAGAGAATCTTGCCGGTCAGTGGCCCGTGCGGGCCGATGGCCTCCGGCACGTGCAGCCCGATGAGGCCCGGCGTAGGCGGAACGTCCGCCTGCCAGCCGCCCCAGACCACCGTATAGCCCCGGCGCATCAGGTAGCCGTTGCCCGCTTCCAGCGGTGTGGTGGGATCCGTGGCGGTGGGAACGCTGTTCAGGCTCAGCGCCGTCTTCCGGCCCCGGTTCACCACGTCGAACAGGATGCGCCGGTTCCCCCGGTCGATGTCCACCGGCCGCAGCATGGCGAAGTCCGCCGAGAACTCTACCTCGCCGGCGGAGTTCCGGGGAGCCAGCTCCAAATCCGTAATCCCCTGGTTCCGGGGATTCGACGGGTCCACGGCGTAATGGGCCGTACCCTCCAGCAGTTCATAAGGCCCCACGTCGCCGAAGCTCCTGGCGGACGCAAAGCTGGTGCGCTTGGTGATTTCCAGTTCCGTAATAGCCACGACATCCTCCGGTTGGTCGCTAGCCGATCCTCAGTGATCGGGGTTTCATTCACCTGCCCGGCATTGGCATTCGCCGCGCCGGTGACGGCATCTCCTGCAGGCTGCTCAGGTCCATCGGCGGTAGGTCCACCTGTACCAAATCCCGCACGCCGTTGGCCAACTCGTTGTACCGGTCAAACCACGCGGCCAACTGGCGGCGCCATGACTCCAGCCCGCCGCTGGCGTGCAGCTCGAAGACCGCCTCCCGGCCGTCCAGGCCCGAGGATACCTGGTCCCAGGCCAACTGCAACAGCGCCGCCCGCTGGATCGCCGTGTAGCCGCCCCCGCCGAAGGCGTCTTCCAGCTCTGCCGCCATGACGGGATCCGCGAAGTCGGTGTCCGCCGGGGCGTTCACCAGCGAAGAACCGGGCAGGCCCCGCAGTATCTCACTCATCCGCTGGCGGACCTTGAGCGTGTTGATCCCGGCAGCGGCCACGTGCAACTGGTTGGGCAGGGCATACCCGCTAGCCGTCGTTTCCGGCTCCATCTCCGCCGCGACCATGCACGAGCGGGTAGTCTGTACGTTTACGGTCATCTCCACCAACTGCTCAATCGTCTGTGGATTGGCGGTGAGTCTCATCACTTCGGCCAGCGCCAGGCCCAGGCCCAGCGTCAGTTCCGCCTTCGCGAGCCAGCCGTAGCTGTGATGCCAGAGCAGCCAGCATACCAACGAATGCCGCCGGTTGCGGTCCGGGGCTTCGGCGGTGAAAACGCGAGACCGCGGGATGAAAACGTCCTCCATCCAGACCATGGAGTCCAGTTCGTCAAACCGGCTGCTCAGGGGCGAAAGAAACGGGTTCTTGTGCCTGGCAACGGGTCGGCGCGACACCACCCGCAGGCCGGCGGAGTTCACCGGCACGATGAACCACAGGTACCTTCCGCTCCCCGCCGGCATGTCGTTGCGGGTGGAGATCAGCAGGTCTTCCGCGAAAGGCGTGCTGGTGTGCATCTGTATCTTGCCGCTGACCACGATGCCGTCGGCGGTTTCGTTGACCAGCCGCAGCGCCACGCGCTCGCTTTCATCCTCCCGCAGCCGCGCGCCAATCAGCGGGCCGCCGCCGGCGTAGGTCAGGAACCTGCCGCTCTCTCCCAAACTCTCCAGGTACGCCTCGGCCGCCCCGATGTCCTCGGCAGAGTGGTCCAACCGCTTGAGGACGTTCAGCAGCCCCAGCGCGATCAAGGCGCCGTACCCCGGGGTGTGGGTCATGTTCCCGCCGGTGGCAAAATGCACGGCGCTGATCGCTTTCCCCAACCGTCTCAAGTCATCCGACGTCTTCGGCGGGGTGAGCGCCAGCGGACGCCGCTCGCCCTTTGCGTCGGGCTCGGTCAGCAGCACGTCCTGCCAGTCGGCGTCGAAGTGACGGTCGTACCAGGCCACGTACTCTTCCACCATGCCCAACGTGGACGGGTGCGTCGTAACGTCCGCCACCGCTCCCTCTCCCACGACCCACACGTTGCGCCCGTCGCGCAAACTCTCTCTGTACTCGGCCCCGGTCCGCATGATTCACCATCCGCAACAAAACGTGATACGTTCCGTGATTGTACATTGACCGGGGCCAGCCGGGTATCAGGTATCCGCCAAAGGTTGACGGCTGTCTTCAGCGGGCTGCATACTCCGTCGCAACCAAAGGGAGAGGTGAACCGTGGCAGGACCGTGTGAAGGCCTTACCGTCCTCGATTTCTCGTTGGGTATGCCGGGCGCCCTCTGCACCCTGGTTCTGGCCGACTTCGGCGCCGAGGTGATCAAGGTCGAACCTCCCGGCGGGGATCCGTTCCGATTCCAGCAGTCCTGGATTTCATGGAACCGCGGCAGGAAAGGCATTGTGCTCGACCTCGAAACCGCGGAAGGACAGCAGCAGGCCATCCGTCTGGCTGGTGAGGCTGACGTTCTCGTCGAGTCCTTCCGTCCCGGTGACATGGCCGGCTGGGAGCTGGATTACGATACGCTGTCGCGGCATCATCCCGGGCTGGTCTATTGTTCCATCACGGGCTTTGGGCAAAAAGGTCCGCTCCGCTGGGTCAAAGGATACGAGGGCATCGTTGCGGCCAAGGCCGGCCGGATGCTCAACATGGAGGGGCAGCCTGACCGCGACGGCCCGGTGTATTCGGCGGTGCCCACCGGCAGTTGGCACGCCAGCCAGGCCGCAGCGCGCGGCATCCTGGCCGCCCTCCGGGTGCGGGACTTGTGCGGTCGTGGTCAATGGGTGCAGACCAGCATTGTTCAGGCCCTTGCTTCTCCTCATGACAACAACGTCGGCGACGGCGGACTGGTGAACATGCAGCTTCGGCGCCGGGACCCCGAGCGGTTCCCGGGCAGACCGCCCGGTCGCGGCCTCTCCACCATCGGATACGTCCCCGTGCGCACCAGGGACGGCGTCTGGCTCCAGCACGCCAACCAGAGGGTTCCTCACGTCCAGGGGCATCTCAAGGTCATTGGCCTCGGCCATCTGCTGGAGGATGCGCGGTTCGAGAAAGTTCCCGCCGTCAGCGTTGAGAACCGCGAGCTCCTGCGCCGGGAGATCCTGAACAAGCAGCTGGAAAAGACCGCCGACCAGTGGATGGAGATGTATCTCCAGGACGGCAATATCGCCGCCGAGCCATATCGCACCAGCGTTCAGGCCATGGATCACCCCGCGGTGGTAGCCAACGATACGGTAGTAACGATCAACGATCCTCGCGTCGGCCCGATGCGTACCCTGGCCCCCCTGGTGGATTTCAAAGAGACTCCGGGCGAGCCCAGCGGCCCGGCTCCCGACGTGGGACAGCACACCGCCGAAGTGTTGGAACGCCGTCGGCAGCGGCCGGCAACGACAAGCGATAGTTCGGCCGGATCTGATGGCGCCGGTGCGCCAGCCCACCCCCTGTCCGGCGTAACCGTCCTCGACCTGGCCACCATCCAGGCCGGCCCTTACGGCGCGGCCCTTCTGGCCGACCTCGGGGCGCGTGTCATTAAGATCGATGCCACTGACCGGCGACTCGACGAGGGACGTCGTTCCACTGCGCAGGCAGTGGCCGACCCACGGACTTACGCCGGCAAGGAAGGCATTCAGATTGATCTGCAGACCCCGGAGGGCAAAGAGATCATCCATCAGCTCATCGCCAGGGCCGACGTTCTCTCGCACAACTTCCGCCTCGGCGTGCCGGAGCGTCTCCAGGTCGATTGGGACACCTGCCGCAAGATCAATCCCCGCTTGATCCACGTCTGGATGGGGACTTACGGCGAATACGGCGAACACGCCCGCCGTCCGGGCGCCCATCCTATCCCGGGCGCCATCATGGGCGGAGCGATGCGACAGATGGGACGCGGCATGCCCCCTCCTCCCGAGCGGGAAATGAATGTCGAGCAAACGGTCGAGGCCACCCGCTGGATCATGAAATCCAACTGGGGGCCGGACCAGAACACGTCGCCGGCGGTGGCCACGGCGATCCTGCTGGGCCTGCGCGCCCGAGACCGCACCGGCAAGGGCCAGCCGGTCCACGTCACCATGCTCAACGCCAATGCGTGGACCAACGCCGATGAGTATTACGACTACGCAAATCGCCATCCCATCGCCCTGCCCGACGCAGATGTCCACGGTCTTCATGCCCTGTATCGTCTGTACCGCGCCGCCGAGGGTTGGGTGTTCCTGGGTTGCTTATTCCAGGACGAGTGGGAGCAATTCTGCCGGACTGTCCAACGGGAAGACCTGCTGGCTGATCGCCGCTTCTCGACTCCGGAGGCGAGACAAGCCCATGACGAAGCCCTGGCCGCCGAGCTTTCCGCAATCTTCACCGAACGCGCCGCGGCCGAATGGGAAGACTTGCTGACCAACGCGGACGTCGGTTGTGTCCGGGCCGACGAGGCCGTGGAAGGCGAGTTTTACGCCGACCATCCCCACGCCAGGGCCAATGCCCTCAGCGTCGAAGTCGAGCACCCGCACATCGGAAAGTATCTCCGATACGGCGGGCTGGTCGAAATGTCCTTGACCCCGGGGACCTACCGTACCTCCATTCAAGTCGGCCAGCACACCAGGCCCCTGCTGCGAGAACTCGGGTACAGCGACCATGCGATTGAAGACCTGGGGGCGCGGGGGATTGTCCAATGGGCGGATCCCTCAGTGGGCGGGGAGCCGTAAGGGAGGCCGTACTTGGCAATACTGGTCAGTTTCGATATTGATGGGACGCTGGAAGCGGGAGACCCGCCCGGTCCGGTCACCATGAGCATGGTAAGGAAAGCGCAGGCTTCCGGGTGTATCATCGGGAGCGCATCCGATCGCCCGCTTCCGGTGCAGCAGGGCATCTGGGATCGGTACGGCATTGAAGTAAGCTTCGTTTCATCGAAGCAGGACCTGCCGGACGTGAAATCTCGATTTCAGGTTGAGGAGTACTACCATATCGGCGATACCGACCTGGATCGCCAATTTGCCCTGGAAGCGGGGTTCCATTTCGTCTGGATGGATGACGGATATACTGAGCCGTGGATTAATCGCGCATTAGGAGGGAAGAGCGATGTCAACGATCCCAGGGCTGGAGAGACCCGGTCCGGTTCCCAATGATCTAACCAAACCCTTCTGGGACGCTTGCAACGAGCGGCGGTTGGTCTTGCAGAACTGTACCGCGTGCGAGCGGCTGCATTATCCGCCCGCCCAACGGTGCGACACGTGCGGCACGGCGGACAACCTGGAGTGGCGAGAGGTTGAGGGCAAGGGACACATCGACGTGTACATGGTGATACGCGATTCCCGCATCAGGGGGTTCCGGTCGGCGCAGCCCATCAACTTTGCCGTAATTACCCTGGACGAAGACCCCGGCATCAACTTCCTGTCCAACCTCCCGGGAACGCCGCCCGGGGAAGTTCCCGTTGGAGCCCCGGTGGAGTTGATATTTGAAGAAACCGGCACCGGCCAGTTGATTCACGAATGGCGGGTGGCTGCCTAGACCGGCCGGCGAATCCAAAGACGTTCAATAGCGCAGAGAACACGAGGAGGTTGATATGGTCAGCGACCGGGGCTGGATGCGAGATCGGGAAGGATTGGGAATCTGGGAGCATCGGGGGAAAGTCGCCATCGTAGGTTGGGGACAGTCCCACATTGATCGACGTTGGGACGGCGTCACCATGGACCGGAGCTGCGGAGGCTTGAGCAAGGAAGCCTGCCTCAAAGCAATCGCAGACGCCGGCCTGTCTCTGGACGATATCGACGGGCTGATCACCAGCAGGGAAACCCGCGCCGAGCAGACCTGGGCGCCCCGTCCTTACTTTGATCCGCCGTATGACACCGAGGACGGCCTGACCTACGCATCGGCGGAGTGGATGCAAAGAGAATTGGGGTTGAACAACGCGCAGTATTTCTACTCCGACGCGCCCTACATCGGCCCCATGATGGGTCTGGCCGCCCAGGCAGTGGGCGACGGTCTATGCGAGACGGCCCTGGTCTGGTACCCGATGGTCAATCTCTCCGGCCGGTATGGGCACAACAACCCGGCGAATAACAGCCAGGAAGCCCACGGCAACGGCGCCTTTACCCTGCCCTGGGGCTACCAGAGCGGCGCGATGTTCAACAACCTGGTGATTTTCCAGCAATACTGCAAAAAATACGGCAAGTCCCACGACGGATTGGCCCCGTTGTGCTTGAACTTGCGCCGCAATGGCCTGCTGACTCCGTGGAGCTACTACGCTCTCCACGAGCCGTATCAGCTCACCCTGGAGGATTACCTGAACGGGCGCGTGATTGAAGAACCGCTGGTGATTTACGACTGCGACCGCCCGGTAAACACTTGCGCGGCCTTCATCTTCACCACCGCCGAGCGCGCCAGAGACCTGAGGCAAAAGCCGGTTTACGTCCTTAACCACGCCCAGAACAACGGCCGGGGCAGAAGCACGATGTCAACGCTGGACGAGCACCAGGCAGCGGTCGCCAGTCTGGCGCGGAAGATGTGGGAAGGTTCCGGGTTGGGACCCAACGACGTGGACGTATTCAACCCCTACGACGGCTACCTCACCTTCACCCAGCAATTCCTGGAGGGCTTCCAGTGGCATGGGGTCAAGTGGGGAGAGGCCCACGACTTCTATGCCGACGACATCAGGGTCGAAGGCCCCCATCCCTTCCTGTCAAGTGGCGGAAACAACGGAACCGGCCGAACTCGCGCCTGCCTCTTCTCCGACAGCATTGAGCAACTGCGCGGAACGGCCGGAGCCAGGCAGGTGACGGTGCGCGCCGAAACTGCGCTGGCGGGCTGCAATACCCCCGACAGCAACGGGTTCCTCATGTTGAGCAGGCAACCGGATTAGCGCTCACCCGCCAGGGCTAGCGCAGTCGGGCTAGCCCTGGCGAACGAACTTGTCGATGCCGGTGCCGTCGCTGAGGCCCACGTAGATGTCGCCGCGGGAGTCCACCCAGCTGCCGTGGCCGGGGCCGCGGCAATCGAACCGCGCCAGGACGTTGCCGGAAGTGTCCAGCACACTGACCCGGGCCGAAGCATCGTTGACGGGACCCTCGCTGACCACCAGGTTCCCAGCGCGGTCCACGGAGATGTCCATGGGCCGCTGAATGTCGTCCCAAATGGCGATGAACTCGCCGTCCAGGTTGAAGAGCTGCATCCGGTGATTTTCGCGGTCGCAGAGGAAGATCGTGTCATTGTGGATCAGAAGGCTGTGGGGCAGGTGAAAGTGTCCCGGCTCGCTCTTGCCCGGTTCTCCCCAAGACTGCTTGAGCTGACCGTCCCAGCTGAACCGGTGGATGCGGGCGTTGCGGTATCCGTCGGCTACGTACAGGTCGCCCGACGGAGACGGGATCAGTTCGGTTGGGTAGTTGAAGGGGCCGGCGGAACGGGGGCAGAGGTCGCCCGGGTTTTCGCAGCCAGTGTCGGAGTGGACGCCGTGGCGTCCCAGCATCTGGATGGGCTTGCCGTCGATGGTGTAAACGAGGCAGACCGAGTTGTCCCGGTCGGTCAAATAGACCGTATCCTTGTCGTCGATGTAGATGCCGTGGGCAAAGGAGAATGCTCCGTTCCCCCAACTGTCCAGCAGGTTGCCGTCCCGGTCGAAGATGAGAATGGGCGGGTCTTTGCGCTGGAAGGCGAACACCCGGTCCTGGGAGTCGGTGGCGATGGCGCTGACCATGGCGAAGGTGTCGCCCTCCGGCAGCCTGGCCCAGTTCTCCACCACTTCATAGGAGTACTTTCCGCTTCCTACCGTCGTCATGCTTCTGACCTCCTTGGGGGTCGCCGCTACTGGCAGCCGGACGTGAAGTTCAGCCGGGTAGGAAACGACCGGTTGTACGGGGAACTTAAGTTGTAAAAATGGCGGAGAGGGCGGGATTCGAACCCGCGAGAGGCGTTAACCCCTACGCGATTTCCAGTCGCGCCCATTCGTCCACTCTGGCACCTCTCCGCACAGCGCCCCGGAGGGTCGCTCCGGCGCGGCGGACGACATTATAGCATGATGCCGCATTTGCCCCGGATCGGAGAGCGATGTTGACCTACGGCAGATGCGTTGATACTATCGCGCCAGTTTGTTTGCCCCGCATGATAGCCGGGGGAGTATCGATGGCATTTTCGTCCTCATTGTCCCGATTCCTGCTCATCTCCGTCGTCTCGGTTTTCCTGGCGCTGCTGGCGATGTCCTGCGCCCAGGAGGAATCCCCGACCCTGCGCGTGGGCGGCATTCCCGACCAGGATGCCCAACGCCTGGCGCGACGCTACGAAATCTTCGCCGACTACCTCTCCAAAGAACTGGACGTTCCGGTGGAATACGTACCCAGCGTGTCCTACTCGGCGGTGGTCACCGCGTTCAGCCAGAACGACGTGCAGCTGGCCTTTTTCGGCGCGCTGACCGGGGTGCAGGCACGGTTGCAGAACCCCGGCTCACGCGCCATCGTCCAGCGGGCCCACGATGCCGAGTTTCACTCCAAGTACGTCGTGCGCGGAGGCGACGAGTTCGCCGACCTAAACAGTCTGGATGATCTGGTGGGCAGGACCGGCGACCTGACTATCACCTTCGGCAGCGAAAGCTCTACCTCCGGCCACCTGATGCCGCGGTATTTCCTGGGCGATGCCGGCATTAACGTCGCCGACGATTTCCGGACAGCGCCGGGATTCTCGGGTTCTCACGACAAAACCTGGCAACTGGTGGCGGCCGGTTCCTACGATGTAGGCGCTCTGGCCGAGGACGTGTGGGCGCGGGCGGTGACGGAGGGCAAGGCCGACCCGGCCCAAGTGCGCGAGCTGGACACCACCCCCAACTATTTCAACTACAACTGGACGGCGCGGGCAGATTTGGACGAAGTGTACGGCGACGGATTCACTGACAAGGTGCAGGCCGCCCTGCTGGCGCTCAACACGCAAGAGCACGGCGAAATCCTGGAACTATTCAGCACCGAACGGTTCATCGCCACCGATAACGCAAACTACCAGGCCATTGAGAGCGTAGCGCGGGAACTTGGAATAATACAATGAGCACAGTCCGCCCAGTGCGGACTGGCGAGCAGGTTGCTGCGCCCGAGCCGCTTGTCACTATAAAGAGTGCGGCAAAGGTTTATGGAACAAACCAGGGCCTTGCGCCGCTGAGCCTCGCCATCCACGCCGGCGAACGGGTGGCGTTGGTCGGCCCCTCGGGCAGCGGCAAAACAACCCTGCTGCGCCTGCTGGCAGGAGCGCTGGTGCCCGATCAAGGGACACGCTCGGTCATTATCAACGGCAAATCGCCCGCCGAACTGAAGCCGGGCCGGGAGCTCGCCTCCCTGGTGGGCATCGTCAGCCAACGTTTCGACCTGGTCCCCCACCTGCCGGTGTTGCACAACGTGTTGGCCGGGCGGTTGGGCCACTGGACCCTGGCCCGCTCGATACTCTCGCTGGTCTGGCCCATGGAGCGCCGCGCCGCTCAACAGGCCCTGGCGCGAGTCGGCATCGCCGACAAGATCAACGAACGTCCAGGGCGACTGTCCGGCGGTGAACAGCAACGGGTGGCCATCGCGCGGATGATGATGCAGTCGCCGCTGGTGATTCTCGCCGACGAACCCGTAGCGTCGCTGGACCCGGCCCGCGCCGAGGAAGTGATGGAGCTGCTGGTCGGCCTCGTCTCGTGGAACGAGAATGACGGCAGCAGCCAGCGCACGTTGATCGCCAGCCTGCACACGGCATCGTTGATCCGGCGGCATTTCACCAGGGTGATCGGACTGCGCGAGAGCCGCGTCCAGTTCGACCTTCCCGCCGGCGAACTCGATGACGCCGTGCTGGATGAGTTGTACGACCTGGGGGATGATACCGACGACATCGAACCGCTGGCGGGACTGGCGGCCCGCGACGGCTAGTTGATAGCCGCTGCTCCATGTCTTTACGGCGGCTGCAAAACTGGCTTACCGGCCCGCGCCTGCTAACGCTGGGGATAGTGTTCGCGTTGGCCTGGAGCCTGTCGCGGGTGGACTGGCAGCAGCCCATTGGCCACACCGGCGGCGGCGGCGCGGCGTTGCAGGTTTTGCTGGCCCTGTTCCCTCCGGAGCTGTCGCAGGAGTTTCTGCGCATCTGCGTAGTAGCAAGCTGGCACACCCTGGCCTACGCCATCGCCGGCATGTCCATAGCGGTAGCTCTGGGGTTGCCATTGGGGGTGCTGGCATCCGGTGTACTGGCATCGTCGCCGGACGGGTCGGAAACGCGGCGCCGGACGCTAATGGCGTCGGTGCGTTTCCTGCTGGCGGCGATGCGCTCGGTGCATGAACTGGTGTGGGTGCTGCTGTTTGTGGCCGCCGTCGGGCTGTCGCCGATGGCAGCGATCCTGGCCATGGCAATTCCCTACGCCGGCATCCTGGGCCGTATCTACGCGGAGCAGTTGCAGGACGTTCCTGCCGAGCCGGTGGCCGCGCTGCGCACCACCGGGGCGTCGTCGGCGCACATCCTGCTCTACGGCTACATACCAATGGCGCTGCCCGACCTGCTCAGCTACACCTTCTACCGGCTGGAATGCGGCATCCGCGCTGCCGCCATCATGAGTTTCGTCGGCATCGACGGCATTGGTTTTCAGATTGAGTTGTCGCTGGCGGACCTGCTGTTCCGGCAGGTATGGACGCTGCTGATATTCCTCGTGGCGCTGGTGGTGGCCGTTGACTGGTGGAGCAGCCGAGTGCGCCGGAGCATGGCCTACTGATGGAACGCGCCGGTATCGGGCAATCCCATCCCCGAGACGGGGCGCGAGTGCGATTCAGCGCGCTGCGCTGGTCGGCCTATGCGGCGGCCATGCTGGTCGTGGCCGCGTGGGCGTTCATACTGCTGGACGGAGACAGCGGGTTCGGCGACCTGTTCCGGCAGCGCACCTGGCAGAACGCCGGCCAGTTCGTGGCCAGCCTGGCCGGAGCGGACTCTGATGGTCCGTCGCCGTTCGTGCAGGCGGCGCGATGGCGGGAGACTGGCCAACTGGCGTTGAACACGCTGGCCATGTCGGTGCTGGCCATGGGCATTGCCGGAGTGGGCGCACTGATTCTGCTGATGCCGGGCGCGCGCAACGTGAGCGACGGCACGCTGGGCGGCGCGCCGTCCCGTACTGGCAGAGTCGTGTACGCGGCGGTGCGGGTATTCTACGCGCTGACGAGGGCCATACCGGAGCTGGTGTGGGCCATGCTCATCGTGTTCTTCCTGTCGCCGGGAATCATCCCCGGCGCGCTGGCCCTTGGCATCCACAACCTGGGCATCGTGGGTCGCCTGACTTCTGAGGTGGTGGAGAACCTGGACCCGGCGCCGGCTCGGGCGTTGCGGGCGGCCGGCGCGTCCAGCCCCAAGGTACTGCTGTACGGCGTATTCCCCCAGGCGTTGCCGCTGTTCCTGACCTTCCTGATGTACCGCTGGGAGGTGGTGATCCGCACCACCGTGGTGGTGGGATTCCTCAACGCTGGCGGCCTGGGCCGGGAGTTCCGGCTGCGGATGTCGTGGTTCCACTACGACGACGTTGGGTTGCTGCTGGTGTGGTACCTGCTGCTGGTAATTGCGGTGGACGTCCTCAGCGCCCAACTGCGCCGGCGCGTGCGCTGGGATTAGCGACGCTGCCGCGGTCGCCGTTACCTGTCCTGGCCGTAGATCTCGGTGTCCGGATGGTACTGGTACCAGCCGAACCAGAACGACGTGATGCTGGGGATACGCGGCAGCCGTAGCTCCGAACCGGTGTCAGCTACCAGCCCTTCCTCGGTCACCGCCCACCGCGTGCCGCTGTCGTCCAGCAAGGCCGCCGGCGCCAGGTTGGGATTATCGTCATCTGCAGGTGTGAACGTCAAATCGCCTCGCTCGTAGATGCGGCCGGCGCGGGATTCCGGCGACGCCACTACCACTACGTTCATTCCGCCCACCGTATCGTTGACCAAACGCTCTGCCTGCAAATCCCGAACCGAGTAGGCTTTGGCGGCGTCGCCCACGGTGAGGCCGACGACCACATGCTTGGGCTGGAAGGTCTCATCCCGCAGCCACACCGGGAACATTACTTCTTCCGAGGTGAAGTAGTTGTAGTAGATGGCAAGGGGATTGTCCTCGGGTACGTAGAACTCGGCGGGGTAAATGCCGGTGTCCTGCGAAAGCACCGTAGTGTCGGGGTGCTCGTCCCACCATTCGCCCCAGGTGGTGACCACGGACGGGAAGAAGGGTTGGCGGATGCCTGAATCGGCCAGCGGGCCGATGACCGGCTCGCCGATGAACTGGTTCCACAGCGAGCGCGTGGCCCGGTCGTACATCACCTTGTTGCTGCGGTAGAGCAGGCCGGAAGTGCCGAAGGTGGTGGGTTCGCCGTTGACGATGCCGGAATACACGATTCCGGTGCCGCAGAGCGTTCAATACACCAGCGATATGGGTTCGCCGCCCAGGGTGTCGTTGGCCAGCTCGTGGGCGTTCATCACGCGCAGGGGGTAGGCGCGATGCTCGCCGTTGATGGAGACGCCGAATACCCGGTCGTCGGGCAAAAGATACGACGCCTCCTCGGGCAGGATGTAAGGCGCGTGCTCCAGAGGCGGGATGCCGTCCAGCTTGACGCCGCCCCAGACCACTTCGGTCAGATTGACGCGGGAATGCTCGATGCCGGGTTCCAATAGGGCCGCCATGTCGGTGTCGATTACCGCCAGCCCGTTCACTTTCCACCGGCCGTAGTCGGACGGCGGGGCGTACTCCTCCTCCCGCGCGCCCACCCACTCGCGCCACCGCCGGCGGTCAAAGTCAAAGTCCTGCCCGGTCAGTTCGGTGAGGGTATCCAGGCCGGCGCGGGCCACGTCCAGGTTGACGAACTTGAGGGCCTCCAGGATGACGTAGGCCTGGGACTTATCGTCGTAGAATACGGTGTCCTCAAGCGCCGCCAGGGAATCACCAGGGTCGTGGCCCAGGCCATCCCAGATACCATACATGGTGCGGTTGGGGTCGTAGGCGCGTTGGGAATAGGGAGTGGCCGGCGCTTCTATGCCCGGCGTTGCAGTAGCGTCGGACTCGGCGGTGGGTGGCGCGTCCGTGGCCGGTGAAGAAGTCGCCGGCGGGGGTTGGGTGAGACGCTGCGGCGTGTAGGAGGATCGCCCGGGCTGGCCGCAGGCCATAATGGCCGCGCAAGCCACGAGAGCGACGATCAAGATTCCGCCCCAACGCGAAATCATCTGCGACAGACCCATCCGTACCTCCGCGACTGACCAAACCCTGTCATGTACCCGTACCTAGAGTACGTTCAGTCGGCCCCGGAGGATTAATCGAACTGGTAGGGGTAGATCACCTGGATGACACGCCCGTCGCGCAGGGCCTCAAAGTAGCTGTGGACGGCGCCGGGCTGGTGTAGCCAGCGACGCACAAAGTAGGCGCAGATGTTGACCAGTTGCGCGCCGACGCAGGTCGCCGGCGGCGCGACGATCAGGTCGTCATAGATGGACGCCGATACGGTGTCCGATTCATCACCCAGGAACTCCGTCAGCGCCGCGGAAATCGATGGCGATTCGGATCCGGCCATCAGCATCGCGTAGTCGCTGACGTTCCAACTCGACTGCATGATGTCGTCGGGGTTCATCTGGGCCATCACGTTCTCATCAAGGAACATGGTGAGCGCCAGGAGGAACCTGCTGAACGCCAGGCGGGACGGGTCAGTGTGCCCATAAAGGGAGTTGCCTTCCGCTCCGGTGGCGGCGACGTACTCGGCCTTGCTGATATAAGAAACGATCATGGGCGTTTCACGGCGGATCAGGATGCTGAGGCAGTCCTGGATCAACTCGGCGCGCTGATCCGGCCGCCAGGAGCGGAAGGGGCCGGTTCCCTGATAAACGTGCCGGGGATTGAGTTCGGCGGGAACGCCGCCGGCGCCCGGAGGACTGCCGAAATGCCGGCGCACCAGCGCGTCGTACTCGCCGCACATTGATATGTACTGATTTTCCTGCACCAGGAGCCCGGCGTGGATGTGGTGCGGTTGATTGGGATCGTTGGCGCTGGCGCCGGTGAGACCGGACTCGCTGAGGAAAACCATGTACATGTTGGGCCTCCTGGGTCGGGGGCTGGACGCAATAGGTGAGGGGCGGGTTTGATGCCCACCCCCAAGGTCAACGAAACGTCGTCAGGACGAGACGATGCGGAAATCCACGTGGAGAATGTCTCCGGTACGGGGATCCCATTGGATCTCGGACGTCTCGGCAGTGTATTCGCCCAATTCTCCGGCGATGCTGACGCTCATGGGCTGGCCGTACTCGCCGCCGGCCTGGCTAATGGCGCGAAGCAGCGTCCGGACCTCGCACTGCAAGGCGCGGGAGTCGGTGTCTCGCCCGTAGAGATGCACGGGCACGATGCCGGCGCGACGCAGGGCTTTCACTTTTTTGCCCAACGTCTCGCGTGGCTCAAGTTCGAGGGAAACCGCCTGGGTGGTCATTGTGTCGGGAACTCCTGGATGCGGGTAACTGCAGCGGGCCAACGCGACCCGCAACGACGGCATATCATAGCACATGCCGGGTTGGGACAGCGCGCGCCGACGGCTATGGGCGACGGGCAGGTGGGGGTGCTAGAATGGTGCACCGCAGCAAACCGGGTTGGGAGTGTATTGTCATGAGCACGTCGTCATCATCAGCGTCGCGTCGCAAGCGCGTTTATACCAAGTACGGAGACCAGGGCGAGACCAGCCTGCTCTACGGCGGTCGGGTGTCCAAGGCCAACCCCCATACCGAGGCGTATGGCATCACCGACGAGGCGGTCAGCCTCATGGGTCTGGCCCGCGCGCTCACGGACGACGACAAGGTGAAGAACATCCTGCGCGACCTGCAACGGGAGCTGTTCACCGTGGCGGCCGAGCTGGCCACGGACCCCGAGAAGTACGATCTTTTCCACCAGCACTTCAAACCCGTGACCGAGGAGATGGTGGACAACCTGGAAGAGACCATCGACGAGCTGGAAACGCACTTCCAGATGCCGCAGGTGTTCATCCTTCCCGGCGGCACGCCGTCGTCATCGGCCATGGACTCTGCGCGCACGGTGATTCGCACGGCGGAGCGGCGGGTGGTGGCGCTGTCGGAGGCCGGCGGCCTGACCAACCCGCTAATTCTCGCCTACCTGAATCGGTTAGGCGATCTGCTCTTCGTGCTGGCCCGGTACCACGACCGCGAAATCCCCATTGAGCGGGCCACCGGCGACCGGGTCTGATCGGGCGATGACAGCATCCAAAAGTCCTGCCATCGTCATCATCGATTATGAATCGGGCAACCTGCGCAGCGTGTCCCGCGCCGTGGAGCGCGCCGGCGTAACGCCTGAGGTGACGTCAGATCCGGCTGCGGTGGCCGCCGCAGATGGATTGATCGTGCCTGGGCAGGGTTCCGGCCCCTCGGCCATGCGCGCGCTACAAGCCCGTGGGCTGGTGCGCCCTCTGCTGGACTACATCGCCAGTGGCCGCCCTTACCTCGGCGTCTGCCTGGGCCTGCAACTGCTGTTGGACGCCACCGACGAGGGCGACGCGGATTGCCTGGGGCAGGCGCCGGGCCGGGTGCGTCGCCTGCCCGACGGCCTCAAGGTGCCGCACATGGGTTGGAACACGGTGCGGTTCCAGCGCGAGCATCCGCTGTGGGAGGGCATTCCGCAGGACAGCCACTTCTACTTCGTCCACAGCTACTACGCCGACCCGGTGGAGCGGGACTACGTGGCGGGCCTCACCGAGTACGGCGTTGAGTTTTGCAGCATCTACGCGCGCGACAACGTGGTGGCGACGCAGTTCCACCCGGAGAAGAGCGGCGACAACGGCCTGCGGATTTACGCCAACTTCGTAAAGCAGGTAGCCGCTAACCGCTGATTACGGCCAGGAGGGTTGGATATGTCAAAGCGGCCGATTGACGACCAAATGATGAAGGACTACGAGCGAGGCAAAGAGCTTTACGAGACGAAAATCAAGCCGCTGGTGGACCCGCAGGAGAAGGGCAAACTCCTGGTGCTGGACATCACCACGGAGGATTATGTTATCGGGCGTGACCTCGGTTACATTACCAAGGAGTTGTTGGACCTGCATCCGGATGCGATCCTGCATACGGTCAGAATCGGACATCCGACGGTGTACAAAATTCCCAGATTGCGGTAGCAGGGGGTAGCAGGGAGGGGGCCGTCTATGACAAACGGATGGATCAGCGACAATTGGGAGCTGGTGATGCCGATGCGGATACTTGACGCTAACGAGCACGTTCACCGCGTGGAAGCGCACATCGACACCGGATTCAACGGCCAGTTCACACTGCCGCATGACTTCATCGAATTGCTCGGCCTTAAGCCGACGCGGCCGATGGCTCTTACGATGGCAAACGGCGAGACGGAAACGTTTCCGACGTTTCTTGGGACGATACTCTGGCAGGGCCGCCGTAGTGAGGTTCGCATCATTGAGTCCGAGAGTACGCCTTTGATTGGCACGGAGTTGCTCTGGGGCAGCCTGCTTACTGCTGAGATGACGGACAATGGCGCGGTGACTATCGGGGCGCTGCCGGCTGGAGTATCGGGATAGACCCATGGAAATAATACCGGCGATTGACCTGCGGGGCGGCAACTGCGTCCGCCTGTACCAGGGCGACTACGAGCAGGAGACGGTGTTCTCCGATGACCCGCTGGGCGTCGCGGAACGCTGGCAGGCCGAGGGCGGCCAGCGTCTGCATATCGTTGACTTAGACGGCGCGCACTCCGGCAACCCCGCCAACCTGGCGGCCATCACCGCCATTACCCGCACCCTCACCATCCCGGTGCAGGTGGGCGGCGGCATCCGCAGCGCGGACACGGCGGCCGGCCTGTTCGACGCCGGCGCGGCCCGCGTGGTGGTGGGAACCGCCGCCGTCTCGAATCCTGAGCTGGTGGAGGAACTGTGCCGTCGGTTCGGCAGCGAGCGGGTGGTGGTGGCGCTGGATGCGCGGGATGGCCTGGTGGCCATCCGCGGCTGGACGGAAACGTCGGAGATCACCGCGACGGAACTGGCGAGACGCATGGCCGACCTGGGTGTGATCCGACTGCTGTACACCGACATCTCCAGGGACGGCACGCTGGAGGAACCGAACTACGAGGCTACGGCGGCGCTGGCGCGGGACAGCGGCTTGGCCGTCCTGTCGGCCGGCGGAGTGGGCGCGGCGGAGCACGTGGCGCGGCTGGTTCCTACGGGGGCGGAGGCGGCGATTATTGGGCGGGCGCTTTATACGGGGGATATTACGATAGAGGAGGCGGTGGCGGCGGTGGGGTAGTTGGAGCCAAACAGTCAGGAAAGCAATTGGGTTTCCATTTCGGCGCGCCAGAAGGCGTCGTAGGCGTTTGCGTAATGCTCGCCGTATTCGGGGCCGTACACTTCGTAGCTGCCGCCCCAGCCGGTGCATTCCACAAAGTGCGGGTTGCCATAACATCATTATACAAGTGGCGCAAACCGCGCCGGCAAGAATGTATGCGTCACTGCCAGCGAACCACCATTCCGTCCGTGCAAGAATAACCCTTCACGGCATCCCCGCCTCGCCGCTCAGGTTCAGGCGCACCAGGCGGCGCAGTATTTCGTCGTCCGCCAAGTCTGCCGGCCAGCCGTAGGCGTCGGCAACCGCGGCATCAAGGTCGGCGTGGGCGGTTTGCAGCCAGGGCGGGTTTTCGTTGTAGAGGGCGGTCATGGAGCGGCGATAGGTTCCGTTGGGGCGGCAGACGTTGCGCCGCTGCTCGTCCAGCGTCCGCGCGGCCTGGGCTACCGCTTCGCGCTGGGACTCCGTTGGTGTCGGGAAGGGGAATTTCTCGAAGCACTCGCTGATGATGTAACGCCGGCCCGATTCCTTTTCCCGCAACTGCGTGCCAATGGCGGCAGTCCATACCTTGTGGATGCGGTTTTCTAGTATCCCAAGCAAGTAATCATCCTCACGGCAAAAGGCAACTATCGTGCTGTCCGGTAGAGTGTTTGCATCTATGTACTGAAAGCAGCGATGTTTGGAAACCTGACAAGTGACAATGTAACGGGTTAACGACGCAATGGCTCCTTTGACATCATCACCACTTCTACGATGTTGCCACCATCGTTCTTGGAGACGTTTATCACGGTTCTTTGCTCTGGTAGGCTTAACTACTTGCAGGCAGTGTTGGTACGGCAAACTGTACAGTTGTGCGTCAGGTTCCGGCATTGCGCCAAAGTCAATTAACCAACGCTCTTGTGGTTTGCCGTTCAAGTCTCTGCCGATCACGTAACGTTTCACCACGTCGCTGTTGGGCTTGCCGTTAGGGTTGCCATCAGCCAGCATTCTTGCGGCGTCCTGCGACGTTAGATCAAATGGGCCGCCCTTATCTGGCCCTTTGAAACAGATGCCAGCGTTCTGCGGGAGAAGTTGCGCCCGGTCGAGATGCACGGCGTCGGTGAGGCGGGTGTCGATGTCGGTGGCGGGGTTGCCGTTGAGGGTTTTCGTGGTTTCGCTGCCGTCGTCAAAGCAAACGATGGAGACGTGGACGGCGGCGGAGCCGGGTTCCTCCGGTTTCCATTGCAGATCGTCGTAGGCGGCGAAGATGTCGCCGGATTCCTTGATGCGCTCCAACGTCCGGCGGTTGCTGCTGAAGCGTATCGCCTGGGTGGCGAGCAGGCCGGCGCGCCTGGCCTTGCCCGATGCAATCTGCGCCCGGGCCTGCTCAAACCAGTAGCAGCACAGGTCAACCGCGCCGTCCAGTTCGCTGGCGTAGGTCCGGCGCAGCCGGGTGGTGTATTCGCCGCCCAGCTCGGTGAGCATATCCTTTGCGCCCAGGAACGGCGGGTTGCCGATGATGTAGTCGGCATCGGGCCAGTGCGCTTTGATCGCATTTTCGCCGGCGTCGTTGAGAGTGATGGCGGCGTCCCGACATTCAACGCCGTGGATGTTGTCCAGTATGGGGCGGTTGGTATAGGCGAAGCCGTTGGTCTGATGCCACTGGATATAGCCAATCCACAGGGCGGTTTTGGCCAGTTGCGCCGCGTACTCGTTGATCTCCAGGCCCATCATCTGGGCAGGGTTCACCAGCGGCGGGCCGGGCCGGCGGTCAAGTCCGACCTGATAGTCGATGGCCTGCCGCTCCAGGTCGAGCAACGCCTTGAGGGTTACGTACAGGAAGTTGCCGCTGCCGCAGGCGGGGTCAAGGACGGTCACCGACGCCAGCCGACGGCGGAAATCCTCGAGGCGTTGACTGGCGCGGGAATTGTCAGAATCAGGATTTAGCGGATTACAGGATTGCCAGGATTGTGGGCCGTAATCCCGCAAATCCTGTAATCCTGGGAATCCTGATTCTGGCGATTCTACTCCCGCCAGTTCCGCCCGGACGGCCGACCATTCGCGTTGCAGGTCGTCCAGAATCACCGGCTCGACTACTCGCCGGATATCTGCCTCGCTGGTGTAGTGCGCGCCCAG
The DNA here is from genome assembly GCA_028875655.1 of Chloroflexota bacterium. Lineage (GTDB taxonomy): Bacteria > Chloroflexota > Dehalococcoidia > Lucifugimonadales > UBA3495 > Bin87. Next base: position 21,086 of record JAPPCX010000086.1, on the reverse strand, counting down.
CGGGGCGCGTTCCTCGGTGAGACCCAACGCGCGCTCGAACAGTGTGCCGAATATGGACGGCTCGATGTTGCTCCAGTTCCTGGCCGCGGCTTCCGACAGGCGTTCCAGCGCGGCGGTGTTCAGCGTCACGTCGGGAACGTGGGCGAACAGTTCGCCGTTGAAATGCTCAATAGTCTGCGGGCCGAACAGGCCGCCGTGATTCATTTCGGCGAACAGCGTCTGCGCGCCCCGGCGGAATCGCTCCGGTTCCCGCCGCTGGTTCACCACCAGCCCGGTGAACGCGCCGTCGGGCAACAGGCCGGCGTCCTCGGCGTACAGGCAGAATATGATCTGGTTGAGGTACTGCGCCAGTTCGTGATGACCGTAGCCGGAACCGGCCATGTCGTTGCTGACGGCCTGGAACAGGGCGGCGGTTTCTTTGGTGACGTCGTCGCGGCTCTTGCCGGTGTTGAACCAGTCAGGGTCGGTGAAAATCCGCTTGACGACGGCCAGGGATTCCGGTTCCACCAGGTCGGCGATGCGGATTTCACGCTGGACGCTTTCCATGCCGGGGAAGTTGGTGCGGATGCGGATGACGTTGAAGGCGGACACCACCAGCAGCGGCGGCGTTTTCAGGTACATGGAATAGCCGAGCACCTGGCGCATGGCATCGTCCAGCTGTCCCTCGTGGGTCTTGAACTCCCAGCCGAAATGATTTTCGTAGTAGGCATCGGCCTTGCCGGTTTCGACGCGATGCTCGAAGGCGTAGGTCAGGCCGTTAAGCTCACCCAGGGGCTTGGGATGGCCGATGAGGTCGCAGAGGTCGTTGAACCAGGACTGCGCGCCCTGCTCCTCGTTCAGGGTGGTGTTTTCCCACGTTGCGATGAAATGTTCGGGCGTCATGGGTATATCCTACGCCCATTGCCGAGCCGATGACAAGGAGTTTGTGTCGCCCGGCGCCGGACAGGGAAAGGAACGGGGCGGGCACAAGGCCCGCCCCTACGAACGTCTGCGAGTGGGACGAGATCAGTTGGCGGTGTTGGCGGCCGGTTCCGTGGTTTCGGCTGCGTTGGCAGCGAGCCGGCGGGCCGCGCGCGCCTGTTCGTGGTCGAAGTAGTTGGCGAGGGTTTCCTCGGCCACAGCCCGATCTTCGTCATCTTCAGATTGCAACAGGTCGATGCAGTCCTGGTACAGCCCTGCGGCAAACTCGGGCTCCCTATTCATACGCTCGCGGACGAGTTCATGAAAATCTCGTGCCATGATTTGCTTCCTGCTAGTTGGCGGCGTTGCTCGCCGGTTCGACAGGGGTGTCGGCTTGCAGCCGCGCCGCGCGCAATGCGTCTGCGCCGAAGTAGTTACGCAGCATGGACTCGCCTGTGTCCCGGTCTTCGCTATCATCGGATTGCAACAGGTCGATACAGTCCTGGTACAAGCCAGCGGCGAAGTCAGGGTTATTGCGTATATCCTCTCGAATAAGTTCGCGAAAATCACGCGCCATAGTTCACCTCCCGCAAAGCCAATCAAACGGCATTATAACTCTCCCACGTTGACCTTGCTGCTGAGATGTCCTGCAACTGACTGGACTTGTTTCCGGCTCCTAGCAGAATGATCAGGGTCGGTCCATCCCAGGCGAAGTAGATGCGGATCCCTCCACCGAAAGTCAGCCGACGCTCGTAGATGCCGGGCGCGTTTCGGAGCGGCCTGTAATCTCCCAGATTTCCCGACGCCATACGGTCAAGAGTGGCAGCTATTCTACGGCGTATAGAACCGTCCAGACCATAATACCAAGAATCGAACGGGGCTTCCGTTTGTAACTGATACCGCACAAGAACATCACGCAGGGCTACGAAGCTTTGAGCTCTGCAACCCCGCGCGCTCTGTTGACTGCAAAGCGCTAATCCGCCGTTGTTGTTGCGGTCTCCGCGGCGGTGGCGCTGTTCACGATGGGTTGGTTGGTGCGGGCGTCCACCTCGAAGGGGGAGTAGAGTTCCAGCTCTTTGCCCATTTCGCGGACGGCGGGGATGACTTCCTCGCCCATGAGCCGCAGGCTGCGCATCTGGTCCTCGTGGGTCATTGCGCCGTCGCCGTCCCAGAAGAAGACGGAGCCGGGGCGCAGGTATTCCAGCACCTCGCGGATCTTGGGGATGACGGTCTTGGGGGTGCCGGTGATGATGGTGCTGTCGGCGACCTGGTCCTCGAAGGGCCGGCGGTTGGTGCCGAAGCGTCCGGCGGGACCGAAGGCGGCGGCGGACAGGCGGCGGGACGTGCGCGACGTGTGACCCGGGAGGTTCATGATGGCGGGGTTGATGCCGCCCTCGTTGCCGGCCAGGAACGGGTTGCTGACACCGGAGAGGTACTTGCGTCCGACTTCCTCGGCCAGTTCCTCGGTCTCGTCAACGTGGACTTTCCACAGGTAGGCGACGTTCTGGGTGCCGGACTCGTAGCCGTGCTCGGCGGCGGTGTCGTGGTAGAGCTGGAAAGCTTCGCGGGTGGGCTCGAGCCGGGTGGCGAGCAGGACCAGCGGGTAGCGATGCTCGGCGCACCACTTGACGGTCTCGACGGACACGGTGGACGGAATCCAGATTTGCGGATGGGGTTCCTGCAAGGGCTTGGCCCAAGGGTTGACGTAGCGATAGTGGAAGTGCTTGCCCTCCCAGCGCCAGGGGCCGGGCTCGGTCCAGGCCTTGATGATGAGGTCGTGGGCTTCCTCGAACCGCTCGCGGTTGAAGTTGGGCGGAGAGTTGTGGGACCAGCTTTCGCGTCCGCCGCCGCGCACGAAACCAGACACCAGGCGGCCGTGGGAGATCATGTCGATCATGGACAACTGCTCGGCGAGCCACAGGGGGTCGTCCCAGATGGGCAGGACGTTGCCCAGGATGATGATCTTCACCTTTTCGGTGATGCGGGCCAGGATGGACGCGCCGACGTTGGTTACGCCCTGCATACAGAAGGGCGTAGAGTGGTGCTCGTTGAGCATCACGGCGTCGAAGCCCATCTGCTCGGCATAGACTTTTTCGTCCAGGTAACGGTTGTAGAGCTGGGTGCCGATTTCGGGGCGGTAGTGGGAGTTGGAGATGCCCAGGTCGGTGCTCTGGGTGCCCATGAGGCCGGAGTTTTCATCCTGCCAGGGCTGTTCGGTGAAATGGCCAATCAGCATAACGGCGGCTCCTTTGCTGGGAAACGCGAATAGGATAAGTGTGATGGCCGCAGTTTAGCAGGGGCCGGTTGCGGCGGCAAGGACGACTGCCGCCAGCGCGTTGCGGCGGGGTTAGAGACTTTGGGCCAGGTATTCCAGCTCGTCCAGCACTTCGGAAAAGGTAGGGAACTGGTAGCGTTGCAACCGTTCGTAGAGTATCTGTTTGCCGGTAGCCGGGTTGTACACGCGGTGTATGTAATCGTCGGGGTCGGCGTGGAGGTTGTGATACTTGAGCAAGCGATTGCCGCCGGTTTGCCAGCCGATGTAGGCAAACCTGAAACAAAGGACGCGGAGGGGGCTGTGGTCGGCTACATCAACTTCTTCGACGACAACAGCGGCCGGGCCAAGCGGATCATCGTGCAGGTGAAGAGCGGCCACGTGAACCGGGGAATGATCGCCACGCTGAAGGGCGACATGGAGCGGGAAAAGGCGGAGATCGGCGTGTTCATCACGCTAAAGCCGCCCACGGAACCGATGCGGCAGGAGGCGCTGTCCGCCGGCATCTACACGCCGGAGCACTTTCCCGACCAGCAGCATCCGCGCGTGCAGATTCTGACGATTGACGAGTTGCTCGGCGGCGCGAGCGTGGCGTATCCGCGCGGCGGAGCGCCGGCGACGTTCCGGCAGGCGCCGCGGCGGAGGCGCGGGCAGGGGGCGCAGTCGAGCTTGGTGTAATCCCGTGGACAGCACGCGGGCGGGCGGGCGGCTCGTCGGCCCTGTGCTAGAATCGATTGCGGCGACGCGCCAGGCGGATACACAAGCGGAGCATACAGTCATGTCAGCGGAACTAGGCATCCTCAAAAAGGTACGGGGCTGTGAACCGATCATGTTCCCCAAGGGGGACGCGGTACAACCCAAGTACGTCAATGCCATTGAAAGTTCCACGCTGGCCCGTTGGTGCCTGGCTCATGGGGAGGCCATTACCATCCCCAAGCTCAGCGAGGTGAGGCAGCGCCCGCTGGTCCGAGTGTTTGACCGGATATTGGCCGCCAAAGGCGCCAACCCGTCGGCGGACATCGGCAAGCTGGAAGAGCAAATAGACTGGCTCGTCTATGACCTCTACGATCTCAGCAATGAAGAGACAGCGGTGGTGGCGGATTTCTTCTGGGACGGAACCTTGAGCGAAGAGGAAGAGGACCAAGCGTTATTGCGCGCAATGGAAGAAGCCGACATCAATGACCGGGTGAGCCTGTCGGAGGTGTTGGAAACCCTGCGCACGCCCGATGATTGTTGAACCCAGCCGCCAGTTTAGCCGGGACGTGAGGCGGCTTGGCTCTGGTCAAATTCGGCAGAGGCTGGACCGGACAATCCAGGAACTGATTGAAGCTGCCGATATTACCGAGGTCAGCGGGGTCAGGCGACTCCGGGCTGAAGGGCAACACTACCGCATCAGGATCGGCGACTACCGCCTGGGCATCACAATGGACGGCGAGACAGCCGTCTTACGCCGTTTCCTGCCTCGGGGCGAAATCTACCGCTACTTTCCGTGACTGCTGAAGCTGGAATGACGGGTGGGGGTGTTAGTTTGCAGGCAGCAACCGCGCGGTTTGCGCCCCTTCCCAAGCTTTCAATTCTTCCTCCGGCAGAGGATCGAAGAAGCTATCGTCAATTTTTATCAAGCCCTTGAAGGCGCCGGGTTGCCGCTTGCCTTGCTCCCGCACCGACACCAGGCGGGCTACCGGCTTGCCGTTGCGGGCGATGACCACCTCCTCGCCGGCCTCGACCCGCGCCAGCAGACGGGAGAGGTGGGTCTTTGCCTCGTGGACGTTCACCGTCAGCATCTGCTTGTACTTAGTCAATGAACTTGACTAATGTTATGGCTAAACTGAGAACCCGTCAATTGGGGGGTTGGATTCAGCCTTGCCCTGACGCCAGCATCTCCTGGATTCCCGCTTTCGCGGGAATGACGGATTGACTTTGAAAAGGCCCTGCGGCTGGTCTGCGGCTAACGGCCGATTACCAGGTCGTGGAGGGTTACGAGGCCGATGGGGCTGCGGTCGCGGTCAACTACGATGGCGCGGGAGACCTGGAAACGCACCAGCAGGCGCACCGCGTAGCGGGTGAGCATGTCCGGCGGCAGGGTCAGCACCGGCTTTGACATGATCTCGTACACGTTGACGCGCTCGGGCGAGCGGTTGCGGGCGATTATTTCGCGGGCCACGTCGGAGACCAGGATCAGCCCCACTTCGTCGGTCTCATCGCGCCGGTTGACGACCAGCGCCTCGACGCCGTGTTGCTTCATCAGCGCCATGGCATCGGCTACCGTGGCCAAGCCGTCGATGCTGTGGAGTTGCGGGGCCATTACGTCCCCGACCCGGACCGGGTTCTGCGCGTTCATAGATCGTGTTCCAGCTCTTCCTGTATGGTGGGCAATTGGGTGACGAGGCCAACGGCGTCTTCAATGTCCAGCTGGAACGCGATGCCGGCGCCGTGCTCAGTATCGAGCCGCGCGGCGTCCTGGATGCGCTCCAGGATGTCGCGGGCGCGGGTTTCCAGGACCAGGAACAGCAGCATGTCGCGCATACCCTCCAGGCGCAGACCGAAGAAGGTCGTGCCTGGGCGCAGACCCTCGCCCCGCACGCTGCTGATTATGGTAGCGCCGGTGGCGCCGCCGGCGCGCGCGGCGTCCATCACGACGTCGGTTTTGTCGTCGCTGACGAGTGCGACAATCAGCTTCAGCCTCATGGCTTTGCCTCCTCCCGACCGCCGGCGGTTTTCATCCGACTCCACCAGGACGCGAATATAGCGTAACCCAGGACGGTCATTATAGGAAATACGCTGGCGAAGGCAATCAGTCCGAATCCGTCAATCAACGGGTTGCGTCCCGGGATGCTGGCGGCAAGCCCCAGGCCCAGGGCGGCGACCACGGGCACGGTGACGGTTGACGTAGTGACGCCGCCGCTGTCGTAGGCGAGGGGTATGATGGTGCGGCTGGACCGGAAAGTCTGCACGATGACGACGGCGTAGGCGGCGATGATATACCAGGGCAGTGGGGTGCCGGTGACGATGCGGAAGCAGCCCAGGGACACGCCGATGGCCACGCCCACGGCCACCGCAATTCGCAAGGGCCAGGCGCGGACGGTGCGTCCGGAAACTTCCTCGGCCTTGATGGCCACGGCGATGAGCGAAGGTTCGGCGACCGTGGTGGCAAAGCCGATGGCCGCGCCGAAAGCGTACACCATGAGGTAGTCTCGCCAGTCCACCGCGCCGGCGGCGCCCTGGGCCCCGGCCGCCGCATGAGCGGTGAGCTGGAAGGCCATGGTCTCGCCGATGGGGAAAAGCGCGTTTTCCAGGCCGACCAGGAACAGGGCCAGCCCCAGCAGGACGCAGACCAGGCCGGCCAGGGTCCGGCGCAGGTTGGGGAGCCGGCGACGCAAGACGAAGACCTGGAACAGGGTCAGGACGGCGACGATGGGCGCCACGTCGAACACCGTGGACAGAAGGGCCGGCGGCAGGGTGTGGAGAAATTCGATCATCGGGCGAGCATCATCGGGGGGCAAGCATCACATCGGGCATCGATCATCGGGCGAGCATGCCGTAGGCCATGACGCAGATCATGGGGGTGAGGCTGGCGAAGGCGACCAGGCCGAAACCGTCCACCATGGGATTGCGCCCACGAATCGACGTGGCGAGGCCGACGCCCAGGGCCGTGACCAGCGGAACGGTAATGGTGCTGGTGGTGACGCCGCCGGAATCGTAGGCTACGCCGATGATCTCCGCGGGAGCGAAGACGGTCATCAGGGTCACGAGGACATAGCCGCCGATGATCAGGTAATGGATGGGCCAACCCTTGAGGATGCGGATCACGCCCAGCAGGATGGCCAGGCCCACCGAGACGGCGACCACCAGGCGCAGTTCGAGGGCGTAAGAGGTGCGGGCGCCGTCGGTATTGGAGATTGCGCCGGTTTCCGAGGCCACCTGGGCGGCTTCGGCGGCGACGGCGATGAGGGCCGGCTCGGCGACGGTGGCGCCGAAGCCCAGACAGAAGGCGAAGGCCAGGAGGGCCGACAGGCTGCCCTTGTTGGCGAAACCGCGGGCCAGCACCTCACCGAGGGGGAAAAGGCCGCTCTCCAAACCCTGAACGAACAGCCCGAGGCCGACGCACACGCAGACCAGCCCGACAATGACGTTGCCCAGGTTGGGGAAGGGCTGTTGCAGCACCGCCAGTTGGAAGAATGCGATTACGACGATGATGGGCGCCAAGTCGCGTATGGTGCCACCGGCGCGCCGGAACACCGGCGACAGGAGTCGGGCGGAGTTTTTCATCACTTCCAGCCCGGTTTGCGAACGTGCCCACTGCCGGTTTCGCCACTCCAACACTAGGCCGGCCCCCGGTCCCGCCCCGCCGGATGGTTGGCCATGCGGTTCCCGGCGGCCAGCTCTGCGGTCCTGGCGATTCGCGCCGCCCTGGTTTCGGGTTTGCGGGCCGACTTGATCCACCAGAGGATGTTCTTCCTTGAGGACGGCGAGAAGTTGTCGAAGTGGGTCTGGGCCGTTTGGTTGGCAGCCAGGGCGGAGGCCAGGTCGGGTGGGATCACCAGATCTTCGATCTCGTCGTACATCGTCCAGGCGCCGTTGGACTGGGCCGCCGCGATCATGCTGGCGCCGGCTTCGGTCATGCGGGCCTGCTGCATCAGACGGGCGGCCTTTTCCTTGTTGATGCGCGACCACGGGCTCTTGGGGTTCCGGCGGGTGAAGAGCCGCATGGCCCGCTCGTCGTCGAGCGTGTTTACCCTGGAGTCGATCCAGCCGAAGCACAGCGCTTCATCCACCGTGTCGCCGTAGGGCACATAGGGCTTGCCGGTGGCTTTCTTCCACGAGACGAGCCAGACGCCCGGCGAGGTTCCGTGATTCCGCTCCAGCCACGCGCGCCATTCCTCCCGGGTTTCCACGAGGAGCATGGGCCGGCCGTCGCTGGAATGAGCGCCGATTTCTTCAATCATCAACGTGCCCCGGCGTAGTTACGCCGGGCACATTATACCCGCCAGCTCCGCGAGGTCGGACACCTCAAGGTCGGGCGTGGCGTCGGTGGGGCGGGTGCCGCCGCCCCGGTCGGGGCGGTTTACCCACACGCTGGCGATGCCCATGCGGTTGGCCGGCCCGATGTCGTGGTACAGGCTCTCGCCGACGTGCAGCCATCGCTCCTTGTCGCAACCCATGCGCTCCAGGGCGGTGTTGAACCCGCGCAGGTCGGGCTTGTAGGCACGCACCTGCTGGGACGTGATCACGGCGTCAAAATCGACGCCCAACGCCCGGGCGGAGCCGGCGAACAGGTCGTCGTCCACGTTGGAGATGATCGCCAGCCGGTAGCGCGATTGCAGGGTGGTCAAGGCATCGGCGGCGTCCGGGAAAACCGGCCAGTTGGGCAGGCTGTCGGCCAGACAACCCAGCTCCGACTCGCTGAACCCGATGCTCAGCTCGGCGCCCATCAACGCCATCACGTCGCGCAGGACGGGACGGTACTCCCGGTAGCCGTGGGCCGTCTGCGCTTTCGGCTCCGCGTCCGAGAACAGGGCCAGGATCTCCGCCGGAGTTTTGGATACTCCGTGTGGCGCCAGAGCCTCCGCAACCGCCGTGGAGATGCCGGTCTCCCAGTCCACCAGCGTTCCGTAGCAGTCGAAGCTCAGCCATTCGTAGCGGTCGAAATTAAGCATTGCTTTCACTCACCTGTATGCGCTTTTGTGCCGGCCCCATTTTACTTTGTACAATGGATGATCAGAAAGGCCCCAACTCAACAGCGGAGGCATCGAAATGGCGATTACCGTCGGGATGGGCGATTACGTGTATGAATACCAACCGGAATGGCCGCGCCTGCCGGTGGGCCAGGGGTTTCGGGGCATCAGCGGCGTTGCCGTGGACAGCCACGACCGGGTGTACGTGTTTCAGCGGCAGGGCCCGCCGGTGCTGGTGTTCGATGCCGACGGGAACCCGCTGGCAGCCTGGGAGCGCAGGGACGGCGTACCCGCCGACGCGCACCACATCCACATTGGGCCGGACGACTCGGTGTACCTGGTGGACCGGGACGCGCACCAGATATTGAAGTACGCAGCCACCGGCGCGCTGCTCGCCACCATCGGCGCGCGGGACCGGGCGGCGTTGCAGGCGCCGTTCAACCATCCGGCGGACGTCTGCGTCGCGCCGTCGGGCGAGCTGTACGTCGCCGACGGCTACGGCAACTCCAGCGTGCACCGGTTCGCGCCCGACGGCACCTTGCTGGCGTCTTTTGGCAGCCCTGGGCGCGGCCCCGGCGAGTTCATCGTGCCCCACAGCATCCGCGTGTCCGCCGACGGCCGGGTCTATGTGGCCGACCGGGAGAACAACCGGGTGCAGGTGTTCACCGCCGGCGGGCGGTTCCTGGACCAGTGGACCGACTTCAAGTGTCCCATGGGCATCCACATCGACGCGCAGCAGACCGTGTACGTAACCGACCAGGTGCCGCGCCTCAGCATACTGAACCTCGATGGCGAACTGCTGGCCCGGGGCCGCACCTTCGAGTACGCCCACCAGGTGTACACTGACTCGCAGGGCAACATCTACGGCGCCGACACCTCCAACCAGCGCGTGCAGAAACTCGTGCGAGTACGATGAACAACGTAATCGGCGCGGCGTTGCTGGTTGCCGTCGTGGGAATGGCCTGCTTTGGCGCCCAGGCGGCCGCCACATCCCCGGGCATCACCGACGACCAAATCCTGTTCGGGCAATCGGCGGTCTTCAGCGGCCCTTCCCAGGATTTGGGCCGGGAGATGCGCCTGGGCATCAGGGCCGCGTTCTATGAAGCCAACCAGGGCGGCGGCGTGCATGGTCGGGAGTTGGCGCTCAAGGCCATGGATGATTCCTACGAGACCGACTATGCGTTTCACACCACCAAGTGGCTAATTGAGAAAGCGCAGGTATTCGCCCTGATCGGAGCGGTGGGCACGCCCACGTCCCGCGTCTCATCACCCCTGGCCCACGATGCCGGCGTACCCTTCCTGGCTCCCTTTACCGGCGCGGAATTCCTGCGCGACCCGGCGCTGGACAACGTCGTCAATCTCCGCGCTTCTTATTACCAGGAAACGGAGGAGATGATCGTTCGTCTGACCGAGGACTTGGGAGTAACCCGGGTTGCCGTGTTCTACCAGGATGATTCCTTCGGCACGAACGGACTCGAGGGCGTGCGGCGGGCCCTGCAACGCCGCGGGTTGGAACCGGTCGGATCATGGCACTACCAGCGGAATTCCGGCGCGGTGAGACAGGCAGTGTCCAGCATCGTTGCAGCCAACCCCGAAGCGGTCGTCATGATTGGCGCCCAGGACCCGGTCGCCACGGCGATAGAATTAGTGCGTCAAGACATAGACCCGGTGTTTATGACAGTATCCTTCGTGGGTGGCGCTGCTCTGGCCAGGGCGCTGGGAGAAGATGGGCACGGCGTGTACATTACCCAGGTGGTGCCTTTCCCCAGGGACGCCGGCATCCCGGTAGTTGCCAGGTATCAAGCGGCCCTGTCAGCCTACCATCCGCAGGCGGAATCAGGGTTCGTTTCCCTGGAAGGATACCTGGCCGGTCGGCTCGCCATCTACGGCCTGGAGACCTGTGGCCGCGAACTCAGCCGGGAATGCTTCGTCGAGGCCCTGCACACCTCGGAAGTCATCGACCTCGGCGGCTTTCGCCTCAAATACGGCCGCGGCGACAACCAGGGCTCGGACCAGGTATTTCTGACCGTCATCGGCGAGGACGGGGAGTACCGCCAGGTGGATGCGCTCGCAAGCGTCAACTGACACAGGCTCCGCGTCGAATTACGAAACAGAGCCGCCATTCCATACCAATTGAGAGTCGCTTTCACGATCTGGAGTTCCAGGTTCAATTGATGGTGGGCAATTGTCAGGATCGCGCGTCTGGTTTAGTTGCGTTTGAGTTATCCAAGTATGGACTCGGGTATGGGATATTCCGAAGTCCTCGCCCTCAGACGTATCTATCGGAAATTCCACCCGCCGCCGGCCCAGTCCCAAAACGGCTCCGGACACGACGGCACCAACGATTCGCGATCCTTCCAACAGTGCCCCTTGCAGCTTGGAAAACGACAAATCGGCGTCATTTAGGGTCGCGTTGACCCAGATGGTGCCCTCGAGATCCGCATTGCGGAAATCGGCGCCGCGAGCGATGGCACCCCTGAATTGAGCTTGTCGACAGATGGCACATTTGAAGCTAGCACGAATCAATCTAGCTGAGGTCAAATTAGCGCGCACTAGACGTGCGGATCGGAAGGTAGCCTCGCTTAGATTCGCATTCTCAAGCCTTACACCTGTTAGGTCCGCCCAATCTAGCTTGCACCCGCGGAGGTCAGCACTCTGGAGATACGCGTACTGGAGGTCGACTGTGAATTCCTCGTCAAATTCGATCTGTATTTGGTTTGAACTACGCATGCCGATGGCAGACAACGCAGCCTGAGCGTCCTCGCGTATGCGTTTCTGCATTATTTCGCCTTCAACTTCGATCTCCTGATCCAACACCGCGTCCTCAGTAGGATTCCTCACGAAAGCGCACAAAAGGCGTACGACCTGAACGTGATACTCATTCGGATGTTCTGCAGCCAATTGTTGCAGAGCGTAGATCCCACCTAACCTTACCGCCAATGTAGGACTGCCAAGCATCTCTGCTCCGCGTTGATAGCGCTCGTAAGACAACGTCCTCAACGCGATGTCAGCCTGGCTTTGTGCCGTTTCAACTTGACTCCTAGCCGCGTCCGCTTGTCGCTCCGCCACTAGAGCTCGCCACCAGGCGAACACGAACGCGAGTCCTCCACCGACTACGAGTCCGACGTTTCGGATCGTTTCAATAGGAGACACTTCGTACGATCTATCAGGATGAATGGCGTCCCAGTATGCTAAAGCTGTACACACACCGGCTATCGCCATCGCGAAAAAGCCGACCGTGAACCAAAAAGAAATCGTCCTGCAGGCCAACCATTTCTTGATTACGTCCCTATTCACGTCGCTATCCCCAACTCCCGTAGCCTGGCTACTAGGTACTCCTGCAGGCGGTTGCCTTTGACGCTGCTGCGGTGCCAGCAGAGCAGTTGCGGGTTTTCGATGTGGTTAGTGCCTCCGCGACTCTCTGGAATGATGTGGTCGATGGTGAGATTGCGGAACGGGAACTCGCTGCGACATCCGTTGCACCAACCCTCCCGCTGTCCGAAAAGCATGTGCCGGTTCTGTCGGTAATGGAGAGCGTGTCGATGCATGAGAGAAGATCAACCGCTGATTTTCTGCCGACTGAACTGAGTTATACGTCAAGGGCTCTAGCAAGTTTTTCCAGAGTTTCTTCGTACCTCAGAGTCGAACGGCGAGCTGTTGTGTGCAGACGTTCCAGTTGTTGGTACTGCTCGTCCGTTGCGTCCATGTCCCCTAGGATCTCGACCGTCTCGCCATCCTCATTGAGGATCTCCAGCCGATAGCTAGGAGGAACGCCATAGTCGAACCCCGGTATCTCATGTATCACGACGGAAATTGCGTCCACGGAAGTGACGAATTGGTTAGGGTTGGCGGCGCGGCTCCATTTTAGTTTCCTTTCCGTAGTCCGCTGAATCAACCTCGCAAGTATGTTATCCAACTCACTCATTGTTTTTCCCCTTGTGAATTGTCGAACCCCATGGCGCTGGCCAGTTCTTCCAAATCGCTTTGGATACCGTTCAGAGCCTCGTTCAGTCGAGATCGAACGGCTTCCTCAATGCCTTGAACTATATTTTGCCTGACGAAGTCTTCCATCAGCCTGATCTCCGTCCTGGCGGTTGCCAGTTTTTCCCGGAACTCGGTCTGCTGCTCGGGACAACGGGCGATAATGCCAGTGAGCATTTCTCTCAATGTCTGGTAATGCTCTCTGGCTGCCTCCCATTGATTGTTATCATGCAAGGTTTTGACAAGTTGGATCAATCCGATGGCGCGTTCTAAATCGACCGTCTGCAAGTGGCGTGTGATTTGGTCCCTAGTTTCCCTAGCCGCTGTTTGCGCAGCCTGAGAAGCTGACCTCGCGCCACGCGCCTCCTTGATAGCCCAAATGAGGCCGCCGAACGAGACGAAGATTCCAACTGCGGTGGCTATATCGCCCCAATTGGTCGACCAGAAATCCATACTAGTTGCGATTATAGCCTGTAAACCAAACCATTAGCGACGTTGTCCGCCATGTGGAAAGACTCGTAAGCAAAATTGGGTATGGTGGCTGTCATCGTACTCGCAGGATGATGTCTATTCCGTAGCAACCAGCGGTTCCAGCTTGTCCAGGAAGCGCTCTACGTCGTCCAAGTCGTTGCTCACGTTCTCGGCATTGTTCCAGTTCTCGTAAAAGTTGATGTGCAGGGCGTTGGCTACGCCGAACAGTCGCCGGATCTCGTGTTCGCGGGTTTCCGAGACCAGGTACGAGATCACGTCATACAGCGCGGCATGGCTCCGGTGCTGCCACCCGCGCTGCTCCGCTAACGCCTTGACCATCTGCGCCGCTGCTCCCCACCCTTTTTCCGATGCCTGGCGGACATCGCCGGCGTCCAGTTCCGCCCGACCTTGCGCCAGCAGTTGCCGGCTGGCTGTGTGATATGTGTGAGCTACCATGTGCAGTTTCGCCTCCGCTCATCACATCCTACCACGTAGCAAGATGTCCCTGGATTCCGGATCGAAGCCTGCCCCGTACTCGATACGGGGTCTGGAACGACGGGAATAATTGAAAAGCCCGGTCTGACGCTAATCGGCGGCTTGCAGGTTGGCCGGCAGGTGGCTCTCCCAGTCGGGTATTTGCCTCACCCTAGGCGAGGGCAGCAACCAGGACTGGATGAAGGCCAGGGTGCTGAACCCCAGGGACAGGAGCAGCGGCGCCACGTAGGTTCCCGTGAAGTCCCACAGCAGCCCGCCGGCTACCGGGGCCAGCCCCATGCCCAGGCCGCTGCCCAGGCTCTGCCATCCGTAAAGGCTGCCCTGGGGCACGTTTCCGTAATACTGGCGGTTGGCGATGGGGAACGTGGGCACCTCGGTGCTCTGGCCGATGCCGAACAGGACCGCGAACAGGTAATAGGCCCATAGGTCGTTGGAAAAGAGGATGAGCAGCAGCGGGAAGACTTGCAGGGCCATACCCACCACCCAGACGATTCGGCAACCCAGGCGCTCCGCCAACACGGGCACGGCGGCGCGAACGACAACTCCGACGACCTGCTGGGTGGCCAGCACGCCGGTGGCCGCGCCCAGGGACAGGCCCCGGTCCACGGCGATGGCCACCACCAGCACGTTGATAATCTGGTGTCCCATGCAGCCCCAGTAGTGAATGCCGATGAGGTTCCAGAAGGTTACCGTGCGCCGGGCCTGCTGGATGAACACCCTGGCCCTGACCTTTGCGGTCTCGTCCCTTGCGGACCTTTGGATCGGTTCGACACCAACATCGCCGAAGGGACGCAGGCCGATGTCGGCGGGGCTGTTGTAGAAGAACTTGACCAACACCAGCAGCAGTGCGCCGCCCGCCATGCCCGGAAGCCAGAAAATCCACTGGATGCCCAGCTGGCCGAAGGCCGCGCCGATCAGGAACAGGAACGCCACCACCCCTATCCCCTGGAACGACCAGACGACCCCCATGGCGGCCCCCAGGTGTCGCCGGAACCACAGGGTGATGCCGGCCACCGGCAACACGGTGAAGATGGTTGAGGAGATGCCCAGGATGACGCCGAAGTAGAGGTAGAACTGCCAGAGGCTGCTCATGATGCCGGTCAGCAGCATGCCGGCGATGAACAGCACGGACCCGACCAGCAGGAACCAGCGAACTCCGTAACGGTCGCCCAGCCAGCCGACATAGGGGCTGGCCAGCCCGAAGATGATCCATTGGAGGCTGAAAGCAAGGCTGATCGCGCCGTAGCTCCAGCCGAATCCGGCGGCGGGGTCGCTCAGATGCGGCACCAGGGCGGCGGCGGCGAACCGCACCGACGAGGTGATGAAGCCCATCATCGCGGCGATGCCCACGATGAACCAGGCGTAATGGACTCGGCCCCTCAGGTACATGGCAACTCTAAGTCAGGAAGCTGGAGCGGGCGATGGGATTCGAACCCACGACTTTTTGCTTGGGAAGCAAACACTCTACCACTGAGTTACGCCCGCCCAGGGTAGGCCGCATGAGGTAGGCCGTGTGCGCAGTTTGCCACAGCCGACCTAATCGTGCAAATCCCCAAATCCAGCGAATCTTGATTCTGGCGTTCTATGCTCACGCCTCGTCCGCTACCGCCGCGCCGCTCCCTGACTCCTTGAAATCCCGGGTCAGCTGGGCCAGCAGGAAGAAGATGTTCTCTACCGCGTTAGTGGCCTCCTCGATAATGCGCTGCTGATCACCGGCGTCCTGAGGCGTCAGCGCCAGGTAGCGGCCCCGCACATCCTGCATCATGACCCGACGGTCGCCCATCAGCTGTTCCACGAAGGCCCAGCCGTCGGGATCGTCCTCCTCAAGCGCGTCCAGGAAGATCAGGAACGCCGCGTCGGTTCCCTCCACCACGCTCATGCGGAAGGCGTCCAGGGTCAGGTCATCCTCCGGCAACCCGACCAACGCCTCGGGAATGGTCGAGAATTGCTCCTCCAGCCAGGTGATGAGCTTCTGCCGGCTGAGCACCTGGTTGCGCCGCTCGCTGGACTGGCCGGGCCGCTGTCGCCCCAGCTCGTCCAGGAACTCGTCGATGCGGGCGTTGACCTCCCGCGCCCACTCACGGATGGCTCCGGCCGGCTGCCCTTCCCGCGCCTGTTCCAGGTAGCCCGAGAACATGCCCAGCACCCGCCGCTGCTCCAGGTGCGTCAGGTCAAGCGCCGTCTCTACGTCGTCCATGGCCTGGTCGTGGATGTACTGGGGCCGCGATTGCTGCTCCGCGATGCTGGCCGGCCAGATGCGCGAGAACAAGCGCATGGTCCAGTCCGGCGCGGACAGCACCACGATGCGCGACGGCATCCCGAAGATGATCACCGCCAGGGCCATCTGCGGCCCGAGCCCGATGTCCGGCCAGGTGACCAGCGCCTTGACCAGCGGCACGTTGCCGTACACCTCGACGTAAAGCAGCGTCACCAGGATTGCCGCCGAGAAGATCACCTGGCACGCCCAGAACATCCCCAGCTGCCGCGCCGTGCCGCTGAGGCCGTAGGACACCACCATCACGCTGATGGCCAGGCCCACGTAGGAGCCGTACACATACATCAGCACCTGCTCCGTCCCCACCAGGCCCGCCGCCGCCAGCCCGATGCCGAAGGCCACCACCGGCACCAGCGCCTGCACGATGAACGTCAGCAGCGCCCCGACGATGAAGGACAGCAGGATTGACCCGGCCGAGATGTCCAGCCCCGCGCGGAACCAGGGCTGCTCCGACAGCGGCGCCGCCGACTCCTTGATCAGCACCAGCCCGAACAGCAGCGCCGCCACCCCGAACAGCATGGCGCCGGCCTCCCGGTAGTTGCCCCGGCTGAATCGCGTGATGAGCACACCGCCCACGCCGATGCCGAACATCGCCGCCAGCCGGATGTCCACCGTGACGATGAACAGGATCAGCCCGACGCCCATCTGCGCGCCCAACGCGATGGGGTACGCCTGCCGCGCCGAGATCAGCCCCGACCGCAGCATGCTGATGGTGATGAAGGTTACGGCCGGCGAGCTCTGTGTGATGGCCCCGGCCAGGGTGCCCCAGGCGAAGCCGGAAAAGCGGTTGTCGGCCAGCTTGCTGGCCAGCATCCGCAGCCGCGGCCCGACCACGGCCTTCAGGTTCTCGGAAAGCAGCCACATCCCGAAGAACAGCAGCCCAACGCCGCCCAGGATGCCGCCCAGCACTTCAACCATGAGTTATCGAGCCTCCGATATTAAGGAAGTATGAGACCCGACGGCATTATCAATCCCCGACGCCGTATATTCAACCCGCCGGCGCGTCCTTCGACAAGCTCAGGATGAGCGGAGAAGTGCCGCTCATGGTGAGCCTGTCGAACCACAAGATCAAGACGAGCTACCCGCCCCGTCTCCCCACGGCACTTCCGGCAGGTTGCGTTCCCGGCGCACTTCGTTGATGGTGAGCACGCCGCGATCCAATAGCGCCGTCTCGCGCTGGACGCGGCTGGCCTCGTCCTCCTGCAGCGCCTCGATGGCCGACAGGTCGAACTCCGCCCGCAGCTGCGGGTAGCCCAGCCTGGGCAGCAGGGCGCGATTCATCTGGTCTTCCAGGAACCGCACCTCCGGCACCACCGTGTTGCGCCAGAACATGCGCTCGGAGGCTTGCACGTTGGCGTAGGTGGCCCGCTCGAAATCGCCCAGCAGCAGCTTGGGCACGCCATACGCGCGGCTGACCTCCTCCAGGCTCCAGCGCAGGCCCTGGATGAAGTCGATGTCGCGGTGGGACAGGCCCAGCGTCTTTACGTCGCGCACGGCGGAGGCCACGGCAGGACGGTGGGCGTTGCCCGGACCCTGGTAGCGCTGTTCCCACCGCTGGTAGAAGTCCTCCAACTCGGCGTCGTTGAGCTCGTGGTTGGTCAGCAGCAGGAAGTCGGGGCGGGCCGAGTTGCGCAGCAGGTGGCGGTTGAAGCGCAGCCCCTCGTGGCCCATGTCCGCCGACAGCCGCGCCGGCGCCAGCGGCGAGAGGCCGGCCAGCTCCTCCAGCGGGTTGAAATAGCGCAGCCACACGATTTCGTCGGGCGTGTACGCCACGTTCTCGCTTGGCATGGAGCCGGAGGAACCCCCGTACCCGGAACCGCGATACACGAACCCGCGCACGTAGCGCTGGCGGTCGGGGATCACCACCATGCGGTCGGGACGCAGCGGCCACAGCTCCGGCTCGCCGTCCTCGCCCCGCTGGATGGCCCAGAACGCAGAACCCCACAGGCACAGGTAGATCTCGGTGGCGCGCCACAGGTCGGCGCGGGTGTACCAGGGGTTGACCCGCTCCAGCAGCCGCGCCGCCGGATGCGACGCCTCCACCGGAACCCGCCGCTCGCCTTGATCCTGTCGAAGGTCCGGCTCCACGCGGTACACCCGCAGCGGCGGCCGCGTCACCGCCTCGGCGCGCAGCCGCACCGCCGCGTACACCGACGGCGACGTCGCCATGTACCGCCCGTACTCCGGACGCGCCCAGCCCTCGCCGCCGGCGCCAACTCCCCCGCTCATCCTGAGCGTATCAAAAGACGCAACGGCCGCGCGGTTGGCCCGCGGCGCCACGGCCTCGGGTGCGGTCGGGGCGCTGTGACGGCGCGAAAACGGTCGCAGCATTTTACTGATCTGTAGCACTGTTTCATATCTCCTTGAATGTATTGTCAGAATCAGGATTTCCCGGATTCAGGGATTTTCAGGATTGGGGCATTGTTCGGAGATGCCAATCAATCCTGCTAATCCCATAATCCCGCGAATCCTGATTCTGACGATTCGTCCAGGAAGGCCAGCATCAGCGCGTCGGCCTTGTCGGGCGAGCGTCCGCCGCGCTTCTTCATGTCGTCCTTGGGCTCCATCAGCAGGCGGCCCAGGCTGTCGTACCTATAGCGCAGCGTCGCCAGCTCCGCGATCAGCTCGGCGTCGCGGGGGATGCGGATGCGCCGGTCGCGGAACCGGCCGGCCAGCGTCCGGTAGCCCTCGGCGCGCAGGTTGGCGCACGTCCGATCCCGGCGGGGGCGCTCGGCCACGTTGACGTCCCGGGCCGGCACGCCCTGCTCACGCAGCCGGTCCGCCAGGCCCGCGCCGATGCCGATCACGTCCACGTTCACCAGGTCGGGCCGGTGTTCCCGCACCGCGACCATCACCTGCCCCGCCACGGCCATGGTGTCGATGCGCGAAAACGTGCGGATTGACACCACGGCGTCGCCCCGGCGCATCAACACGACGCTGCGGTCGCTGCCGAACCGCGCCACGTCCACCCCGATGACCACACGGCCAGCGCCACCCGTAGGGGCAGGTTTGAAACCTGCCCCTACAACGTCATTGGGTCCCCCAATCATGTCCCTCTCCGGCAAAAACACCCCAAACGGATCATCCCGTAGGGGCGAATAATTATTCGCCCCTACACCGCCGGAAACGTCCCCGTCTCCCAAAAACATCCCAAAATCCCGTCCATCCTGTCCATCCATGCCAAGCTCGTACACCGCCGCCTCTATGTCATCCATTGCGATCAAGTTGTCCTCTCCTCGTTGGGGGAACTCGCCCAGCACGCGCGCGCGGTACAGGTCGCTGTCCTCGCGCCAGGCGATGCGCCGTTCCTCGACCCACTCGGCCGTCACCAGCCCCGGTATCTCCACCCCGCCCTCCCGCAGGTTGGGCGAGTCCAGCGCGGATATGGTGATGGCGCGGTAGATGCCCCGTTCCTCGTGGAACGCCCGGTGGAAGGACCCGTCGGTGCGCGTGGGGTTGCCGATGAGCAGCAGCCGGGGGTTGCGCGACGTCATCACCGCGTCCACCGCCTCGTAGATCTCCTCCGCCACCCCCTCGGCCTCGTCCACCACCACCAGCACGTTCTCGCAGTGGAACCCCTGGAACTGGTCGGCGCCGTCGGCCGACAGCCCCAGGGCGTAGCGGTCCTGGGCCAGCTCCCACCGCGTGTCCAGCAGCGTGCCGCCCAGCGGCTGGACCGCGCCGCGATGCAGCCGGTGAATCTGTCGCCACAGCACGTGGCGCACCTGCCGGAACGTGGGCGCGGTGCTGAGCACGATGCCCGGGTCGTGGCAGTGCAGGTACCACAGCACGGCCACCGCCGCCGTGAATCCCTTGCCCAGCCCGTTGCCGGACTTGACCGCCACGCGGCGCTCCCGCCGCACGGCCTCCAGAACCTCGCACTGCTTGTCCCACAGCGTCACGCCCAGCACCTCGGCGGCAAACTGCACCGGCCCAAGTTGCTCACCGTCCGTCGCCGGTTGCCCCAGCCCTAGCCTCGGAGCGCCGGGCGGCGGCGCAGCGGCGACTGCTCGATTTCCGGCCCGCGCGCTGAGCCGTCGGGCGGGCTGAACAGGAACCCGCAGTCCCGGCAGCGGTACACGGTATGGTCCGCCCCGGCCAGCCGGGCCAGCTCCAGCAGCGCCTCCGATCCACAACGTCTGCAATTCAACTCGTACACCTGGTCCTCCGTCGCGGCCGGCCCGATTGCGACGGGCGCGGCGCGATGACAAAAAAATTCATCCGCCAATCGATTGCACGAACTCGCGCTGATTGGCGAACGTATGTACAAGTTACGCCCGGTGGCCGGGGCGCGTCAACGGGCCGGCGTCACCCCTCTGGCAGCAGCGGCTCCAGCTTGTCCAGGAACCGCTCCACTTCGCCCCCTCAATCAGCGGATGGCCGCCACTATCGTGGCCGCGATGACGGCTCCGAACAGACCCAGGTTCACCCACAACAACTTGTCAACCTTGCCCTCCAGCCGGTCCAGGCGGGCCTCCATCTGCCGTTGCCCTTCCACCAACGCGCCTATGGTTTGCGCTACCGTATTGTCAACCGTCGCCATTTGGTATGCTCCTTTACGATCTTTCTATAATCACGATTCTAGCATAGCTGTCTGGATTCCCGCTTTCGCGGGAATGACGGGGGTGGGGCGGGTGCGGGTATGACGTGGTGAGGCAGGAACGGTGGTATGATTTTCAACATGAAGCAACCCTGTGTTTACATCCTGGCCAGCCAGCGCAACGGCACCCTGTACATCGGCGTGACTTCCAACCTTACCCAACGCATCTGGCAACACAAGCACGATGTAATCGACGGGTTCAGCAAGCGATACCAAACGCATTCCCTGGTCTGGTACGAAATCCACGATAACATGGAAAGCGCCATCACTCGCGAGAAAGTGCTCAAACGCTGGAACCGGGCCTGGAAGCTCGCGCTAATAGAACAGGGCAACCCGGCATGGAGGGATTTGTATCAGGACTTAGAGCCTATCCTAAAAACTGTTGGAAACTTGCAGTGGTGCTGTGGGAAGGGAAGC
>JAPPCX010000094.1 GCA_028875655.1 Chloroflexota bacterium | reverse complement strand
CCCGGTACTCCACGTTGACGCCGTTGACCAGCATCCGGTGGAACTCCCGGTTGCGCATCTCCAGGGTGGCCCCTTCGGGCCGGGTCAGCTTGCGGAAAGCGTCGTCAACCGCAGAATCGGGCAAGGCAGGATTCAGCCGGGCCAGGGCATCCTGTAGCCGTCGTTCCAGGACCACCTGCCCGTAGTCGGCCCGCTCCTCAGTCGGCGTGTTCGGCGCGATGTCCGCGCCATGGGCCACCTGCCAGCCCAAAGCGGCAAGCCATTTCAGGGCGGCAGCTTCGACGGTTGATTCGGTGAGCGTAGTCATGGGCTATTCACAGAGACTAACGGATTAGGGAGCCAATCGGTCCATTCCCAAGACGAAGGACCCCAGTCCAACGGTCCGTCCTTCGCACAACGAGCGGATGGGCACGGCGAACATCCCATCCCCGAAACTGGATGCTATCTCGCCGTCGTAGAGCACCACACCGGAGGCAAAACGATCCCCGGTGGTTTTTTTCAGCTTGTGCAGTCCTCTAAAATCAGAAGTCGTTACCGTCGCTGAGGCTTTCACCTCGATGCCAGCCACCGCCAACGCTCCTCGCTCAATGACAACATCGACCTCAACCTGGTCTTTGTCCCGGTAGTGGAAAAACGACAAAGGCTGCTCCTGGCAGATGGACTGGCGCTTCAACTCCTGGAACACGAAAGTCTCAAGCAACTGCCCGAAGAAGGTACGGTCTTGAGCCAACGCAACCGGACCGATTCCCAGCAAAGCGCATCCCAAGCCAGTATCCCCGATGTGGAGTTTCGGAGTCTTGACCAGGCGGCTTAGGCGGTTGCTGTGCCACGGCGGGAGCCGTTCAACGAGGAACAGACGATCCAATAGCTCTACGTAGTCGCCGATGGTGGGACGGCTGAGTTGGAAAGGAGCCGCCAGGTCCGAAAGATTGTACAAGCGGGCCGTTTGCGAGGCGGCGGCGCTGAGCAATCGCGGCAACGCATCCAGGGCGCTGATCTTGGACATGTCCCGCACGTCCCGTTGCAGTTGCGTCTCCACGAAGTTCCGGTACCAATTGGCGCGTCGGCGGGCGGTGGGACGCTCCAGCGCCGCAGGATACCCGCCGGCGACTATGCGTTCCGCCAGCTCATCACCGAGGCGGTTGGTAGTGGCAGTCTGAAACCTTCCCCTGAACAGGTCGTCCAGGAAATTAGGCACGCCTCCATGTATCTCGTTCTGGGAAAGCGGGTGCAGCCGCAGGACTTCCATACGCCCAGCCAGGGAGTCCGATAGGGATGGTAATAGGAGAACCTGGGAAGAGCCGGTGAGCAGGAAGCGTCCGGGAACTCGGCGGCGGTCTATTTCCTGTTTCAGAGCGGTGAACAGGGAGGGAACCCGCTGTACCTCATCGAGGATTGACCGCTCCGGCAGCCCGGCGACGAACCCAGCCGGGTCCGCGGTGGCTGCGGCGCGGGCTACGTCATCGTCGAAGCTGATGTAGTCGTACCCCAGGGAGTCGCCGACCAGCCGGGCCAGGGTGGTTTTGCCGCACTGTCTGGGACCATGCACCAGCACGGCGGGAGAATCGGACAACGCTTCCGCCAGGGGCTTTTCGGCGTAGCGCGGGTAGAGCGATGTTGCCTGCATCGTCCAAGTGTAACTCTATAATGCGTCCAATTGCAAGTCGTGGTGGCGTCTAATTGCAAAGTTAGAGTACGTCCAACTAAAAGGTTGCAACGATGTTGAGGCTGCAATTAGTCTGCCAGCCGAGGATGTTGGCGACACACCAAGGCTGCCTGCTCGACGTCATTTCGGTTGGGGTAGTCACGGTTGCCCAGAGTTATTGAACGGCGACTCGGCATCCAATAGGATTCCAACATCTACGCCTTCAACTCGGTTTAGTCGTCCATCTACTCCTTTGGCGTGAGGTAACGCATATAGAGGTCGAGGCAAGGCCGTGTTGTAGCCGAAGGGATTGACGTAAAGACATACAGAACCTCTGGGGTTACGTGGCACAAAACCTTCGAAGAAGATCACCCCTGCTAACCGTGTATGCCGAGGTTTGTGTCCCCCTTGAATGAATACCCCATCAGGCTTCCTGACTAGCTGGTCAGGGATTTCAGCATGATTAGGGAAATCCCTGACCAGCTCCTGTCCAAAGAGTGCCGCACATTCGGCTTCCCTGTCAAACCGAACGTCCAGTACATTCACCGCCACAATGAGCGGCGCATCCAGTTGGTCGTACTTCTTGGCTTTCTTCGATACCCCTTCCCGGACCTCGCGTGAAGCGTCGCCGCTATAAGAACCCATTGGGCCTATCAGCAACTCCCTGAACCTGATTTCGACCCTCTGTTCGTTTGAGATTGGTTGAAGTTCACCTCTCAGACACCAATTCTTTCCCCTGATTTCAGCGTAGGGCGCGGATTCATCGCCGAATTCTCGGATTCCCATTCTTACTTCGTCTGGATCGTGTCCGACGAGCAGTTTCCCGAATTTATCTTCCAGTTCATTTTTGCTCAGGGTTCTGGAAATCCGACCTTCGACAATCAATCGAAGCTGAAAGTCAGAGGAATCCAACGTCTTGATTTTGGCTAGGGCATCCTCCAGGTTGCGGTCTTTCGTAGATGGATTATTCACAGGATTAACGGTTGTGGCTTCGATGTAGCAATTCTGATCGACATGGCCAGCGAGAAAATCGGGTGTCTTGTCCGTATTGTCGGTATCTGTGACACGTACATCGCAGCCAAGTCTCAGCAATGTCTCATGCAAAAGAAGCTCAAACCATGCCCCCTGCGCACCTTTCCTATTTGTCAGTCTCTGCCTTAGAGACGCACTTGCGCATTGTGGGTACCGCTCGAACCACATAACATACCTCTGGAGGAGCGGCCCTCCGTTGGGAATGTTTGATAGGTTCAACCCTGGGAAGGTATCAGGCGAATGGCTCATGTTGCTTGTAACTCCCTCACCCGCAACTCCCCCGAAATCAGCTTCGGAAGCAACGCATCCCGCTGGGCGGCGAGAGCGAGGGATTCGCGTTCATTGGTCACGATTCTCTTATGAAGCGAATGAACTTGTGCGTCGAATTGTGCCAGCACTGGTTCGTGTGGCATGACAAACCCGATTTTCCGGAAGTTGCTCTTGTTGATTTCAAGGAAAGTAGAGCCATTGGCGTGGTTCACAATTTCGTTGTGGAATGCTTGGCTCCAGTGCAGCATAAAATGGTTGGAGACGGCCTTCCCGGGCGGAACCGCGATAAAACCCTGATTGATCGCCACCGGCACCTGACACATTGCCAAATAACCGATGGGAGCCCGAGATGACAGTAACAACGTGCCTGCCGGTAAAAGCCCAGAGGGAATCTTTGCTAATCCAGCATCCGTTACCTTCCGCTCAGTGTCAAGAATGACAGGCGAACGCAAAACAGAAAGGTCTTTGGGGGTAGCCCAGCAGTGCGTTCCGCCTTCCCAATAATCTGCTCTCTTGGTACTTGGCGTTGTTCCTCCAACGACATCAATAACCTCCCCCAGCGCCTTCACCTCCCATCCTTCCGGTATCTCCCCCAGCTCCGAGTCCACCAGGCGGTCCGGGAACAGGTCCCACAGCTTCGGCGGCAGGTAGGGTTCCCGGCCCTCCAGCTTGGCGCGGACCGGGCCGAAGTCCACGAACCAGTCCCGGAAGATGGCCCGGGCCATCGCCTCCAGTGTCTCGTTCATCCGCCGGTTCAACTCAATCTTGTCGTCCAGCGCGCCGAGGATGGCGGCTATGCGCCGCTGTTCAGGCAGGGGAGGTATTGCCACGTCAATATGATCCAACGCGGCAGTCGGCACTCGCTGACGACCCGACGTACCAGTCATCTGGCTGACTGAGTAATCCCGCACCGCCGACGATTGCGTGAGATAGTAAGCAAATTCGTTATCGGTAACGCCAGGACGCCCGCGGATCACGATGAACTCGGTAGAGCCGTGGGCAAGGGCCATCCTACTCAACGCGCGATAGCGGGCAATTTTTCCATTCTCCAGGCAAGGCGTAATCCGCGCCATCAACGTATCGCCATCCTGAAATCTTGATCCGCCGCCGGAATGCTTGCGCTGACTTTCAGCCCATACCCATCTAATGCCGGGATTCACGGCGGCCATGTCAACAAAGGTATATTCCGTACCACGTTGCAACTGGACGGGTGGGTTGACGAGTACAGCCTCGCTGAACGGCATAGATCGCCATTCACTCCTATCTGCGCCTTGTTGCACCACCACGTGGTCCCGCTCAATCTCCCGATGGAAACTCTCCGGCAGCCGGGCCCAGTCGTGGGCCTGTACCAGGATGGGGATGTTGGATTGCTCCAGCGCCTCCAGCAGATCAGAGTATTCGCTCCCCAAAGGCTCCAAGTTTGGGCTGCGCAGCGCCAGGTCCAGGTTGCTGGCTTCGTGGCACAGGCCGTTGACCCGGTTGCCGTAGGCCCATACATCGGCGTCGGGCACGTGCTCACGCAGCAGCGCTTCCAACTCTGTCCTGTGGTGGGGCAGAAGGTGCAGGCGGTCACTCATCGTCCCCCTCCACGATCACCCTTGCCAACTCCCTGGCGTCAACTATGAAGGTAGGCAGCAGTTTCAGCGTCGTCTCTGCGAAGTCCGCCCCATAGTCGTGGGCGGTGTCGTTCCGGTTGTCCCTGTAGGCGAACCAGCGCTCACAGGCTTCCACCGAAATCAGACCGTGCTTGGCGGCATGTCGGAAGGAGTCTTTGAAAGTCATCCGGTCCGCCCGCCGGTTGCTGGCGAAAATGGTCTGAGCCGGCGCTTCAACAGGTTGCCGGATTGCTCCAGCACCAGTTCGAACTCCTTGACCGCAGCTGCGCGGAAGATGTCGTACAGGGGGTCGTCAGTCTCACGCTGCCGAAGTTGGTCAAAGGCCGACTCCAGGGTGTCGATGTAACGACGAGGAAATCCGTGTTGATTGGCATCTTTCACCCCCGCACACCGAACCCAAGCCGTTCCAGGTTCTCCGCAATGGCCGTGTCCAGCCGCCGAGCATCGGCCTGCTGCTCGCGCCATTGGGCAGCGAGGCGGACCATCTTCTCCTGGAAGGGTTCGCCGTCGTCAGCCTGCGGCTTCGCTCCCACGTAGCGGCCCGGCGTGAGCACGTGACCGTGCTTGCCGATTTCCTCCAGCGATGCGCTCTTGCAGAAGCCGGGCACGTCGGCATAGTCGCCTTCTTCTGCGTCGCTTCGCCAGGCATGGTAGGCGCCGGCGATGCGGGCGATGTCCTCGTCGGACAGGTCCCGGTGGGTGCGGTCCACCATGTGTCCCAGCTTGCGCGCGTCAATGAACAGCGTCCCGCCGGGACGTGGTTCCCTGGCGCCGCGTCCCTTGCGCAGGAACCACAGGCAGGCCGGTATCTGAGTGGAGCGGAACAACTGCCCCGGCAGGGCGATGATGCAGTCCACCAACCCGGCCT
>JAPPCX010000045.1 GCA_028875655.1 Chloroflexota bacterium | reverse complement strand
TTCCAGACCGGCAAGAATAGTCAACACGAGAGGCATTCCTTATTGTCGTCTATCAGGTGGGAATAGCACTTTGGCAGTAACCGTTCTCGCCGATTACTTCGGCATGAAATCATTCGGGAAAATACTGGGACTATCCTCGATTCTCCTTCTCCTGACGTTCTTTGGCTCCATCTTCATTGGGATCGGGTACGATGAGTTCGCCACGTATACTCTGGCTATTCTGGCTGGGCTAACTCTCACCGCCGGTCTCTGCTACCTTGCCGCCAGCCCTCCTGAGTGGCGCGGACCCGGTGCGGCGGAGGCCACGCCTGCGGTTCTGTGAATTGCATCTTCTCCTATTCCGAAAGGGCCGTGAGCTATGACTATATTCAAGCTAAAGATGGTGACACAGACTTCCGTGGTGGTGGTCCTACTAGTAGTTGCTGCCTTGCTTATCGGGGGCGCGGCCATTGGCGCCCGTGCTTTCTGGTTGGACGATTACCGGAGTGGGCAGGTAACGGCATCGGAATCGAGCGAGGACGACACGGTGATCGCCACCGCCGGAGACGTGTCGATTAGTGCGCGGGAATTACATGAAGCTGTGCTGCATCTTCAGCATATGAAGCAGATGGCAGAAAAGGAACTGCAAGGATTGGGCGAGAACGCTGACCTACCAACCGATTACCTTCAAGACCGACACAACCTGGTCACAAAATGGGGTGATGAGAACGCTGCCCTGGCAAGTTTGATACGGGACCGCATCCTGCATCAGAAAGCCACGGAACTCGGCTACGAAGTAACCGACAAAGAACTGGAAGAGGGAAAGAAGTGGGCGCGCGACGCTTACGAACGCGGCGAACTGGACGCGTACACTCAAGGATACATTGACTCCGTCGGGGCAGACCATTACTGGGACAACATATACCCGGTATTGGCGACTCGCTTAATGGCGACCGAGAAGCTCTATGACGGCGTGGCTGAAAAGGCAAGGACTCAGCACCACGACATGGTGCGGGTCCATTGGCATGACTTCGAGGAAGCGGTGCTCGCCGAAGCCGAAATCAAAGTGCTGGAGAGTAGGGAACATTCGGCGACGCTAGACGGGGTTATGGGCTTTCTGGACGATGTAAGAGAGACCAACAGGTCCCACCTCCGGTGGCTCTACTACCGTCCTCATATCGGGGCCTCTAGCATCCCAAAGGCTTAGGGCGGGTGCGCTTGGCGCCCGCAGGGACCCGACAAGTACCATATGCCGCCACCAAGATTCCGAAGGAAGAATGGACGCTACCTAAGGATGCTTGCCCAACCAATCAGCTCAGTGGGTCGATTCGCTTTTCGCGGTGACAAACCGGTTACGCATGAGTCGGCCGGGTCACCCACTCTACCCAGATTGACGCCGCCGGGGAGTCGATCCGGGTCCATTTGACGGTCTCTCCGGCGGCTTTTCCGAGACTTGGGAAACGGCCGGGCGGGACTCGCGCAGGAGGCCCCGACGTGTCAAACTGCAATCCTCTCAGGCGGTTTCCCACAGTGGGCGCCCTATTGAGTAACTGAATTTTCACCTGGCGGCGACGGCCGGCAAGTGAAGGTCGGATGAGGGTTGGCCCTGATCATTGAATTTGGGAATCAGTTCGTATCCCAGCTTCGCAGCCCGGCGTTTGGCGTTGCGCAAGGCTCTTTGACGATACTGGTTTTCGTAGTACTCCACGCCAGCATCCACGTACTTCTGACCGTATCTCAGCATCGAGTATACGATCCGGGCCAGCCTGTGCGCCGTCGCCGTGATCGCCTTCGGGGCTCCCAGATGCGCCTTCTTTCGGCGGAGGAACGCCCCCAGGGCACTGTCGGAGCGGTGCAGTGCGCTGGCCGCCATACGGAGCGCCGCAGCTGCCCGGTTGGCGCTGGGCTTGGTCCGCGAGCTGATCACCTTACCACCGGTTATCCGGTTGTTGGGACTCAGCCCCAACCAGGACGCAAAGTGCTTGGCCGTGGGCCATTTCGTCATGTCCGTCCCGATTTCGCTCACCACCTTCAGGGCCGTATACCCGTCCACTCCGTCTATCTCGGTCAGGTCCACGCCGGTCATCCGGAATAGGTGCGTGCGGAGGTCGAAGCGAGGCGCGTTCCCTTTGCTGCGCCTGTTCCCCGGCTTCGTAGGGAGGGAGCCTCCGCCGCTGAGGTCCTCGAACCTCTCCAACTGCTTTTCGATCTGCCGGTCGCACTCATCGATCTTGGCGTGGTAGAACCGGTAGAGTTCCAGCGCCTGGGTCAACTCGAAGATGTGCTCCTCCCTCCAGTCGCCGTGCAGCGACTTGGCTATCGTCTCTTCGTCCGCCCTGATTCTCCGGTCCCGCAGCCCGGCCAGCTGGCCCGGATCCCGTTCCCCTCTCACGATGGCTTCGATGATGTCCATTCCGGTCTTCCCGGTGATGTCGCTGATGACGTGCTGAAGCTTGACATTCATCTGGGTCAACGCCTTTTGCATGTGCTGGATGTGGTGAGCGGCGTACTCCACCAGCATCGACCGCTGACGCAGGTAGCTCCGCAGGCGCCGTATCTCGGCGTCGGGTCTAAACGCTCCCGACAGCAGTCCGTAGGTGTGCAGCTGTTGCAGCCACTGACAGTCTGATACGTCCGTCTTGCGGCCGGGTACGTTCTTGAGGCGACGGGGGTCCACCAGCATCACCTCCAACCCCCGCTCTTCCAAAACCCCGAACAGCGGTATCCAGTAGACTCCCGTCGACTCCATCGCCACCGTCTCCACTCCGCACTCCAGCAGCCAATCGGCCATACGGTACAGTTCCGAAGTGTAAGCTTCGAACTCTCGCACCGGCTGCTCGGACCGGCCTTCTGACACCGCCACGAAATGACTGCTGGCGCCCACGTCGATCCCCGCCGCGTTCAGGTTGACCTGGGACAACGCCTCCGGCAGCCCATTCAATTCCCCCCGGACCCGGCTCTTTCCTGCTCCCTTGCCCTTGTCGCGTGTGCTCATCCCTTTCTCCCCTGTTTCGGCGTAAGCGTGTCGCCAGCGGGAGCCATCGACTTTCTAACAATCTATCGAACGGGAGCGTCCTCCATCGGAACGTCACCAATGATGCTGCCGCAAGGCTTCCGGACCATGCTGAAAGACGGGCAACAGGCACCAATGGGCAGCCCGGTCTTTATCTGGACAACACGCTTCCCCACTAGCATACACACCTACCCAGACCCCCAGTTACTCGCCTACGCATGGCCCGCATCCGGGCTTAACTCTGCTGAAAGGAGAAATGAAAGGATTGCAGAATACAATCCAGAGGGTATTTCCTACGGGGAATGGGGCGTTGGGGGCGGCATTTGGGGGATTTCGGGGCGAGCGATTTACTGCGGCTCTATAATCACTTTATTGCAGAGATTGCAGTGCGAAGATTGTAGTTTCGGCCCATGGTGAAAGCCTTGAACCATGATGACTACGACGCCCGGCAGGTGGAGCGCGACCCCGAGATGGAGCCGGACCCACCTCTATCAGACGACGCCCTATTGGACCTGCTGGTCGCCCTGGTGGAGGAACAGGGCCGGGTGCCCGCCGCCCAGGTCCTGGGGGTGAACTACCGCACCCTGGCCCTCTGCTGCGACTCCAGGGAGGTCTCCCGTCGGATGCGGCGGGCGCTGGTAGAGTTCCGGGAACGAGGCGGTGTCGGCGGTGGTGAAGCAGGGGATGGCGACGGCGACGGTCCACTGGACGGCAACGTGGCGGCCCTGCGGCAGCGGGTAGCTGAACTGGAGGAGGAGAATGCCCAGTTGCGGGAGTTGGCGGATGATCAGGCACGCCAGTTGGAGCTACTTACCCGCAGGCTTGCCGCGCTAGAAGACAGCCGCCAGTCGGGCGATGCTGCCGAAGTTGTTGGCGTTGACGCTGACGCCGATGATGCGCCAGGTCATGACCTGGCCGACGGCGTGGCACAGGATTGGAAGCCGCCCCGGCGTAAGCCCGGAATGCCCGATGCCGGGGTGGTTACCCTGGAGGAGCAGCCCGATGAGGGCTTCGCCTTCGGTCCGGCGGCGCCCCTGGTGGCCGAGTGGCGTAGGTTACGCGTTGACGGCGGGAAAGGGGCCAGCCGCGTTGACCGGGCGCAGACCGCCGTGCGCCGGTGGGAGCTGGAGGCCAAGTTGCTAGGCGAGTATTGCTTGACCCTGCCGCCGGACACCTACCCCTTGGATGATGGACGCCGTGCCGATCACGTGCGCTGGCGGCGGGATGCGCTGGCGGAAGCCCAGAGAGAGTTGGGGCGGGCTAGACGAGCGCGTTTGCTGCGGCGGGTGTTCACGCTGGGAATGTGGCGTAGGTAGCCGTCGCTTTTCCGACCGGCGCCGTACCCATGAGTTTCCGCGGGCTGATTGACCCGATGCAGCCAGAGGCATATCCTTGAATGCAGTTCAAGGACACAAGGGAGCGTGGAGGATGGAACCCAGTATGGCGTCAAGCAAGCGGCTGCTGCCCACGGGGGAATGCTGGTGTGGCTGCGGCGCGGAAACCTCCATTGGTTCCTTCTTCCTCCCCGGCCACGACAAGGCGGCCGAGGCGGCGGTGATCTCGGTGGAGTACGGCGGCGCGCCCCGGTTCCTGGTGCAGCACGGGTACGGACCGGAGGGCAAGAACCCCAGGCAGGAGATGGCGAAACTGCGCTCCGACGGCAAGCGAGGAAGGAGATCCCGATGACCATGGCGAGAGGAAGGCGGAAAGCCTCCGGACCCGGGGGCGCCGCAACAAACGGGGACACGGTTGCGGACTACCGCGCCGAGCTTTGGCGCATGGCCGACGCTCTGCGGGGCAGCATGGACGCCGCCGAGTACAAGCACGTGGTCCTGGGACTGATATTCCTGAAGTACATCTCCGACGCCTTCGAGGAAGCCTACGCCAGGCTGGATGCCGAGCGGGACCAGGGCACGGACCCGGAGGACCCGGACGAATACCGCGCCCAGAGCATCTTCTGGGTGCCGCCCGAAGCCCGGTGGCCTGTGCTGCAAGCCCAGGCTCGCCAGCCCGCCATTGGCCGCTTGGTGGACGACGCCATGATCGCCATTGAGCGGGACAACCCGGCGCTGAAGGACGTGCTGCCCAAGGAATACGGCCGGGACGCCCTGGACAAGCAAAGGCTGGGCCAAGTGGTGGATCTGGTCAGCAACATCAAGGTCGGCGGCGCCGAGGCCCAGGCCAACGACGTGCTGGGGCAGGTGTACGAATACTTCCTGGAGCAGTTCGCGTTGGCCGAGGGGCGCAAGGGCGGCGAGTTCTACACGCCCCGTTCGGTGGTGAGGCTGCTGGTGGAGATGCTGGAGCCGTACCAGGGACGGGTCTATGACCCCTGCTGCGGCTCCTCTGGGATGTTCATCCAGTCGGTGGACTTCATCCGCGCCCACGCCACGGGCAACGGCAACGGCGGCCGGGCCAGGAGCGACATCTCCATCTACGGCCAGGAGTCCAACTACACCACCTGGCGGCTGGCCCGGA
>JAPPCX010000121.1 GCA_028875655.1 Chloroflexota bacterium | reverse complement strand
TCCCTTCCCACAGCACCACTGCAAGTTTCCAACAGTTTTTAGGATAGGCTCTTACTACCAACGCATTGGAACTCGGTCTCGACATAGGTGGACTGGACGGAGTGATACTGGCCGGATTCCCAGCCAGCATCATGTCTGCATGGCAGCAAATCGGGCGTGCCGGGCGCGGCTGGGACAAGGACGCTTTCGTATTGTTCTACTCAATGAACGATCCGATCGACCGCTTTTTCGTAGGCAATTTGGATGCCTTCTTGGATAAGCCTTTTGACGAGCTGGTCATCGACCCATCCAATGAGGAGCTGATTGACAACCACTTAGCTCCCCTTGCCGCTGAAACGGGTGGAGAAGTCTATCCATCTGAGGAGAGTATCTTGGGGGGCGCATTCTACCAAGCGGCACGAAAAGACACCGGAAAAGTTCCTCCTAATTACCGGCCTCATCACCGACTGAATATGCGCGGCGGGATTGGCCGGTCTTTTGTCCTAAAGCGCGGTAATGAGGAAGTGGGGCAAATTTCAGCCTTACGGCGTTTTCGCGAAGCCTACATTGGCGCCATTTTCACGTTCTTCGGCCACCGATACCGCGTCCATTCCCACGAAGAGGACGCTGTTGTACTGGCTGAGGCCGAACCAAACCTGAGGACGGATGCCGGGTTCTACACGGTCATGACGCAAAGGGATATATTCGAAGGCTATGGCTACGGCGACGTCGGGGTATATTATGGCGTGTCCGACGTGATAATGAACTTCACCGGCTACAAGCTGGTGGATGAAAACACTGGTGAAGAAAGGGGAGCAGGAGGCAATCCCGACGCGCAATCGCAGAACAACCTCCATACCTTCTGGATCAGCGTCCCACGTAGCGATGACGCCGTTGCTGGTATTGGAGCCCTCGAACATATGCTCCGCGTGGGAGCCATGTTCGTGATCCCGGCCGACCGCTTTGACACCAGCACTTACTCAAAACCCAACGACGAACCTTCCGCTTACTACTACGAAAATTACTCGGGCGGCATCGGTGTCGCCAAAAAGCTGTTCGAAGTGTGGCAAACCGCGCTGGCGAAAGGAATTGAAATCGCCGAGAACTGCGATTGCCGATTGGGGTGCCAAAATTGCATCGAACCGGCAAAATCATACAACATCAGCAACTCCGACATCGATAAGGTGCGAGGCATTGAACTGGCGAGAGAACTTCTGACAATGGTGAAGAACGGCCCTGACACCAAATTCCACAACGGGCGAATGGTCACAATTTGAGGTGGTTACCAAGACGTTATAATGGTACGAACACCTCCGACGTTACTGCCCCATGACCACCGAATCACAAATTGACCCCGAATCCCTCGTCGCTCGCATGATGGCCGAGCTGCAGGCTAACCCGGCGGCCCGGGAGTTATTCCTGCGCTCGGCGTTGACGCAGGAGTTTCTCGGCTTGCCAGCGCGGATGGAAGCCGTGGAGAACCGGCTGGCCGGTGTTGAAGACCGGCTGGCCAACTTGGAAAAAACCGTTGCCGAGCTAGTCGAAGCCGTTAAACAACTGGTCATTGAAGTGGGCCACCTCAAGGGCGTTGCGTTGGAAACGCGGTTGCACCGCCGAGTCCGGTCGCGGGTCAGCCAGGCCCTGGGGCTGCGGCGCGCCCGGATCATGCAAAGCCAATTGCTGGAACCACTGCCGGAACTGTTGGAGCGCATGGACACGGCCCTGGCAGACGGCTTGATTACCGACGATCAGGACAGCCCCTTGGAAGCCACCGACGTTATCCTGCGAGCCGAGCGCAAAAACGATGGATCAGCGATCTGGGTCGCCATCGAAGCATCAAGCAGCATCAATGAGCGGGACATTCAGCGCGCTCGGGAAAGCGCCGACATCCTGTCCATAATTTTCCAGCAGCCCACCGAGGCGGCGGTAGTCGGCCACCGCATCGGCGTCCTCGACGAAAAACGCGCCGATACCGCCCAAGTCCACGTGCTGCTCGTAGATCCGGTCCTGTGAAGACAACTCGCGCTTCCCGCCTCCGTTAAACGTTCCCCC
The DNA here is from genome assembly GCA_028875655.1 of Chloroflexota bacterium. Lineage (GTDB taxonomy): Bacteria > Chloroflexota > Dehalococcoidia > Lucifugimonadales > UBA3495 > Bin87. The sequence continues at coordinate 49,010 of JAPPCX010000121.1, read as the reverse complement.
GTGTGGGCATCCCTTAAATCCCCTCCATCTCGGCAAAAATTCCCTCCCCACCGATCACTAGGGCTTTTTCAAAGTCTCGGATAATGGCCCTCCATCCCAAACCGTCATTCCGGCGAAAGCCGGAATCCAGGACATCCTGAGTACCACCATCTTTTGGATCCCCACCTACGCGGGAATGACGGATTAATTTTGACAAGGCTCTGACCGATGACGCCGCCCCGTTGACAAATACCGTACTAATGTTCAATAATAGTATCGTGCACATCAAATACCAACCAATCCCACCGTCTTGCCAGAGGTGATACCGCTACCCGGTCGTACACGGCCAACCCGTCAGACCAAAAATCGCATACCCGCCCCCGCTATGACCAGCGTCCGGCCAACATCTAACCGGCGTGGTCGAAACGGGAGCCAGCGCCTGCTCACACGCTGAGCGTCCGGCTTTAATTCGTCATTCCCGTAATGCCTCCGTCATTCCCGCGAAAGAACGTCACCCCGTACTAGATACGGGGCGGGAATCTAGGTGGGAATCCAGAATGCCGCCGTCCGCTGAATTGAGGAGCAAAAATCCATGCGTAACCCCGCCGGCCGTCGGGCTGACAACGACCACCGCGAAACCATCACCTCTGGCAAACACCACTACATCAATCAAAAATATCCCCTTCATCCTGTCCATCCATGCAAAACCAAACCCCCGACCCAAGGAGCCATCGCCCGTGAACTCAACCCACCACCTGGAACGCAGCCAGCATTACCTGAACTTCGTCCCCGGCAATCTCGCCGCCGGTGACTTCGCCCGGGCCGCCGCAGCGTTGGCCCGCTCCGCCAGCCACGCCGCCACTGCCGCCGCCGTCCATCGGCATCACGGCCATCACAGCCGCAAGCGCCTGTCCACGGCCCTGGCCGAACTGGTCTTCGAGCTCCGCCTCGCTCATACCCAATGGCGCGCCTTCCGCGACGTGTACCGCTTGCCGGCCCTATTGCGCGACGCCACGCCCCAGGCCGCCCGCTGCCTGTTGCGCCGGTTCAAGCGCCGGGTGGCACGCCTCCACGACGCCGTCGCCACTGCCATATTACTTACTCCGCCAACACCGTCCTTCGAGCAACTCCTCGCCGATCCAACCCTGCTGCCCGACCCTGAACCCAGCCCCGTCGTCGCCAACATGGGCGAACTCCGCCAGCTTTTGAACGTCCCCTTGGACACCGCCTATCATAACCATCCCATCGGCTGCCCCGGCTGCCTCATCAACCATCACCCCCAACCACCACATTCAAAATCCCTGTAAATCCTGTCCATCCATGCAAAGAAACGCGCCCCAATTCACCAAATCATTGCGCTCACCTTTCCCCGGCGTTACAGTAAGCCAACTTTCAAAACAGGGGTGTATAGAATACGCCGAGGAGGTTGGCCATGAGTTCCGGTTCCGGGCAGAAGATTGTGTGCGTTCTCTACGACGATCCGGTAGCGGGCTTCCCGCCGGACTACGCGCGCCAGGGAATCCCCGCCCTGAGCCAATATCCCGACGGTCAAACCTTGCCCTCCCCGTCTTCTGTCGATTTCACCCCCGGCCATCTGCTGGGTTCCGTGTCCGGCGGACTCGGACTCGCTCCGTTTCTCAAGTCCCGCGGCCACGAATTCATCGTCACCTCCGACAAGGACGGCCCTGATTCGGTGTTCGAGCGCGAGCTGGTTGACGCCGACGTGGTGATCTCGCAGCCCTTCTGGCCGGCCTACCTCACCGCGGAGCGCATCGAAAAAGCTCCCAATCTGAAGATGGCCATCACCGCCGGCATCGGTTCCGACCACGTTGACCTCCAGGCCGCCATCAACCGGGGCATCACGGTGGCTGAGGTCACCTGGTGCAACAGCATCAGCGTCGCCGAGCACGCCGTCATGCAGATGCTCGCGTTGGTCCGCGACTACATCCCGCAGTACGGTTGGGTCATGCGCGGCGGCTGGAACATCGCCGACGCCGCCTCCCGTTCCTACGACATCGAGGGCATGGACGTTGGCGTGGTCGCCGCCGGACGCATCGGCCTGGCCGTCCTCAAGCGCATGAAGCCCTTTGACGTGAATCTGCACTACACCGACCGCCATCGGCTCCCCGCCGATGTGGAGGCGGAGCTGGGCGCGACCTTCCACCCCACCGTCGAATCCCTGGTCAGCGTCTGCGACGTGGTCAGCATTCACTGTCCGCTGCACCCCGAAACCGAGGACATGTTCAACGACGAGCTCATCGGCAAAATGAAGCGCGGCTCGTACATCGTCAACACCGCCCGGGGCAAGATCTGCAACCAGGACGCCATCGTCCGCGCCCTGGAGAGCGGCCAGCTGGCCGGCTACGCCGGCGACGTCTGGTTCCCCCAGCCGGCGCCCAACGATCACCCCTGGCGTTCCATGCCCAACCACGCCATGACTCCCCACACGTCCGGCACGTCCCTATCCGCCCAAGCCCGTTACGCCGCCGGCGTCCGCGAAATCCTGGAATGCTGGTTCGACGGCCGCCCCATCCGCGAGGAATACCTCATCGTCCAGGGCGGCGCGTTAGCCGGCACCGGCGCCCACTCCTACAGCGAGGGCGACGCCACCGGCGGCTCCGAAGAAGCCGCCCGCTTCACCGCCAGCTAAAACTGTCAGAATCGGGGTTCACGGGATTATTGGATTTCAGGGGATTTCAAGGATTGTCGTCACATTGTCGTCATCAACTCAATCCTGAAAATCCCCAAATCCTGCAAATCCTGATTCAGACAATCCACTCGGAAATGGCGCACCCCGGCTCCGGCTTGCGCGGAAACTCCCGGCACACCCGGGGCCGCTCCGCGTAGATGCGGCAGGCGAAGGTGGTCCGATCCAGCATCGGGCAGCATTCGCCCGGATGGTCCAGGAACAGCAAATTGCCGCCGCCGTCCGCAGTTGCCGCGATGCTGGCGGTTACACCCAGGCGGTCCGCCGCTCGATAAAAACCGGCGATTTCATCCGGTTCCAGCCGCAGGATTAACGGGCCGCGGCAGCACATGGCGCGGCACTCGTCCATGCAGATGCGGCTCGCCTCTGCCGGCGTCAGGTTCAGCATCGCCTCACCGGGACGCGGGCGTGTGCAACGAGTCCAGCAGGACGCGAGCGGCCTGCGCCACCTCGTCCACCGCCAGGTCGAACGCCGACGCGTTGGCCCGTGACGGCTGACGGTAGCCGCTGATCTTGCGGACGAATTGCAACGCCGCCGCCCGCACCTCCTCATCAGAGGCCGACTCATCGGCGCGGCGTAGGGTTTTAATGCTGCGGCACATGGCAGGCTGGTAACTCCTGGGGTGTCAGGTAAAGTTCCGTTGGTTGACACCGCGATTATACACAGGGGGCGCGTGTTACACTTCGGCTTCGAGTTCAAGTTGATTGTTGCTCCGGTGCTTTCCAATTGCAGCGGCGCAGGGAGATTCCTATGCAGCCCCTTTCCGATTTGCGCGTCTTGGCCGTTACGGTGTTCTTGGCCGGGCCGTTTTTAAGCATGACGCTGGCCCGCTTGGGCGCCGAGGTCATCAAGGTGGAGATACCCGGCCGGGGCGACCCGGTACGCGGCAACGGCCCCTTCGCCGGACCCGACGGCATCCACTCCGAGCAGCGTTCCGAGCAGCACATCGCCACTCGTTTCCTCAAGCGCAGCCAGGGCGTCAAGAGCGTTACCCTGAACCTGCGCACCGATAAAGGCCGCGAGCTGTTCCTGGAAATGGCCCGGCAGTCCGACATCGTGCTGGAGAACCTCGCCCCGGGCTCTATGACCCGGCTGGGCCTGGGCTATGACAACGTGGCGGCGGTCAACCCCGGCGTCATCTACGCCAGCATCTCCGGCTACGGCCAGACCGGGCCGTATGCTCACCAGCCGGCCCACGACCCGCAAATCCAGGGCATGAGCGGCCTCATGGACATCAACGGTGAACCCGACGGTCCGCCCACCCGCGTCGGGTTCTACATCGGCGACCTGGTCACACCCATGTTCGCTGCCACCAGCATCCTGGCCGCTCTGCGCGAAAAGGAACGGACCGGCCAAGGCACGTACCTCGACGTGTCCATGATGGACACCCTGACCTCGCTCATGCTCATGGAGAACCTCGAAGAAGATATGGCCGCCGGCATCCCGTTGCGCACCGGCAACAACAGCCGCAGCGGGCCCACCGGCCAGTATCAGGCCAGCGACGGCGCCATCATCATCACGGCGGCCAGCGACGACCAGTGGCGTCGCCTCTGCAACGCCATCGGCACTCCGGAACTGATCGAGGACGAACGATTCGCCCGCTACCAGGTCCGTTCCGAAAACGCCGAACCCGCCCGCGCCGAAGTGCAACAACGCATCGGCAGAATGACCCGCGCCGAGGCCCTGGAATGCCTGTCCGCCGGCGACGTACCCTGCGCCCCGGTCCGAACCGTGCTGGAAATTCTCGCCGACCCCCACTTCCGCGACCGGGGCGCCCTGCGTCCCATGCGCAACGCCGCCTTCACGAACGAAGACGGCGAAGGCGAAATTGACGAAGTGGTAGCCGGCTTCCCCGTCCTGTTCGACGGCCAACCCCTGCCCGATGTCGCCGGTGCTCCCGCCCTCGGCCAGCACAATGCCGAGGTGCTGGGAACGCTGTGCGGAGTAGATGCGGCGGGTTTGGCAACACTGCGCGCCGACAACGTAATCTGACTATTTTTGTATTGATATACAGGATAGTCAGGACATTCATATCTCATTCAAAATATCCTGTTTATCCTGCTCATCCATGCAAATTCAAAACCGGTTCAGGAGGAACCTCCCCATGCCACGCATTACCACCAGACCCCTGCGCTCCGTCATGTTCGTTCCCGGCAACAAGGAGGACTGGATGCGCAAGGCTCCCCAGTACGGGCCGGATGCTCTCATCCTGGACCTGGAGGACTCGGTGCCCGAGTACGACAAGGACGCCGCCCGCCCCTTGGTCGCCAGGATGATCGACGAACTGTCCGAGCGGGGGATGACCCTGTTCGTGCGGGTCAACCGCCTGGAAACGGGGTTGACCGGCTTCGACCTGGAAGCGGTTACGCGCCCGGGTTTGTACGGCATCCTGCTGCCCAAGGTGGAATCGCCGGCCGACGTGGTGGAGGCGGACGTCCTGCTGCGCTATTTCGAGCGCAAGGCCGGCATGGAGTTGAACACCGTCTGCATCGACCCCGGCCTGGAAACGGCGGCCGGCATCCGCACCGCCTACGACATCGCCATGGCGTCGGATCGCGTGGCCCACATGGGCGGCAGCGGCGGCAAGGGCGGCGACACGGCCCGCAGCGTCGGCTACCGCTGGACTCTGGAGGGCGCGGAGACGCTGTACCTGCGCAGCAAGGTGCTCATCGATAGCCGCGCCGCCGGCATCCAATGGCCCATCAGCGGCGGCTGGTTCGACATCCGCGACCTGGACGGGCTACGGTACTGGGCCAACAACCTGAAAGCGCTGGGCTACACCGGGATGCACCTGATTCACCCATCCCACGTGCCCATCGTCAACGAGATTTTTACGCCCACGCCCGAGGAAATCGCCTTCTGGCAGGGCCTGCTGGACGCCATGGACGAGAGCCGCCGCCAGGGCACTGCCGCCGTAACCTACGCCGGCGACATGGTGGACGTAGCCCACGAGGAAACCGCCAAAGCCATGCTCGAAATGTGCCGGAGCCTTGGGTTGGTGTAGATGTCGATACTACGCGTCGGCAGTCTCTTCTGGGACACGTTGGGTTACGATGCCGATTTCTGGCGCGGCCCAGTCCTATTGGGAGCCTTACTCGCCGGATTCACCTGGCTGGTGTGGTACTTTACCAAGGTGCCCTGCACGGTTGATAATGCAGCCAGTGGACTGTGCAACCCCAACATCGTTGCGAGTTTCATCGACGTTGACATCATGTCACGCTGCACAGCGGCTTGGCTGGGTGCAACCACGCTGACGGGAGGTATCAACGCAATCATGCTCAGACGAGAACGAGAACGTGCCGACCAAGAACGTAAGCGTGCCGACCAAGAACGCAAGCGTGCCGACGAACGCATCGAACAGCTGATGAACGAACTGCGTGAGGAACGGCAGCAGTCTGCCCAGGAGAGACAGGCAATGCTAGCCACGATTGCAGAACTAACCAGCGCTATCGCCGAGTTGCGCCAGCGAAACGGGGCAGACCACGGGTAGTTGCAAGCGGGCCGGCGTCAGCCTCCCTCGCCGGCCCGCAGCACCCGCTGTACCTCCAGCCGTCCCGTCACGTAGGCCAGCCAGAACACGGTCACTACGCTCACCACTGCCAGCACGGCGTAAGCCAACGCCAGCATCCGCCAGTCCGTTTCAAAGGTTAGCGGTGGCGTAGCGCGCACGCCGCCCTCGGCGACCTCCAGCACCGGCAAAAGGGCCGCCCCGATCTGCGCGCCCGCCCACGTTCCGACGGCCACACCGGCGATCACCACGATGGCCAGGTTGAACCACACCACGGCGTTGAGCTGCCCCCGGCTGCTGCCCAGGGTGCGCAACAGGGCGAACTCGGTCTGACGCTCGCGAGTATCCAACCAACAGAACAGGGCGATGCCGGAAGCGCTGGCCAGCGCCAGGGCCAGGAACATTATGACCAGCAAACCGCCCCAGCCGGCGTTGGCCAATGGCTGCTGCCCTCGCAGCTCGATCTCCTCTTCGGCCACCATCACCCCGCCGCTGGTTATCCCGATGTCCCGGATTAATTCGTCGGCTGCGGCGGCCTCCGCCATCGCGCCGGTCAAATCGCCCGGAAGACTGTCCCGGTCAACCCAAAGCTCGCCCGCGCCACCAAAAATGCGCCGGCCGTGCCGGTTCGAGTATTCCACGAACTCGCCCAGGTCGGCGACCACGAAGGGCTGCTCGCGGGGGTCAACGGTCGGGAAGAAGTCGGTCACCTCCACAATCTCCACGGGCAGCGCAAACGTGGACATGCCCAGGCTGATGCGGTCTCCGACCTCGGCCCCGGCGGCTTCCAGGATCCCGGGGCTCACCACCACCGGCAACGGCTCCGTGGGGCCGCCGGGCTTCAGGCCGGGCGCTCCGATGCCTCCTGGCGCCCAACTGAAAACCGTCGAGCCGCCAGCTCCGGTACGAGATACGTTCCGGCTGGTCTCTAGGGAATACAGACCGGGCCGCACGTAGTCCTCGATCACGCCCCAGCCGTCCGCCGTGTCGAACGGAGCAATCACTACTTCTCCCCCGGGTGTTTGCGCGCTCAACTCTTCGATGAACAGGACGCCCGGACGATCACCGCCGGTGCGCCCCACTATCTGCAGGTTGATCAACGTATGGGGCGGCTGGTCGATGCGCGGCCGTTCCTCGTTATCGGTGGGGCGCCCCGTCCTGCCCAACCGCAGGGCAAGGTCGCTCTCCAGCCGTACCCACTCCCGTCCGGCGACGTCGCCCAGCGGTACGTCATAGTTGCGCCCGGCGCCGTCGCGCACGCGGGCCGACACGCTCACCAGCCGGCTCTGCAAGTCCCCCGTGCGCGCCCACAGGGAGAGACCGCTGGTACCTTCCGGGAGCGGCAGCCCATCGGCCACGTCCCGGTCCGGCTCAATCGCCGCCATCAGCTCGGCCAGCGTGTTGCCCTCGCCGAAATCCTCCCGCCACCAGGCTACTTCCGCCAGCCGCTCCGACTCAACCGCCAGCACCGAAACGCGCTGCGAACCGAACCCTTCGGTCAACAGGCTTCCCTCCGTTCGCATCACCTCGGCGGAGTCGGGAACCGCTCGGGAAGCGCCGGAATAGGCCCGCGGTATGCGTCCCGCGTCGTGCTGGATGCGTATATCCGCTCCGGTCTCGTACCGCACCCGGTCATCCAGGCTGCGGTTCAACGTAGCCGAAAACGCGCTGCCCACCACGCCCAGCGCCGTCGCCAGCATGAGCAGTGCCACCAGGCTCCCAGGGGCGATGGGATCCCGCGCGATGTGCCGCAGGCCCTGCACCAGCCAGCCGGGACCCACCGGCCCCACTACTCGGGACAGCAACCCCATCGCCAGCGGGAAGAATCGCATCACCAGGAGGCCCAGGGCAATCAGGCCCAGCACCGGGCCCAGCAGCAGGGCAAAATCGATCTCCAGGTCGCGCCCGCCCAGGCTCCGGGTCAGCACCGTGCCGCGATTGGAGATCTGCCACCACAGAAAGGCGATGACCACCAGGGCCAGCAGGTCCAGGTAATACCTGTGGACAAAGGGCGTCTGCGCCGGCCTGGCCCCGGCCTGGCGAAACTCGACGATGCCCTTGCCCGCCGCCGCCAGCGTCGCCAACGACAGCACCAGCACCGCCAACGCCGCGCCGGCTGCGCCCATGCCGAACGCCTGCCAGGACAGCGACACCGGCGCGCTGCTGGCCTCCTGCCCAATCGCGGCGGCGTCGAATACCAGCCCGCCCAATCCCTTGGCCAGCAGCGGCGACAGCAGCACCCCGACGATCACCGCCGGCACGGCCAGCAGCAGCCCTTCCACCAGCGTCAGCACGCCAATCTGAAACGTGGTCGCGCCCCGGCTCTTGAGCATCGCGATTTCCGCGGCCCGCGCCCGGATCACCATGCCAGCCGTGATTGTCAGGTAATAGGCCAGGATCCCGGTGACCAGAAACACCATCAGAAACAGTGGAATCCGCGCCAGCAGCAACCGCTCTTCGTGGTCTTCCAGAATCCTCGCCAGCCCGGTGGACGTACTGCCATTGGGCAGTTGGTTCGCCACCTCCCGGCGCATCTGCCTCAGCGCAAGCTGGAACTCATCAACCTGCTTCGCCGGCAGGCCGGTGCGGTCAACCTGCAGGAACCACGCCGAACTGGTGTAAATGCCGGGATAGCGCCGTCCAACCTGTTGGCGCAAGGCCTCTTCCGACGCGAACAGCGGCACCAGCGTCCAGTCGTCATCGTGATAGGAAAGCAGTTTGTCGCGCCGGTACCAGAATTCTTCCTCCCGGTCCACCGGCTCAATCACTCCAACCACCACCACCCGCGTGGAGGGTTGCCCGTCGCCGCCCGTGGCGGGGACGATGCTGAACCCCTCGCCCAGCGGAATGCCCAGGAACTCAAAGCCCGTCGGGTCAATGGCCACCTCTATCACAACGTCGTCCGTTGCCCCGGTGCTGTCGTCGTACCCGCCGTCGCCGGCGATGCCCGGCCAGCGACCCTCGACCAGGCGCGCCTTCCCTTCCTGCACCTCCGACAGGTATTGCAGTCGTCCCCGTGGCCGGACGTCGTTGGGCAGGTCCAGGTTGGGCCGACCGGTGAAGTAGAACGTCGCCGTTTCCACCTGGAAGGACGCCTCGCCGATGGCGCCGCCCAGGGCCGGAAGCACGCGCTCGTCAACGAATCGCTGGGCGTTCCGGTACCGGTCGCTGGCCGCCGTCGCCACCCGCGGGTCGTCCAGGTCATTGAACACGCGTACCCAGATGTTCACGTCGCCCGAATCCGCCTCGGCCAGCGTTCGGCGCAGCGCGGTCTCGGCCAGCAGGTCGTTGAACACCACCGCGCTGGACAGCAGCACCACCGCCAGTGTGACCCCCAGCAGCACCGTCAGCTCGATCCGGAAAGACGACATCAGCCGCCTCCGCGCCAGAACGTAGCCCAGGTTGAGGATAGCGGCCATCACCCCGTCTCCCGCAACACTTCCGGCGGATGCAGCCGGCTGGCCGTCATCCCGCCCAGCGCCATCGCCGCCGCCGCCGCTATCGCCAGGCAAATGAAGGTCGCTGCCAGCCATGGCCCCTGCGCAATGAACACCAGCGGCGGCGTCACTTCTCCGCCGGCGACGTTTCCGGCCAGTTCACCCAGCGTCCACCGGGCCAGCGCCCAGCCGGCCAGCCCTCCGATGACGATGCCCAGCGCTCCGACTATGGCGCGTTCCAGCGCCAGCCCGGCCAAACGCTGCCAGAGCGGCAGCCCTAGAGCCGCCCCCACCGACAGGTCCACCCGCTGCTCGCGCACCGCTACTGCCGCGTGCGCGCAAAGCGCCAGCCCCACGGCCAGGGCCAGCGTCGCCAGCCCGATCCCGGCCAGCGCGTCCCAGGCTCCGCCGGCCAACGGGTTCCTCGTGGCCAGGTCAACCTCCGCCACCCGGTCGCGCAGGAACGATAGTCGATACCCTACGTCCTGTATCGCGACGGCCACCGCCTCCCGGTCCAGGCCGGGGTCATCTGATATGTTGAACCACCACTCGTCGGGCGTGATCGGACTGGCTCCCGGCGCCTGGTCCAGCCAGGCCCGCAGCTCATGTACCGACACCACCACGAACGGACGCCCGTTATCCAGCGTTGGGAAGTGATTCACCGTGCCCGTAACCCGCGTGGGTACCACGTAGCCGTCAACCGTGATCCGCACCCGTTGGCCCACCTCGAACTGGGGGCCGGCCAACGCCGGCAACGGCAACTGGCCCGGCGGTATTATGATGCCCCGGGGCGAGCGGCCCAGCGGTTCTTCCCACCTGATCCACAGACCCGCATCGCCGCTGCGGGCCGCCTCGGGTGTGCGCTCCGTGCGGTCAGCCACGTTCCCACCCTGGGGCAGTGCCGTCCAGGGGCCTACTTCCTCGAACCCTTCCACCACCACCTCGCCTTCGGGCAGGCTCGGCCCGTGCGCCGTGATGTCGTCGAATGACAGTCCCCCCGGCGGCGTCCGCGAGAAAGTGTCGCCGGATATATGCACCGAGACCACCCGCCACCGTTCCTCATCCGACAGGGTTTGATGTTCCGTCGCCAATGGCGCGGAAAGGTATTGCCACGGTTCCCCTCTCCCGAACTGCGGCGCGAGCACTCCCATCTCCAGGTTGCGATACATTCCCTGCTCGTTGCCGATGCGCGCCCACAGCCGGTAGCTGGGCAGCGGCACACCCGCGCCCACGTTTTCCCCGTCGTCCCGTCGCGCCCAGATGCCAACCCGCTCGGTGCCCGGCGGCAGCGCCACTCCCGCCGCTTCCGGCGTCAGTGTGCGGCGCAGCGGGGCCAGCAGCGTGTCCAGCGGGACCGGCTCCCCTTCCGCGAAGTCCTCGCGCCACCAGGTCGTGGCCGGCATTGTGATCGGGTCAACCCCCATCACGATCCCGCGTTGCGTCCCTCCGTCCAGAAAACCCACCGACTCGCGGATCACCGGCGCCACCGCATTCACGCCGTCGATGGCTAGCAGCCGGTCCACTCGTTCGGTTTCCGCCCTGCCCAGGAACCGGGCGCCGCCCAGGACCATGTCGCCACCGATCCGATGGCTGGCTTGGTCCGCTTCGCTGCGGGCCAGCGTAGTCTGGAACGACCCGGCGAATACCCCCAGGGCCGCCGCCAGCGTCACCACCACCGTCAGCGATGCGTAGGGCAGCGGGTGCCGGGCCATGCGTCGCAGCGACAGCGCGGCCCACGCCGGAGCCGCTCGCTGGCCGGCCCACGCCGTGGCCTTCATTAACCAGGGCAGCGCGCGCAGCATCAGGAACGCCAGCGTCAGCAACGCCGCCGACGGTGCTACCAGCAGCGACGGGTCCAGCGACGGCCCGCGCCCGGTCAGGCTGCCTTCCACAAACCCGCCCCGTTGCCGGATCTGCCAGATCAACACGCCCAGCGCCACCACCGCCAGCACGTCGATGTAATACCGTTGCAGCCACGGAGCCGACGGCGGCCGGGCCCGCGCCCGCAGGAAGTCCAGGATGCCCAGCCGGGCCAGGTTCCCTCCCGCCACCGTGAGCACCGCCAGGCTCAACAGTCCCCCCAGCGCGCCCATGGCGTACATCTGCCAGGACAAACTTACGTCCAGGGGCGTGTCGCCCACGCCGGCCCGGTCGGCCGGGTTGATGGAACCCACCAGGAACAGGCTGCCGATTCCCCACGCCAGCAGCGGCCCAATGGCCGTCGCCGCCACCACGATCAGACCTTCGCCAACCGCCAGCATCCCGCTGATTTGGCCCACGCTGGCGCCCCGGCTCCGCATCATCGAAGATTCAGCCGACCGCGCGCCCGCCAGCAGGCTGACCGCCAGCGCCAGGAAATACAGGATCACCACCACCACCAGCGAGATGAACAGGAACAACGGCGCCCGGGCCAGGGTCAGCTCTCGCTGGTAGGTGGCCAGCAAACCGGTGCCCCGGCTGTTTTCCAGGCCGGTCAGGATGTACGAACGCGGGTATTGACTATTGATGTCCGTTTCCAGCGCCGTCAGGTCATCCCGCGTCTGCTGCACCGTATCGGAGGTGATAAGGTCGGGAACGATGTACAGGAACCATCCGTAGTCGCCCACCAGCGTCGGATACGGTTCCCCTATGCCGTTGAAGTATGCGCCTTCCGACACGTATATCGGCGCCACCGGCCGGCCTTCCCAGTCGCTGAACCGAAAGTAATCGGACGACCCCATCCAGTACTCGGCTCGCGGGTCGATGGCTTCCGCGATGCCCACGATGGTTACCGCGATGTACTCGGCGGGCTCTGGGTCATCGCCCTCGAACACCACCAACCAGGTCTCCTTGCCCACTCCCCAACCCAGCAGGCGCGCGGTATCCACCCCCATCACGCCCTCGATCCTGGGGCACCCGGGCGGGTCCAGATGCGGACAGCCGCCGGCATCCATGGTCACCGCATCCGACGGCCAGCGTCCTTCCGTCAGGCGCGAGTGTTCGGTAAATCCCGTTACAAAAAAGGGCCGGCCCAGCGGAGCGTCGTTCACGCCATACGGCGCTCCCACCTGCGTCAGCGGCAGGCTGGGCAGCATCTTGGCGTAGCGGTGTACGTCCCTGAGCAGATAGCCCACGTCCTCCTGGACAATCCCCTCAATATCGGTGCGCAGGGCCGCGTAATCCTCCGGCCCCATCGGACGGTTTCGCACCACCACCTGCGTGTTTATGATGGTCGGAGACGTCACCGCCAGGGAGTGCCGCAGGCCCGCTTCCGCCAGGGCTTGCGAATACATCGCGCCCAGGGCCATGATCGTGACCGCCGCCAGCACGCCGAACGCGGTGACGGCCAGCAGCCCCCACGCCGAACGCATCCGCCGGGGCAGCAGCCATAGCAGCAAGCCAAAGTTTTGCATCCCGGCAGGATACCATATCCTAGCCCTCAGCCCCCGATTCCTGCACAACCGGAGTCGCGGGCGCCCCCGTCGCTTCCGACATCTGCGGCGGTGGCGGCGGAGCCGGCCGGCGCTGCTGCGGCCGGCTCGCTTCAACCTCCGCAGCCAGCTGCGCCATGATCATCGTCGTCAGTTCCCGCCGCATGGGAACGGCGTCCAGATCGCAGCCCGCGAACACCTCAAACCCGGGGCACATCGCCTCAATCATCTGCCGCACCCGCGTGCTGCCGTGACGCGACGCGATGATCATCCGGCTGGACTGCGGGTCCCGGGCGAATCCGCCGTCCTGCTCGCCTTCCTGGGGTTCCGGTATCTGGTCCAGCTCGTCCTCGTAGTCCATGCGGTCAACCACGCTCAGGGCGGCGGTGGCTTCCCGGCGCAAGGTATCCACTTCCCGCAGCGTCTCCGCCATCCGGTTCACCAGGTTGGCCGCGCCGGCCACGATCTCGGGCAGGTTCTGCTGCGCCCGGTTCGCCGCTTCCAGCGCGAAACGCGCCCGTTCCAGCCCGTCCTCCCGGTGGCGCTCCCGCTCCTCCATCCGTTGCAGTATGCTCACCTGTTCCCGCAGTGCGGGCGCCTCGGAAGCCAGGGATTCCAGCCTCTCGACGTATGCCGCGGCTTCTTCGGCCTTGCGCAATCGTTGCGTCAGTTCGTTGGAAAATTGTTCCGGCATTTTGTATTCCCTCTTTGGTTCCGTCATTCCCGCGAAAGCAGGAACCCAGCCTTCAGTATGAAGTTGGAGCGACGGCGTGTTGAGTCACAACAGGCGAGCCGCCGCCGCTCCGTGCAACGCCGCTTTTATACCAAAGCCAAGCCAAACCGCGAGACGCAGCCGGCATGCCGATTTTGCCAAATTTTTGAAAAAGTAGGATGTCCAGGTTGTCCCCGGTCCAATTTGCACCCCATAAGTGACGCTTTCCCCCTTGTCCCTAGCCTCCATCCATCCGTACCATTAACTAAACCATCCAATCGCCCAACTCCCGCTCATGCAGCCACGACCCGCTCATGGTGAGCCTGTCAAACCACCACCCCCAAAACCCTCTCAAATGCCCGCCGAAAACACCAATATCACCCCCAACACCCGCCCAATCGTCCCCCATTCACCGCGATAACCTACCCCAACGCCCTACTCAAACGAACCGAAATGAGCGGAAATAAGCGGGAAATCCCATAATCCCGTCCATCCTGCCGTAGGTCCGCCTCTGGCGGTTTCATCCATGCCAATAACTCCCTCTCGGAGGTAATCCCATGACCATCTCCCAAATCCGCCGCCGCATCAACGCCCTCAACCGCCGGTTCGCCCCCGAACTCGCCATCATCAAGATGCGCCGCATCGCCCAAGCCGTCAGCGACGACTGGGATCCCACCGAACCCCCGGAGCCCCACGACGTCATCCAGCGCGTCGCCAAAGCCGGCTTCCGCCTCTCCACCTTCATGCGCCTCCGCCGCTACTTCCAAGATTGCCAACTTTTTGCGCCCAACGCTATAATACCCGGCAATCTTTGCTCATAAGGGGGCATTACGTGACTACCAACGGCGCCAACAACGGCCAGGCTTCCTTCAACGCCGACGAACTCCAGGTCTTCTTCCGTGGCCGGTTCGTTCCCGTAAGCGAGGCCAAAGTAAGCGTAATGACCCACGCTCTCCACTACGGCACCGGCGTTTTCGAGGGCATCCGCGGCAACTGGAACGCCGAGCAGGAAGCCATCAACATCTTCCGCATGCGCGAGCACTACGTCCGCCTGCTCGACGGCTGCCGCATCCTCATGCTGGACATTCCCTACACCGCCGACGAACTCTGCGACATCACCGTGGAGCTGGTCAAGCAGAACCGGCACGATTCCGACATCTACATCCGCCCGCTCGCCTACAAGAGCGAGGAACTCGTCGCCAACCTCAAGCTCCAGGAACTGGCGGCCGACTTCACCCTCATCACCGTTCCCTTCGGAAACTACCTGGGCAGCGACCGCCTGCGCTGCTGCACCTCCTCGTGGCGGCGCGTTGACGACCCCATGATCCCCGCTCGCATCAAGGCCTGCGGCATCTACGTCAACAGCATCCTCGCCAAGACCGAGGCCACCCTCAGCGGCTTTGACGAGGCCATCCTGCTCAACCACGACGGCCATGTCTCTGAGGGTTCCGGCGAAAACCTGTTCATGGTCAAGGACGGGCGCATCTACACCCCGGGCCTGGAGGACAACGCCCTGGGCGGCATCACCCGGGACACCGTGATGCAACTCGCCCGCACCGAGTTGGGCCTGGACATCGACATGCGCACCATCGACCGCAGTGAGCTGTACCTCGCCGATGAGGTCTTCCTCAGCGGCACCGCCGCCCACCTCACGCCGGTGGTGGAGCTGGACTGCCGGCCCATCGCCGACGGGCAGCCGGGCCCCATCTCCAGCGAATTGCAGCGCCTCTACTTCGACATCGTGGTGGGCAACAACCCCAAATACCGGCACTGGTGCACCCAGGTAAAGACCGGGAGCCTGGTACCGGCCTGACGGAATGGTGACACATGCTCTGGCTGCTGGCGTGGTCCGCCGCCGGCGGACTCGGTTACCTGCTGGGCAGCCTGCCGACCGCTTATCTCGTCGCGCAAAGGGTCGGCGGCGCGTTCGCTGACATCAGATCAGCCGGCGATGGCAACGCCGGCGCGGCCAACATCGGACGCCTGCTCGGCTCCCGTTGGGGAGTGTTCGTCGGCACGCTGGACATCGCCAAAGGCGCTGTCGCGGTGGTGTTCTTCAACGTCCTCGCCGGCTCCTGGGACACCGTGTCCGGCCTCGGATTGCTGAGCGGAGCCGCCGCCATCGCCGGACACGTCTGGCCGGTCTGGCTGCGGTTCCGAGGCGGCCGTGGCGCGGCCACGGCAGTGGGCGTTACCGCCGCCGTCCTCACCGGCCCGGTCCTGCTCATCGCCCTGCCCGCGTTGGCCATCCTCTGGCGCACCCGCAGCACGACGTGGACGCTGGCCTTCGTCTATGTCTCTTCAATCGTCCTGGCCCGGGCCCTGTTCGACGCTTCGTGGGGCATCGTCTGGTACTGCGTCGGGCTGTTCGTCATCGTCGGCGTGGTCCACTTCTGGAGCCTCAAGTTCCGCAGCCGCCCGGCGGAGTCAGTTTCGCTGTAGCCGCCGGCGGGCGCCCGCCCAAAGCCGGCTGCCTCCCGCTCATGGCGAGCCTGTCGAACCGCCATCAGGCCACCGCCAGCAGCGTGGTCCCGGCAACGATCATCACAATCGCGATGAACTTGGCCACCAGCGCCGACGTTCCCAGCGACTCCTGCAGCAGGCCCAACCTGCGCCAGCTCAGCAGCGACCCCGCGATGAATACGAACATCGGCCGCGTCGCCAGGATCGCCGACGCCAGCGACACCGGCCCGTAAGCGAACGACCACAGGAACAGCGCTATCGCCAGTTGTGGCAGCAGCGCTTCGCCGATCAGGAACGTTGCCAGCGCCGGCTTGGAGCGCAGCCCGGCGTACAGCTTGCGCCAGTTGGACGGTTGGCCGAACACGCAGAACACCGGCGCCATCCCCAGCTCCTGCAGCATGAACACCTCCCACGGCGTCAGCTCGTCCAGCACCAGCTTCGCCAGGAAGAAAGACAGGCCCAGTCCCACCGAACTGGCGACCAACGCGGTCAGCCCCGGCGTAAGCCGGAACAGCCGCCTCCCCAATCCCTCCACGGAAACCAGGATCGCGCCGCATACCACCAGCGCGATGGCCGTCCATTGCCACGGGCCAACGTGCTCCCCCAGTATCGCCAGCACCAGCAGCGCCACCAGGATGGGATTGGTCTGGCTCACCGCCACCGCCCGCGAGGCCTCCCCCAGTTTCAATCCCAGGAACAGGAACAGCAGGCCAGCCCCCAGGCACACTCCCGACAGCAGTCCCATACTCACCGCCTGCAACGGCGCATCCGTAGGCCAGCCCACCACCGCCAGGACAATCGCGCCGAAGGTCAGGCGGGTCAAAATCGAACCGGCGCCCAGCACGCCGACGCCGTCCAGGTAGTTGTCCAGCAGCCGCTTGTGGGCGATGTTCGCGAGTCCCAGCGAGGCTGCGCTGCAAATGGCCAGGAAAATCCACACGCCGCGCAAGATAGCACACCACCGTCGCCGCCGGTATGCGGGCGCCCGGACCACCCCCTGCTATAATCCGCCAACCATCAGTACGGAGGACATTTTCATGGGCTGGTCTATTCATCATCCGGTGGGGTTGATTCACTACACGCCGGCAGCTTGTCAACGGGGCTATACGCTGTTCTCCACCACCCGCGGCGGGCACGATGCCTACCTGATTGACATGCGCGGCAACGTCGTCCATCGCTGGCACTCCGGGGAAGGCATCCATTACGCCTACCTGCTGGACAACGGCAACCTGCTCTGCCGGACCATGCCGCCCCAGGATGCCGGCGGCATCGAAACCGTGGGCGGCTCGTCGGCCAGCATCATCGAGCTGGATTGGGACAGCAACCTGGTGTGGGCTTACCGGGACAACGCGCTGCATCACGACTACGAACGCCTGCCCAACGGCAACACTTTGGCGTTGCTCTGGGAACCTCTCCCCAACGGCCTGCCGGATCAGGTGCAGGGCGGATACGACGTTGATTTCGCTCCGGGTATGCTGGGCGACGTTGTCCGCGAGATTACTCCCGACGGAGCCACCGTCTGGGAATGGCGTTCCTGGGAACACCTGGACCTATCCGAGGACATTATCTCCCACATGGAACCACGTCGCGAATGGACCCACCAGAATTGCCTCAACGTTACCCCCGATGGCGATCTCCTGGTCAGCTTCCGTCTTACCAGCACCGTGGGCATCGTTGACCGCGCCTCCGGAGCGTTCAAGTGGAAGTGGGGGCCCGGCGAACTCTACCAGCAGCACCATCCTACCTGGCTGGACAGTGGCCGCGTACTTATTTTCGACAACGGCAGCCATCGCCGCGGCGCCAGCCATTCCCGCATCGTCGAAGTTGATCCCGAAACCAACGAGATTCACTGGCAATACCTGGGCGCGCCGCCCATATCGTTCTACAGCTACAACATCAGCAGCGCCGAACGGCAGCCCAACGGCAACACACTGATCTGTGAGGGCGCGCCGGGCCGTATGTTCGAGGTGACTCCCAGGGGCGAAATAGTTTGGGAATACATCAACCCGTTCTTCATGTACAGTAATGCGGCCGGCGGAGGGGCCGGTATGGAATACACCAACGCCACCTTCCGCTGCCACCGCTACGGCCCTGATCACCCGGCCCTCGCCGGGCGCGACCTGGACCCGGCGCGCCACGCAGGGTTGAATCGGTTGCTCGCCTGAAGGACCCTTTCGACCCGTAATCAGCCGTCCCTTACGGCGTTACTTCGAACTCCACCTCGGCCACTTTGCGCCCTGACTCATACACGTAGGCCCAATAGCGACCGGGAGCCCAGCGGTTGGGTGGCGATGGGCCCAGGGAAATCCACTGAGTGCCCCCGGAATACTGCGGCTCAAAATCGATGGTGACGTTGCGACGGGAGTAGGCGAACCCATCCTGGAAATGCTCAACGACCTCCAGGGTAAGTTGCCGGGGATTGCCTACGACCCCGTGAGAGTATTCCAAAGCCAGGTACACCCAGCCGGAAACGTCGCGATCCGAAAAGCTGCCTGTCGGGGAACCCGCCAGCGTCAGCGTCAGATACGCGCGGTCGATGCGTCCGCTAACCGAGGGTAGGTCGGGGTTCGGCGCCGTAGAGTCCGGCACTGCTGCGACGTTCGGGCTGGCCGTGCCACGATACCATTGGTCCCAAATATGTTCCAACTCCGGCTGCATCAACCGGCCTCCGGCGCGCAGCCAGGCCACCCGCAGTTCGACCTCGTTCTGAAAGTCGTACTGGGAGGGATACGATGGCTGCCGCGCCACAGTGTGGTACAGCTCACGCCAGCCCTGCAGGAACCGTTCCGCTCCGAGTTGGTTGTAGAGGGCAAGCATCAGCCGCTCGCCTAATGAGTAATTGCACTGCCACAGGTCAGGGTTCACGCCGGCTCCGACATCTCCGGCATCGGTGGGCAACAGCAGTTCCAGGTCACGAAGCGAGGTTGTCACGGCGCATGGGCTGTTGGTGGCTTCGATTGGAGCGCCGGCAGTGATATGTCGCGCATAGGACGCCGCGAAGTCGGCGGCGCCTTCGGCGTACCATGTGGGGCGGGCGTACAGATAGTAGTGCGCGATCTCGTGGAAAATGGCATGGTATCCGAAATCCGGCTCTTCATTGGTATCCAGTTCGGGTTTCAAGGTAACGTGGGTCTGGTGATTGGTGCCGGCAGCCGTACCGGCTACGTATTGCGTGACATGTATGACGATAGCCGGCGTGGGAAAAGGCGCGTCAAACATCTCTTCCAGGAGGGGTACCGCAAGTTGAGTGACGGTGATGACCGGCGAGTCAGCCGGAGGGCTTCCGGATCGTATGACGGCGATGGGAACGATCTCGCCGGCGCGGTTCCTGGCGGAGGCTATTTCAACGGCAAGTATGCCGGGATCGCTCACTATGCTGTCGAATTCGGGCGACTGAAACCTGGAGCGTTCGTAAAGCGCGGCTACGATGGCGGCCTCAGCCTCAGTCAATCCGTCGCGGAACCATCCGGCTCTGGTGAGTTGGGCCAAACGGTCAGGTCGGTTCTGCGCCATTCGTTGTAAGGACAAAGCAGCCGGCAGGTGTAAAGGAGACAGCCGCTCGCTTATGGAGTCTGCATTGAGCAATACATCCAAAGCTTCCGGCGCGTCAATTGCGATATTGACCAACCGCTCGGCAGCGTTAAATTCGTTGCCTTCTTCCAGCCCGTCAGTAATCCAGGGGATGGCGGCAATTCGGGCCACCGATTCAGGAACGTTCTGCAGTGCGTAATCCCAGTTACGCACCCGGGTCAGAGCGTCCGGGGGTGGCCCGGCAGTGGCAGTAGGAGACCGCTGCGGCTCAGGTTCCGGTGTCGGGGGCAGCGTGGGTACTACAGTAGGGGACGGGGTTGGCGCGTCAGCTGCGGGAGTGGCGGTGGGCGTTGCAGTCGGCGTCGGCGTCGTTTCATCCACTTGCGCCGCCAGGGTAACATTGATCCGGGCAATCGCCGCGTCTATGGTCGCCTGGGCATCGGGGTTGGTTGATGTCTCGTCGCCGCAGGCAAGCGCCAGGCTGATCAGCAGCACGGCGAGGACGGGCAAAATGTAACGCATGAGGACAGTATAGGGGCAGTTCGAGTGGTACGCTATAATGCCCGCATTCAACCACAGGATTCTGGAATGTGAGGAGACGGAAACATGGGCAAGCTGGACGGCAGAGTAGCGTTGATCACCGGATCGGGCCGCAACATTGGCCGCGCGACGGCGTTGATGATGGCATCAGAGGGAGCGAACATCGTGGTTAACGCCCGCAGCAACCGGGATGAGGCGGAGGCCACCGCGGCGGCGGTTGAGGAACTGGGCGTCAAGGCGCTGCCAGTGCTGGCCGATGTGTCGCAGAAAGAGCAGGTGGACGCCATGATTGACGCGGCGATGTCCACGTTCGGCCGCATTGACATCCTGATTAACAACGCGGCCATCCGTCCACACAAGCCGTTCACCGAGTTGACCCTGGAAGACTGGGAGCACGTGCGCGGTGTGGTGCTGGACGGCTCTTTTTACACGACACGCGGCGTCATCCAGCAGATGGTGGACAACAACTTCGGGCGCATAGTCTTTTTGACGGGCGACGGCGCGTTCCGCGGCACGGCGCAGCGGGCGCATGTGTCGGCGGCCAAGATGGGCCTGGTGGGGATGGCCCGGGCCCTAGCATCGGAATTCGCGCCCCACAACATCCGGGTCAACGTGATTGCGCCCGGCAGCATCGACACGTCCCGGGCCAACCCCGAGTGGTACGCCGGTCGGGTCCCCGACTCTTCGGGCATCCCGCTTGGCAGGCAGGGCAAGCCCGAAGAGATCGCATCGGCGGTCACCTTCCTGTGCACGGATGACGGCGGCTTCGTAACCGGCCAGACCCTGCACGTGAACGGAGGGCAGGGGTATTTTGGGTAGCCTATTTTTGGACGATGGGACTCGCCAAAGGCGGTGGACAAATAAGCAAGTGGGCGGCGCGAAATGTGCTGCCCATTTGCTTCGCTATATGCCGTTGGAAGTTACTCCGGCCGTACTCGTATCTCACGTAGGTCGTCGGCGATGATCAGTTCCGCCTCAGTCTGCTCCTGGATGTCCTCGGGGGACCAGCCGGGGGCGTGTTCTTTCAGGACGAATCCCGCCTCGGTGATCTCGAACAGGCCCAGGTCGGTGGCCAGCAGCTTGACCACGCCGGGCGCCGTGATGGGTAGGTTGCAGCTCTTCAGGACGCGGGGCGCGCCGTTGCGCTGGTTGTGCTCCATGGCGATGAACACCCGCTTGGCGCACGCTGCCAGGTCCATGGCCCCGCCGATGCCGCCGCCCTTGCGCACTGGTATGCGCCAGTTGGCGAAGTCGCCGTTCTCCGACACCTCGTAGGCGCCCATCACAGTGACATCCACCATGCCCTTGCGAATCAGCCCGAAGGAATCGGCGTGGTGGACGATGGCCATGCCGGGCAGCGCGACAACGTTCTGGCCGCCGGCGTTGACCAGGTGTCTATCCTCTTCGCCGGCGGGGGCCAGCGGGCCGAACCCGATCACGCCGTTTTCCGAGTGGAAGATGATTTCCTTGTCCGGCTCACACTCAAGGTAGTTGGAGCACAGCGTGGGCATTCCGACGCCCAGGTTCACGATCCAGCCGTCCTGAAACTCCATGGCCAAGCGGTCACACATGGCTTGTCGGGAGAGACGGGGCTTGTCAGCGGTGGTCATTTGTCCACTCCTTTCAGGTGTTTTGGCGTGGATGGACAGGATAAGCGAGGATTGCTCGATTATCCTTCCTGGATTCCGGCTTTCGCCGGAATGACGGCAGCTGCCAGCGGGTCCTAGTCCCAGATGCCGTCTTCGGGTATCTTGACCAGGCGGTCAACGTACACGCCGGGGACGTGAACGCAATCGGGGTCAATTTCGCCGGGCTCCACTATGCTATCCTCGACCTCCACGACGGTTATGTCAGCGGCCATTGCCATTATCGGGTTGAAGTTGCGCTGGGTGAGGCGGAATTGCAGGTTGCCGAAGGTGTCGGCGCGGTAGGCGCGGATGAGCGCGAAATCAGCGGGCAGCGGATATTCCAGCACGTAGGTACGTCCGTTGATCTCCCGGTGCTCCTTGCCCTCGGCAAGCTCGGTTCCCACGCTGGCGGGGGTGTAGAACGCGCCGATGCCGGCAGCCGCCGCGCGCATCCGCTCGGCCAAAGTGCCCTGGGGAACCAGCTCGGCGTCGAGCAGATCGTCATTGTACATCTGCACGAACGGGGTGATTTGGGACGGATGGGTGGGAGCGGTGAAAGCGCAGATCATTTTTTTGATCTGCCCGGCTTCGATCAAGGTGCCCACATCGACACGGTCGTCCAGGCTGCCGGCGTTGTTGGAAATACCCGTCAACTCTTTGACGCCCAGACGATGCACGGCGGCCAACAAGTTGCGGGCCAGGCCCACGTTGCCGAAACCCGGCGACATGAACGTCATGCCTTTCTTCATATCGGCAACGGCAGAATCGAAATCGGGATAGACCTTGTTCTTCATCGGGATGGCTCCCAGCTCAAATTGGTCGGCCCCAGCCAACGCCGGCCATTATACAAGCAACGGGAGCCGCGACAAGCGCGCCTGCTGGCCTTTCACACACCCTTATGTTGCCGTAGGGCTGCGGCACGTCACGCTTCCAAGCGATTGATGCCGTTCAGGGCGGCGGTGGCGTAGCACTCGGCGAGGGAGGGATAGCTGATTACGACCTCGGTGAAGTAGTCAACCGTTCCGCCATGGGCCATGACCGCCTGTCCAATGTGGATCAACTCCGATGCGTCCTCACCGAGAATGTGGACGCCGAGCAGTTTCCTGGATTCCGTGTCGAAGAGGAGCTTCAACAGGCCGGCGTTGTCGCCCTGCATGACGCTGCTCATGGTCTCCTGATAGTTAGCCTTGCCCACTTCGTAGGACACCCCGGCGTCAGTAAGCTCCGATTCCGTCTTGCCAACCATGGCTACCTCCGGAATCGTTCTGACGGTGTAGGGCAGGAGGCCGTCGAAGCGATTAATCGGCTCGCCAAAGGCGTGGCAGGCGGCGAGCCGACCCTGCATCCGCGAGGTGGAGGTGAGGTCGGGGAAGCCTATGACTCCGCCGACCGCGTAGATGCCTTCCACGCAGGTCTGGTAGTCCTTGTCCACGCTGATGCGGCCGCGGGCGTCGGATTGAATGCCGGCCGCCTCCAGATTGAGGGCGGCGGTGTTGCCGGTGCGTCCTACGCAATACATGACGGCGTCGCTGACGATCTGTTTGCCGCTTTCGAGCAGCACGCGGACCCGGTCGCCGCGATGGTCTCGCATGTACTCGATGTCGTTGACGTTTTCGTTCAGGCGCAGCGTTACGCCGTTTTGCCGCAAGTGATAGACCAGGGTATCCACAACTTCATCGTCGGCGAATTGCAGTAGGCGGGGGTTCCGGTCCACCAGAGTGACCCGCGAACCCAACGCGGCGAAGGTGCTGCAATATTCCAGGCCGATGGCGCCGCCGCCCACGACGGTCAGCGTGCGCGGGATGTCGGGCAGGTTCAGCACGTCATCGCTGACGAAGATCAGCCGGCCGTCCACGTGAACGATGGGCGGAGTGGTTGAAAAGGACCCGCAGGCGATGATCACCTTTTCCGCAGTGATGTCGCGGTTCAACCGGCTATCGGTGAATGAGAGGCGTATAGTGTGGGGGTCAACGAACGAACCCTCCGCGTAGATCGTCTCCACCTGGTTGCGGAGAAAGTGTACGCGGAGCATATCGACCTGCTGCTGCATCACGTACCCGGTACGTACCATGAGATCGCTCATGGTGATGTCCTGTTTGACCGAATAGGAATCGCCGTAAATGTTGCGTTCGCGGAACCCAGTCAGGTGCAGCACGGCCTCTCTAAGGGTTTTGCTGGCTGTGCCGGTGTTGACGTCGACGCCGCCGAGCATGGGCAGCCTTTCCAGTGCGGCCACACTCTTGTCGAGTTTCGCTGCCTGGATTGCAGCCCTCTGGCCGGCCGGCCCCGAACCGATGACGATCAGGTCATAGTCATAGGTAGGCACCGCAAACCTCCATCGTTAGGGTAGTGTTGCCGGAACGGCGCTAGTCTGAAACGTAATGCGGCTCGTGTCAAACGTGCGTGAGGCAAGCGCTGTGTTATGCTTGCCGGCGATTTTCCACAGGAGCGACTCTCGATGACCAACGCCGCAATCGCCACGCCGGACGCAGTTGCAGGTGAACCCATTGACCCGGAGGGTTGCATCCTGCTGCGGCGCGACGACGCCATCGCCACCGTCACCATCAACCGCCCGGCCCAGCGCAACGCGATTTCCTTCGCTATGTGGGGTCAGCTGGCCGAGTTGATGCGGGCGTTGGACGCCGACCGCAACGTGCGGTGCGTGGTCATAACCGGCGCGGGCGGCGAAGCGTTCTCGGCGGGCGCCGACATCGGTGATTTCGATGAATACCGCAGCGATTCAACCAAGGGCCGCATTTACAACCGCGCAGTGGACGGGCTGCTGGAGACGGTGGCTGTGATTGGAACGCCGGTGATCTCCATGATTCGCGGGTTTGCCGCCGGCGGCGGGTGCGAGCTCGCGGTGGCTACCGACCTGCGCATCGCCGCCGAGGGCAGCCGGCTGGGCATTCCGGTGGCTCGGTTGGGCATCACCATCGGTCACCGTGAGATGTACGGGCTGGTGAACCTGGTGGGCAAGGGCAACGCTCTCTACATCCTGTTGTCCGGGAGATTACTGGATGCGGACGAGGCGCTGCGGATCGGCCTGGTCAACCAGGTGGTTCCGTCGGATCAGCTGGAAGAGGTCACCTACAAACTTGCCTCGGACATCGCGAACCTGGCGCCGCTATCCCACGCGGTGAACAAGAAGACCCTGAACCAGGTGCTGGCCAAGCCGTCGCTGGACCTGACGCCGGAAGAAGCCGACTTGCCGTTGACCCAGTTCGACACGCGGGACTATCACGAGGGGTTCCGGGCGTTTCTGGAAAAGCGGCGGCCCCAGTTCATCGGGGAATAGGCGCTTGCCCATGCCTGCGCCGGATCGACCGGGAACCAAACGACGAGCCGGCCGCCAGCGGGCGGACGTGCTGCTGGTGGAACGGGGGTTGGTGGAGAGCAGGGAAGAGGCCCAGGCGCTCATCATGGCGGGGGCGGTCGTCGCGCCCGCCGGGCCGGTGCAGAAAGCCGGATCGTTCCTGCATCCCGATACCCCGCTGGAAGTGCGCCAACGCCTGCCGTATGTCAGTCGGGGCGGCGTCAAGCTGGCCCACGCGCTGGATACGTGGACGGCGGAATACGGAATTGAGCTGGCCGGCATCACCGCGCTGGACGTGGGGGCGTCCACCGGCGGGTTCACCGACTGCCTGCTGCAAAGGGGCGCCGGCCGCGTGTACGCCGTGGACGTGGGCTACGGGCAACTCCACTACCGGCTGCGCAGCGATCCGCGTGTGTCGTGTATGGAAAAGGTGAACGTGCGTTATCCCTTTGACCTGCCCGAGAGCGTGGACCTGCTGGCGGCGGACGTATCGTTTATATCGCTGACCATGGCGTTGCCGGAACCGTTGGGTTGGCTGAAAGATGGTGGTTTTGGGATCGCGCTCATCAAGCCGCAGTTTGAGGCGCGACGGGGCGAGGTGGGCAAGGGGGGTGTGGTGCGCGACGACGCTCTGCGTGCGGACATCCTGGCGCGAGTACAGGATTGGTTGACAGCGCGGCACAACGTGGCCCTGCTGGACACCATCGAATCTCCGATTACGGGCGACGCCGGCAACCGGGAGTTTTTGGCCTTGCTGCGGAAGAAGTGAGGGAATCGTCAGAATCAGGATTGACGGGATTATCGGATTTGCAGGATTGATGGGCGGAACTGTGGGGAAAATCCGGTATGATATTGGCGTTTGCAATTCTGGATGGCATTCAATACCAAGGAGCATGAGGTATGTACGTACTGCGGAGAATTTTCAAGACCAAGCAACCCAGCGATGCGCGGCGAGTGGCGAGCCTGTTGCAGAAGCAGGCGCAGATTTACCACGACGCCGGCCAGCGTAGCGAGTTCAAGGTCTATTTCAACGGCGGGACCGTGCCGGGCGAACCCGGCGAGGTAGTGCTGGAGTGGACCGACGAGGCGCTGATGTCGCCGATGCGCGGCGGACATTCACTGCCGCAGGATGCGTTGGCAATCGGAGCGGAGATCCGGCCTCTGGTGGAGAGTAACCGCATCGAGTTCATGGAGCTGATGACGCCGGACAAGATGATGGACGTTTAGCTAATCGACCATCACCCTCACCCCAACCCTCTCCCTTGACGGGAGAGGGAGCATCAGGAGGCGAAATCGTGGAAGTCAGACAGGTTGCGGAGATTCTGCTGGAGCGGGGACAGACGGTGTCGGTGGCCGAAGCCTGCACCAACGGGTTGCTGGGTTACACCTTGGGCACCATACCGGGCGCGTCCCGGTTCTTTCCCGGTGGCGTGGTGGCATACACCGGCGGCTTGAAGGAGAAAATACTGGGAGTGCCCGACGAACTCTACGAGACGGCCGGCAGCGTGAGCCGCGAGATGGCGATTGCCATGGCCCGGGGCGCGCTGGAACTGACCGGCACCGACTACGCGCTGTCCACCACCGGCGTAACCGGGCCGGCGGCGGGACGCAGCGGGCTGCCCATCGGCACGTTCTGGATCGGGCTGGCCGTGAAGGACGGCGAGGACGCGGCCATCGAGATACGCGTTGGCGGCGACCGCGACGCCACCAAGCACGGCGCAGTACAGTCCGCCATCGACTTGCTGGGCAATCACCTGACCGGGTAACTCCCCGTCATTCCGACTTTGGCCGTAATCCAGATCGCTGTATGTAGCAAGTTCCTGGATTCCCGCCTGCACGGGAATGACGGTTTTACAAATTAAGAGGCATCACTATGAAGTTTGGAGTTTCCCTTTCCGCTATCGCGCAGCAGCCGGCCGGCGCGGACATGCAGCAGGCCTTCGCCGACATCTGCTCCTACGTGGGCGCGGCACGGGACCTGGGCTTCGACATGGTGTATCAGGGCCAGCATTACCTGACCGACCCGTATCAGCAGTTGCAGACGATGCCGCTGCTGGCGCGCATATCCGCCGAAGCGCGGGGCATGGGCCTGGTGGCGACCATGCTGGTGCCATTGCATCATCCCGTCGATCTGGCGGAACGGGTGGCGACCATGGACGTGATCACCGGCGGCAACTTCACGCTGTCGGCGGCGCTCGGCTACCGGGATGAGGAGTACGACAACTTCGGCGTTCCGCGCCGCACCCGTGTCAGCCGCTACCTGGAATGTTTGGAGGCCATGCGCCTGCTGTGGTCCGGCGAACGGGTTAACTATGACGGCCAATACTTCCAGCTGCGCGATGCCCAATTGATGCTGCGGCCGGTGCAGCAGCCTCCGCCGGTGTGGGTGGCGGCCAACAGCGACGCGGCCATCACGCGGGCGGCTCGGCTGGGTTACACCTGGTACGTGAATCCGCACGCCAAGTTCGATACTATCAGCCAGCAGGTGGAGATGTACCACGAGGCCGCCGGCGCGGCCGGCTCGGACGCGCCGGAGCGCCTGCCGCTGGGCAGGGAAGTGTTCGTGGGCCGGACGCATGAGGAGGCGTTTGCCAGCGCCTCGCCATACCTGGGCGGGAAGTACGAAGCATATGCCCAGTGGGGACAGGACAAGGCGTTGCCGGGCGAGGAGAACTTCCGGGAACCGTTTGAGGATCTGGCGCGGGACCGCTTCGTGATCGGGAGCCCCGATGAAGTAGTTGAGGAGCTATCCCGTTACCGGGAGCTGGGGATGTCCCACGGCTGCTTCCGGATGATGTGGCCGGGGATGCCGCTGGCCGATGGGATTGCCAACCTGGAGCTGTTCGCCGAACGGGTGGCGCCGCACTTACGAGAGGACTAGCGCATCAATCACAGAAATGAAGAGGGGACGGAATGGCAATATATCGCGTATTTTCGGACGCCGACGGCGAGAGTCACATCGAAGATCTGAATCTGGAAGAGCACCCCGAGTTGGGGGCGCTGATCAGCGTGTCCGAGGTGAGGGTGCAGGAGTTTGACGGGTCGCGCCAGATGGACTTTCATCCATTGCCGGAGCGCCGGTTGATCATCCACCTGTCCGGCGAGGTGGAGATCGGCGCCAGCGATGGGTCGAAACGGGTGCTGCGAGCGGGAGACATCCGATTGATGGAGGACGTCACCGGGAAGGGCCACTCGCACCACGACCTGAGCCCGTCGGGCGCGGTGTACATCCTGCTGGATGACTGATCCAACGCTACGAGGGGCGCAGCGCCTGCTCCGTCTCCGCGTGGGCGGCGATTCGCTCCCAGCCGTACATCATGGGGGCCATTCTCACTTGACCCCACATTTTGGCTTGGTCGGCGTAATGAGGGCTACCGGGGTGGCCTGACGAACCCAGGGGAACGGCCCACAGTGAGCGTTCCCAGTCGGCCGTGTCGTAGGCGTAGCGGAATACCGACATGCCGCCCAAAGCGGCAAAGTCGGCCGGAGCGTAGGGTCCAGCCCAGGGGGTGTCGCCATCGCCGCCGGTTGCTATGCGCGGCGGGTCGAGGATCGGAGAAAGCCGGGGAACCGCGAGGGACAGCGGATGCTGCGGGCGCGTGCGGTGGACGCTGTTCCAGGTCCAGTTTTCAATATTTCGTCCCAGCTTGTGGGTTAGGGTATGGACCGCTTCATCCAGCGCCGCGCTCAACATGGATTGCCAGGTTTCGCCGGCCGGGAGCAGCGCGGCATCGTTGGCGGCAATGGCGTCGGTGACCAAATTGCGAAAGCGGTTGAAGAACACTCCGCGCCCACGATCCACGGGATCCCAGGCCAGCGCGGCCAGCCGTTCGCCCAGATTGTGCTTGAGCAGCCGCCACATCAACGCATCCCGCATGGCACTGTAGATTGTGGGTTCCACGGCGTCGGGGTCCATGGAGCCGGTCCAGGCGCGCAAGCGCCTCAGGGCGGCTGCGGTACGAGTGCCGGAGAGTTGCATGAGTTTCGACAGGGCGGCCACGTAGGTTCGTGCTGGCAAAGAAATACGCTCGGCGTGGATGCGGCCCATGTCGTTGGCGGACGGGTTCCCGATGGACTTGATGCCATGTGTGACGCGCATAGCGCGGTAGCCCGGGGCGAAGTCCATTGAGATGTAGTAGGGGTAGTCAGCAGCAACCGGGCGGTTGTTGGCAGTGGCGATGTAACCCTCGGGCGGGTTGATGTTGCGGGGCAGGTCGGCGAATGGGATGCTGCCCTGCCACTCATGTGCACCGTCCCAGCCGGCGAAGGGCAGAGGGGCCGGCGCGTCGCCGGGACGCCGGGGGATTTCACCGCGACACTGATAACCGATGTTGCCTGCGGAGTCGGCCATGACGAAGTTGTTGACGGGATCAACCCACCCGTTCATAGCGTCGGCCAGTTCGGGGACGGTGCGGGCGTCCAGCATGGAACAGAGGATGTCGGCCCACGGGTCGCCACCGTCGCCAGCAGTGTAACGGAGGGCGAGAGCGTAGCCGGACAGCGGGTCGCCCCCGACCACGGGGCCATGATGGGTGGCCCAGGTACGGATGTTAACAGCATCCCCGTCGCGCACCTTGATAACCTCGTCGCGCACATCGGCGTTGTACCAGTCCTCATCGCGCTGGTAGAGGGAGGCGTCGGCATCGTTAAATCGCTCGATGTAGAGGTCTTGGTAATCGGCGGCGGTGTGGGTTACGCACCAGGCGACGTGTCCATTATGTCCAAAGTGCGGGAATCCTGGCAGGCCGGCAAAGGAGACGCCGATGACGTCGAACGTATCGCAAGCGATATGGTTCTGGTAATACACGCTGGGGGTGTCGAGTCCGCGATGGCTGTCGCCGGCCAGGATGGGCTTGCCGGTGGCGGTGCGGGAACCGGAGATGACCCAGGAATTTGAGCCACTATCGGTCTCGCCGATAAGGTTCAGGTCGGCGGCGGCTTGGAGCATCTGCTGCAGCCCCACTTCCACCGGGCCATCGTAGTCCGCGCCAGTGGGGATGATCACGGGTTGGCCCGGCGGATAGGACGGGAACAGCTCCGCCGCGCGTTCCGGTCCCAACTCTTTGACCAAACGGGCGCGCCACGCCTTGCTCTCGAAGACGCCCATGAAGATGTGGCGCACCTTGTAGATGGCCAGGCCGTGCCACGGCTCCCACGGTTCGGGATCAATGCCGGTGATGGCGTACTCCACGGGCAGAGGCGCGTCGCTGTTGATGAAGGCGTTGACGCCGGCGGCGTAGGCATCGAGCATGGCGCGGGCGCGAGGGCCGGCGGCTGCATAGTCGGCGCGGGCGGCGTCCTCCAGCCGGTGGCGACGGATCTGCATGTCCTGGCCCACGGCAGACTCGCCGGCGGCTTCAGCCCAGCGCCCCACGGCGCGGCGGCGGTCGTACTCCATGGCCCACAGGCGATCCTGGGCGGTGACGAATCCCTGAGCGAACCAGGCGTCATGCTCGTTGACGGCTCGGACGTGAGGGATGCCCAGGTTGTCCCGCCACACCTCAACGGTGTCGTGAAGGCCGATCAGACGTAGTTCGCCGTCCATGGCAGGGACGGCAGCCGAAAGCTCGGCGGCGGTGATGTTGGCGGCGCCAATGGCGGTTGCAGTCATGTTTAGGGTAGCTCCCGTTGGTTTGCAGCCATAGTACAATATGATTGCGCCCGACGCAGTACAACCCTCAAGGTGCCGTCTCATGGTTCAGTGTTCCTTCCGACTCCCCAACGCCGACTACCTGGGTTTCCCGGCTTCCACGAAAGCCATTCTGGAAACCGCCCTCAAAGCCGAAGACGCCGGGTTCGACGCCCTGTTCGTGAACGACCACGTGATCGTTGACGATTCGCCGCGCAGCGAGCCGTGGCGCAACGTGTACGATCCACTGATGACCCTAGCCTACGTAGCAGCGCGCACCGACCGGATTCGGTTGGGCACCTCGGTGCTCATCATGCCCTATCGCAACCCCGTCGTTACCGCCAAGATGGTGGCGACCCTGGACCAGCTTTCCGACGGCAGGGCCATCGTCGGCGTCGGAGCCGGCTGGAACGAGGCCGAGTACGCCGCGCTGGGAGTGCCCCACGGGGAGCGTGGCGCGCGCACCAATGAGTACCTGCGGCTCTGGAAAGCGTGCTGGGAACCCGACCCGGTGAGCTTTCACGGGCGGTTTTTCTCCTTTGACGATATGCACGTCAGCCCCAAGCCGGTGCAGCAGCCTCACCCGCCCATCTGGGTGGGCGGGTCCAGCCACGCCTCCCTGCGGCGGGCGGCCCGTTTCGCCGAAGTGTGGCAGCCCACGCCCACGCCCTTGGCCGACCTGATCAGCAACCAGGCGTACCTGCGCGATTACTCAGCAGAGATCGGACGCGAAACGCCGCCGCGCACCCGCATGAGTTTCCGGATCATAGTAAGCGGCATAACCGGAGTCTCCGCCCCGGGGAGCGACCGGCCGCCGGGCCTGGGGACGCCGGAGCAGATTGCGTCGGACATGAACCGCTACCGGCAGGAGGCCGAGCTGGAGGAGTTCCAGCTCAACTGCCACGAGTGCGGCAGCCTGCAACAACTGCTGGACACCATCGACGTGCTGACGCAGGAAGTACTGCCCAGGGTAGATGCCGGCTCGTAGGAATGGCGCGTACACTGGTCGTCATAGTGATTGCCGCCATCGTGGGAGGCGGCGTTGTGTACGCGGCCATGCTGTACTTGGACCGCAACCCAGTGGATGTGGAAGTATCCGTACGTTCCGCAACCCCCACAACCCCCGCGCCGGAACCGTCGCCAACCCTGACTCCCACACCGGAGCCGCCTCCCACTGAAACGCCACTGCCGACGACGACACCTTACCCGACCGATACGCCGGCCCCACCTCCAACACCAACGTCAACAGTGACACCGCATCCGACGCCAACTCCCACGACAATTCCGCCCACCGAACGGGAAATTGTGGTCAACGCTTTTGCCGAATGCGACGGGCAGTATTCGGGACGGGACAGGGAGCATCGGTTCTGGGCTGCTAATTCCGCCATTGAGGAAGGACGCCAGACTGTGGCGGATGTTCGGACGCTGGTAGAACGTTACTGCGGGGGCGTGTTCCCTGAGTTGGTGGCAGCGGCGATGGCTTCAACCCTTGCAACGCCGCAACCAACGCCGACCGGCTCTCCGATGCCGACCGCTACACCTTTACCAACCCAAACTCCCGTTCCAACCGCCACTCCGCAGCCGGCGCTCGCCATATCCCCGGATTTGCGGCACCTTGAAGAAAAGCGCTATATGCTCTCCCTTATCAATGCCGAGCGCAAGAAGGCGGGAGTTGGCGCGGTTGTCCTGGGCGACAACATCGCCGCCCAGCTGCACGCTGAAGCCGCGCTGGACAACTGTTTTTCATCCCACTGGGGCGTTGATGGCTTGAAGCCTTATATGCGCTACAGCCTGGCCGGCGGCTACCAGTCTAACGGCGAAAATGGGAGTGGGCTGGATTACTGCATCAAAGCCTCTGACGGCTACGCCGCAAAGGATACTATCAGACGCGAAATTGACGAGACGATGGCTGGATGGATGAGAAGCCCCGGCCATCGTCGCAACCTGCTTGATCTTAGCCACAAGAAGGTCAACATCGGCCTTGCCTGGGATAAATACAACACGCTAATGTACCAGCACTTTGAGGGCGACTACGTTGAATATGATCGTTTGCCGTCAATCGTGGATGGAGTCTTATCCTTTTCAGGCAAAACCAGGAATGGCGCACGATTCAACGCCGATACGGGCCAGATGATCTATTATGATCCACCGCCCCACACGCTAACGCGCGGACAGGTAGCGCGAACCTACTGCTACGATAACGGACGGCCGGTAGCCGGCTTGCGAAAGCCCCTGACTGGAGGCTGGCGCTACAACACACACGAGTTCAGCATTACCTACAATCCCTGCCCCAACCCCTACGATGTTCCGACTGATGCGCCGGCAGCGCGATCTCCTAACGAAGCTCATCGGCTTTGGCAGGAAGCATACAATTCCAGCGAACAGCGGTCGCCACAGGTAATTTATGTTCCCTGGATTACGGCAAAGGAAGTAAACTCCACCGGAGCATCGTTTGCCGTGCGGGCGGACCTCAGCGATGTTCTCCGAAAAAACGGCAGTGGCGTGTACACAGTAATGCTGTGGGGCAAGGTTGAGGACGAGGACGCACTGATCTCGCAATACTCCATTTTTCACGATGTAACCCCACCTACGGGTTACCGTTAGGGTTCCTGACGAATCAGGCTGCGGTTGACGCAGCCAGGCCGGAATACACCACCAGACACAAAATAAGCGCGGGAGAGACCAGCGATGCCAGCCCCGATTTCTTTCCCTATCGATACCGCAGCGAAACGCCGCGTGCTGATGGATGCGGTGGAAAGCGTCCGGGCCACCCTGGAAGCCAATGCCCAAGCTGGCGAAGAGTCTGAAACCCTGCCGCAGGCGTCCGTAGAAGCCCTTTACGAGTCGGGGTTGCTCCGGCTCAAGCTGCCTCATGTGCTGGGCGGAGCCGAAGCCGACCCGGTCACCCAGCTGGACGTGCTGGAGGCGGTCAGCCGCATCGACCCGGCGTCCGGCTGGTGTCTGATGATCGGCGCGGCCAGCCTGGGCAGTTTGGGGGCGTTTCTCCCCGATGACTCAATAGAGGAAATTTTCTCGGGCGGGCGGCCTCCCAAAGTCGCGGGCGCCGCCGCGCCGTCAGGCATCGCAACACCCGTTGATGGCGGCTACCGTCTGACCGGACGTTGGCAGTTTGGCAGCGGGATACGGCATGCCGAGTGGGTCTCGGCCGGCGCGCGGGTGGACGGTGGGATCGACGGATACCCGCGTCAGTTGCGGGTAGCGATGCCGCGGCACAAGGTCAAGGTACATGACAACTGGCAGGTGATGGGCCTACGGGGGACGGGCAGCTGCGATTTTTCGGTGGATGGCCTGTTCGTGCCGTATGGGTTCGCCTGGGATGCCACGTCGGTGGAACCGCGTCGCGGCGGCGGACTGTACCGTTTGGGGCGGCCCGGTTTCGTCACCAACGAGCATTCGGCCTTTGCCCTGGGCGTGGGACGCCGGGCGCTGGACGCGGTCACCGAGCTGGCGGCGTCCAAGATTCGCGGGTACAACTCGGCCAACCTGGTGGCCAACCGCCCAACATTTCAGCGGGTGTTGGGTGAGTGCGACATGCAACTGCGGGCCGCCCGCGTCCTCAACGTGGAAATCCTGGGAGAGGCTTGGGAATGCGTCTGCGATGGACAGACCCCGCCACCGCCATTGCAGGCGCAGATGCGCTCCGTCGCCACTTACACCACGGACGTTGCCGCCGAGGTGGCGTCGCAAGCGTTCCGATACGGGGGAGGCGAGGCGCTGTTCGCCGGCAACATCCTGCAACAGTGCCTCCGCGACATCCACGCCGCCGCGCAGCACCAGATGGTCAGCGACACCGCCTACGAGAACCACGGTCAATTCCTGCTGGGCTTGCCGGACGCGCGGGTGATGGAATGATGCCGTCGTGCTATCATCCCTGCCATGCTTGCCGCCATTCATAAAGCCGTAATTCCCGCCGCCGGCCTCGGCACCCGTTTCCTGCCCGTCACCCGCTCGGTGCCCAAGGAGTTGCTGCCCATCCTCGACCGGCCGATGCTGCAATACGTGGTGGCCGAGGCCGCAGAAGCCGGCATCACTGACGTGATCATTGTCACCTCTCCTGGCAAAGAGGGCATCGCCGACTATTTCCGGCCCCGGCCCGACCTGGAGGAACGGCTGGCCGACGACAAAGCGCTGCTGGAGAAGGTGCAGTCCGGCGCGCGTCTGGCTGACGTGTCCTTCGTCATCCAGGAAGCGCCGCTGGGTTTGGGCCACGCCGTGCTCACCGCCCGCGATGCTGTGGGCGACGAACCGTTCGCCGTAATCCTGCCCGACGACATCATCGCCCACAGCCCCGGCGTCCTGTCTCAAATGATGGCGGGGATGGCCGATGCCGGCGACGCGGCGGCCGTCGCCGTGGAGCGTGTGCCCTGGGAGTTGGTGCATAACTATGGCGTGGTGGACGCTGAATCGGTGGGGGGCGGAGGGCATCGGGTGCGTGCGTTGGTGGAAAAGCCGCCGCCGGGAACCGCGCCGTCCAACCTGTCCATCGTGGGACGCTACCTGCTGCCCGCCGCCGTTTTCGACTACCTGGAACGCACACCGCCCGGGGCCCGCAACGAAATCCAGCTCACCGACGGCCTGGCCCTGCTGATGGAAGATACGCCGCTGTACGCCTGCGAGTTCGCGGGCATCCGCTACGACGGCGGCAACCCCATGGGTCTGCTGCGGGCCTCGCTGGAGCACGCCTTGCAACGGGAGGATACGCGGGATGATGCCGCCGAGTTGATCAAGGAATTGGCTGCGCGGCTGTGATTCGTCAGAATCAGGATTTGCGGGATTTTGGGATTTTCAAGATTCAGAAGCATTGGATAACCGCATGAAAGCAGCAGTTATGGGAGCCGGCAGCATCGGCGGATACTTCGGCGGCATGCTGGCCCGCGATGGCCACGAGGTAACCCTCATTGCCCGTGGTGAGCATCTGGACACGATCCGCAGGGATGGCTTGCGGATGCAAACCGAGGCCGGCGAGTTCGTAGTGTCCTGCTCTGCCACCGACGACCCGGCAGAGGTCGGCTCCGTGGACCTGGTCCTGCTCACCACCAAGACCTACCACAACGCCGACGCCGTGCCGGCAATGGCTCCCATGGTCGGCCCGGACACCGCCGTCCTCTGCCTGCAGAACGGTATCGATTCCTACCAACCCTTGCTGGACGCCTTTCCCGACGCTACGGTGCTGCCCGGCGCAGCTTACATAGAGGCCAGTCGCACCGGTCTCGGCGTCGTTCGTCAATCCGGCCAAGTTGTTCGCATCGTCACCGGCCCCGTGCGCGGCGCCGATCCCTCTCACAGCCAACGCGCGACGGAAATCTGCGCCGCTTTCCGAGCCGCCGGCGTGCCCGCCGAAGCCTCCGAGGATATTGCTGTCACGCTTTGGACCAAGTTCCTGTTCATCGCCACCATGGCCGGAACCACCTCGCTGGCTCGTGAGTACATCAACGACCTGCTACCCCGACCCGAATGGCGCAAGATCATCGTCGGCTGTATGGAGGAGATCGAGCGGACCGGCCGCGCCGCCGGCGTTGATCTGGCCCAGGGCATCGTGCCGGATACCCTGCATTACATCGAAGAGGGCGGGGCCGCCATGCGTTCCTCCATGCACGCCGACCTGATGGCCGGCCGGCCCATGGAGCTGGAAACCCTGAACGGCGCCGTGGTTCGGGCCGGCGAGTCCGCCGGCGTTTCCACTCCCATCAACGATGTGATCTACGCCGCTCTCAAACCCTATGCCGGCGGCGGTCCCGTCTAGCGCAGGTCAGTTGCCGAACCGGGGCACTTCGGTAATCTCGCGCAACGTCCCTTCGGTGACGTACACTCGGAAGCTGGTGGAATGCATATCGTCGCTGCTGCAAGCCGTATCGTACACAGTGCCGGGACAGCGGCCCACGGATTCGTCAGTCTGATAGGTTACGGGGCCTACGTAATAGCACTCCCCAGGAAAGACTTCCCGCAGTTCTTCCCTGGGGATAGTTTTGCTGAAATCCAGCAGTATCGTGTGGCTCGCGCCTTCCAACGTATCGCTGGGCCGGTCGGCCAGGTACACCCAGTATTGCTGCCGGGCTTGGTCGCCTACGAAGCAACCGGAGACGTATTGACCGACGCCTGGCGCGCGGGATAGGTGGCCGGGCGGCGCGCCACGCTGCGCCAGCAATACCGGGTCGGGGTAGGGCGGAGGTGTTGGGGTGGGCGGGATAGCGATGACCGCCAGATCGCCAA
This sequence comes from Chloroflexota bacterium, assembly GCA_028875655.1. Lineage (GTDB taxonomy): Bacteria > Chloroflexota > Dehalococcoidia > Lucifugimonadales > UBA3495 > Bin87. Next base: position 11,918 of record JAPPCX010000121.1, on the reverse strand, counting down.
CCACGGCGGACATGCCGCCTACGGTAGCTGAGACACCGTAAAAGCCGGCGTCCATGATGAGCGGAACTTCGATGTCATCAATCAGGGCGTCGCCGTTCGCGTCGGTATTGATAGTCCGATCTCCCAGAATATCAAGGCCCTGGATGCTAACGTCGTGCACCAGCGTGTACGGGGGGAATCCGGTCAACTTCACGGTAACGGTTTGCCCTGGATTTGCCGTTGCCGGCAGCACGGTCAAAACGGGAACCGGAGTAGGCGGCGCAACGACCAGAACGGGTGTCGGTATTGGAGTAGCCGTTGGCGCCGGAGTTTGGGTAGGAGTTGGCGGAGGTGTGGCCGTAAGCGTGGGGGTATCCGTTGGCGGCGGCAACGGGGTGTCGGTGGGCACGGGCGTGTCAGTGGGTTCTACCACGGCGACAACGGGGATGGCGGTGGCAGCGTTGCTCGCCTCTTGGAACTGCCTTTCAAAACGCCAACCCTCCCATTCCCTGAAGACCGCAGACCCCATGCCGACCAGGACGAAGAGGCCGAGCAGAGACACCCCGCCGATGGCAATCCAGCGTTGCAGGGCGTTGGGACTGCGGATCAGTCCGAGTAACCACCCCCTGGCCGGAACCCCCAGGATAAACGCCGCGCCGATGCCTAACCCCAGCCACAACCACCAGGGCCAGACCGATATGGCCGCTCCGACCAATCCCATCAAGAACCAGACGCTGAACAACGACGCGACGACGATCACGATCCAGCGTGTCCTGGTGATGGGAGATTCGAGCAGCCTCCGAACCGGAAGATAGAATAACGCCCCCGCCACCAGGATCAGCGACAGCCACCAGAAAGGCCGAAACTGGCTGAATAGCATGAGGGGCATCAGCGCCCCGTAGCCGGCCACCGCCAGCCCCCAATAGAGCCAGTTCTCGCCTGAGGCGCCGGGGGGCCTGTAATAGCGCCGCGGCTGCGGCCCCGGGGCCGGTGAAGGCGATGGAGTCCGTGATGGTGACGGTGCCGGCGCGGGGACTGACGGCAATTCCAGCAGGGCTTCCACCCACTCCTCCGGCGTGGGCCGAGGATCATCTTTGTGCGCCCGGTCGAAGCAGCGCAGAAACAGCTGCTTCTGCTTGGCAGTCAACCCATCCCAGGCGTCGTTGTAGGAGCTGGGGGCGTTGAGGCCGGGATCTGCCGGCGGAAACAGCCAGGCGCTGATCCGGTCGCCGGGCAGCGTGACGTTGGGCCGATTGGTGACGGTGTAGGGATGGTAGCCCGTGAGCAGGTGGAAGATGACCACGGCCAGGCCGAAACGGTCATGGTTTTGGGTGCGGTTGGCGTAGTCGCCCTGGACCTCCGGGGCCTGGAACTCGGGGCGCCCCATGCCGTTGGAAAAGGTGCGTCCGGTGGCGGAGTCGGTGAACCCGTAGGAATCGCAGTCCACCATGGCGATGTCGTTCTGCCGGTTGACCTCAACGTTCTTCTCGTTGACGTCGCCGATGACGTAGCCGGCGTCGTGAACGGCGCGAAAGCCCAGGGCCAGGTTGCGCGCCATGCGCACCCGGTCGTCAATCTGGATCTCGCGGGCTTGCGCGGCCCCGGTGCCCTGCGCCGCCCGTCGGTTGTAGTATTCAACAATGGGTTCCCAGGATTCGCCGGGGTTGAGCGTGGGCATGGTATAGCCGACGATGATTCCGCTCTCCCGGACTTCGTGCTGAGGCCAGGTGATGTGCCAGGTGACGCCCAGCCCAGGCGTCACCGGGTTGCTCACCAGGTGGCTGATTTTGGCGTCGGCGTCCTGGGGCGTCCGGCCCGGATGCCAGATTTTCACTACCGAGCCGGGGTCCCCGTCCACCAGGTGCACCACCCCCTCGCCGCCTTCGCCCAGCTTTTGGCCCGGCACGATGGGGTTGCCGCTTTCGTCTTCAAAGCGGCGACCGGCGAGCGGATTTGTCGGGGAAGTCATGGGATGCCCTGGCTAGAACCACAGTCTCTGACCAACGACGTATTCATTCTGAAATTCCGTGTCGGTCTTGCGCAAGTAGATGACGCCTTCAATCGCCTCAATCGCAACGGAGGCGGCGAGGGCAATGAAGCCAATCAAGGAGAATATAAGGTAGTACAAGAACAAGATCGCCGCCACAACGGCCAGTGACAGGAGTATCCCCAACGCCATCACGATACATCCCGCTGAGAGACAGCCGCCATCGTCGTCATCTCGTCGTCTGCGACGGCGCCATCGCTGCTGATGCGCTTCTTCCTCCATCATGTTAGCTCCTGCCCCGGCCAGGCCGAAGGTGTAACGGATCAATCGCCAGGGCCAGAGCAACAGCCGGCCGGGGCTTATTATCTCGGCCACGGCGTCGCCAAAATGGAACCTCCGGACGTAGAAGTAGCCGAGAAGGATGGCTACCCACGCCGCTACCTGAACTACGATGACGCTGCCCCGGTCGCCCGCGGTCCACATGGCAAGAAATACCACCAGCCCAACCACGGTCAGGGCAATGTGGGTCAATCCGACATTCCGGTAGCCAAGATAAAACTTATGAAGCCCGATCCAACCCACAAACATCGCCAGATGAGCGGCGGTTGTTCTATTCTTTGGACCTGCTGGGAACATTGCCGACACCCTTGCCTACCGGTTCAAGAAATTAAATGGTCTCCGGATCCCAGCGTTCACTCATGCTTGTTGGATGTCGCAGCTTCAAGAAGACGGACTGCTTTAGCTGCGCCGCTTGCTGCTTGCGTCAGCATGACAAAACAAGACATCGCTTGCCCTCCTTGAGACGCCGCCGTTATCGCGCGCGTACTGTCAGTTGCCTAAAAATCCAGGTAGTCCGGTTCTGGCAGGCGGATGGCCTCGCCGGGCTGGGACTGGGACACGGCGGCCACGGAGCGGGACAGCCACTGAATGGAACCCTCCAGCTGTTCCATGTTGGTCAGCTCGATGGCTGCCCTGGGCGCCAGCTCGTTGAGGGCCGACATATCGACCGGCAGGTCCGGCGATCCGATGCCGAAGCAGAAGAAGGCGATGCCGCGGCTCTCCTCCGCCGCTTTCAGGCGGTCTGCGGCTTTGGTCAGTTCGCCGGCGTCGTCGTGTTCCGGGTAGCCGTCGCTGAGGAAGTAGGCCAGGCTGCGGTAATAGGCGATGCCGCCGTCCCGGTAGCTCTGTTTGCGAGCTTCGGTAATGTCCAGGGCCAGGTTGACGGCCTTGGAGTAGTTGGTGCCTCCTTTGACGGACAGCGTGGGCGGCTCAAAGTCGGTGCCGTTGGTGAAGTCCTGCACCACCCGGGCATCGTGGTCGAACTCGATGATGGCCACGTCGGCCCGCAGCGCGGTCACCGAGTCCTCCTTGATGATCTCACCGAACTTGACCAGGGCCTGGTTCACGGTCTGCATTTTGAGGCCGCCCATGGAGCCGGACACATCCAGGATCAGGACGATGGAACACCGGGCCTCAGGGTTTTCGGCGAATTCGGCTTGGTCATATACGCCTACGGTGTCTTGTATGCTCATTGCTGGTCCTCCTTATCATTGAAATTCAGGGCTTAGAAATTCAGGTAATCAGGCCGGGGCAGGCGGATGCTCTCGCCGGGCTGGGACTGGGACACGGCGGCCACTGATCGGGACAGCCATTGAATGGAGCCGTCCAGTTGCGCCATGTCGGTCAATTCGACCGGGGGACGGGGCGCCAGCCTGGTGAGTTCGCCCACCGCGGTGCGCATGACGCCGGCGCTGACGCACCGCTCCATGAGTTCCGGCACGCCGGTATCGGCAAGTTCGGCGACCCGGCCCAAATTGAGACCCCTCGCGCCCTCTGTACCGTCCCCAAATGCGCCCGCCGCAGACAATTCCGCGTAGCTGAGGCCGACCACCCTCAAAAACTGTTCAACTGTGTCGGCATCAATCAAAAAGTCGGGAATGCCGCCGCCGTCGCTTATCATAAAAGAGAAGAATGCAACGCTGCGATTTTCCTCGGCGGCGATCAGGCGCCGGGCCGTCCGGGCCAAACTATCGGCATCGTCGTCGGTCGGAATGCCGTCGGTGAGGAAATAGGCCAGGCTGCGGTAATAGGCGATGCCGCCGTCCCGGTAGCTCCGCTTACGCGCCTCGATGAGGTCCAGCGCCATGTTGACGGACTGTGAGTAATTCGTTCCGCCGGCTACTGAGAGGACCGGCGCCTCGAAATCCGTGCCGTTGGTAAAGTCGAGCGCCACCCGGGCTTCGTGGTTGAACTCGACTAACGCTACGTCGGCCCGCAAGGCGGTAACGGAGTCTTCCCTTATGATGTCGCGGAACTTGACCAGAGCCCGGTTCACGGTGTCGATCTTGGCGCCGGCCATGGATTCGGACACGTCGAGAATCAGGACGATGGAGCATCGCGCTTCAGGGTTGTCGGCGAATTCCGACTGGTCGTACACGCCGATGGTGTCGCGGATGGTCATTGCTGATTTTCTCCCGGTTTCAGCCAGCGCGGACAGCAATGGCGATGGTCACGTCGTCGCTGGTGCGGGACTGCACCCGCTCGCCGCTGATGAAGGCGTGCAGCCTTTCGGGAACGGCTTCCGGTTCATCGGTGTGGGCCAGGTCGTTCAGCATCGGGTTCCAGAAGCCCAGGAAGGCCTCCCGCTCCGGCATCTTGAGAGCCAGGTTCTGCAACCCGTCGGTGATCAGCGCCAAGGCATCGTATTCATAGCCGGAGGCATGGCCCACGTCGGCTATCCGGTCCGGCTCGGAGTGGGAAGTGATGAAGGTAGTCTCGTTGGCGTACTCGCCGGTGTGAGCGGCGCACAGGGTTTTGGCCTCACCGCTGCCAATGTTGAAGGCGATTACGGCCCCGTCGCCAACCTGCGCGGCGGTTACGAGGGCATCGCTGGCGAAGGCAACTATGAGGGTGGAAGCCAGTTCCCGGACCGGGACGTTATGTCGGAGGCCGTAACGCTCTACCGCGATTCTGGCCTGCTTGACGGCGTGGCGCGCCAAGGACTCGGCCAGGCGCTCGCCAAAGGCCGCCGCCGGCTGCCGGTTAATGCTGTCAACAATCGCGGCCACGGCGGCGTCCGCGGCAATACGGGAACCCTCGTCGGAACGGGGGGCGGAGCCGGCCCCGTCGGCGACGGCGGCCACTACGATTTCGCCGATGCCGACTTCAAGCAGGCGGCAGGCCACCGCATCCTGGTTGGGGAGAGCATCCCTCAGGTGCGAACTGCCCGAAGCAGTTGCCGTTGCGATGCGCCAGCGGTGTTTGCCAAACATCTCACCTCCCGGCCGTGGGAAGCGTGGTGCGGTTACGCGCTCCCGTTCGCATTATACGCCATGCGTCCATAGCAAATAGAATGGGCGCGAGGACGATAGGTCAATGGCGCGCGCAAGTACGCTTTCTTGCGCCGATTGGGTTGTCGTGATAGGTTCCCAGTATTGCCCCAGGAGGAATGAATATGCGCCCTGCCGGATGGTTAGCAGTCTGTATCCTGACTTTGTGCCTGTTTGCGCTGTTGGGATGTACCCCGGAAGTGGTCCGGGAAGAAGTGGTTCGCGAGGTGGAGGTAGTGGTCACGGCCACGCCCGGGCCCGGAGGATCCGCCCAAACCGGGCAAACATCCGGCCAGGCTCCTGATCCGACGCCGGGCCAGCAAACGGCCGCGGCGACACCGCAACCGGCTGCAACAACGTCGGCAGCGCCCACAACCACCGATGCGACCGAAAACGTTTACCAACTTGGCATTTCGGCGGACATGACCACGACCAACTACTGGGCGTACCTGGGGCCGGACGGCACGATTTGGAACCTGTACGTGCTGGGCGGCAGCAAGCCTTCCCTCTACTCGTACTCGGCACAGCGTTATGACTGGGTGCCGTCGCTGGCGTCCGATTTCCCGACGCCCCTGGCGGAGGAAACCGTAGGCGGCGAGACCCTCTGGACTACCGAGGTTCCCCTGAAGCAGGGGGTGAAGTGGAGCGACGGCAACGAGGTTACCGCCGAGGATTTCGTCTTCACCGCGCATACGGTCGCTGACCTGGAGCTTTCCGGCAACTGGCCGTCCATAGTCGATCCCGAATACTTCGACCATGCGGAGGCGCTGGACTCCCACCGGCTCAAGATCTACTTCAAGCAGGAGCCGGGCCTGGCGCGCTGGCAGTTCGGAATGGCCTTCATGCCCATCTTCCCGAGAGCCTATTGGGAGCCCATCGTGGCCGAGGCGAAACAGGCCGGCGAAATTGTTGAGCAGCAGAAGGCGCTGTACGCCCACGTTCCCGAGCGCGAACCCACCGGCGGAGGCTTCGGGTTCGTCAAGTGGGAGCGCGGCGCGTTCGCGGAAAAGGAACTCAACCCCGACTACTACTTCACCGACAGCGTGGTGGCCCAGTACGCCAACGGCGCGTATGCCGAATCCAAGCCGGGGGCCTACGAGTTTGCGGCATACGGCGAACCGGGCGGCGACAAGACGCTGGAGTACACGGTGGGGCCCTACGCCGACAGCGCGATCTATTCAATCTACGGCAGCCAGGACGCCACGGTGCTGGCGCTGAAAAAGGGCGACATCGACTTCATGCTGAATCCCCTGGGCCTTTCCCGGGGATTGCAGGAACAGATTGAGGGAGAGGACGGGCTGGCGGTAATTGAAAACGCCTCAGACGGCATGCGCTATCTCAGTTTCAACTTCCGCAAGGAACCCATGGGCAACAAGGCGTTCCGGCAGGCGGTGGCAACGCTGATCGACAAGGAGTTCCTGACCAGCACCGTTTTGCAGGGCGTAGCCTTGCCCATGTACACGACCGTGCCTGAGGGCAACCGCGCCTGGTACAACCCCGACGTGCCGCTGATCGGCAAGGGTTTGAGCCGGGGCGAGCGCATCAGCCAGGCCGTGCAATTGATGAAAGACGCCGGGTTCACCTGGGAGACGGAGCCTCGCATCAGCGAGGACGGCAGGTTCGTGGAGCAGGCGGGCGAGGGGCTGAAAATGCCCAACGGCGAGCCGATGCCGGCCATGGAAATCCTGGCGCCCAGCCCGGGCTACGATCCGCTGCGCTCCACCTTCGCCATCTGGATTGAGCGGTGGCTGAACGAGGTTGGCATTCCCGTGCGGGCCGACCTGACCGGATTCAACCTGATCGTGGACAAGGTGTTCACCCGGCAGGACTTCGATATGTGGATCCTGGGGTGGAAGTTGACCGCATACCCCGACTACCTGGAGTCGTTCTTCCACAGCCGTCATTCGGGATTGGAAGGCCACAACCCGGGCGGATACAACAACCCGGAGTTTGACCGGCTGGCCGACCAGCTGCTGGCGGAAACGGACCTGGAAGCGGCGCGTCAACAGGTTTTTGAGATGCAGGTATTTCTGGCGGAAGACCTGCCCTACGTAGTGCTGTTCGATACTCCCCTGGTTGAAGCATTCCGCAGTGGCCGCGTTGATTACCCTTACACCGAAACCTGGGGCGGACTCCAGAGCGCGTCAGGAATGCCGGCCCTGGTGCACTTCAAGTAGTTGGATACCGTTTTCCTGACAGTCTCCGGCCCCGGTTCACGTTAGGAACGCGCCGCGATGACGAACTACTTGATCCGGCGGGTGGGTCAGATGGTGCTGACCCTTTTCCTGATCGTCACGCTGACGTTCTTCCTGGTGCAAGCCCAACCGGGAGACTACGCGACGTTCTATTCCCTCAACCCCGACATCCCGGCGGAGGCGCGGGAGCAGATCAAAGCCTCCTTCGGCCTGGACAAACCCCTGTGGCAGCAGTACCTGGTCCACATGAAGAACACCTTCACCGGGAACTTCGGCATATCGTTTGGCCATTATCCGCGTCCGGTGCTGGAGGTGCTGGCGGAGCGGCTGCCGCGCACGGTGGTGCTGTTCCTCTCGGCAACGGCGGTCTCCTTCTACGTTGGCTTCTTCCTGGGCAAGGCTATCGCCTGGCGCCGGGGCGGCGTGCTGGAGTATGCGGCGACCATCTCCGGCGCGACGCTGTTCACGGCGTTCACGCCGGCGTTCGCGCTGATGATGATCTGGATCTTCGCGTTCAAGCTGGGGTGGCTGCCCGTCGGCAAGTTCCTGGACCCGCTGATCTGGCGGGGCGCGGAGGTGAGCGCCAACCATGTGTTCAGTTACATGCTGGCAACGGCGGCGGTCTTCATCGTTTTTGCCTTTCTGACGCTGCTTGCGGCGCGGAAGCTCGGTCGGCTGGGAGCGGGGCGGACGCCGTTCCTGGTGATCGCGGCCGGAGCGGCGGTTGTTCCCATGGCGTGGGCTTTCACGGGCGTCGGCTACCTGGCGCTGGACATCCTGCGGCACATGATCCTGCCCATCGCGACGCTGACGCTGATATCGTTTGCAGGGACGATGCTGCTGACGCGCAACAGCATGCTGGAGACGATGCGCGAGGACTACGTGATGGCGGCCCGGGCCAAGGGACTGCCCGAAAAGGTGGTGCGGGACCGACACGCGGCGCGCAACGCTCTGCTGCCGGTGATCACCAGCCTGGTGTACAGCCTGATTTTCGCCATCGACGGCAGCGTGATCATCGAGGCGGTGTTTTCCTGGCCGGGCACCGGCATGACGCTGCTGGAGGCGGTGCGGTCGGAAGACCTGCCCCTGGTGATGGGCTCGATAGTATTCATCGGCCTGTTCTCGCTGCTGGCCCACGTGATAGTGGACGTACTGTACGTGTACCTTGACCCGAGGATCCGTTACCAGTGATTGAGTGGCTGCTACTCTTCCAGGGACGAAATTGCCGCGCTGCGCTCGCAATGACAGTTTTGGTGATATGAACACGCACCAGCCACATCAGCCGCCGGTGGCGGGCGAGGGATCATCCCTGTTCGGAGACGCGCCTGAGATTAACCTGAGCCGCGGCCGGCTGGACCTGGCGCTGGTGCGCCTGCGGCTGGCGTGGCGGACGCTGCGAGGCGGCTGGTCGATATTCGTGGAAAGCCGGATCGGCCTGCTGTCCCTGGCGATCATCGGCCTGTTCGCGCTGATGGCGTTCTCGCACCCCATACTCATGGCGACGGTGTGGGAGCGCGACGTGTACGATCCGGTAACCGGGTATGCCTTCGACAGTTTTGAGCATCCGGCGTCGCCGAGTTGGCGGCACCCGCTGGGCACCGACTCGCTGGGCCGCGACATTCTGAGTCAGCTTTTGTTCAGCGCGAAGTCCGAGTTCATCCTGGGCATCACCGCCGCGCTGGTTACGGTGGGCATTGCCACCACCGTGGGCGCGGTGGCGGCGTACTACGGCGGGTTGGTCGATTCGCTGCTGATGCGGCTGGCCGACCTGATCATCGCGTTGCCGGGAATCTCCCTGCTCATCGTGCTGAGCGCGCTGTTCAACCTCAACCTGTTCTACCTGGCGCTCATCATCGGCGTGCTGGGCGGTTTCGGCGGCACGGCCATCATCCTGAAATCCCAGGCCCTGAGCATCCGGGTCAAGCCGTACATCGAGGCGGCGCGGGCGGCCGGTGGGAGCCACTTCCACGTCATCTTCGTGCATATCATTCCCAACCTGTTGCCGCTGTCGCTGCTGTACATGATGTTCACCGTAACGGGAGCCATCTTTGCGGAGGCGGTGCTCTCGTTCCTGGGCCTGCTGGACATCAGGATGAGTTGGGGCATTATGATTCACACCGCCAACGTGGGCGGATACCTGCTGAGCGGCGCAAATTACTGGTGGCTGGTGATACCCGCCGGGGCGTCTATCACGCTGCTGTGCAGCGCGTTCTACCTGGTGGGTCGCGCTCTGGACGAGGTGGTGAACCCCCGCCTGCGCCGGCATGACGGGTGATGGGGATGCCCACCGCAGATAGCCAACCCATCCTCAAGGTTGTTGACCTGTCGCTTTCGTACCTGACGCGGCAGGGACCGGTTCACGCGGTACAGTCAGTCAGCTTCGATCTGGGGCGCGGGCAATCTCTGGGGCTGGTGGGCGAGTCGGGCTGCGGCAAGACGTCCGTCGCCAACTGCCTGATGCGTCTGCTGCCCGACAACGGACGGTTGACGTCGGGACAGATTCTGCTGGATGGGCAGGACCTCGTGCCGTTATCAGAGGAAGAAATGCGCCACTTCCGCTGGGGGCGCATGGCCATGGTGTTCCAGGCGGCGATGAACGCCCTGGACCCGGTGTACCGCGTGGGGGAGCAGGTGATGGAGGCCATCGAGGCGCACGGCGTAGAGGGAACTACCGCCGGCGCACGAGAGCGCGTGGCGCGGCTGTTTCGCATGGTGGGGCTAGACCCGCAGCTGATGGAAAGGTATCCCCACGAGTTCAGCGGAGGGATGCGTCAGCGGGCGGTGATCGCCATGGCGCTGGCGTGCGACCCGGCCGTAATCATCGCCGACGAGCCGACCACGGCGCTGGACGTGATCGTGCAGGACCGCCTGCTCCGGGAGCTCAAGGGGGTGCAGCGGGAGCTCAACATGAGCATGATCTACATCAGCCACGACATCGGCGTGGTGGCGGAGGTCACCGACCGGATCGGGGTGATGTACGCCGGCCGCCTGGTGGAGTTGGGCGACACCGCCGACGTGTTCGGCGCGCCCATGCACCCTTACACGGCAGCGTTGATGTCGTCGTTCCCCAGCATCAGCGGGGAGAAGCATGGGCTGGAGACGCTGCCGGGGGAGCCGCCCAACCTGGCGAACCCGCCGGCGGGGTGTCCGTTCCATCCCCGGTGCGCGTACGCGACGGAGGAATGCCGGCGGGAGTTTCCATCGCAGGTGCGGCGGGGGAGCCGGTGGGCGGCCTGCTGGCATCCTTTGACCGATATGGCAGGGGCGGGGAAGTGAGCATTCGAGATAGCGCGCCGCTGGTTGCCGTGGACGGACTGACCAAGCGTTTCCCCATCGCGGCCGGCCTGTTCCGCAAGCCGACGAGCTTCATTCATGCGGTGGATGACGTGTCGTTCCGGCTGGGCGGCAGCGAGAGCCTGGGGTTGGTAGGCGAGTCGGGTTGCGGCAAGACCACCGTGGGCAAGCTCCTGGTCAAGTTGCTGGAGCCTACCGGGGGGAGCATCACGTACCGGTTGCCGGCGCCGGCCGTAGGCGGACACCTGGCCGGCTCAGTGGAGTCATCGAACATCAGGGGACGGCAGTTGCGGATGTTTCGCCGGCAGGCACAGATGATTTTCCAGGACCCGTATGAGTCGATGAACCCCCGACGCACGGTGTACGACACCATCGCGGAGCCGCTGGCGGTGCAGGGAATCGGCGACGTGCTGGGCCGCCTGGACCGGGTCTCGGAAATACTGCACCTCGTGGGGCTGACGCCGGCCGGCGCGTTCCTGTTCCGCCGGCCGCACGAACTCTCGGGCGGGCAGCGTCAGCGGGTGGCGATTGCGCGGGCGTTGGTCATCGGGCCGTCGTTCGTAGTGGCGGACGAACCGACGTCCATGCTGGACGTGTCGAGCCGCACGGGAATCATGTCGTTGATGCAGGAACTGGCGGAACGGCTGGGAATCGCGTACCTGTACATCACGCACGACCTGGCGGTGGCGCGGTATATGTGCCACCGGATCGCGGTGATGTACCTGGGCAAGATTGTGGAGATAGGGGAGACGGAGGAACTGCTGCGCAACCCGCTGCATCCGTACACCCGGGCCCTGCTGTCGGCTGTGCCCAGTCCTGATCCCATGCGCCGGCGCGAACCCCCGAACATCGAAGGGGATCTATCACTGCCGATAGACCCGCCGGAACGGTGCCGTTTCTACGACCGCTGCCCGATGGCTACGGAGCAGTGCGCGAACAGTCCGCATCCGCCGGCCGAGGAGAAAGCCCCGGCCCATTGGGTAGCCTGCTACGAGGCGTGAGGCGAATCCTGGCGGTTGGTCGTGGGAGTGATGTTTCGATTGGCTGGCTCCTTTGGTCTGTCCGGTTTGGGTTGGTTGGGCGAGAGGCAGGATTTTTCCGCCAGAGGCGGACCTTTCGGCGCATCGTTGTCAG
>JAPPCX010000025.1 GCA_028875655.1 Chloroflexota bacterium | reverse complement strand
GGGCGGGGCGGTGATTGTCGCCCTGGCGCTGGGCATGGTCAGCCCGCTGAGTCTCGAGGTTTGGCAAGCCGCAGTCACTGGTGTTATTTTAGGGGTCGTATCGCCCGCTGGCGACTTGATGGAGTCAAAAGTTAAGCGTTGGGCCGGCGTCAAGGACTCCGGATCGATATTCCCTGGACACGGGGGGATGCTGGACCGCCTGGACAGCTTGCTTCCCTCATTCATTGTGGTGTATGTCATGGCGGTTGTCTTCACCGCCGCCAACTGATCGGGACAATAATCTCATGCGACGCATCATAGTGCTGGGTTCCACCGGTTCAATCGGACGGCAAACGCTGGATATTGTGCGGGCCTTTCCCGACGACTTTGAAGTAGTGGGGTTGGCCGCCGGAAACAACACTGGGCTGTTGACCGAACAGATCGCGGAATTCCATCCGCGCTACATCTGGTGCAACGCCCCGCCGTCGCCATTACCCCCAGACACGACCGTGATGCCCATGGCAGAGATGTCAACCCTCCCTGAGGTTGACCAGGTCATGGTCGCCCTGATGGGTGCGGTGGGATTGTCGCCAACTCTGGAGGCCCTCAAGGCCGGAAAGCAGGTCGCGCTTTCCAACAAAGAGCCGATCGTCATGGCCGGAGAGACGCTCAAATCCGCCGAAGCCGAGCACGGCGGCGTGATACTGCCCGTGGACAGCGAACCCAGCGCAATCTGGCAATGTCTTCAGGGAGAGGAAAATCACATCCGGCGCTTGATGATCACGGCCAGCGGCGGACCGTTCCGGCGCACACCACTGGCCGAACTGGAATCGGTCACCCCGGATCAAGCTCTACGGCATCCCACCTGGCGCATGGGCGACAAGATCACTATTGACTCCGCTACCTTGATGAACAAAGCCTTTGAAGTTATCGAGTCTCACTGGCTGTTCACTGTGCCCTGGGAAGATATAGCGGTGTTAGTGCACCCGCAAAGCACGATCCATTCCATGGTTGAATTCGACGACGGATCGGTGAAGGCCCAACTTGGGCCTCCCAGTATGCGACTGCCCATTCAATACGCTCTGTTCTATCCCAGGAGATTTGCCAACCCCGACATCCCCCGTCTCGACATCGGCGCTCCCTGGTCGCTGGATTTTGAACCGTTGGAACACGACCGATTTCCCTGTTTCGATCTGGCGGTATCCGCAGGTAAGCTGGGAGGCACGGCGCCCGCCGTCCTGAGCGCAGCCGACGAGGTAGCGGTTACGGCGTTCCTGCAAGGGAAGATCGGGTTCACCGGAATTTACCGGTTGGTGGAACAGGTGCTGGCGGAGCACCAGCCTCAGCCGGACCCGGATCTAGAAGCGATCACGGACGCCGACTGCTGGGCCAGCATCCGAGCCTCAGAACTCGCCGGGATGGCGACAACCTAGCGGCGATCTGAAATGGAAACTCTGCTGATCGCGCTGGCATCGTTCATACCGATGCTTCTGTTGCTGGTGGTGGTGCATGAATTGGGCCATTTCTGGTCGGCCAAAGCGTTTGGTGTCAAAGTCCTCGAATTCGGTGTAGGTTACCCGCCACGGGCGTTTGGAATCTACACTGGCCGCACGGTCACGCTGTTGAACCACGCCACGATCTGCCTGAACGGTTCCCTGTCGGCCGTCAAGCCGGGCCAGGTTGTCCGTATCCTTTCCGGCGAAACTGACGACGGAAACCTCGTGGCTCGCTACGTTGAAATCCGCGATACCGTCGGCGGCGCGGGAGCCGCCGGAGCAATCGGCCGGTTCGCCGGTTTCGGCGGCAGTCGAGACGATCAGGCGCGCCCGGACGACCCACAACTCCGCAGACTGGAAGAAGTGGAAACCGACGAGTTTCTGCGGCACGAGGGCCGAGTGCGCGAAGTCCATGCGGACCGCATCGTTTTAGCGGACATGATTTACTCAGTCAACTGGCTGCCCCTCGGAGGGTTCGTGCGCCTGTCGGGCGAAAACAATCCTGCGGCTCCGCAGAGCCTGGCCCGCCGCGGCGTGGGGCAGCGCGCGATTGTCCTGGCTGCGGGGTCGGCAATGAACGCGCTGTTCCCCATCGTAGCGTTTGCGATCATGGCGATGGTTCCACACACCGAGCTGATCGGCGGCGCGGCCGAAATCACTGAGGTGGCTCCCGGCTCACCGGCCTCCGCCGCAGGTCTCATGCCCGGAGACCGCATCCTGGCGGTAGGGGAAGAACTGCTTGACGATCCGGGACGACTGCCCCAGGAGGTGAGGCTGGGCGCCGGCTCGGAGATGGCCTGGATCATTGAACGCGACGGACAACGGCAGGTGGCCCACGTTACGCCGCGCTCCAACCCTCCAGCCGGCCAGGGCGCCGTCGGGATCCAGTTCGAGATAGTTGGTCAACAGACAGAAAGGCGCACGGAACCGCCATGGGTGGCGTTGCGCCTGGGCGTGACCAACACTTGGGACATGCTAACCCTTATCGTCCGGGAAGTGCGCGGTTGGTTTGGTGGCGGACGCGGCCCCGAATTCAGCGGCCCCATTGGAATCGCACAGATCACCGGCGAAGTCACGCAGCGGGGCGGTTTCCAAGGTTGGATGGTGGTGGCAATCCTGCTGAGCATCAACCTCGCGGTACTGAATATCCTGCCGATACCCATGCTGGACGGCGGCCGGTTGCTGTTCGTAGCCATCGAATGGGTACGCGGCGGCAAGCGAGTTCCATCGGACAAGGAAGGACTCGTTCACCTGATCGGTTTCATCGCTATGATCGCGCTGGTAATTGCGATTTCGGCAAACGACATTATCCGCCTGGTGCGCGGAATCAGCCCGCTGGGTTGACGCTGACCTAAACTCCTGGTGCGGATCAATCTACGGTCTCTACCTCGGAATTGCCAATACGGTTATAATGTCGCTCCCGGAACCGGGAGCGAATCTTCAGTAGAACTTCAAGGACGTTATCATGGTCGCAACCACCTACTCGTGCATCAACGTTGAAACCATAACTCGCCCCACCATGATGGGACGCAGCGAAGTCGAAACCCACATCGGGGTTATCACATTGAATCGCCCCGAGGTCCTCAACGCTCTCAACCTGCAACTGGTGCGGGAAATGGATCAAGCGCTTACCGATTTCGAGGCTGACGATAACGTTGGCGCCGTGATCATCACCGGCGCCGGCGCACGCGCTTTTTCCGCCGGCGCGGACATCCACGAAAACCGGGAGTTGTCGCCGGAAGAGCGGGAAGCGGGCCAGTCGGAACGCGCCGAATACACCTGGCACATGCATACCAGCAGCAAACCCATCATCGGCGCCGTGAACGGCCTCTGCTACGGCGGCGGCACGGTATTGGCCACCAGCCTGGACTTCCTGGTGGGTTGCGAAAAGTCCAGCTTCCGATTCCTGGCGGTGAACTACGGGCAGATGAACGCCACCTGGAGCCTCCCGCACCTGGTGGGTATCAACCGGGCGAAGGAACTGCTCCTCAGCGGGCGCGAAGTCTTTGCCGAGGAAGCCTATCACATCGGCCTCATCAACCACCTGGTGCCATCCGAAGAACTGATGGACCGAACCCTGGACATCGCGGCGGGCATCGCCCGTAACCGGGTGGAGGGTCTGGCCAACATCAAGCAATTGCTGTTGGAGCATTCGGGCCTGCCCATCGAAGAGCAGTATCGCAACGAGATCGAAGGCCGCACCGGTCGGTTCAAGGGCCTGTCCGTGGAAGAAGGTTTCTCCGACTTCCTGGCCCGCAAGGGCAGGAAGCAGCGCTCCGAGTAGCACTCGTCATTCCCGCGAAAGCGGGAATCCAGTGGGCCCGAGAATATGAAGGGCAGCTACATCGCAGCCGCTTTGCTGCTGCTGGCTATCGGTTGCGTTGCCGGGGAACCTGCTGAGCCCCGAGTTGTCATGGTGGAGGTTACCGCGACCCCTGACGTCAACGCCACAGTTGATGCCAGGGTCGCGCGAGGTGTGCAAACGGCGATGGCTGAAATTCCGACTGCAACAAGGGCCCCGACAGTTACACCCGTTCCCACATCGACCCCGGCACCAACCGCAACTCCGATACCGACTGCTACACCGCGCCCAACGCCAACCCGCACTCCACGCCCCACTGCAACTAAGCGTCCGACATCCACGCCATGGCCAACTCCACGACCGACGGCCACACCATCGATTGCAGAGTGGAGCGATAGGTTGGAGCCATGGGTCGTTCTGATTGGGACGTCTGACGGTTCGGTGGGAACGGGTTTCTTTATTCAGGACCCTGCGCAGAAATCCAACTGGTACGTCGCAACCAATGCTCACGTTGTTGGATCCAACCACTACGTTACCGTGAGCTGGTACTACCCAGGCATACCGCACTTGACCAGGGTCAACGTACTTGGGATCGATGAATTCGCAGACATAGCTCTGCTTGACGTAGGCCCTAACGATTTCGACTGGAGTAACACAGTGTGGCCTAATGGCCTTGCATACCTGCATGAGCGTGGTAAAGGCGTAAGAATCTCCACCAGTACCCTACAAGGCGCGGAGGTTCTGGCTATGGGTTTCCCTGATGGCGGAGGTGGTAGGACGACGACTAGGGGGATCGTGTCGGCAGTAGATGTGCGTGACCAAACTTATAGCCCAGGAATTGGCTACATCAAAACAGATACCGCGATTAACCCGGGCAATAGCGGTGGCCCTTTGATGACCCGTTCAGGCGAGATCATTGGAATGAATACGTGGCGACGCACCGATTTGGAAAATGTCGGTTACGCGCTGCCAATGCAAGAGATTTTTAAACCGATTCAACGCCCTGAAGAGCGGACTGAGGGCATTAGTCCCTACTCCGACGCCGGTGTTTACTCTCTTTCCAGAGTTGTTTGCGCCGACGCCAACACCGGCGATTACTCTCCTTCCGGATGGGACTTTCATCGACGGCTCGTTCCTAGCCGTTCTTACATGGGATGGCGGTTGGCGCAATACCAGGCAAGACGGTTCCATATGCGTTGACCGCGTGTGGCAAGACGGTAACTGGTATGAGTGGCGCGACCAATGCACATACAGCGGGCAGGAACGAAACGGCCACGTGCACGTCTGGTATCAAGATCAATGGCTAGAGGCTCAATGGGTCGAGCTGGACTCACGCCCATACTAGGAATCTGAACGATGCCCGCTCAATCCATCCCGCCCATTGGACGCCGTTCCGACGACGTTATCATCGCGCCCGACGGTTCGGAGGTACGGCTGCTGCTGACGGACGCGCATGGAGCAACCCGGTGCAGCGTAGTTGAGGTGAGCATCGGCGCGGGGGAGGC
Source organism: Chloroflexota bacterium (assembly GCA_028875655.1). Taxonomy (GTDB): domain Bacteria; phylum Chloroflexota; class Dehalococcoidia; order Lucifugimonadales; family UBA3495; genus Bin87. Next base: position 365 of record JAPPCX010000025.1, on the reverse strand, counting down.
CAGCCGGCCAGTGCGCCATCGCACTGTCGAAGAGGCCTGGTATGTGATAGAGGGGGAGGGAGAGGTCTGGCGGCGCCCGCCCGACCACGCCGTTGCAGAAGCGTCCCCGATCAGAGTGTCTGGCGGAGACGCCTTGGTGATACCTACCGGTTGGGCGTTTCAGTTTCGCGCGCTGCCGGAGGCGGGACTGCGCTTCATCTGCGTAACGATGCCGCCATGGCCCGGCACGGAGGAAGCGGTTGAAGTGGCGGAAGGCGGACCGTGGCCGCCAACGCTGTAACCTGCGGCTCGTACAGCACCCCGAAAGTCAGGGGAATTATAGCGAATTTTATCCAAAACTGCTTGACTTTGAGGCCGCCGTTGGA
>JAPPCX010000095.1 GCA_028875655.1 Chloroflexota bacterium | reverse complement strand
ACATGGACCCTGCAATCACCGCTATTTCCGCTTGACATCAAAGACAGTTGCTTCTCCCGCTGCCAGGACCTGCTGCGCCAGCCGCCGGTACAGGCCGAGAGCCGCGCCGACCTGCGGCGGAAGTTGTCGGTAGCTTCCGGCGGCGTGGTGTTCACCACCATCCAGAAGTTCTTTCCCGAGGAGCGGGGCGACACCCATCCCACCCTATCGGAGCGGCGCAACATCGTGGTCATTGCCGACGAGGCCCACCGCAGCCAGTACGACTTCATCGACGGCTACGCCCGGCACATGCGCGACGCCCTGCCCAACGCCTCCTTCGTCGGTTTCACCGGCACTCCCATCGAACTGGAAGACGCCAACACCCGGGCGGTGTTCGGCGACTACATCAGCATCTACGACATCCGGCGCTCCGTGGAGGACGGGGCCACGGTGCCCATCCACTACGAAAGCCGCCTGGCCAGGCTGGAACTGAAGGAAGCGGAGCGTCCCACCATTGACCCGGATTTTGAGGAAGCCACCGAGCGCGAGGAAATCGAGCAAAGGGAGCGGCTGAAGACCAAGTGGGCGCAACTGGAGGCCGTCGTCGGCGCTCCCGACCGGGTGAGGCAGATAGCCGAGGACATAGTTGATCACTTCGAGCAGAGGTTGGAAGCGCTGGACGGCAAGGCCATGGTGGTTTGCATGAGCCGCCGCATCTGCATTGACCTGTACGAGGAACTGGTTCGCCTGCGCCCGGAGTGGCATGGCGGCAATGATGGCGAGGGCGCCATCAAGGTGGTGATGACCGGCTCAGCATCGGATCCGCCGAAGTGGCAGCGGCACGTGAGGAACAAGGCCCGCCGGGAGACATTGGCCAATCGCTTCCGGGACCCCGACGACCCATTCAAGGTGGTGTTGGTGCGGGACATGTGGCTGACCGGCTTCGACGCGCCCAGCCTGCACACCATGTACCTGGACAAGCCCATGCGTGGACACGGGCTGATGCAGGCCATCGCCCGGGTGAACCGGGTGTTCCGGGACAAGCCCGGCGGGTTGGTGGTGGACTACCTGGGATTGGCCAACGACTTGCGGCGGGCATTGACCACCTACACCGAGAGCGGAGGAACCGGGCGCGCCGCCATCGACAAGGAAGAAGCGGTGGCGGTGATGCTGGAGAAGCACGAAGTGTGCTGCGCCCTGTTCCACGGCTTCGACTGGTCGAAGTGGACGTCCGGCGGGCCAGCGGAGCGGTTGGGGCTTCTTCCGGCCGCTCAGGAACATATCCTGGGTCAAGAAAACGGCAAAGACCGCTGCATGACGGCGGTCCGCGAACTCTCCCAGGCCTTTGCCCTGGCCGTGCCCCACGAGGAGACCAACCGCATTCGTGCCGACGTGGGCTTCTTCCAGACGGTGCGGGCGGCGTTGTCCAAGTCGTCCCCTTCGGATACGCAATCGGACGAGGAGCTGAACCTGGCAATACGCCAGATAGTTTCCCGGGCGGTGGCTTCGGAAGGAGTCTTGGACATCTTCGCGGCAGCGGGGTTGGACAAGCCGGACATCTCAGTGCTGTCCGAAGACTTCCTGGCCGAGGTGCAGGGAATGCCCCAGCGCAACCTGGCGGTGGAGTTGCTGCAAAAACTGCTGCGAGGCGAGGTGGCAGTCCGCCGGCGCACCAACGTAGTACAGGCCCGCTCCTTCGCCGAGATGCTGGAACAGACCCTCCGCCGCTACCAGAACCGGGCGGTTGAGGCGGCGCAGGTGATAGAGGAGCTGATCCAACTGGCCCGGGAAATGCGGGAAGCCGCCGCCAGGGGCGAAAGGCTGGGCCTGACGGATGACGAACTGGCCTTCTACGACGCCCTGGAGACCAACGACAGCGCCGTGCAGGTTCTGGGCGACGAAACGCTCCGCGCCATCGCCCGCGAGTTAGTGGAGACCGTGCGGCGCAACGTGACCATTGACTGGACGCTGCGGGAAAATGTCCGGGCGCAGCTCCGTGTCCTGGTACGGCGCATCCTTCGCAAGCACGGGTACCCGCCCGACAAGCAGGAGAAGGCGACGCGGACGGTATTGGAACAGGCGGAGGTATTGTCGGAAGGTTGGGCGTTGATTTGCCCCGATCTATCTTGACTCTGTGCTTGAGCGGCAAACCCTAGCCCGACAAGATCAGCCGAGCCGTAGAGTAATAGGGGAAGCTGGTGTTCACCGCTGACGACGCCCGCTTCCAATCGAAATCCCGTTATCTTTCTATTGGAACTGGCAAGCTACGAATTTGTGATTTCCGATGATGTCCGAGGACGCCATGAATACTGGGCAAAACACGGGAGACAAGGTTGCCATCGGTTGCGCTTGGTGCGGGGCTGACCAAAGAGAATTCCTGAGAAGTGGGGAAAGGTATGAGACCGGACCTGACGGAGAGATATATGTGACGGGACGTGACCAGGAAAGCCACCAGTACTTCGACGCCCGTTGCAGCAAATGTGGTTGGCAACCACTGCATATGTCGAATGTACCGGCGCCTTGGGTTCGCCAGCAGGATAGCAAGGAACTCTACCTGGATGGCGTGGACCGGGGCAAGGTTTTGGCCTACATCAACATGCTGCACGGGCTGATTGCCGACCAAGACCCGGAATGTGAGTGTCGCATATGCGAAGGGATACGGAACATCCCACCCTATCCGGAGTCGGAGCGTCTGATGCCGCCTCCTGAATATCTCTGAGCTGGTGACTATCCAGTTAATCTGTCATCGCGAATGGCGGTCCGTTTGCTTGGGATGGCCTTTGGCCTCTTTTGAGTGCGAGATGACTGTTGTACAGTCCAGCCTTACAAAGACGACATTTGTCAGTTTATGTGGTAAGACGTAAGCCCAGACTACCGGATTGGCCTATTTCAAAGCCAACGAGTCTAAATCGGAGCAATACCAGACCGGCACGTGGCAGCTGACCCTCAAGTCGTTCCAACTCTTGGAGCCGGTTGAACCAGGAATAAGAGGTCGTGAATGGACCGCGGACCAACTATTTTCCGACCCATAGCTTTTGTTTTAGCCGCCATCCTGTTGGCAGCAGCCATTTTGAGTTGCGGAAGCGACCCGGAACCTGGCCCCACGCCGCACGTCCAGGCGACCATAGACGCGGCAGTTAAGGCGGCGACGCCGACGGAGGCTCCTACGATTGAACCGACTGCGACTGTTGCAGCGACGATTTCCGCCAGCCAACCCGGGCCTGAGATAGAGGGTTCGACGGGCCCGGTCTTCTGGGAACTGGACAGCGCCTCCACGGGACGGGACTTCGCCGCTCTGCTCACCTCCGACGAAACCGCGTGCCTGGAGATCCGGCTGGGCGAGGACTATCAAGTATTCCTGGATGCTCCTCTTACCGGCGGCGCGGGCGACCTGTTGACGGACGATGACGGCACCTTGGCCCCGGTCGAGAGCTGTCTTTCGGGAAACCGCCTGGCGGCTGCGAGAATCTCGATGTTGTCGATAGCCGCCGGCGGCTTCAGCGTTGAAACCCAGCAGTGCATGGTCGAGCTCCTGGAGACAGACCCGGTTCTCGCTCAAGCTCTAGCCCAGCCGGGTGATGCGGCGAGCGGACCACCGGCATTACGACTAATTTCTTGCCTGACGACCCAAGAGGCTACCAGGCTGACGCCTGCCGGCGAAGGCCCGGCTCCCAACCCCGACGAAATCGCGTGCCTGATAGGTGAGTTGGGAGGGACGCTATCCGGCGAGCGCATCATCGCCGTCCTCTCGGGAGCGGACGCGACGGGAGAAGGTCTGACGATGGAAGAGAGCGAGGCGGTAAGGGCGTGCGACATCGAGACCGAGTTCGGCTTTCCCGCATCTACAGTCGCCGATAGCCGCCGGCTGCCGCCGGAATATCTGAGCCCGGTGGAACTGGGCGACCCGCAGCAGTTCTTCGCCGAACTTTCACCCAGGGAACGCACCTGCCTGGGCGACAAGGGCATGGGACCCCGCGAGTTGGCGATGCTGTCGAACCCGCCTCCCGGGGGCTCTTCGGAAGTCACAGCGGCCATCGTCAACTGCCTCCAGGACGATACGGTGCTGCGGCTGTTCCTGACCCAACTGGTCGGGCAGGTGGAGCCCTTCAACGTGGAAACCGCCGCGTGCATCCGGGAGGGATTCGTACCCCTGGACCTGCGGGCGCTGCTGGCGCCCTCAGTTGCTGGACAGGCTCCCGCCAACTCCCTGGCCCTGAGCATGGCCGCCCTCGCCGTTTCTGTGTCCTGCCTGAGCGACGCCGAATGGGAGACCTATGCGCCGCGATTGGGGATGGCCTCTGGGGATCGTGCCGGGTTCGTCTGCCTGCTGGAAGCGCTAGGCGGACCGGCGGAACTGGTGGCGGCCATGCAGGGCGCCAGCCTGGGGGAGACTCCATCGGAATTCATCCGGGCCAGCCAAGTTTGCGGGCTAGAGGACTCCGGCCCGTCGGACCAGGGAGGCGCCGGCCAATCAAGGGAAGGCCAACGGGTCATCATAGACCCGGGCCCCGGCACGACGCACATAGACCCGTATTTGTGGGGTCTGCTGCAAAGGCAGGCTGAGGGGCTTCCCGTACCGGACAGGATAACCGTCTCCATCGGTTCCTACACCGAATTTGACATCAACCCGAGCCTTGAGGAATTCATCGAATCCCTGGGCGGAGAGCAAGCGGCGCCCCACACGTGGAGCCTGCCCACCGGCGAGATACTCGGGGTGGTGCAACGGCCCGACGTGTTTGAGGTGGAGATAGAGCCGGCGCCCGTTTCGGAGGAACCATCCATTAATACTCTGCCCTACGACGCGCTGCGCTCGGTGGTTGCGGCATATGCCAACGGCGTTCCCGCCGAGAGCGCCGCGCAGTACGCCATGATCATCAAGGATGATAGCGTGGTGGTGGGCATGAACGCTCCCGACGCTGGCACCATCTCGTCCATCCGCGCCTGGCTGAAGGAAAAGAACGTTTACGTGGTGCCCGCTTCCGAGACGGGCGGGGCTGCTCCCAACCACCTGGCCGTGTTGGTACCGGTCAGGTACATACAGGAGTTGGCGGATTCCTTTCCCGAGGTCCATCTTTCGTCGGCCACGCACCGCGGCCAGGGATTGACCTTATCCCGGGCGTACTGGCCGCAGGAGACCAGGGACCTGGAAGACGGGATCGTGGCCCAGTACCTGCCGGACTGATGGGTCAGGTGGAAATGGCACGCGAACCATGCGCAGTCGTTCGCCCGCTGTCGAGGATTCGACTATGCTTTCCGTAGGGAATCGGGCCGCTGCGGGAAACAAGTCCAACGTCTGCGAGGCATCATATGGAACGGAATCGGTCCGACAGGCAGGAAGGCGGGTGGTTCAGCTACAGTGCAATGGGGCGAGGGCAGGAGCCGGCTGAACCTCTCGATGACGCTTACTCGCAGTTCACCAACCCGGAACGATTCAAGCCCCTGCACGACTGGGCTCTGGAGAGGGTGGCGCGCCTGCAAACGGAGTATGACGTGACCCTTGAAGAGGGCTTCGGACTGGACGATGAATTGGAACGCGCCCCGCTTTCCAGGCCGACGGTGAGGCTGACGCCGTTGCAGGACTCTTGCGCGCCGGTTGCCATCGCCTTCACTGATTCCCCTGGCTTGGAGGTACGGGTCGGCCGTTGGGTAACCGAGGGATTTCCAACCTGCCATTGCGACGCTTGATAGACGACAATAAGGAATGCCTCTCGTGTTGACTATTCTTGCCGGTCTGGAA
>JAPPCX010000029.1 GCA_028875655.1 Chloroflexota bacterium | reverse complement strand
CCGTGGGGCTGGCAACGACCAAAGTGAATTCCGGAAACCGACCTCAGGCAGGCTGCCAACCAACACCAACCCTCCGACTCCCGCTCATCCTGAGCCTGTCGAAGGAAGGAGGCCAACCCAAAATCCTGATAATGTTGTTCATCGATGTCAAAACAAAACCCGGCCCCGCCGGTTGAATCCGGCAGGCCGGGCGGTTATGCTGGTGTCCAATTGATTCCAAGTCGGCGCGCCCCCAGGGCGGTGCCCCGGAGCGGTACGATGCGATTGGAAGGGAAGGTTGCCATTGTCAGCGGCGGCGCCCACGGCATGGGAGCGGTAGAGTCCAGGCTGTTCGCCAGCGAGGGCGCGAAGGTGGTCATCGCCGATATTCGCGATGACGACGGCCGCCAGGTGGAGGCGGAAATCAACGAGGCCGGCGGCGAAAGCGTTTTCATCCGCACCGATGTTACCAGCGAAGATGCCTGGGCCAACGTGATATCCGAGACGGTTTCCCGATTTGGACGCCTGGACATCCTGGTCAACAACGCGGGCATCAGCAGCCGGGCAGTGCCCGACGACGACAGCCTGGAGGCGTGGTCCCGGATCATGGACATCAACTCCACCGGCGTTTTCCTGGGAACCAAGCACGCCATCCGCCGGATGCAGCAGAACGGCGGCGGGTCGATAGTCAACATCTCTTCCATCGCGGGTCTGGTGGGCATGCTCAGCGGCCATCCCGCCTACAACGCGTCCAAGGGTTCGGTGCGCATTTTCACCAAGGCGATGGCAGTGCGGTACGGCAAGGAAAACATACGGGTCAACTCGGTGCATCCTGGGTTCATGCCGCCGATGATGGGCAACATATCCACCGAGGAAGTTCGCGAAGGCCGGGCAGAGATGATTGAAGACCAGGTGCCCATGGGACGGGAAGGCGAACAAGTGGAAGTAGCCAACGCGGTGCTATTCCTGGCCAGCGACGACGCTTCGTATATTACCGGCGCGGAGCTGGTAGTGGATGGCGGATTCACGGCCCGGTAGCAGTCGCGGCGACGTTCGGGGACGAAACTCCCACGGAGACCCGTTATGCCGATAACAGAGGTGACCATACTTCGCCGGTGCGGGCATTGCCGCCACGAATTCGGCGAGATGACCGTCAAGAAGGACAACATGCGGCTGATGGTCAGCGACCTGGTCTGGTGCGAACCCTGCGGCGCGGAGACGCCGGAGATTCGGGAAGTCTCCGGCCGGCTGTCGTCAGTGGAATCGGAACGGGCCAGTTATCCGGGCAATCCGCCGGTGATGGACGTGTCGGCCGCCGAGTACCGGCGCCTAAGGGAAAAAGCTTCGGGGGCATAGGCACTCGCCCGCCATGGAGTAGCCATGAATGCCGACGACGCAATTCTGGAACTGGGCAAGCTGGTTGAGTCGCCATCGGCCGACGAGATTGGTGGGGACTTCAATCTAGCCCTGGGCGCGTTGCTGATAGCGTCCACGGACGACTCCAACGTTGACATCGACGGAGTGATGGGCAACCTGGACCGGATGGCCTCGGCGGCGAGTTCCCGCATACCGGATGACGGGAACGAATTGCAGCAGCTGAACGCGGTTACGGACCTGTTGTTTGGAGTGATCGGGCTTTCGGGAAACCGAGACGACTACTATGACCCGCGCAACTCGTACCTGAACCAGGTGATGGAGCGGCGGTTGGGGATTCCCATCACCTTATCGCTGCTGTGCATGGAGGTAGGCCGGCGCGCCGGCGTACCGATTCTGGGCATCGGGATGCCCGGGCATTTCCTGATCCGGCACCGGGATGAGCCGGGCTTTTTCGTGGATTCGTTCAACGGCGGGTTACTGCTGAGCCAGGACGAGTGCGGCGCGCTGCTGAGGGAAGCGGCGGGCGACGCGGTGAGGTTGGAGTCGCATCACCTGAATCCGGTGACGTCCCGGGAGATGCTGGCCCGCATCCTGCGCAACTTGAAGGCCATCTACTGGGACCGGGAGGACTTCGACCGCTGCATCACCACCATCGGCGCCTTGATGGCAGTTCTGCCGGACCGACCGGAAGAACAGCGAGACCGGGGCGTGGTGCATCTGAAAGCTGGCAATCGCAGGGAATCTGCGGAGGATTTTGCGGCGTATCTAGCAGTAGCGCCGGACGCCGAAGACGCGGAAACAGTGCGGAACGCATTGTCGCGGCTGCGCAGCAGTCAGCCTTGATCACCAAACTTATTACAAAGCATGGTCACAGCGCGGGACAAGAACATGATCAGATACATAATTGTTGGAATCGCCATACTAGCGATCATACCGATAGCATGGCTGGCGTGGTGGCTACTGAGCCCGCTGTGGATGGACACTGAGGTTTCCGAGGAGTTCCCACGAGCGGCGCGGGCCGTGATTCCCGAGGGGATGACTCCGCAGGAGGTGGAGGTCCAGATGGGCGTGGCGGCGGCCACCGACGCCCCGACAGTGGAAGAAGCGATGCCCGACATGTCCGCAATGGCCGCCAGCGCGGTTGCGACCGCGGTGAAGGCGGCCGGGAACTTCACCGGCGCAGACAGGTTCCACCAGGGCGAGGGCACGGCGACTATTTTCGAGATTGGCCCCGGCGAACGCGTCCTGCGCTTTGAGGATTTCCGGGTCACTAACGGCCCCGACCTGAGGGTGCTGCTGGTCAACACGCCGAACCCGGAGGGGCACGGCGATCTGGATGATGCCGGTTACGTTGAGCTGGGCAAGCTGAAGGGCAACGTGGGGTCGCAGAACTACGACATCCCGGCGGACCTGCCATTGTCGGAAGCGCAGAGCGTGGTGATTTACTGCAAGCCGTTCAGGGTGGTTTTCAGCGTAGCGAGCCTGGCGCAAGTCGGGGGATAGCGGACCACCAGATTCCGGTACTGGATTCCCGCTTTCACGGGAATGACGGATAAAATTCGCAATGGCATATCTCCCGATTGAAGACTACGGCATTGTCGGCAATATGCGGACGTGCGCGCTGATTGGGATGAACGGGTCGGTGGACTGGTTCTGCTGCCCGAACTTTGACTCGCCGAGCGTGTTCGGGGCCATCCTGGATGACCAGAAAGGCGGTTATTTCAAAATCGCGCCGGACCTGGGAGAAGCGCCGGTAATAAAGCAGGTCTATTGGCCGGCGAGCAACGTGCTGATCACCCGGTTTTTGGCGCGGAGCGGCGTGGCGGAGATCATCGACTACATGCCGGTGCCCACCACCGAGCACCCCCACGAACATACCGAGCTGATACGCCGCGTGAACTGCGTTCGCGGGATTGTGCCATTCTTCCTGGAATGCTACCCGGCCTTTAACTACGCCCGTGACGAGCATCGGACGGAACTGAACGAGTACGGCGCGGCCTTTATCTCCAAAGGCATGGGGCTGCAGCTTTCCACCCGAACCATCCTGGAGAGGGACGGCAGCGGCGTGATCGGCGCATTCGCGCTTAGCGCCGGAGAATCGGTTACGTTCACGATTGGAATATTGGGGGACGACAGGGAAAGCTATCACCCGCTGGATGACGCAGAGAGTGACGCCCTGTTTGAGGAAACGGTATCCTACTGGCGTAGCTGGTTGTCCCAATGTACTTACAAAGGACGCTGGCGGGAGATGGTGGAGCGGTCGGCGCTGGTGCTGAAACTGCTGACGTACGAGCCAACCGGAGCCATCGTCGCGGCGCCCACGTGCAGCCTGCCGGAAGAGCTGGGCGGCGAACGGAATTGGGACTATCGCTACACATGGATTCGGGACGCGGCGTTTACGCTGTACGCCCTGCTGCGGATCGGGTTTACAAACGAGGCGAGCCGGTTCATGCACTGGCTGGAGGCGCAGATCGACCCCCTTGACGGCGACTGGCGAAACATACAGATCATGTATGGGATCGACGGGCGCCGGAAGCTGGACGAGATCAAGCTGGAGCACCTGGACGGGTACCGGGGCTCCAAGCCGGTGCGGATTGGAAACGGCGCGGCCGAGCAACTGCAACTGGACATATACGGGGAGTTGATGGATTCGGTGTACCTGTTCAACCGGTACGGGGAGCCGATTTCCTACGATTTCTGGATCCAGCTGCGCCAGATGGCTAACTGGGTGTGCGACAACTGGCGACTGGCCGACGAGGGCATCTGGGAAACCCGCGGGGGCCGGCAGCATTTTGTCTATTCCAAGCTGATGTGCTGGGTGATGATGGACCGGGCGATAAAAATCGCGGAACTGCGGTCGTTCCCATCGGAGCGGCTGCGATGGATGGCGACGCGGGATGAAATCTACGAGGAAATCCTGGCCAAGGGATGGAGCGATGAACGCCAGGCTTTCGTGCAGCACTACGGCAGCGACTCGCTGGACGCATCGAATCTGATCATGCCGCTGGTGTTCTTCATGTCGCCGACGGATCCGCGGATGCTGAAGACGTTGGACGCGATCAATCGCCCGCCGAGGGAGGGCGGGTTAGTATCGGACAGCCTGGTGTACCGATACAACCCGGATCACTTTTCCGACGGCTTGACCGGGCAGGAGGGCACGTTCAACATGTGCACGTTCTGGCTGGTGGAAGCCTTGACGCGGGCCAGTTGGGGCGGCGACCGGCGACGGCTGGATCAGGCCCGCCTGATGTTCGAAAAGATGCTGGGCTACGCGAATCACCTGGGGCTGTATGCCGAGGAAACCGGCCCCAGCGGGGAAGGCCTGGGCAATTTCCCCCAGGCTTTCACCCACTTGGCGCTGATCAGCTGCGCGTTCAACCTGGACCGGGCGTTGGGAGATAGCCAGTAAGCTGGGTGACATTTGGTCGTTGTTTGAAAAATTTCGGCTGTGATAGAATCGCCGCCGTGATTACGAAGGCCACCGATTACTTAGGATACTGGATTGCGTTGAGCCAGACGCCGGGTCTGGGCGCGGCGAGGTTCCGGCTGCTGGAATCCCATTTCGACGGAGACCTGGAGTCGGCGTGGAAGGCTCCGCCACGAGAGTTGCGGGCGGCGGGCATTGGCGGCGGTGTGGTGAAAGCGATTACGGAATGTCGGGAACAAGTGAGCCCGGACGGGGAGCTGGAACGGTTGTCGAGGACGGGGGTCGCGGCGTTGACGTGGCACGACGCGGAGTACCCACGCCGCCTGAAAGAGGTTGCCGACGCGCCGCCGGTGCTGTACTGCAAGGGGAAATTGCTACCGGGCGATGAGGCCTCGGTGGCGGTGGTAGGCACGCGAAGGCCGACGGACTACGGGTACCGAATTACCGCCGAGCTGTGCGCGGAACTTGCAGCGCGAGGCGTGGTAGTAGTGAGCGGGCTGGCGCTGGGCATCGACGCGCGAGCGCACAAGGCGACGCTGGACGCCGGCGGCAGGACGATAGCGGCTTTGGGAAACGGGCTGGATATGGTTTATCCACGGGAGAACCGGCGCCTGGCCGAGCGTATCGTGGAGGAGGGCGGAGCGCTGGTGAGCGAGTTTCCGTTGGGGACACGGCCGGAAGCGTCCAATTTTCCGCGGCGCAACCGGATCATCAGCGGGATGACCCTGGGGACGCTGATTACAGAGGCCAGCGAAACCAGCGGAACACGGTGGACGGTGTATCATGCGCTGGAGCAGAACCGGGAGATATTCTGTGTGCCAGGCAGCGTGTACTCGGACGCGAGCAAGCTGACCAACCGGTTGATTCGGGAAGGGGCCAAACTGGTTTGCGACGTTAGTGATATATTAGTGGAGATTGGATTGGACACCGCCGTTCGCCAGATTGCGATGACGCTCGGCGACGCAGACGAGCCCCGGTCCAACCCCGAGCCGGACGATCCCGACGAAGCGGATCTACTGCGGCACATCACCCACGAGCCCACGCACATAGACGACCTGGCGAGGTTGGCTGACCGCCCGATCACCGAGGTGAGCGGCCTGTTAACATTGCTGGAGATCAAGGGGCTGG
>JAPPCX010000102.1 GCA_028875655.1 Chloroflexota bacterium | reverse complement strand
CCATAGGCATTCACCACTCCTTGCGGGTCGTACACGGGTTTTCTGGGACAGGCTCAATAGGGAAGTTCTGCGCTAGTGTCTAATGGATTCCCGCTTTCGCGGGAATGACGGTGAAATTTCAACGATGCCTACGGCTCATATACCGTCTGCCCGCCGACTATGGTTCGCTCCACCGGGATGTCCTTGATGCCAAAGGGGTCAATGGCGGTGGGATCGGCGCCCAGCACCACCAGATCGGCCAGCTTGCCCACCGCAACGCTTCCCTTGAGGTTTTCCTCGAAGCCGGCGTAGGCTCCGTTCAACGTGTAGATGCGGAGGGCATCCTCCACTGGAATGCGCTGGTTCGTCCCCCATTCTCGCCCTTCGCTGTCGGTGCGGGTCACGCAGCTCTGGATGCCCATGAGCGGTTCGAAGGGGCCGGGCGGGTAATCGGTAGCCCCGGTGGAAACCACGTTGTAGTCCATGAACGAGCGTTGGGCGAACATCCATTGCAGGCGCTCTTCGCCGTAGAACTGCATCTTCTCGCCGTGGTAATAGACGTAGGTGCAGAAGGGAGTGGCAACCGACCCCAGGCGGTTCATCCGGGTCAACAGGTCGTGATTGACCAGCGTGCAGTGCTCAACCCGGTGGCGTGGGTCGGGACGTGGGTCTGCCGCCTGCGCCGCTTCGTAAGCTTTGAGCACCAGGTCAATGGTTGAGTCACCGTTGGCGTGGATACACACCTGGAAGCCGGCGGCGTGCATTTGCAGGACGTTCTCCATGATCTCGTCGCCGGTCATGGTGAGGATGCCGTGGTCGCAGCAACTGCCGACGTAAGGCTCTGACAAATAGGCGGTGCGGGAGGCGATGGCGCCGTCGGCTACCATCTTGATGCCGCCGATGCGCAGCCGGTCATCGCCCATTCCCGACTTAATGCCGGCGTCGCGCAGGGCCGGGAAGTAGCGATACCACATGATGGCATACACCCGCAGGCTGAGGTCGCCGGCATCGCGGCCTTCCTGGTAGGTGACCAGTTCGTAGTCGGTGACCCGGGCGTCGTGAACGCTGGTCAGTCCAGCGCGGTTCAGCATCTCGCAGATTACGCGGAGACCCTCGCGCCGGGTTTCGGCGGATTCAACCGGCAACTGATTTTCGCGCAGATCATCGGCGGCGCGTTCGTAGATCACGCCATCGAGACGCCCGGTGTCGGGATTGCGCCCGAGGCGACCGCCCGGCGGGTCCGGCGACTCGTCGTTGTAGCCGGCGCGTTCCAGCGCCAGCGTGTTGCCGAAGTACACGTGCCCCGCCCGGTGGGATACCAGTATGGGGTGATCCGTGCTGACGGCGTCCAGGTCCTCCCGGCGGAGGAATCGGTTTTCGGCGGTCTTGGTGTCATCGAACTTGAAGCCCTGAACCCATTCGCTGGCCGGTGTAGTCGCAACCCGTTCGCGCAGCGCCGTTTGTATGTCGCCGATAGTTGGGAGAGAACAGTCGGCGGCCATGACGTGCCGCGTGCCGCTGCTGAGCACGTGGATGTGCGCGTCAATGAAACCGGGCAGCACCGTCTTGCCGGGGAGGTCGATTACTTTAGTGGTTGGCCCGATGAGCGTTTCCACGTCGGATTCGCTGCCCACGCCGATGAACCTGCCGTCGCGCATGGCAACGGCGCTGGCGCGCGGCAGTGTCGGGTCGATTGTGATGACGTTGGCGCGGCGGATGACGGTATCGGCTTGATAACTAGTCATTGGAAAATCTCCTATGAAAATGCTAATCCGAGTATCAGAATAGCCACAGCCATTATTGCCAGAGTGAGGGTAAATAGTCCACAACCACCGCCCCGACCTGAATAATGAGTAGCTACTTCTGTGTAAAGTGGTTCAAACGGGACGGGTTCAAGCCCGGTGATTTCCTGAAATCGCTCAGAACGCTGGTCGCGCAGTGATTTCAGCGCTGCCTCAAACCGGGCTGCCTCTTTACGGGTACGAAAAGGATAAGACGTCCAAAGGAGTTCAGGTTCGCCGCCTGCTGTCGATTCTACCTGATCGGCTGTGTGGGCTCCCAACCTCGCCCCGACGTTAGCGGTGTGACCTACATAGTGTCCGTAGTCGGTATCTAGGAGGTACACGTAGAACTCGGAGCGGCCCAGTTCGGCGTCGCGCTCTGCGAGGCCGTCCAGATCCTCCGGGTCATGCCAGTGTCCCCGCCTGCGGCGTTCGTTACAGCGGTAGCACCGGGTGTAGTTGCCACGTATGCGCCGCCCACAATCGGAGCACGCTCGGAACCGCGCCAAGTTTATGCTCCTGGCACTATTGCCACATGGATGCTCGGGACGCCGGCCTCTCCGCTCAGCGTGGCCAGGGATTGTTGGGGCAAAGTGGTCATCGGTCAGTCCTCGCTTGATGGAACCTGCCGGCGTTGTGTCGCAAAATCATGACGCGCTTTGCGTTGCCGTCGGACGTGGCTGCGACTGTCGCCGTGTCCGCGGGCCGTTCAAAACGTTGCCGATGAACGTGTAGCGGATGAAGAGTTGATAGGAAATCACCAGCACTACGGTGACGCCGACACAGGCCAGGATGTACTTCAGGTGGTAGCTGATGGGCCAATCGACGACCAGCCAGTGAGCCACAACAATCAGCGGCAAATGCGCCAGATAGATCCAATAACTGGCGTCGGAGAGGTATCGCACCGTGAAGCTGGGACGGGAAAGCAGCCAGCGGAACAGTCCCATCATGCCGAAACAGGTCAGCCAGGCAAAGGCCGTTTCGGCCAGCGCGCTTATTGCCGTTAGCCGGTTGCTGAACATCCAAACGAGTTCGGGCAACTCGCCGTGAGTGAAGGGCTTCGCCTCGGTGGCATACTCCCTGAGCAGGAGGAAGCCAATGCAGAAGGTGATTGCCGCGGGCAACAAGGCGATTGTCCACCAGCGGCGCACCGCGACGCCCTGCTGGTAGAGAAACGCGCCGAAAAAGAAGAAGCAGGTGTAAAAGACAAACGTAGCCGGCTTGGGAATCAGGCTTTGCAGGGAGTCGGCCCCAAAGATCGGTTCCTGCATCAGCAGAGAGGCCGCCGCTGAAATCGGAATGGTCAGCAACCAGATTTTCGGGTTGCGGAATTGCACGCCCAGCCGGTCCAGCCTGCTCACGTCGAAGCGCAGCCCCAGCCGGGTCAGGAGGCGAAACAGCGGCGCCAGAACGATGGCGGGCTTGGCCAGAATGATGAAGACGCCAACCATCAGCAGCAAGTTCCAGAGGAACCACAGGTGCATGGTGGCGAAGAGCCAGATGAACGGCAAGACCCAGAAGGGGAAGTCGTATGGGTGTTCCCGCCCCGAGGTCAAGGCCATGGCCAGGGCAGTCAGCGGAATTATCGTGAAGCACCCGACGGCCAGGGGAAGGCCGAGGCGCTTGAGCCGCTGCATCCCCAGCGAGTGCAGTCCCCGGCGTTCCCAGAGCAACACGCTGAACAGGCCGCTGAGCAAGTAAAACACCGGAGTCCGCAAACCGTGGGTGATGTCAAGGATGATGTGATAGGTCGGGTCGTTGCCGACGGACTTGTCATGTACCGGCCAGGGGTAAATCAGCTCGGGCAGCACGAAGAAGGCGCCGTGCAGCGCGATGCCGAGCAACGTAGCCACGGCGCGCAGAGCGTCGAGGTCGTGATAACGCGGAGCGGGTTGAGGGGAAGCCGCCATGATTCTATCCTCCCTTCTGACGCCATCGCGTCAGGCGGATTTTGAAACTGCGGTTCGGTGAAGGTACGGGTATGGAATCCAATTTCATCTGGTAATCGGGCGGGTCCAGGACGATTTCCGCCCGATGCAGAATTGTTGCGATGATGAGAGTCATTTGGGCCTGCGCAGCTCCCTGGCCCAGGCAACTGTGTGGCCCGAAGCCGAATGGCGTGTACGCTCCTGGTTGCCCGTGTTCGCGGCGCTCCGGCAAAAAGCGGTCAATGTCAAAACGCTCCGGATCCGGGTACAGCTCAGGCAAATGATGGGACACCGGCATAGCCACCCATACCGACGTGCCGGCAGGGATCCAGTAACCGGCGAATTCAAAAGAGTTCGCCACCGTGCGCACCATTACCGGCACGATGGTATGCAATCTCAGAGTTTCCTGGATGGCCCGCTGAGTGACCGGCATATTGTTGACGCCGGCCGCCGTTGGCGCGTCTTGAGCAAACAGTTGGTCGGCCTCTTCACGCACTTGCTCCAGCGTGTCAGGGTGTTTCAGTAACGAGTAGAGCATAAAGGAGGTCGCTGAGGATGCAGTGTCCGCTCCAGCCATAAACGGCCCCATGGAGTCAACGAACAAGTTCTTATCGGTAATGAAATCCGGCGCCAAGCGCCGCATTTCGATCAGGCTGTCGGAGAGGTTCGGTATTTCCTCGGTACGCAACGCCGGCTCATGGGCGGCCAGCACCCGCTCAAATAGTTCTTCAATCCGACGGCGGGCACGCCTCACTTTTGGCGTATGCGCCATGAACCTCGGGTACATTCTGGCCAAATACACCATTTCCAACGCATGGATGAAGGTGAGTATATCCTCCATGTGTTCCTTGGGAGATATGCCGGACATCAGCGTGCCCAGTTGGTCCACGACCATGCGCTGTACGCTGGGATAAACTGAGACTGGACGATTTTCCGGCCATTGCCGCATCTCGTTCTCTATAATGGCCACGGCCTGGGGCAGATCTTTCACCAGCTGACCGCGGGAGTAGCCGTCCCGCATGAGCCGACGCAGGCGCACGTGCTCCGGGCCGTCCATCCCGGCGAGGGCCCTGGTACCGCCGAATTGTTGGGCGAATCCCTGCCACGCCACATGATCGTTATGCAGGCAATCCCGGCCTTCCCGCATCAGAAAGCGATTCGCTTCCGGCCCGGCCAGCACCAGCCACTTTTTGCCGAGTAACGATACTTCAAACACCGGCCCCAGATTTCGGTACTGTTCCGTTAGAAAGCCGTTGATCGTTTTGCGGAATTGCAGCACGTGGCCGATGATGGGCAAATGCCCTGATGCTCGGGGCCAGCCGCCGCCCTTCTGCTGTATGCCACGACGCCGGGCGTAGGCTTCCGCCAGCGTCAGGTTGCGAATCCCGTCTGTGACGGACCGGCTTATCATCTCCAGACGAGAGATTATTTCGATCCGCTCGCGGGCCTCTTCATACTCATCGGTTGGCAATATCCGCTGGAATATGTCGCAGGCATGGGCCAGGCTGATGATAACTATATCCCTAGTATCCGGGATGTTGTCGCTGAAGATCGCCTGCAATATTCGTTGACGGGTTTCCTCCGCTTGCTGGCTTTGGGTTGGCGCATAATGCCGGGCGCGGGCAGCGCGGCGAGACAGGAAGAAGAAACCGCTTTCATCGGCTTCGACCATGCCCTGGGCGGCCAGTCCCGCCAAGGCACGGCCACGTAGTTCGTCGGAACTCTGCGCTATTCGTCGAACCCAGAACTCAGCATTGTGGGTAGTATCGCGCGACACAGCCACAATGTCGGCGAGAACAGGGTCCAACAGGTCGTCATCCACCGGCGTTGGATCGATTACAACCAAAGCCTCTGGGCTGACGTCAATGCGATGGCGAAGTTCCAGCTCAATCAACGTCGCCCCGGTCAGCGCGTAGCCGAGCGTACGTTCCGGAACCGCGGTATATTCGCCTCTGTCTTCGTCCATAAGCAGGAGCAGTAATTCTTCGGCAATGTTCAGCATTATCTGCGCTTCACTTGGCGGTATAGCCGCCGTCGATGACCAGTTCGCTGCCGGTCATAAACGAAGATTCATCGGACGCCAGGAACAGGGCTCCGTATGATATGTCCTCGGTCGTACCCACGCGGCCCAATGGAATCTGGTTCAGCCGTTCCTGGATCTCTTCGGGCGTTTGATTTTCCAGCCCGCCACGGCGCATGTCGGTGTCCACCGCGCCCGGGTGTATGGAGTTGGCGCGGATGTTTTCCGAGGGGAATTATACGGAAACCTTGACAAATACGCCCAAGTAGGCTATCCTTATCGCAG
>JAPPCX010000104.1 GCA_028875655.1 Chloroflexota bacterium | reverse complement strand
CGGGCGGCCCGTTCGATCAGTTGGCGGCGCACGTCCTCGCCGGCTTGGTACACGGCAGTGCCCATCTTGAAGGTAACGCCGCTGCCGCCGGCGCCGCTGCTGTACCCAATGCTGTCGGTATCGACGATGGACGGCTTGATGCGCTCGGCCGGCAGGCCCAGCACTTCGGCGACGTGCATCGCCATGGCGGCGCGCGAACCGCCGATGTCCGGCGAGCCTTCAATCAGGCTGACCGTGCCGTCCGGCATGACACTGGCGACCGCGCTGGCCGGCCCGGTTCCGTTGAACCACGCGCCGGCGGCGATGCCCCGACCGGTGAGGCGTCCGGGCGCGGACGGTTCCGGCACGGGCGACGCCAGGTGCGGGTGTTCCTGGGTGGCTCGCAGGACTTCAACCATGCCAATGCGCCGGTAGGTGGGACCGGCAATCTGCCGAGTGCCTTCCTTGGATGCGTTCTTGAGACGGAACTCGACGGGATCGACTTCCAGCTTCTCGCAAAGCTCGTCGATAGCCTGCTCGGCGGCGAACGACGCAGCCGGCGAGCCCGGAGCGCGGTAGGCCGCAGCCTTAGGCACGTTGGTTACCACGTCGTAGCCTTCAACAAAACCGTTGGGCACGTCGTAAGGGCCGAACATGGTGCGGCACCCACTGGGCACCGGCGAGCCGGGAAACGCGCCGGCCTCGTAGATCAGGGTAGCCTGGGCTGCGGTGAAACGACCGTCGCGAGTGCCACCGACTTTAACCTTGATCTGGCAGCCGGAGGTTGGCCCGGTCCCCGTGAAGACCTCGGTGCGGGTCATCGCGATCTTGACTGGACGCCCGGTCTTGCGGGCAAGGGCCGCGACGACGGGTTCAAGGTAGCAGCCACCCTGACCTTTCCCCCCGAATCCGCCGCCGATCTCCATGGGTACGACGTTGACCTGGCCGACGGAAACGCCCAGGATACGGCTGGTGTGGTCGCGCAGGGCGAAGTGCCCCTGGCTGCTGGCCCATATGGTCACGGTGTCATCGGTGTTCCAGCGGGCGGTTGCCGAATGGGGTTCGATGTAGCCCTGGTGGACCTGGCGCGTGCTGTACTCACGCTCCACGATGGCGTCGGCTTCGGCGAAACCGGCATCGAGATCGCCCAGGCTGAACGTGAAGTGGTTGGAAACGTTGGAGGCGTCGGTGGGATCCTCGTCGAGCCAACCGCCGGAGCGCTGGCCCGGATTAGCCAGTGTGGCGAGACGCTCGTGGACGGCCGGCGCTCCGGCGGCCATGGCCTCATCGGCGGTCAAAACCGCGGGCAGCACTTCCCAGTCCACGTCGATCAGGTTCAGGGCTTCCTCGGCCAGGTGCGGCGAATCGGCGGCGATGGCGGCGACGGCGTGGCCCCGGTACAGAGCCTTCTCGCGAGCCATCACGTTGCGGCTGTAGAAACCGTAGTTGACGGCGGCTCCCTCTTCCTGGTCCTTGATCTCAGCGGAAACCTCCGGGAAATCGGCGGAGGTGACGACGGCATGTACGCCAGGCAAAGCCAGGGCACGGCTGGCGTCAATGCTCCGTATGCGCGCGTGTGCGTGGGGGCTGCGCAGGATCTTGCCGTGCAGCATTCCCGGCAGGTGGATGTCGGCGGCGTAGCGGGCGCGGCCCATCACCTTGTCGGGACCGTCGTGGCGCACCGGCCGCGTGCCGACCACGCGGTAGTTTTCTTCGGGGTCGGAAAGCACGATGTTGGGTTTGTAGTCGAGCATGAGCGGCGATCTCCCTATTGACGAAGTTGGCGCTAGAGATGGCCGTAATTTACCACAAACCAAACGGGGCAGTCGTTTGGACTGCCCCCCAGCGGCGCCGGTACATGCTGCCGGATTTTCAATCAGGCGTCGTCGCCGCTGCTATCGCCGTTGGAATCATCGCCGTCCCCGTCGCCGCCGTGATGACGCCTGTGCTTGCGCTCAGTTTCGGGCAGAGATTCGGGCCGGTCGTCATGCCATTCATTCAGGGCTTCCGATTCGTCCTGGGTGAGTTTTTCTTTCTCCACCATTTTGGCCAGGAAGTTGTCCACCTTGTCAGAATCGGAGGTGCCGGCCAAGCGGATGGCGACGGGGCCCGACAGCTCGGGCCGCTCTTCGAACCAGGCGGTCGCCGCGTCGGCCTGCTCTTGGGTTAGGGTTTCGTTGGTAACCAGTTGGGCAACGCGAGCGTCGAATTTGATCTCGGCCTGTTCGTCGATGGCGGTGGTGAAAGCCGATTCCAGGGTGGCTTGCTCGATGCCCAATATCTCGGCGACACGGGCCATCAGAGCGGCAGAGCCTTCATGTCCGCCTCTGCCCTGACCGTAACCGTCTCCTCCGCGCAAGGACTTGGCGATATAGTCTGAGCGGGCGTCGGCAGCGAACGCGGCCCCGGACACCAGGCCCACGGCCAGCAGCGCCAACGCAGTGAAGACGATGAGCCAGCGTTTCCTGACGGTGCGAATTCTATTGAACATATTTGCCTCCCTTGATCGCCGGACGGGTTGGTTTGTTGTGTCCGGCGGTTCTGATGGGAGGCAGGATAGATAGGCGATATTAAGAAATTATCAATGCTCGGCAGCGGGCAAGTCGAACCCGAAACGGCTGCCCTGACCGGGCTCGCTCTCTGCCCAGATCGTTCCGCCGTGGGCTTCGATGAGCTGGCGCGCGATGGTAAGGCCAAGACCCGAACCGCCCGTGGCGCGGTCCCGGGAGGGGTCTGCCCGATAGAGGCGGTCAAACACGTGGGGCAGCGCGTCGGGCGGGATGCCCGAACCGGTATCGGCCACTTCGACCCGAACCCCGCCCTCCTGGTGCAGAGCGGCGATCGTTACCTCGCCACCCGCCGGCGTATGCCGGATGGCATTGTCCATCAGGTTGCCCAACACTTGCTGGATGCGTAATCGGTCCACCGACACAGCTGGCAAAGCATCAGCAATCTCCGTGGAAATCCGTATTGATGCGCTATCGGCACGGGTGCGAAAGGATCCTACGGCGTCGTTGACAATTTCCCCTATCGAAATGGGCTCCATCGAAAGAGACAGTTCCCTGGCTTCGGTTTCGGCCAGCAGCCGCAGGTCGGAGATCAGGTGATTCAAGTGGAGGGTTTGTTGATGGACGGTATCCAGGTTCTCAGCATTGGGCTGCATCAAGCCGTCCTGCATGGCTTCGATGTGGCCCTGGATGTTGGCGAGGGGCGTGCGCAACTCGTGGGCGACGTCGGATACCATGGCCCGGCGCTGCCGTTCGGAATCCTCCAGCGCATCAGCCATGTTGTTGAAAGCGTGGCCGAGTTCCGCAACTTCATCGTTGCCCCGCACGGGCACGCGACTGGACAGATCCCCTCGACCCAGGCGCCGGGCGGCGGCAGTGAGATTCCCGATTGAACCCAGCATCCGGCGGGACAGGAGCAATACCAGCAAAACACCCACCACGCCGGCAACCAGGCCGGCCAGTATCAAGGTTTTTGTGACCCGCTCGGTGAATTGGGTCAGCGGCGGTTCTGCGTCGTGAAGTTCATCCGCATGGGCGTGCGGGAAGATAAAATCAGGGGCGCCGCGGCGCCCCGCAGCGATGGCGACGGCTCCCACCTCCCGGCCGCCGGACACTATGGGAACGAAATACTGAGCGGGAGGCAACGGGCCACGCGGAATGCCAGCGTTGAACAGAACCCGGTGGCCTCGGTCGTCGTGGCGGCGGCGGATGGGCCGGTTGTCCGCAACCACGTTGCCGTCAACGTCCAGCACCACGATTTCGCGCTCGGACTGGAATCCGATTCGATTCACAAAGTCTTGCGCCCCGTTCCATCCGCCGCTGGCAGCGTAGTATTCGCCGAGGGCGGCGTGAATCCGAAGGGCACGGACGCGATCCTGTTCCACCTGGATCCGGGAAACCTCGCTGTGGGCAGCGAAGCCGGTGCAGACTGCGGCGGCGGACATGGACAACGCCAACACCGCGGCGAAGCCCAGGATGAGACGGAGCTGAAGGCCGACTCGCCACCTAGGCATCGCCGAACCGATAACCGACGCCGTGCACGGTCTGGATGTAGCGCGGTTTCCTGCTGTCGGATTCTATCTTGCGGCGCAGGTTGGCGACGTGGACATCGACGGTGCGGTCAAAACCGTCAAAGTCGTAGCCGAAAACACCTTCAATGATCTGATCGCGGGTGAAGGGGCGACCCGGCGAGGAGGCCAGCATGGACAGGAGGCGAAATTCGGTCGGGGTCAAATCCGGCTTATGTTCACCGACGGCGACGGCCTGGGTTTGGTGGTTGATGCTGATGCCTTCGAATTCGGTAGTGGACGGGGGATCAGCGGCTGCCGTGCGAGCGGTACGGCGGAGCACCGCCCGGACGCGTGCGGCCAACTCGCGCGGGCTGAAAGGTTTGAGCACGTAATCATCCGCACCTAAATCGAGGCCGGCGAGGCGGTCGCCCTCCGAAACCCGGGCGGTGACCATGATAATCGGCACGTTGGATTCGGCGCGGAGGGCGCGACAGATTTCCATCCCATCCAGGCGCGGCAGCATCAGGTCAAGCACTATGAGATCCGGATCACACTGCCGGGCCAACTTCAGGCCGGCAACGCCATCGCCGGCGGTTGCCACCTGGTGGCCATCCTGCTCCAGGTAGAGACGAACAACGCGGGCAATGCCCGGGTCGTCTTCAATTACAAGAACGTTCTTTGGCGTTGACATTGGCTGCGCCAGGGGGGTGCGTCAGGTAAGCGTAGCACACGGCGCCGTGCGGGAACCATCGTCGCAAGTTTGACGCTCCGGGATTTCGCTGACTATAATCCCCGCAACATATTAAGAAATTATGAGGTTTCACCAGCGATGAATCTGAAAACCGGACAGCGTTATGTCGGCCCCGGCGGGGCGGAAATGATAGTGAGCAAGGCCAGCGGCGACGGCGATTTGACCGACGGCGAAATCGAGCTGCAAATCAAGGGGCCAAACGTCGATTTTGACGGGGCGGCGACGGCCGACGACGCGCCGGAAGTGACCATGGGCAAGCGCCTGACTTCAGCCGACGGCAGCGTATCGGTGCTGATCACCAAGGCAGGCAAGTGCGACCTGCGGCTGAACGGCGAGCCGATGGAGTTGCAGGAGGCCAAACAACTGCCGTCGTCGGACTAGTGAGCCAAAGTAGCGACCGGATCAAAAGAGGGGCGGGTTTTGGAAACCCGCCCCTGCGCTATGGGCTAAAGGGTTGGCCACGGAATCAGCGGAGAGGATTTAGCGACAAACCGTCGCGTTGCGCCGTGAAAACGGCCATCTCAACATCCCGCGCCCGCCAGTGGCGTTCCGTGCGCTGGCTGAGTATTCTGGCTGTGCATCGGCACCATTCGTACCATGGAAGGACGAAACCGCTAACCGAGTTCACACCAGTAATAGGCGGCCACTGGACCATGCCACTGCTATTCCTGTAAATGTGATGGTGCCCTTTTGCTTTTACCCAACTGGCTACTTGATTATCAACCATTGGAAAGTCATCCGGACAGAGAAACGCCGGGAAGGTGGCGGCAACTGGTACTGCATCGCTTGGAAATAGATTCTTTTGAAAGTCGCGAAACGTCCTTCTATCTTGATGAGCCATGTATCTCAGGCAGAGCTCATACAGACGCTTGGCGGTCGGTTCTGAATCATTGATATTGGCAATAGCATTTCGCGTAACATAATCGCGTCGCCCTTGAGAATGCATCTTCCAAAACACCACCTCGTACCACACTTCCAAGTGGTCGGGCGCGAGCCTTCTGAACCGCTCTTCGAACTCAATGGTACGGGCTCGGTCGCCATTGCCGGTATCGCATTTGAACCAACCCGGGTACATCTGACGGTCCTTAAACTTGGCCAAGCGAACCGGGTATTCGTATTTGTCAAGTGCCTTCTGCCAAGTGTGCGGCATTGTATCTCTCCTAGCTTATTGCTCACCATCGCCTTCGAGTCGTTCTTCTAGGCGACGGATGCGGGCTTCCATCATATCCCGGTTCTCTTTGCGGGTCGCCAGTAGCTCGGCCAGCAGTCGGTCGGCACGCTCACGTTCCTGCTGTAACCTGGCTTCGGCAGCGTCGGCGCGCTGTCGTTCCTGCTCCGTGCGTTGGCGCTCCTGCTCCGTGCGTTGGCGCTCCTGCTCCGTGCGTTGGCGCTCCTGTTCCACACGGTTGTCCTTTAGGAATCCGATTACCACGATGATGCTCCCCGCGCTCGCTAGAAGGGTTACGTCGCCCCGCCATCCCTTGTGATTGGAACAGCGGGGCAACGGTTTTCGCCTACAGGAAGTGGGGGATGACGTACTTTCCGAAGAGGCGGATGCTGTTCATTATCTTGCTGTGGGGCAAGTTGCCCATCTGCATGAAGCAGAGGATCTGATCGACGCCGGCCTCCTGGTACTTTTCAAGGGTCTTGATGACGGTTTCGGGGGTGCCCATGGCGAAAGCGCCGGAGGCGATGTGGTCGGCGGCGGTCTTATCAACCCGCTCTTCCTGGACGGCGTTGACGGCGAACTGGTAACTCTGGGGAACGTTCCGTCCGGCCCAGGGCGCGTATAGTTCCTCGGCCTTGCCTACGAACCATTCGCCCTCATGGGCGGCGGATGCGTAGGCTTCCTCGTCGGTTTCGGCGACGTGGACCATACACAGGGCGGCGATGTTGTCGTTGACCATGCGTCCGATGGGTTGGGCGTTCTTGACGGCATCGCGGTAAATCTGCACGCGCTCGACAAGCTGCTCGTGTCCGCCGAGGTTGAAGCACAGGACGCCGACGCCGAGTTCGCCGGCCTCGCCGAATGAGGCTGGCTGGCTGCACGCCATCCACATGGGTGGGTGCGGGTCCTGGACGGGCTTGGGAATCACGGAGCGCGGCGGGATGTTGTAGAACTCGCCGGCATGTGAAAACGGGTCTTCCGTCCACATGCGTGGGATCATGCCGATGGCCTCGCGCCACTGGGCCTTGGTGGTTTCGGGATCGACCTCGAAACCGTCCATCTCAATGAGGGTAGTGGAGCGACCGGTTCCCAGATCCATCCGCCCATCGCTCACTATGTCCAGCACAGCCGCGCGCTCCGCGACGCGAACCGGGTGGTTGTAAGCGCCGGGCAGCAGGGCGACGGCGTGGCCGATGCGAATGCGCTTGGTGCGCTGGGACAGAGCGCCGTAAAGGACTTCGGGCGCGGAGCAGTGGGAGAACTCCCGCAGGAAGTGGTGCTCCACCGTCCAGAAGTAATCAAAGCCAACGTCGTCAGCCAGCTCCACCTGGGCCATGACCTGCTTGTAACGCTCGGCCTCAATCCCTGGGTAGTGGGGTTCCGGAACCTGGATTTCGTACATCAAACCGAATTTCATGGTGCTTTGCTCCTCAGACCGTTGTCCTTCTTAGAGATGAACGGCAGGTGGTCAGTTTGTGCGGCGATATTATCACAGTCGGATGGCAGTTCCGGTTGGCCGGCATGAGATAGCCGTCCTAACGATATTGTGTAAGTTGTGGCGGGTGTTTTTCGTATCTATAATATAGATACGTTCGAGGAGGCAAATCTCATGGCAGCGAGAACGCGAATAGCGACATGGGGCTCAAGCTTGGCGATCCGAATTCCCAAACCCATCGCAGACCAATGGGGAGTGAGCGCCGGCTCCGCGGTGGAACTGGTTCCCGATGGAGATACGCTCATCCTGCGTAAGCACACCTACGATCTGGGAGCTCTGTTGGCTAATATCACGCCTGACAACGTTCACGGCGAGCAGGACGCCGGTGAGCCGCAGGGTAAAGAGATATGGTGACGGGTTACCCGTTTGAAGTAGGATTGCCTCCGGATGGAAGGATCACCGGGGTAGTGCTGGCCGATCAGATCAGGAACCTGGACTGGAAGGCAAGACGCGCGCAGTTTGAGTGCGAAACCACGGACGGCGTCGTGCAAGAGGTGATCGGCAAAGTGAGCGCGTTATTGGGATAAAGGAACGCTGAAAGATATGGGCCACAGCGAAAAACCGTGGCCATCTTTGTCAATTCAGGGAATCCCAAGATCCGATTAGCCATCACGACGCGATTGTAGAGACGTTACGGCACCAGCATCGCCCGCGTGATCTCCGTCTGGCGCTGGCTCCACTCCGCCGCCTCGAAAGCCTCGTTGACGTCGGCCAGGGGGAAAGTGTGGGAGACCAGCTTGTTGAAGGGCAGCTGGTCCTGGTTGCGGACCAGGAAGTCCAGCAACTCCGGAAGCAGCGACGGCCGGTACATCAAGCTACCCACGATGTTCTTGCCCTGCAAAAGCTTGGACGGGTCTATGGACACCTCCTGCCCACGCACGATATCGCCGATCTCGACGAAGGTGCCTCCGTTGGAGAGCATGTCTATACCCTCTTTCAGCAGGTCGGCCCGGCCCACCAACTCCATCACCACGTCGGCGCCACGGCCCCGGGTCAGCTCGCGGACCCGGCGGACACGGGTTTCCGGCGTGTTGAATTCTTCGATGTTGATGGTGTGGTCGGCGCCAAATTCCTCGGCCAGGGCCAGACGGTTCTCCAACCTGTCCAGGACGATGACACGATCCGCCCCGCGCTCCTTGGCCATGGCCGTGGCGTGGATGCCCAGGCCGCCGGTGCCCATAATGACGACGGACTGTCCGTGACTCATGCCGGCGCGCTCGAGGCCGGTGGTGACGGTGCCCATGGCGCAGTTGACCGGCCCCAGGATGCTGTCGGGCAGTTCATCCGGCACGCGGAAGAAGGGATGGCGCGGCGGCAAATACAGGAAATCGCCGTAGGTGCCGGTGAAGTAAGGCCAGATGCCGGCGGCGGGATACTGGCGGTTGACGCACCAGTTGGTGTTGCCGCGCAGGCACATGTGGCAGTGATAGCAGGGGAAGACGGCCGCGTAGATGACCCGGTCGCCCTCCTTGACCTCGGTGCCGTAGTAGTCCGAGGTGACGCCGTCGCCCAGATACTCGATAACGCCGGTTCCTTCGTGTCCCATGACGCGCCCCGTCTCGGGCAGGGGCAGGTGTTCCTGGGTCTGGTCGCCGCGCCAGGTGTGCAGGTCGGAGCCGCAGATGCCCGCTTGCGTCATGCGGAGCAGGACAGCGCCGGGCTGCGGTTCGGGCACGTCGTACTCCTCGATTTCAAAAGGTTTGCCGTACTCTTTGACGACGACAATGCGTCCTTTCATGGTGATTCCCTCCGGTTGCGTTCATGTTTCAGATTGGCGGTATCCTAGCATAACGGTTGCGGGTTTGTGCTATGCTGGCAGCGTATCAGGCCCAAAGGGAGCGCCACGGCAATGAAGATAGCGATTGGATCCGACCACGCCGGTTTTGAGTACAAGGGCAAGTTGCTGTCGCTGCTGGCGTACCTGGGACACGAGGCGGTGGACTACGGGACGTACTCCGAAGAGTCCACCGACTACCCCGAATGGATACGCCCGGTAGCCGAGGCGGTAGCGGCCGGCGAAGTTGACCGGGGCATCGTGCTGGGAGGGTCCGGCAACGGCGAGGCGATAGTCGCCAACCGGGTGCCGGGAGTGCGCTGCACGCTATGCTGGAGCGCGGAGTCGGCGCGCTATGGACGGGAGCACAACGATTCCAACGTGCTGTCCATGGGGCAGCGGCTGGTGTCGTGGGAAACGGCGCGGGAAATCGTGGACGTGTGGCTGACCACGGAGTTCGAGGGCGGGCGACACCTGCGTCGCATCAACCAGATCGACGGGGAACCGCAGCGGCTCACATCGTAAACGCGCAAAGGGAATGCGACGAATGAATGTAGGGGCGAATGATTATTCGCCCCTACACGGTTATGGCTGCTGTAGTGAGGCTGCCTACGGCGTCAGCGCGTCGGTCACGCCGATCATGCTGTCGCGGGTTACCAGGCGGGTCAACTCGTCCTCGCTCATTCCCTCCGTTCCCTCCGGCCGGCGCGGCAGGACCAAATAGCGCATGTCGGCGGTGCTGTCCAACACGTCAACGCGGATGTCCGCCGGCAGCGCCGTCCCAAATTCGGCCATCACGCCGCGCGGATCGCTGACCGCCCGCGACCGGTAGGCCAGGCTCTTGTACCAGTCCGGCGGCCGGCCCAGCAACATCCTGGGGTAGCACGAGCAGAGAGTGCACACCACCAGGTTATGCACGTCGTCGGTGTTTTCCACCACGACGAGATGCGGCGTTTCCTCCGGGATGGCAATGCCCATTTCAGCCAGGGCGGACCGGGAATCGGCCAGCAGGCGAGCCTTGAAACTGTCATCCACCCAGGCGCGGGCAACGACGCGAGCGCCGTCCGCCGGCGTGCGACCGTCCATCAGGTCAACCTGCCGCCGCACTTCATCAGCAGTCAGCAACCCCTTCTCAGCAAGCAGCGCCTCTATGGCCACCGAGCGGAGCGCCACTTCACTCATGGGCTGGTCATGTACATGGTCTTCAACGTGGATTGCAGTAGTCATACTTCTCTCCCTAGTTGTGGCAGCCCCGCGCCTCGATGTCCCAAACCGCCTCCACCACTCCGTCGCGTATACCGATGAAACGATCCCAGCGGCTGACCATGGCGTCCTGCTGGCCAGGAAGCAGCATCACCTGGTCGCCAACGGCGAGTTCAACCCCCTCCGCCACCTGGAACACGGTGCGGTCAGCGTCCATATCAACGGCTTCTACCCCTGGTCGGCCTTCCACTAGCGGCAACCCTTTGATGCCGCATACCGCGCGGGCGCCGGCGTCGCCGACCGCCGTTCCCGGCCGTGGCACGCTGATAATGGTACTCAGCACTTTGCCGGCCAGGTGAAAGTCCTGCATGTAATCGTATGAGGTTTCCATCACGAGGTAGGAGCCGCCCTGGATCTCGGTAACCTCCGGCATGTCACCGGCGATGTCGTAGCTCCAGGTCTCGCCCGTCGATACGATCTCCACCGGCAGGCCGTCGGCAAGCATGGCTTCCCGCAGATCCAAAACCGGCTGGATAAGGTGGTGCGCTTCAGTGGCCCGGTCCTCCAGGTCACCGGATGGCTCGGCCATCATCTGGTGGCTCATCACGCCTTTCAAAGACAGTCCGGGCAGCGAATCGATTAACCGGGCCAGAGCGACGCCGGATTCCACTCCCTGCTCTCCCTCCTGCACGCCGCACCGCAGCAACCCGGTTTCCTGCTCGATGACTACACCCAGATCTACGCCTTGAGCCGTGGCAACCTCGGAAAGGTCGCGGGCATTGGCCTCGCTTTCGCAGGCCACCAGGATCTCAGCCTCGTCCGCCAGCGCGCAGAGCCGGGCAATCTTCGGCGGCGCAACCACCTCGCTGGTAACGAACACGCTGGCCACTCCACCCTGCACCATCACTTCGGCCTCCGCGACCTTGGCCGCGCACACGCCGCCGACGGTGCCGCCGCGCTGGATCTGCCGCAGGGCCAAGGCCGGGCTCTTGTGATTCTTGCTGTGCCCGCGCAACTTGCTGTGGCGGTCTCCATAGAAATCGGCAATCACATCCATGTTGTGATCCAGCGCGTCCATGTCCAGTATCAAGCATGGCGTGTCCAGTTCGGCAATCGGAGTGCCGGGTTGGGGTTCAAACGTTTCCGTCATGGACCTACCTCCAAGGTTTCCGCATATCTCATTTGGGCCAATGCAAAATGCCATCGCGAGCGTAGCGCGGCAATCTCGTCGGGGGTAATCGCCGGCTCCACGGTAACGGGATTGCCGCGTCGTTGAGGTCCTCGCAATGAGAATCCCACAAGAACTACCCCAACTGTCCCCGCCCGGCAATGCGCCAATACCCCACCAACTTCCCGTCCCGCACCGCGCGTATGTAGTCATACTGGTTGACGCAGAGAGCCAGGTTATACGGCACCAGGTGCACTTTGTCGTTGGGCATCAACTGCTCGGTAGCCGGCCCATCCAGATCCAGGATTCCGTGCTCCGCGCTGAACCTCCTGGCAACGGCGCCCGGAAAGCCGTCCAGAACAGGTACGCCGAAGTCTGGCCCGGTAGTCTTGTGCCCGGCATCCACGACCGCCCGGCCCGCCACGGGATGGCTGATGACTGTGGCCAGAATCTTGGCCGCCGGTTGAAATTCCGGGCGGACACGCAAGGTCTCCACATCCATCAAGGGATACACTCCAGCCTGAATCTCAGTGATGCCGGGCAGTTGCGAGACCACGTCATAACTATAGGTACTGCCCGCGCTCACCGTCGCAACCTCTATACCAGCCCGCTCCAGGTCGCCTCGCGTGTCCAGTACCGGTTGCAAACGCCCACGGGTCTCGGCGGCCAACTCATCCCGGTCGGTCATCGTCAACGGCCCTTCGTAGGCCATGATCCCGGCGAACGCCAAACCCGGAGCCTCCACGACTTTTCGCGCCAGCTCAACCGCATCATGCCCGGGCGCCAAGCCGCCAAACCCGTAGCCGGCGTCAATGTCCACCAACACGCCCAGGCTAACGCCGGCGGCCTGCGCAGCCTCGGCAAGATCCTCGACGTTGCGGGAGTCGTCCACGGCCACACTCAACGCAATTCGGCCAGCCAGAGCTACCAGCCGGCGAATCTTTGCAGAGGTGACCACCCGGCCCGCTATCAGTATGTCCTCAATCGCCGGCGAATCGTCCTCGCCGCCGGCAAACGCCTCGGCCTCCCCTAGCGAACTGACCGCCACGCCGCCGGAGTTGTTTCCGGCAGCCAACTGCAAACGGGCGATCTCAGGGCAGCCATGACAGGAGACATGAGGCCGAACCCTGACTTGACCGCCGGCTGATCCGCCAACAGCGCCGTGCAGCACCGCGATGTTCTGCTCCATTACACCTAGGTCAACCACCAGGGCCGGCGTATCCAGTTCCTCTGCGGGCGTGCCAACGGGCTGTAATATCGGTCGCTCCAACGCTCATGCACCTCTCAATAGCGGCTCTGGCCGGCAGGATAGCACAAATCAGGCCGGTTCCAGCCAATGCTGGTACACGTCCACCAGCAAGGTGTCGGCTGGGCTGCCCGAGTAGTCCGGCCAAAGATCGGTCTGCCGCAACCGAACGCGATACAACGGCTGGCGCGGCAAACCGTCGTCCCCATGTGCCAGCGACTCAGGGTTGGGATAAACGCCGCACAGCGCATCCACTACCCCGGTGTGCCCCTGAATATACGCCGGCGTCCGGAAGTGGTGTGCTGGAGCGCCGGTGCGGACGCGGACGGCTGCCCCGTCGGTGTAGAGCACGGATTCAGCAGGTGTCGTCATGGTTATCATTCACGGTCCATTATCGTTATGGGCGACTGGAAATCATTTCTTGGATGCTCAGCCCTTCTGCAAGAACTTTGGTGCCGTCAGTAGATTCGCCTGTCTGGAAGACTTGATTCCAATAATCAAAATTCTGCTTGGGACCAAACACGGATTGGGCCATGTTCTTATCGACCCAACACGGCAACGCGGAGAGGTTTTCAAAGAAAGCCGCTATACGCTCCCATAAAGCGTCAGGCAATCTCGCGTGGAGCAAACGCTCGTCGTCCACCATTTTCCCGGTGAAGGCGAAATAGTGTGTAATTACCAGCTTGACCCAGCGAATGACGTTCACTGCCACTTCATCCCGAGCGATCCTCCAGGCGCGCAAGTGTTGTTCGGCAATCTCATCGCCTTTAAAAATGCGGCTCTCCAATTGGTACCCACCAACGTCGGGGTCCCATTTGTCCACAAAGAACACATCAGCAAATATGTTCATCAGCCGTATCATCTGGGTGCGTTCCAAATCCCGAGGATTGGAACCGGACTCAAGGCCCTCGTCAATGGCAGAATTCAGCGCTTTTTGGTGCAGCAACTGGAAAAACGCTCTCTCGACTGTGGCATAAGCCAGAGGCCGAGAGGTCCCCCTGCCGCCCATTTCGACAAACTCAGTGAGGCGGTTGTCGGGGTTGTGTGTGATGAAATCCCTTTGCGCGTCAATGATGTACTTCTCCATTTGACGGTGCTCGCCTCTGAAATGGCGCACCAAATCTTGCTCGCTGAATGAAAGGTCATCATCCGGCAATTGGCGCATCTTCCTATATTGTGCCGCACGGTCAGCGTACAGCGTGCTACCGAGATGCCGCATAGTTGCTTTGTCGAAAGCGATTTGCCTGAGGCTACTTCCTGCGTTAGTGTTGGTCGTCACCAAAACGTCAACGTCAGGTTCCATGAAAACGCGAACCGGAAGTTCCTTGACGCCCAGCATAATCTGCGACGCAGCTTTGTGTTGACCGTCAAAAAGTTTCAGAGTCCCAGCACCATCCTCTTCTGCTGCCCACCAAGCCAAGCCGATGTGTAGTTGTGGCCGGCCCTGCAAAAACTCTTCAATGAGGTTGCGGACATTGGCCCCTATATCACGCGGATTGATACGGTCGTCATGATGAAGGTATTCGAGCGGTGCCACCGTAAAAAAGTATTCTGCTCCGCTCAATTTGTCCCTGTAAAGCGGAACGGATTGTACCCGAGGATCGGCTGTTTCGGAGAAGCTGAATTCAACTCGGTCAGATTCTCGCCTAACGCGCAATCGTGCTTTCCCACCACCGTATTTGGTGAGAACGTGGCGTAAATTAGCTCCACGTTCACCTTCGGCCTTGGCCTGCTGATGCAGTTTCTCCATTTCAGCAAGACGTCGTGCCACCCGGATATCAGAGGCCCCCTTGCTCCGATTGCAGCGCTGATGAACGAGCGCATAGTTGTTAGCCGAATCAGCCCCGCCCTGACTGAACGGATCAATGTGGTCGATCTCTAAATCTTCGTGCTGAAGTTCGAGATCAATGGGCTCGTCGCAGATGTAACACTTGCCCGACTGCCTATTCAACAGAAGCGGCTCTAGCTTGGCACGCTGTTCCGGGGTAATGGAGACGCGGTGCCGTTGCGTGGTCATATTGGCTCCTAGGCGGATGTGGTGAGGTTTCGTATCGGTGAGCACTTTACCATAATTGCCCGCTGCTAAAGCCCTCGCCCCCGCAACTCCGCCACCTTCGCGTCAATCTCCGCCACCGTCAGTATCCCCTTCTCAATTAGCAGGATTTCCAACGCTGCCGTCCACTTCTCGTAGTAGGACAGGGATTCATATTGTTCAGGTGGCAGGCTCTCGATGGCTCGACGCATCTCGTCGGTAGTGCGGATGCCCTGCGCCCCTAGCACTTGGTGCACGGCATCTACGCGCCGCTCCCAGTCGCTGTATTCATGCTCGCTGCGGTCGATGGGCGTGTCGTCGGGCCAGCCGCCCCGGTCGTGTACTGCGGGCATACTGTTACGCTCCTTTTTCCCACATCTCGGCAACGTCAATGGCTCGCATGAACCGCACGCCGGGGAAGGTCTTGATGTATTCAATCAGCCGTTCCAGCATCAGCAGCCGGCCGGGACGCCCGATGTACTGCGGGTGCATCGTCAGGTTGAAACAGCGGCCATACCGGTAGATGCCGCGAAATTCAGCGGCCCAGCTGTCGAACACCTCGTCGGGGTTGCGCATGGGGCCGAGGCGGTTGGCCGACGGTGCATAGGCGAAGTGGGGGGCATCGTCCAGCAGCCAGTGAATGGGCAACTCGACCATCTGCCGCGGAGGTTCTCCGCCCTCTACGTAGTAGGGCGCGTCGTCCCCCATCAGACTGCTGTCGTAACGGAAGTTGTACTTGGCCAGCAAGTCCAGAGACACCGCGCTCAGTTCCCAACTCGGGGAACGGTAGCCAACCGGCGCCTCTCCGGTCAATTCACCCAGTATCTCAATACCCTTGATCAGGACTTCCTCCTCCTCGGCCGGCGTCATGGTTGCGGGCGGTTCGTGGAGATAGCCATGGTGCGCAACTTCGTGCCCACGCCCGGCGATCTCACGTACCAACTCGGTATGTGTTTCGGCCACCTGACCGGGAATGTAGAAACTCGACTGAACGCCTTGATCGTCCAGCATATCCAGGATGCGCGGCGTGGCGACGCTCGGCCCATACTCGGCCATCGACAGCAAGCTGGGGTAATTGATGAAATCAGCGTTGCGCCGCAGCCACGACGAAACGCCATCCACATCAAACGTGATAAGGGCGACACATCGGATGTCGTCGGGCCAGATGCCTGCCATTTTGTTCCTCCCGCTAACTCCTACGCCGCCGGTATCACGTCAAACCCGGTATAGGGCCGCAGCGCCTCCGGTATCACCACCGACCCGTCGGGCTGCTGGTTGTTTTCGAGGATGGCGATGATTACGCGCGGCAGCGCCAGGCCGGAGCCGTTCAGGGTGTGGACGAAACGCGGTCGCTCGCCCACGCCGGGACGGTAGCGAATGTTGGCCCGGCGCGCCTGGAAGTCCGTGCAGTTGGAGCAGGAGGAGACTTCCAGCCATTCCTGCGAGCCGGCGGCCCACACCTCCACATCGTAGGACTTGGCCGACGGGAACGATATGTCCCCGGCGCAAAGTTGCAGAATGCGGTAGGGCAGGTTGAGCCGTTGGCATACGGTCTCGGCGTTGCCCAACAGGGATTCCAGCTCGTCAAAAGACGTATCCGGCTCGACGAACTTGTACATCTCCACCTTGTTGAATTGGTGGACGCGCTTGATGCCCCGGGTGTCGCGCCCGGCGGCAGCCTTTTCCCGCCGGAAGCACGGAGTGTGCGCCACGTAGTACATGGGAAGCTGGCCGGCGTCCAGGATTTCGTCCCGGTGCAGGTTGGTGACCGGCACTTCGGCGGTGGGGATCAGCCACAGGTCATCCTCTTCGTCGTGGTAAAGGTTGTCGGCGAACAGCGGCAGGTTGCCGGAGCCCTCCATGGTTTCCCGGCGCACGATGATGGGCAGGGACATCTCCGTATAGCCATGCTCATTGCCATGCAGGTCCAGCATCCACGCGATGATGGCCCGCTCCAGCCGCGCCCCATAGCCGTTCAGCGTGTAGAACCGGCTGCCGGACAGCTTGACCCCGCGCTGGAAGTCGATGATGCCCAGCCGCTCAGCAATGTCCCAGTGCGGCTGCGCCTCAAAGTCCAGCTTCGTCGGTTCACTCCAGTGCCGCAGCACCAAGTTGGCGGTTTCGTCGGTCCCGTCCGGCACGCTGGCGTCGGGCAGGTTCGGCAGCGCCATCATGGCGTCGTTAATGCGGCTGTCCAGGTCCCGCACCTCGTCCTCCAGGCCGCTGATGCGCTGGCCTACTTCGCGCATCTCAGCGATGATGTCATCGGCCGGCTGGTCCCCCTGTGAGCGCGCTTGCCCAATTTCCCGCGATACCTGGTTCCGACGGGCGCGCAGTTCGTCGCCCTCGGTAATCGCGACCCGCCGGCGCGTATCCAGCGTCAGTATGTCGTCAAGGCAGTCCTCATCCTCGGCCCGGCGGACCAGGGCGGCGCGGACCGTGTCGGTCTCGTTGCGAATCTGTTCAATGGAAAGCATAAGCAGCTATCGTTACGTCAAGTCAAAAATCAGTTGCCGGACGGCGAAAGTGAACCCGGGCAGCACGGCCTCACCGTCCAGCGTCTCAGGGTCATTCAGTAATTCCGGCTCCGCGACGCCGGACCGGTAAACGCGCGCAGTGCGCTCGATAGGATCAATGAGCCAACCAAGCAAGGCGCCATTGTCCATATATTCCTGCATCTTGTTAAGCAGTTCGCCCAGGTCCGATGGGCGCGATTGTGAAGTGGAGCGAATTTCCACCACGAAGTCAGGGCAATATGGCCGGGCGGTGGGAGTGTCGGTCGGGAAAAAGGGTATCTTTTCGAGTGGAGTCCAGGCGGCATCTGGGTAGCGAATTGCGCCGCTGGGCAGCCGGTAGGCGCCGCTGGAACCGGTTGCTTTGCCAAGTTCCGCTCCGCCGGCGGTGTTCCAGTTTTCCAGACCGACAATAAACTTCACCTCCTGATTGTCGGTCGGCGCAAAGGGCGGCATTCTCACCTCCAACTCACCGCCGGGGGTGAGTTCCATTTGCCAGATGGAATCAGCATTCGCCAGTGTTAAGTCAGTAAACCACCTTTCGCAGGCATCCGGCCCGGCCGCTATCACCGCCTCCGGCAGCCGCAGCTTGATGGGGAACAGCCCAATATCGGCCACAATGGAAACCGGCGATGCAGTTTCTACCGCCGCCGCATCAGGCGCGTTTGGCAAGGCTGTCGTCGTCATCCTAATCTCTCCGTCGTGCCCTCCGGCGTTGTCGCGTGTTCGCCGCCGCCGGAGAGAGAGCGCATCTGCGGGAATAGTAGCACATCGCGGATGGTGGACTGCCCGGTCAGCAACATCACCAGCCGGTCGATGCCGATGCCCAAACCGCCGGTGGGCGGCATGCCGTATTCGAGCGCAGTGAGGAAGTCCGTATCGGTGCGGTCGGCCTCCTCGTTCCCGTAGGCGTCCCGCTGGTGCTCCTGGCCGGCGAATCGCGCCCGCTGCACTTCGGGATCATTCAACTCGGTGTAGGAATTGGCAATCTCCATGCCGGCCGCGAAAGCCTCGAACCGCTCAACATAGCCGGGCTTGTCGGGATGTCCTTTAGCCAGGGGAGACATATCCTCCGGATAGTCCATGAGGAAAGTCGGCTGGATCAGGTGCGGTTCCACGTACACGGACAGCATCTTGTCGATCAGTCGTCCGCGCGCCTCGCGCGGCCCCGGCTGCAAACCCAGGTCGAGGCATACACGGGTCAGGGATTCAGAGTCCGGGTAGTCTTCAATATCAATCCCGCTATGCTTCAGCACTTCCTCGCGCAACGACAACCGGGGCCAGGGCGGAGCGAAGTCAATGACCTGGTCGCCCATGGCAATCCGCATGTCGCCATGAATGTCGTAGGCCAGCGATGCAATCAGCGATTCCACCATCTCCATCACGGCGTTGTAGTCGGCATAAGCCTCGTATGATTCCAGCAGCGTGAACTCGGGATTGTGGTCCTGGTCAATGCCCTCGTTTCTAAAGACACGCCCGATTTCGTACACCTTGTCCAGCCCGCCCACTATCAGACGCTTGAGGTACAGCTCGGTGGCAATGCGCAGGTAGAGTTGTTCATCCAAGGCGTTGTGATGGGTGATAAAGGGCCGCGCGTGTGCCCCGGCCGGTATCGGCACCAGGATGGGTGTATCGACTTCCACGAACCCACGGCCGTCCAGGAACCGGCGGATTCCGATGATAATCCGGCTGCGTTGCACAAAGGTATCGGCGACTTCCGGGTTTGCGATCAGGTCCAAGTACCGTTGCCGGTAGCGGGTCTCCACGTCGCGCAGCCCGTGCCATTTTTCGGGAAGCGGACGCATCCCCTTGGCCAGGATTGTCAGGGAATGGGCCTCGATGGTTGACTGGCCGGTGCGCGTCCGCATCATGTTGCCGGAAACGCCCAGGAAATCGCCCAGGTCCAGGTCCTGCAACAGCGCGTAGTCTTCGCCCAGCACGTTTTGACGCAGCATCGCCTGCACCACGCCCGACGCATCGCGCAGGTCCAGAAACGCGGCGCGCCCCATGACCCTCATGGATACGATGCGCCCCGCCACGTTGATGCTCTCAACACTGTCCGGTACGCCTTCAGATTCCGCGGCCTCAAACCGCGCTATGGCCGCGGCCGCGGTGCAGTCTCGCTCGAAACGGGGCGGGTAAGGGTCGATTCCCCGCTGGCGGATGCGGTCCAGCTTGGAACGCCGGCTTTCCAGGTTAGCCTCAAGGCTGCCCGGATTTGCTTCGGAATCGGTTTCGGGTTTCGGGTTTTGTTCAGGCACGGTAATTGGCAAAGCCGATTCTTGGCGGGTTGGAAAGTTCTGACAATTATCGTAAGCGGGTGTTTCTGGAATGTAAAGCAAACTCGCAGAATCGTGCTTTCCTTTTGGTGGTGGCCCCGCTGGTCGCATCACTATAATGGCAGGGCGCTTGCCACGGGGCGACTCGCTTCAATTTCAACCTGGCCACTGAGGTGCATCAATGATTCAGAGAATGATTGGCGCGGCGTTGTTCAACCGCCAAACTTACGAGGAAATAGAAGCCGACCAGGGAGCCCTGGGGCAGGCCGTCGGCGTGGTGCTGCTGGTCACGCTGTGCGGCATTGTCGGCGGCATTGTCAACGGGCTGATGAGCGGAGAGCCGGTGCTTGGCATCGTGCTGGGCGCTATCGGCGGTTTGGTGTTCGGCATCGTGCGCTGGGCCCTGTGGGTAACCGTGATGTACCTGGTCGGCGGCAAGATGCTGCGCGCCAGCAACACGGAAACCAGTTGGGGAGAATTGGGCCGCGTGATGGGTTTCGCTTACACGCCGGGCGTCCTGTCCATACTCGCGTTCATTCCCGCCATTGGCGGGCTCTTCCCCTTTATCGGTTTCTGCTGGACTTTGGCCGCCGTCATCGTCGCAGTGCGCCAGGCAATGGATTTCGAGTCCACCGGCCGGGCCATTGGCGTGGTCTTGCTC
This sequence comes from Chloroflexota bacterium, assembly GCA_028875655.1. Classification (GTDB taxonomy): domain Bacteria; phylum Chloroflexota; class Dehalococcoidia; order Lucifugimonadales; family UBA3495; genus Bin87. Next base: position 35,693 of record JAPPCX010000104.1, on the reverse strand, counting down.
TCAGCCGTGATCGGATTCATCCCCTGGATTATCATCAAGATAATCGAATGGTCGATCCTCGGCGGCCCGGAGGCCCCTGAGGTCGAGAGCGCCGTGCGGACGCTGCTCGCCCTGATCTAAACCCGGCTCTTACAGCAGCCCCGCCCAACCGAAAAACCAGCCCAGTACCCCAGCGCCGACAATCACCAGCGGCGCCGGTACTCGGAAAAACATCACCGACCCGAAAGCCAGCAGGGCAATCACCGCCCCGCCGGCGCTCGGGTCGGCCCGCTCCCACAGCAGGAACACCACGCCCACCACCAGCCCGATGGCCGTGGCATTCACTCCCGTCAACGCTATCCTCACCCACGGATAGCGCCGCACCTGCTCCCAGAAGGGCAGCACTCCGAAGATTATCAGGACCCCCGGCAGGAAGAGTCCCACAAAGGCCAGCAGCAATCCCTGAACCCCGCCGGCTACTGCCCCCAGATAAGCGCTGAAGCTGAACAGGGGGCCGGGCAGGGCCAGCATCAGGGCCAACCCGTCCAGGAACTGCTGCTCCGTTACCCACCCAGGTTCCACCACCTCGGCGCTCAACATGGGCAATACCACCTGCCCGCCGCCGAAAATCAGCGACCCGGTGCGGTAAAAGGACTCCAGGATTTGCAGCCACGACCAGTCCAGCGCCAGCCGCGCCAGGATCAGCCCGCCCAGTAGCCCGAAGAACAACAGCAGCAGCAGCAATCCGGCCACCCGGGAAATCCCCAGGTTGTCCAGCGGGTTGCTTCCCGACCGGTCAATTGCATCGTGCCGTTGGGATCGCAGCGCCACCGCCGTCACCATCCCTCCCAATGCCAGTGCAGCGGGAAAGGCCCAGGGCTGGCGCACCAGGATGGTCACCACTGCCCCGAACAGCATGAGGCCCATGGTCAGCCGCGTGTTGACCACCGCCGTGCCCAGCCGCCAGGCCGCCACCGCCACCAGGGCCACCGTGGCCGGCTGCACCCCGTCCAGCCACAGCGGGCGCTCTCCTTCGTCCAGGAAAGTCGCCACGCCCAGGCCGGCCAGGGCCATTATCGTCGCCGCCGGATACAGAAAGAGCAGAAAGGCCAGCAACCCGCCCAGCGGCCCGGCCCGGGCCGTGCCCACAGCCACCACCATTTGAGTCGAGGTAGGGCCGGGCAACCCCTGGCCCAAACCCAGCAGCTCAACGAAACGCTGTTCGTCCAGCCAGCGCCGCCGGGCCACAAACCGTTCCTGTAGCAGGGCGATGTGGGCCTGGGGTCCGCCAAAGGCTATCCAACCGAAGGGCAGGAAGGCCCAGGCCACCTCGGCCAGCCGGCGGGCCAGCGAGGGAGTAGAATCAAGGTCAGGCTTCTCGGTCAGTTCTTCCATCTTGCGCCTTAGAACAGCACGCTCGCCGCTCTCCAGAGCATCATGCCGCCGGATGCGGTAAGCAGTGAGCCCATCACCAGCAGCAACAGGTTGACGCTGATCCTGCCCGTAAATTTGGCACCCATATAGCTGCCCACGACCGCCGGCGCCAGCAATATTACCAAGAGTGGCAAGTCTGGCCGCGTGTGCAGCATGTGGCCCAACCATCCCAGCGCCCCCATGGTCATGCCGATGAACAGGTTGCTGCCGGCGGCGATGCGTGGATCCACCCGCAGCACTCTGATAATCAGCGGCAACCTCACGGAACCCAGCACCAAGCCGATGGCCCCCGCCAGCAATCCGATGCCAAAGCTCGCGCCCGCTCCGCCGACGGTGCGCGCAATCGTGAACTGTCCCGCCGAACCCTCCAGTTGATCTTCCCCCGGCTGGTCTGACCCGGCATCGCGGCGGCGCCGCCGCGCCAGCAAGACCAGCTCAACGCCCTGCCACAGAATCAGCCCGCCGGCCAGCGCGATCAGGAGGTTCGTCGGCGCTTGATTGCTGAAATAGCCGCCCAGGAACCCGGCGACAAATGCCGGCGCCCCGATTATGACAACCAGCAGCAGCTTGACCCGTCCGTCTCGGAAATGACGATAACTCCCGGTTACGCCAACCACGCTGCTGACAAAGATATTGGCGCTGGCGGCCACGGGCAGGGGTACGCCCAGCATCAGCATCGCGGGCAACCGCACGGTGCCCAGCGACAAGCCGATCAGACCGCCCAGCAGGCCAATGACCAGCGACAGCCCCAACAGCAGCGCGGCCAGCCACACCGCCAGATTTGAAGGCAATCCGAAATCGGAGAGGAGCATCGGCGCACCTCCTTACCCGACCCGAATCTATGCCGGCTAGCGTGTCTGTCAGGGCTGGCCCACCGACTCCGCGACGCCGACCTCCTGCATCAGCTCGGTGATCTGCCGCCAGGTCTCGTCCTCGATGAAGATGCCGTTTTCCCGCCGCTGCAACTCGGTGCGGTACTCGATCTCGCCGGGATAGAAGACCTCGCTGAACCCGGATGCCGGCGGCGATGTTTTGACGAACTCGGCGAACTCGGTCATTTCCTGCTTGAAGTCCTCCAGAGGCCGGAACTTGGACACGTCGAACACGGCCAGGAAGCAGCCGTCGTTGTGGCGCGCCTGCGGGTCGATGCCGAACCCGAGGCCGGTGAGCAGACCCGAGAACATCTCCACCATGAATGACAATCCGAAGCCCTTGTGCCCCTGGTCCGCGCCCACGGGCAGTATTGCTCCGCCGGCCGCGTAGTCGTTGGGGTCGTTAGTGGGATTGCCGTCCTTATCGACGATCCAGCCGGTGGGCACCTGCTCCCCCCGGTTGCGGGCCAGTCCGATCTTGCCGGCGGCGACCGCCGAGGTCGCCATGTCCAGCAGCACCTGCCCCGGCAGGTTGCTGGGAACGCCGATGCAGATGGGGTTGGTGCCCAACCGTCGAGCGCGTCCGCCAAAGGGCGCCACCGCCTTGGGGCCGGCACCGGAGTCAGCAGTGAGGATGGCGATCATGCCCTCCTGGGCACATATCGTCGGGTAGTCGCCCAGCCGCCCGATGTGGCTCTGTCGCCGGATGGTGAAGGCGGCTACTCCGGATTGCTTGGCCTTGTCAATGGCCATGCGCGTGGCCTTTTCGGTCACGACGAAACCGAAGCCCCAGTGTCCGTCCACGACGGCGGTGGTCGGCGTTTCGCTGAGCACCTCGAAAGGCGCGCCGGGGACGATGTGGCCCCGGTCGATGCGCTCGCAGTACTCGGGTATGTGGATGCAGCCGTGGGAGTCGTGCCCCACCAGGTTCGCCTTGACCTGGTGCGCGGCCACGATTTCAGCCTCGTCGGCCGGCGTCCCCTTGGCCTGATAGATGGCGGACGCCGCCTTGTGCAGATATTCGGGAGTGAACGTGGGCATGGGACAGCCTCCATAGCGCGAGGAAATCGCTGGCATTAATGCCGCAGATTGTAGCAGGAAATCACGCGAGGTTTCTGCGCCTACAATTCCTTCTCGAAATAGTATCGGCTGGCTCCGCCCTCATAGCATTCGGACACTCCAAATCGGCGGTATCCCCGTCGCTCGTAAAACGCCGGCGCCTGGAAAGACATCGTGTCAACCAGCGCCGACGTACAGCGCAGTTCCCTGCCGCGTTTTTCCACCCAATCCATCAAGCGGCTGCCCAGCCCCTTGGACTGGTAATCCGGATGCACCCACAGAATTCGTATATGGAGCTTTCCCCAATAAGCCGCGCCGGTTATACCGGCCACAACCCTGCCCGAATCGACAAAGACGGCTTTTATTGCCGTGGTAGATCGTGCTGATGCTACAGTGGCGTTGTAGTCATCCAACCCGCGTTCAATCTCGCCGGCCTGGGTGTCGGTGGGGTCATCAACAAGCTCCATCACTGACCTTGTTCCTCCCTCTGGAATGTTCGGTGGAGTTTATCAGCGGATGACAATCCACTGACACCTTCCCCTTGCCCCGACATCCACCCATCCATACCATTAACTAAACCATCCAACCGCCCCAGTCCAAGCGACCGGAACCCCCTATCCTGAAAATCCTCTAATCTCGATAATCTTGATTCCGACAATCACTAACCGTCCCAACACCGCCCCAAACCCTCCCACCGCCCGGTCAAAACCCCTGGAATCATCCCCAAAACCCGCCCAATCCGCACCCATCCACGCCCTCGCCCCACCCCAACGCCCTACTCAAATGACAGGAAATAAGCGGAAATGAGCAGGTTTTCCCAAAATCCCCCGCCATCCCACTCCAATCCCTAATCCTGTCCATCCATGCAAAACCCCATAAGGCCCTGTACACTGCCACCGTCATTCTTGCCAACGCGGAGGGAACCCTATGAAGGCCGTGTACATCAACCACACCGGCGGAACCGACGTCCTCACCTACGGCGACCGCCCTGACCCGGAAATCGCCCCCGGCGAAATCCTCATCCGAGTCGGCGGCAGCGCCCTGAACCACCTGGACCTTAACCTGCGCGCCGGCAACTGCAACCGGTTCCCCCACGTCCTCGGCTGCGACCTCGCCGGCGAGGTGACGCAGATCAGCCCCGACGCCGGTACCGATTTGAAAGTCGGCGACCGCGTGCTGGTGGACAACCGTGTCAAGTGCGGCGGGCACAACCTGTGCGAGCATTGCGCCTCGGGACACGACCAGTGGTGCACACGCCAGCAGCGCATCGGCGTTGACCTGGACGGCGGACACGCCGAATACGTAGTCGCCCCGGCCATCAACGCCTACACCATCCCTGATGAGATGTCCTTCGCCGAGGCGGCGGCCCTCCCCATCGCCCTGCATACCTCGTGGCACTGCCTGATTACCCAGGCCAAGCTGCAGCCCTGGGACGATGTGCTGGTGCAGGCCGCCGGCTCTGGCGTCGGCAGCATGGGCATCCAGATCGCCAAGATGATGGGCTGCCGCGTCATCACCACCGCCGGCAGCGACTGGAAGCTCGAGGAGGCCAAAAAGTGGGGCGCGGATGAGGTCATCAATTACCGCGAGGTGGACAGCATCAGCCAGCGGGTGAAGGAACTCACTGACGGCCAGGGCGTGGACGTCGTGTTCGACTGCGTCGGCGCGGACGTCTGGCACGAGAACATGCTGTCCCTCAAGCACGAGGGCCGGCTGGTCATCACCGGAGTGACCTCCGGCAGTCAAACCCCCATGGACCTGTCGGTGCTGCACGGTAAGCCCCTCCACCTGATGGGCAGCGGCGGGCGCAGCCGGCGCACCATGGCCGACGCCATGAAGATGGTCAACCAGGGCGCGTTGCGCGGCATCGTCGGCCGCACGTTCCCGCTGGACGCCGTGGCCGAGGCCCACCAAGTGATGCACGACCGCGACTTTTTCGGCAAGCTCGTCATCGAGCACTGACCGCCCGGCGTCAGGTGATACAATAGCCGCCGCCAACACGGTCAAACCATCAACATTCACGGAGGCAGTTCCGCTATGAGAATCGCTCGCTACATCGCCCACGGGTCCGAGCACTACGGTGTCATTGACGGCGACAATGTAACCGCCATTGAGGGCACCATTTTTGACTCGCCCATCCAGCTCACCGACCACACCCACGCCCTCTCCGACGTCAAGCTGCTGGCTCCGGTTATGCCGGGCAAGATCCTGGCCATGGGCCTCAACTACACCAGCCACATCGGCGACCGGCCGGCCCCGCCCTATCCCATGGTGTTCCACAAGACTCCTACCAGCGTCATCGGCCCCGACGACACCATCATTCGCCCCGGGGAAGTTGAGCGGTTCGACGCCGAGGGTGAGATGGTCGTGGTCATCAAGGACACCTGCAAAAACGTGTCCAAGGAAGACGCGCTCAACCACGTGCTCGGCTACACCTGCGGCAACGACGTCAGCGCCCGCGACTGGCAGCGCCGCGACCGCAACGAGAACAACTCCGACTGGTGGCGCGCCAAGTCCGCCGACACCTTCTCTCCCATGGGCCCCTGGATCGAAACCGACGCTGACCCCGCCGGCCAGCACCTCCGCACTCGCGTCAACGGCAACGAGGAGCAGAACGAGACCACCGACCACCTGCTCTTCGACGTGCCCACCATGATCGAGTTCATCACCCGCTACGTGACCCTGGAGCCGGGCGACTGCATCTTCACCGGCACGCCGGGCACCACCTCGGACATGGCCGACGGCGCCATCTGCGAAATCGACATCAGCGGCATCGGTGTCCTCCGCAACCCCGTCAAGCTTGAATCGTAGAAACCGTCCGGCATCCCGATTCATTAAGGTAGGGGCGGGTTTGAAACCCGCCCCTGCAAGTTTTCGTCCCTCGGACCCTCTGCAGTGATTGGGCCGGATTCAGAAGGGGTAGCGCACGGACGACTGCGCCTGCTCCGCCGGCCACACCACCACCTTGCGCCCTTCTTGTCGCTGCACCAGGGCAACGGAGTGGCCAACCTGCCGACCGGCCTCGTCAATCCGGAAGCGACCATAGAAGGTAGTGCAATCCAGGGAGCCAGCGGCGTCGCGCAGCGCGTCATCGCCCAATGACCCCGCTTCCTGCGCGCAGCGTGCCGCAATGAGGCCGGAGGCGAAAGCCTGAGCCATCGGGTAGTCCACCGGCAGACCGGCAACGGCCGCGGCCAGGGCCAGTATCTGCAGCGTCTCGCCGGAGTTGGGGCCAACGTCGGGTTGGGCAACGCTAGTGGCGGGTTCCCACTGGCTGGGGCCGATGAAACCGTCGGCCAGTTGGCCCAGGTCATTGGCGAACTCGGCGATGGGCGTGGCCACCACCACGGCCAGCCCGATCCGGTCCCGGTTGGTCAGGTTAGCCAGCGCCCGCGCCGTGGCGATGTCATGCCGGATGCGCCCGATGCCGACCACCAGGTCCGCTTCCAACTCCGCCACGTGGCGGGCAATCTCGGCGAAGCGAGTCTGGGAAGGACGGTAGCGCAGGTCCAGCGCGGTGGTAAATCCCAGCTCGTGGGCGGCGGACTCAACGCCTCGCGCCACCACGCGGGCGAACGCGCCGGTGTCGATGCGCAGGATCACCAGCTTGCTCGCGTCGGGGTTGCACTGCCGGGCCAGCAAAGGCGCGCCGACGAGGTACTGGTCGGCGGACGTGAGGATGCTGACGATCCTTTGGTATCCCCGGGCGTACAGCGCGTCGCCGGCGCCGCCGTGGTTCCACATCAGCCTGCCGTGGGATTCGGCGACCTCGGCGGCGGCAGTCGTCAATCCGGCCGAGTATGGCCCGAACAGCAGGTCAACCCCGTCCTGCGTGATGAGGCGTTCGGTGTTCTGCTGCGCGCCCTCGGCCAGGCTGCCGTCGTCGTAATGAACCAGTGTTAGTTGACGGACTTGACCATCCAGGGACAGGCCGCCCTGCGCGTTGACGTACTCCGCCCACGCGGTCAGTCCGGCCAGCGCCTGCCGTCCCTGGGTGGCGAACTGCCCGGTAATCGATGCCGAGATGCCGGCTTTAATCTGTGCGGGAGATGTCATGCTGGAAACACCCTGAACTCTGCCCGCCCTCTGGCGAGCGGGCACACGAGATTAGACGCGAGGACGGAAAATGCCGAAGCTGCTGGTATAGCCGTGCAGGAAAGTCGTGCCGCTCACCGGCCCGATCTCGCCGTTGCAGAAGAAGCCGCCCAGCGGAACCGACGCGCCCACCTTGTCGTGGAACACCTCGGTGTCGTGGTTGGGCCGGCCGTAGAGGTATTTGCCGCGCCCGAGGCACGAGAACAACAGCGCCCCGTGGGCCGGGTTCTCCCGGTTATCGATGGCGTAGCGTTCCAGGACCGCGGACAGATCCTCGGCGGAGGTGTCGGCATCGCGCAAATGGAACTGCACCAGTTGACCCTCCTTGAGCATCTCGCCGATGGCCAGGACGCCGCTGCGCTGGTCCATACCCATCACGTTGCGGATCAGGAAGTCGCCCTGCTGCGGCTCGTCGATGAGAGCGTCCATGACCACGCCCAGGAACAGGGAGTGCTGCATCAGGTCACGGTCCCGCTGGCCCGACTGTTGGAAGATGCCGCGCAGCACGTTGATCGGCTGCTCGCCGTCCAGCTCCACCAAGAAGTTCCGGTCGCTGCGGGTGATGCGCATGGGCTGCCCGATGGGACGGCAACCCTGCGCCACCACCGTCTCCACGATGATGTTGCCGGAGAGAGCCACGCCCACCGCGCCCGAGTCGTGGTAGTTCTGTCCCAGGAAGAGGCCGTTCTGCCGCGCCCCTTGTCCCGCGCTGGCCAGCCCGCCGATCTTGGCCGCGGCGGGATAGGCGTAGTCCATGCCCAGCAGCAGGTTCTGAGCCGGGAAGGACATCGGGTCGGCCAGCAGGACGAACTGCGGCTGGTCGCCGGGATCAACGCCGATGGCCTCGTACCAGTCGTCCGGGCCCGCGTCCAGGCTGGGCAGGTTGTCGGCCTCCAGCCGCAGCGGGTGGATGTTGACGCCGGGCAAGCTGGCCACAGTCAGCGACACCGCCGGCTCCTGCTCCACTTCGGCGCCCCCGCCGATGATGCCGCCGCCGGAGCAGCCGAGGACGGTGACCTGCGGGCCAAGCATCTCGGCAACCAGTTCGGGCATGGTCGCATAGTCGGCGGCGTACTCGGATGAGGCAAATGCCACTGCCAAATCGGCGGCGGTGTCGCCCAGGCTGGAACGAACCGATGCCACGCATTCTGACAACGCGGCGCGGAGGGTATTCTGCTGGGATATAGCGGAAGCCCACTGCATAATGAGCACCTCACGGGCTTACGGCGAAAACCGTTGTGGTTGGCGGCAGTATAGCACAGGGCGCTGACCCCTTGGCCCTCCGCTCCGCAGCCGTTGCCAAGAGCAGGATTGACGATGCGGTTTGAAGTAGGTAACTTGAAAGACAGGAATTGCAAAGCAGGTGCTGATTTCGATGGTCAGGATAGAACTGGAAATACCCGAAGACGAACGCGAGCGGTTCGCCAGGCAAGCCGAGCGCGAAGGCAAGACGCTGGACGCCTGGCTCATTTCGGTGGCCCGGCAGCATAGCGCGCCGAAGCCTAAAGAAGGCAAGCCATTCCAGTCTCGTGAAGAGATATGGGCATATTTCCATCAAATCAGCGGGCAAGATGGCCCGGAACGGGAGCCGGACTGGGAGGAACACTTGCGCAACATGGACGAATCTATCCGCCAGGGATTGCCTGACGTATGACGTTCCTGGATACCAATGTGTTCGTGTACGCAGTGGGCAATCCTCATCCGCTGCAAGAGGCAGTGTGGTCATTTTTGCGGAGGCAAGCGAGCTAGCCGTGCCGTTATGTACCTCATCGGAAGTCTTGCAAGAGCTGGCCCATGTGTACTTGCGGGTGGGACGGCGAGGGTCCTTTGACGCGGCGGTTTCGCTGCTGGCGAGATTCAACATTCAGGTTTGGCCCCTCGAAGCCGAGGATGTTCTGCTCGCCCGCCAACTCTACGAACGGCATCCCCACCTGTCCGCTCGCGACCTTTGTCACCTGGCTACTTGCCAACGTCGCGGCATAACCGAGTTGATGACCTTCGACGGGAATCTCGCCGCCGCGTTCGCTGGATGATTTCGTTATGCCATCCTACCCGCACATTGAGCGCTACCGCGCCGAGCTGGCCGAGCTGATTGAGTTCGGCGGGTCGGACAGCGAGCTGAACATCCGGGCGGCGTTTCAGGGGTGTTTGGCCGCCTACTGCCGCGACCACCGGGAGCGTTTGCTGCTGGTGCCTGAGCTGGCCATCGGCTCCAACATCCCCGATGGCACGGTGAAGGACGCGCTGCGGATGGCGCGGGGGTACTGGGAGGCCAAGGATACCCACGACGACCTGGACGCCGAAATCCAGGCCAAGTTCAACCGGGGCTACCCCCGCGACAACATCGTCTTTGAGGACTCCGAAACCGCCGTGCTGTTCCAGAACGGCGCGGAGGCGATGCGCGTCGAGATGACGCGGGCGGGCGAGTTGCACCGCCTGATCCAGCGGTTCCTGGACTACGAGCTGCCGGAGATTGAGGAGTTCCGCCAGGCGCGCCAGCAGTTCAAAGCCGACCTGCCCGCCGTGCTGGACAGCCTGCGCGAGGCCGTCGGCGAGGCCGAGGCCGGCAACCCCGAGTACCGCGTCGCCGCCGACGCCTTCCTGGAGCTGTGCCGCAAGAGCATCAGCCCCGACGTGTCCGACGCCGACGTGCGGGAGATGCTGCTGCAACACATCCTGACCAAGGACATCTTCCTGCGCGTGTTCGCCGAGGACCAGTTCCACCGGGAAAACAACGTGGCCCGCCAGCTGGACGCGCTGGAGCGCACCTTCTTCACCGGCGACGTGCGCCGGCAGGCTATCGACCGGCTGCGCGCCTACTACGGCGCCATCGGCCGGGCAGCCGACGAGATCGCCGACTACGCCGAAAAGCAGCAGTTCCTCAAGGCCATCTACGAGGACTTCTACCAGGCTTACAACCCCGCCGCCGCCGACCGCCTGGGGGTGGTCTATACCCCCAACGAGGTGGTCGATTTCATCATCCGGGGCACGGATTACCTGCTGCAAAAGCACTTCGGCAAGACGCTGGCCGACGACAACGTGAACATCCTGGACCCGGCCACTGGCACCGGCACCTTCATCACCAACCTGATCAACCACCTGCCGGCCGACCGCCTGGAGCATAAGTATCTCAACGAGATTTACGCCAACGAGGTGGCGATCCTGCCCTACTACATCGCTAACCTGAACATCGAGTACACCTACAAGGAACGCACGGGGCGCTACCTGGAATTTCCGAACCTGTGCTTCGTGGATACGCTGGACAACATGGACTGGCAGGGGGCCGGAGCCAGCGGCGGCGCGGTGCAGCGGCAGGCGGCGTTCAACCTGGGCGGGCTGTCGGAAGAGAACTGGATCCGGGTGCAGGAGCAGAACGAAAAGCCCATCAGCGTCATCATCGGCAACCCGCCTTACAACTCCAGTGCCACCCTGTGGGGCGACGGCGGCGCCAACCGCCAGTATCCAGATATTGACCAGCGAATCAGAGATACGTATATAGCCGCTGGCACAGCGCAAAAAACGAGCCAATATGACATGTACAAGAGGTTCATGCGTTGGGCGTCTGACCGACTGTCAGATGATGGAATTATTGGGTTCATTACCAATCGTCGCTTCCTTGACGCCCGACAGGACGACGGATTCAGACAGATAGCAGGTCAGGAATTCACCGACATCTACATTCTTGACTTGAGTTCCGACGTACGCCGCAACCCGAAAATATCCGGCACCACGCACAACGTGTTTGGCATACAGACCGGCGTCGCCATCACTTTCCTTGTGCGGGAAAAGGCCAAGCTTGGCCAGTGCGGTATCCATTACGCGCGGCGTGAGGACGCCGAGTTGGCAACGGAAAAGCTGGCCTATCTAGGCAATGCCAAACTTTCCAGCGTCGAATTGCACAGCATTGAGCCTGATGCGGATAGCAACTGGCTAGAACAGTCGGTAACCAATTTTCACACTCTAATCCCTATCGCAGACAGGCCGACGATGCAGGCAACGAATACTGAGGAAGAACAGGCGGTGTTCAAACTATATGCTCCCGGCGTTATGACTGGTCGCGATGAGTGGGTGTATGACTTTGAAGTTTCTAATCTACGGAACAAAGTCCTTTTCTTCGCCGACACATACAATGACCTAATGGATGAAAAAGGACAAACGTATGATACGACTATCAAGTGGAGCCGTGACTTGCGTAACGAATTCCGACGTGGCAGGCGCATTATCTACAGTGAGGCAGAACGCATACAATCGCTGTACCGTCCGTTCACGGTCAAGTGGCATTGCGCCAATTTCATAATGAATGACGTAATGACCAGAAACCATTATGCGATGTTTGGGCCTGATCTGAATCAGGAAAATACGATCATTTCCATCAAGGGGCCGGCTGCGGAAGGGTTTTCAGTTCTCGCCACCGATAGAATGGTTGATTATAAATGCGGTTTCACTGGCAACGGTGGCACGTTCTGTCTACCCTTCTACCGCTACACGGCGGATGGCGAGCGGGTGAGCAACATTACGGAGTGGGGGCGGCGGCAGTTTCGTGAGCACTACGGCGATGACTCCATCACCGACGAGGACATCTTCGCCTACGTGTACGCCATGCTCCACGACCCGGCGTACCGGCAGCACTATGAGATCGACCTGCGGCGGGAGTTTCCGCGGGTCTATTTCCAGACTGAGTTTGCCGAGTTTGCGCGTCTGGGGCGGGAGTTGCTGGACCTGCACCTGGGGTTTGAGACGGTGGAGCCATGGGAGTTGGAACGGCGCGATGTAGGGGCGCCCCTCGTGGGCGCCCAGCCGGAAGGCAGCCACAGGGCAACCACAAGGGTTGCCCCTACGCCGAAACCGATTTTGAGGGCCGACAAGGAGCGCAACATCATCCGCCTGGACGAGGAGACTACGCTGGCGGGCGTGCCCTGGCAAGCATGGGTGTACGAGTTGGGCAGCCGCTCGGCGGTGGAATGGGTGCTGGACCAATACAAGGAAAAGAAACCCCGCGATCCCACCATCCGCGAGCGGTTCAACACCTACCGTTTCGCCGACCACAAGGAGCGGGTGATCGACCTGCTGGCGCGGGTCTGCACGGTTAGCGTGAAGACGATGGAGATAGTTGACCTCAAAATTGACTTGTTGACGGATATTGACCCGGACGAGGGGCTGGAGTTGCGTCCCGAATCCGAGATGGATCTGATCGAGGAAATGTCGCTGGCTAATCCCAAGATGCCGATTGAAGAAGTAATCCGCCGGCTGGGGTTGGACTAGTGCCCTACTCCCTCGAACTTGAGGAACGCGCCTACCGCCGAGTAACCGTCCTCCGGGTGCAGCATCGCCGGGAAGTGTATCGCGGTTAGCCGAATAGCGTGACGGGCCTGCACGCACTGCCCCGGTTGACGCCCGCCCCGCCCGGCGGGTATATCTTAAACGCGGCGTTCGGCGGAGTCGGACGCTGAAAACATCGCAAGCATTGCAAAGCAGGTGTCCCTATGGCCGAATTGAGTCCGGCTACCGTGCTGGAACAGCTCAAGAAGAACGGCGCCACCCACGTGGTGTGGCTGCCTGACAGCGAAACCAACTTCCTCTACGTGCTGATGAGCGAGGAGCCCAGCCTGGACCTGGTGCCGGTGAGCCGCGAGGGGCACGCCTTCTCCACGGCGGCCGGCCTCGCCGCCGGCGGCAAGAAGCCCGTAATCCTGATCCAGAACACCGGCATGATGGAGTCCGGCGACTCCCTGCGCGGCTGGGGCCTCGGCATGAACGTCCCCGTGGTGATGATGGTAGGCTATCGCGGCTGGACCCGCCACGGCGTCATCAACGATACGGCGGCCTTCTACACCGAGCGGTTCCTGCACGCCTTCAATATCAACTACTACCTGGTGGAGTCCGACGAGGACGCCGACCGCATCTCCATCGCCTTTGCCGAAGCGCAGCGCGAGAAGCGTCCGGTCGCGGTGCTGGTTGGCGACGAATACCACGGCTTCAACGTGAGTAGATAGGAAGTGACTGAAATGATGAAGACGGCGGAAATGCTGGAAATCTTCAAGCGCCATCGCGGCGACGCCGTGGTGATACCGGGACGCGGCGGCCGGTTCTGGGTCGAACTCAGCGACCAGCCCGACCGGGACCTCCCCCTCGGCGACCCGGCCATGGGCGGCCACGCCTCCTTCGCCCTGGGCCTGGCCCTGGCGATGCCGGATCAGCGGGTGGTGCTGTTCGACTCCGAGGGCGACGTGCTCATGGGCATGGGCGCGCTGCCCACCATCGCGGAGAAAGCCCCGGCCAACCTGTACCACTTCATGCTGGACAACGGCGTGTACGCCACCACGGGCGGACAGCCGGTGCCCAACGCCGAGCAGATGGAGTACGAGGTGGTGGCCCAGGGCTGCGGATACCCGGCGACCTACGCCATCGACAACCTGGAGGACTTCGCCAGCCAGATCGAGGAAATCCTGGGCCAGCCCGGACCGGTGTTCGTCGCGCTCAAGATCGACCCTGAGATCATCAACGAGCCGATCAACGCCCGTCCCCAGTGGCAGCGCAAGACGCGCAACCAGGCCGTGGCCGACATGCAGGCCGAGCTGGGAATACAGCCCCCGGCCTGATCCGGTCTCGCCAATTCACCGAAATCGCACATCCCTGTTGCGGCAGACTTCCCCGCGTTTGTGCTAGTTTGACCTGGACTAATACGGGATTGCGGTGGCCGGCGGCGCGTCCGCCGGCCAAAAGCCGCACGGCAGGAACGCTCGAATGACCACCACTACAAGCAATACGACCAATCACAGCCTGGTTGGCAACGCCCTGCAACTGCTGGGCGTCGGCCTGGGGCCCTACGTATCCGACCGGTTGCGCGAGGCCGCCGGCCGGGGTCAGTACGTTCCTGACGACGTGGGCACCCTTGGCGACGTCGGATTCGACGTCGCCGTCATGCTGCGGGCAATGGCCAGCGGGTGGAACGAGGTGTTTCGCGACCATCTGGGCCCCGTCGCCCGCAGTCTCGTGTCGGAAATTCGGGAAACCCGCAATCGCTGGGCCCACATGGAGCCCTTTGACGAGGACGACCTGGACCGGGCCCTGGACTCCATCGGGCGACTGCTCTCCGCCGTGGGCGCGCAGGCCGAGAGCGACCGGGTCCACAAGGCAAAGCACCGCCTGCGTCGCCGGCGGTACGGTTCTGAGCAATCCACCGCCGCCACGGGCATGGAGGCGAGCGCGCCCGTCGCATCCGCCGCTGAGCTGATACATACGCCCACCGAGCCGGCCACTCAGCCAACCGAGCCGGAGCCGGCAGTCATACCTCCCACGCCCGGCATTGACGGCGGCGAGCAGATTGTGGCCCTCATCCAGCATGGCGTGTCGTGCCGGCAGCAGGGCGAATTCCGGGTGGCGATTGCCAGCTTCGGCAAGGCCATCAGCATCAACCGGGAACACGCCGATGCGTGGTACCACCGCGCCCTCACCTGGGGACACATGGGCCAGTTCGAGCGGGCGGTCAACGATTTCAACCGCGTCATCTCCCTGGATCGCGCCTTTGCCGACGCTTACAACGGACGCGGCTACGCCCAGTTCTGCCTGGGCGATGACCCGAAGGCCATCGCCGATTTTGAAGCCGCGCTGACCCTGGCCCCCGACGACGACTTGACGCGCGCTAACCTGGATAAGGCCCGGCGACGCTGGGCACAACGCGGCGGCGGATATTAGCCCGGCCGGCTCATCTCGCCCAGGAACTCGCGCATCCGGTCAACGCACCACTCCGGGTAGATTACGTTGACCCCGTGGCCCAGGCCGGGCCATGTTGCCAGCCGGCTGTTGGGGATTTCCGACGCCATGAACTCCTGCTGCTCCATGCCGGTGGTGAGGGACTCGTCGCCCGTCAGCAGCAGCGTCGGTACCGTGATGTCCTTCAGGTGCGGGCCGAAGTCCAGGCTGTCCAGGTAGCGGTGCAGGGCCTGGCCAATCTCGGCGGGCGTCTTGTCCATCTCGGAGATGTACCACTCCTTCAGGCCCTCGTCGGCGTGGCGCATGTCCAGGCGGAAGTTGATGGTGGCCGCCGACCACGCGCCGATGCCGCCCTGCTCCATGGTGGCCAGCCAGCTCCCTCCGGGCGTGGCGTTCTCCCGGCGCGTCAGGCGGCAGGGCGAGTTGCACAGCACCAGGGCGCGGCAGCGGTCGGGATGGTCATGGGCGAACTGCATACCCATGATGCCGCCGAAGGACTCTCCAACGTACACCACCCGCTCTGCGCCGGCGTCGTCCAGGATTGCAAGCAAGTCGTCCATCAAGGTATCCAGCGTGGGTTCATAGCGGTCGGGGTCGATGGTTGACCGGCCCATGCCCCGCATGTCGGGACGGATGACTCGAAACTCCCGGCCCAGCAGGGGCGGCCAGTTGTACCAGAAGTTGCCGTTGCGGGAGAATCCGTGCTGTAGCACGATGGCGTCCGGCGCGGCCCGCCACGGGTCCGTAAAGTCGTCTAGGTAGTAGTGCAGTTGAGCATCGCCGCGCTGGATGGTAGGCATGGGTGACCTCGTGCGATTGCGGTTTGGGCTGGTATAGCATACCCTTGCCGTAGTAGCAATTTGGGTCAACCACGCCGGCGTGCCCGTAGGGGCAACGCATGCCTCGCCGCTACGCCACACACCTGCCAATCGGAGAACCGGGATTATGGCCAGCGCACTCGCGTCAACCGCCTTGCCACAGTCGGAGATACAAAAACGCCTGGACCGGCTGTTGAGCGACATTCACTCGGCCACCCGACAGCAGATTGGCTACCCGGTGAACCAGGACTTCGACTATTCGGCGCTGCTCCCCTTCCTGGACTATTCAATCAACAACGTCGGCGACCCGTTTTATCCCAGCAATTTCTGGGGCAACACCCACGAAATCGAGCGAGACGTTATCGCTACCTTTGCCGGCCTGATGCGCATTCCGTCTGAAGAGGCGTGGGGTTACGTAACGTCGGGCGGC
The DNA here is from genome assembly GCA_028875655.1 of Chloroflexota bacterium. GTDB lineage: Bacteria > Chloroflexota > Dehalococcoidia > Lucifugimonadales > UBA3495 > Bin87. The sequence continues at coordinate 19,293 of JAPPCX010000104.1, read as the reverse complement.
ACCGAAGGGAACATGTACGGCCTGTACCTGGCCCGCGAGCTGTTTCCCAACGCGATGTTTTATTTCTCCGAAGAGACCCATTACAGCGTGCTCAAGAACGTGCGGGTGTTGAACGCTCGCCACATCATGATCCGACGCCAGGACAATGGGGAGATCGACTATGATGACCTGGAGGCGATGATACGGGTCAACCGCGACGTTCCGGCCGTGATAATGGCCAATGTGGGCACCACCATGCGCGGCGCGGTGGATGACATCGCCCGCATACGCGATATTCTGCGCGATCAGGCGGTCACCAGCCACTACATCCACGCTGACGCCGCGTTGAGCGGGATGATCTTGCCTTTCGTCGATAACCCGCAACCATACGGATTCGACGCCGGTATCGACAGCGTATCGATCAGCGGCCACAAGCTGATCGGTGCGCCGTTGCCCTGCGGAGTGGTGTTAACCAAGCGCCCCTACGTGGAACGGGTCGGACGCGCCATCGAGTACGTCGGTGTTGAAGACACCACCCTGTCCGGCTCGCGCAACGCGCTGGCTCCACTGATGATATGGTATGCCTTCGCGCAGCACGGTTACGAGGGATTCCGCAAGCTGGTGGCCAGGTCGCTTGATACTGCGGAATACGCCGTGGGCCAGTTCAACGAGCGCGGCATACCGGCATGGCGGCACCGCAATTCCATCACCGTTGTGTTCCCTCGCCCGGCTCCGGAGGTGTTCCTCAAGTGGCAAATGGCCCCGGAGGGCGATATCACCCACATCATCACCATGCCTCACGTAACTCGCGACATGATCGACGAACTGGTCAACGACTGCGCCAGCAAGGAGTTTTCCCAATGAACCAGCCCAACCTGGTCAATCGTATTGTTATCATGGCGGATAACGAGGTGGGCATCATCGCCGACCTCACCGCCGCATTGGCCAACGAAGGCATCAACCTGGAAACCATCAACGCCGAAACCACCGGCGGACATGGCGCAATTGTCCTCACTGTCGATAATTACGACCGCGCTCTCTACGTCCTGAACCAGGCCGGCTTCAAGGCCGTCGGCGACGACGCCCTCGTCGTCAGACTGCCCGACGAACCGGGCGCTTTGGCTAACGTCGCCGGCAGCCTGAAAGATGCCGGCGTCAACATTGAAAGTATGCACATCCTCAGTCGCCAGGCCGGTTACACTATGATTGCGCTGAAAACCGACAACCGCGCCGAGGCTGTAGCCGCGATAGGCAGCGACTTCATCGTCTGACCCATTCCGTCTTTCCCGCGAAAGCGGGAATCCAGCAATTACAAAAGCTAGGTAAGGGAGGAAACCCCATGCCAGCCCGAACCGGAGCCGAATACATCGCCGGTCTGCGCGACCGGGCCGCCGAAATCTACATTGGCGGAGAACGAGTGAAAGACGTCACCAGGCACCCCGCCTTCGCCGGCGGTCTCCAGACCATAGCCGGCCTGCTGGACATGCAGCACGACCCGGAGACGCGAGATGAGATGACATATACGTCGCCCACCACCGGCGACCCGGTGGGCCTCTCTTTCATCATGCCTCGCAACGCCGAGGACCTGGCCCGCCGGCGCATGATGATGCGGAACTGGGCCAAATATTCGTGCGGCATGATGGGCCGCACGCCCGATTTCCTCAACGTGGCGGTGATGTCGATGGCCGCGGCCGCGGACTACTCCGGCCAGAACCGACCGGAATTCAAGCGGAACATCCTGGACTACTACGAGTACATCCGCGAAAACGACATCGTGATGACCCACACCCTGGTGAACCTGCAACGCAGCCGCTCCGTCGGCGCTACGCCCTTCGACGACCGTACCGAGGTTGCCCTGTCGGTGGTGAAGGAAACCGACGCCGGCATCGTGGTGCGCGGCGCGCGGGTGTTGGCCACGCTGGGCCCTCTGTCAGATGAAATCGCCGTCTATCCGGCGCGCACCCGGCGCGTGCCGGCGGGAGAGGAAGGCAAGTACGCCTTCGGTTTCTCCATCCCCTGCAACACCCAGGGCCTCAAGTTCCAGTGCCGCGACTCCCTTGACCTGGGCCGCTCCCACTTTGACCATCCCGCCGGCAGCCGCTTTGAAGAAATGGACGCCATCGTGTTCTTCGACGACGTGCTGGTGCCCTGGGAGCGGGTGTTCCTGTACAACGACGTAGCCCTGTGCAACCAGTGGGGTGAGCGGACCAACCGCAACGCCCACACCGGGCACCAGGTGGTCACCAAGAACGTGGTGAAATGCGAGTTCATGCTGGGGCTGGCGACCCTGATGGCGGATACGCTGGGGTCGGGCGACCTGCCGCCTACGCAGCAAATGATCGCTGAAATCATCGAGAACCTGGAAATCACCAAGGCGCTGCTGGCTGCATCCGAGGCGCAGGCATCCATCGACGAATGGGGGGTTTTCTGCCCCGACTACCGGCCCCTGCTGGTGGCGCGCAAAAAGATGATCGACATGTACCCGCGCATGGCCGAAATACTGCACCTGCTAGGATCCAGCAGCCTGATGGCGCTGCCGGCGGAGGCCGACCTGAACGGGCCGCTGGCCGAGGACATTCACCGCTACATGGATACCGACACCGCCACCGCTGAGGAACGCATCCGCCTGTTCCGGTTGGCCTGGGACGTGTCATGCAGCGCCTTCGGCAGCCGCCAGACGCTGTACGAGAGATACTTCGGTGGCGACGGCGCACGCAATGCCGCTTTGCTGTATCAGATTTACGACCGAACCGCTCAACGGAACATGGTCGAGGAATTTCTGTCGCTGGAGTAACGGACATGATCACAGTCGCCGAAATCAACATCGCGCCGGTAAAATCAATGGCGCTGGTCCCCCTGGAATCCGTTAACCTTGATTTGGGCGGCATCCGCGATGACCGGCGCTTTTACCTGGTCAACCAGCACGGGCGGCTGCTGACGCGGCGGCAGGTGGGCAAACTGGCTCAGTTATCGACGTCTTGGGACGCCGGCGGAGAACAACTTACCATCCGCTTTCCCGACGGAACCATAGTGGAAGGCAAGCCTGAGCTGGACCGACCGGTGTGGACGATAGTATGGGGCCGGCGCGTCCGTGGCCGGGCCTTGCAAGGCGACTGGATGCGGGCTATCAGCGAGTTTTGCGGGCAACCGGCCATGCTGATGATGTCCGACCTGCCTTGCCAGGTTTTCGACGAGTTTCCGGTGTCCGTGCTGTCAAGGGCGTCCGTGGAAAGGCTTTCGGCGGAGATGGGGATGTTTGATGACCAGTGCCTCGCTACCGACCGGTTCCGACCAACGCTGCTGCTGGATGGATGCGAAGCTCACGAAGAAGACGGCTGGATGAACCGCACCCTGGCAGTGGGCGATGCCGTGGTGCGCATCCTGGCGCCCGACCCTCGATGCGCGATAGTCGATCAGGACCCGGTCACCGGAGAGACGGACGCTGAAGTCGTTCGCTCCATCCTGGGTTATCGCCCCAACCCGTTGGCGGGCTATTTCGGCGTGTACGGCATAGTGGAGAAACCCGGCGCGGTGCGTGTGGGCGATATCGTCACAGTCCGGACCGACGTGATGCCCGAGCGGTTTGCTGATTTCCCCATTGAACCGACAATTGCCGGTCACCCCATTAACACATAGAATGGGATTGGTTCGGGGGCGTCCAATGGCGCGATTACTGCCCGGAACCATGGCGGCCACTATGCGTATGCCCGGACAGCGCCGGAGTCAGGAACCCGACGAAGTGGGGCAGCGAGCCGGGCTGTTTGCCGAGTCCATTCGGGACGGCGACATGGACCTTGCCTGGTCGATGTTGTCCAAGGAAACGCGCGGCATGCGCATGGGCGTGTGGGCCACGCGCCTGAGCATCGACATGCAGATCGCATACCGGGCCGCCTACGACTCCAGCCACCCCATGCGGGCATCGCTGCTGGATGACTTCCGCACCACGGTGTTGCGGTTGTGGCCCCTGGAGGACCTGTCCGATCTGGCCGCCGCACCCACACGCTACGTTGACGACCAGCATGCCTTCGTGTTCCTCCCTTTCGGCGTAACCGACGAGACAGTGGTGCAGCGCAGCACGTTGATGTCGGGGTTGATGATTCCCATGCTGTACGAAGACGCCCAGTGGCAGGTTGACCTGCCCGGCTGGCGTTTCCTGGACACGTCCGGTTCCTCCGGCAATGGCTAAAAGGCGCGGCCGGACCCGCTCGCGTGGCGGCAATGGAAACCCGCCAACACCGTCTCCGGGCGAACAAGGCAACCCGACCATAGAGCGTTCGGCGTCCCGGCGCCGCGTCAGCCCGGACGACTTGCGTTGCGCCCTGTGCGAGCGCCCCGTCGAGCGATTCACGGTGCATCACCTGGTGCCCCGTGCCCGAGGTGGGAATCACGGTCCCACCGCGCGCTTTTGTTCCACTTGCCACCGCCAGGTCCACGCCATGTTTTCGGAAACTACGCTGGCCGAAGAACTGTACAGCGTGGAGTTGCTGCGCGCCAACCATCGCGTCGCCGCGTTCTTGACCTGGATGCGAAAGCAACGCGCCGCGACCTTCCGGGTCCGGCGCGCCCGGGACCGTAATTGACTGTCCCGAACGACGGCTCGTACTATGCTGCCATGACCAACTTCTCCCGTCAGGGGCGCCCTCCCGATGGCTAATGCAACCGAAACCGCCGATGTCGTAATCATCGGCGGCGGCGTCATGGGGTGCAGCATCGCCTGCAACCTGGCGCTCACCGCCAGCAGCCACGGCCTGCGCCGCATCGTGCTCCTGGAGCGGGACACCTTGGGCAGTGGCTCCACCGGACGCAGCAGCGGCGCCATCCGTATGCACTACTCCACGGTGGTGAATGCAGAGCTGGCGTGGTTGAGCCTGCATATCTTTCGCAACTTTGGCGAGATCATCGGCGGCGACTGCGGTTACGTTGAAACGGGCTACCTGGTGTTCGCCGGCGCGGACGACCTGGACACTTTCCGCAGCAACATCGCCACCCAACAGTCCGTCGGAGTGATTACGGACATCATCGGAGCAGCCGACGCCGCCGGCCTTGCGCCCGGTTTCGCCGTGGAAGACGCCGCCGCCATTGCGTATGAACCATACTCAGGGCACGCTGACGCATCGGGAACTGCCTACGCCTACGCTACGCGGGCGAGAGCGGAGGGAGTATCCATCCGGCTGCAAACGCCAGCAATGGAGATCGAGACCAGCGCGGATGGCAGCCGGGTTGTTGCCGTGAAATCAGTTGGCGTCGCTCGAATCGAGACGGGTATCGCGGTGGTAGCCACCGGCCCCTGGTCGGGGAGGTTTCTGGAATCCCACGGCATTGAGGTTCCTGTAGTCGCCACGAGGCATGAGGTGCTGCACTTCCGCCGGCCGCTGGACCTGGTGCCTTACCATCCCGGCGGGGCCGACATCAGCAACCGCATCTACTTCAGACCCGAAGGCCGGGAGCTGACCTTGGTGGGCAATGGCAACCACTCCGACGTCGTTGACGACCCGGAGGTGTTCGCCCAACGGGCCAGCCCGGCGTTCATCCAGGACGTCTGGCAGCGGGTGGCCCGCCGCATCCCACCCATCGCTGACGCCGAACTGGCTGCCGGATACGCCGGACTATACACCAACACGCCCGACTCGCACCCGATCATGGATCGACTCAATGGCGTTGATGGGCTGTATCTGTGCACCGGGTTCAGCGGGCACGGGTTCAAGCTGTCGCCGATGGTGGGTGTGCTGATGGCCGAACTGATTGCCAATGGCCAGGCTGTTACTATGGACATATCCCCTTTGCGCCTCTCCCGGTTCAGGCAGGGCGCACTCAATAACATCGGCTACGGATTTGACGTGCTGGCATGATGAATACACTATCCGAAAATAACCAACCCCCCGCCGTAACAGTGTCCGGCCTCTCCAAGCATTTCGGCCGCGTCCGCGCCGTTGACGACGTAACGCTCACCATCCCGGCCGGCGGCGTGTACGGCCTGCTCGGTCCCAATGGTTCCGGCAAAACCACGCTGCTCTCCATGCTGACCGGCTTCCTGCATCCCACCGCCGGCACGATAAGCCTGCTGGGGGAAACCGGCTCCGCCGGACAGCGTGCTGCCCGGCGTCACATCGGTACTCTCATTGAACGGCCCACCTTCTGGCCCTACCTGTCCTGCAGGGACAACCTGCGATGTTTGCAGGGCATCTACGCTTCCCACAGCGGAGACGGCGAGATTGAAGAACTGCTGGCCACTGTCAACCTGGACGGCGACGCGGCGACACGCAAGTTCCGGGCCTGCTCCACCGGAATGAAGCAGCGGTTGGGCATCGCCGCCACTCTTCTCGGCAATCCGTCGCTCTTGATTCTCGACGAGCCTACCAATGGCCTGGACCCCGCGGGCATCGTGGAAGTCCGCGAGTTGATTCGCGACTTGGCCGGGGCAGCCTCGACGGGTAACGGAAAACCCCGCACCATCATCCTGGCTAGCCACCTCCTCAACGAGGTGGAGCAGGTCTGCGATCATGTCGGCGTCATGGCTCGGGGAAAGCTGCTCTACTCAGGTCCGTTGTCCGAGATGGGAACCACCTCCGCATTTGGGCGCGTGCATATCTGCACCACGGACAATGAACGCGCTGCCAACCTCCTCAGTGAAACCGGTTGGGAGTTGATTGACCAATCCGAGGATGGCCTGGATGTCGCAGTAACGCCGGGCCGGGAATGGGAAATCAGCCGCGATTTGGCCAACGTCGGCGTCTATATCGCCGAACTGCGCCCACTTAGCGGCTCGCTGGAGGCCGGCTTCATGTCAGTTACCGGCGAGTCGGGAGGTGATAACCAATGATCAGCATCAATCCTGCAATCGTCGCCCTGCGCTGGGAATGGTTCCGCTTGAGCCGTCGCGTCGGGTTCTGGGCCATCGTTGGGATCCTCGGGCTGTTCGTGGCCGGTGCTCTGGCGATCACAGTCGGGATGCGATTCGTTCCCGCCGTTGGCGAAACGATGCCGGCGTACGGGTTTCCTCACGTTGCATTCGACGTGTTGTCAACGCTGGCGCCGTTCCTTGGCGTCATTCTGGCGGGGTTCATTTTTGGAGGAGAATTTGGTTGGGGAACCTGGCGTGCTTCCCTGGCCCGCGGTATGCCGGCCAGTCGGCTGATTCTGCTCAAGATACTGCTGGGCGCGGTCGTTCTGGTGGTAATCTGGATCGTCGCCTGGTGCCTGGCGGCGTTGGTGGGCCTGGTAGCAGGGGAAAACGGGGCGGACGGAATAATCCAGCAATCACCCGGCTTTCCCGAGGGATGGGGCGATGCCGGATTAAAAATTGTCAGCGCATGGCCCGTGGCGGTTGCGTACTTCGCTTTGGGAATGTTGCTCTGTGTCATCGGCAGGTCAACGGCTTTCGGTGTGGGCGTCGGCATCGGTCTGGTTGTCGCTGAAACGATTGGCTATCGGCTGCTCGGACTGCTTGCGGGTATCATTTGGGATATTGAGCTGGTCGATTACTTGCGCTGGACGTTGCAGGGTGTGAGCAATGGCTTGCTGGGCAACGACGAACCAAAGGCGATAGTCTTTCTCCCGGCCCTGCTGGCCTACACCGGGTTGTTCTGCTGGGTGACGTTGGCGATATTCAGCAGGAGAGATTTGGAAAGTTGAAACGGTTAGCAACAGAGATTGAATTTCATTGGAGGGAGCAAGTATGCCTGCCGTTGCCATTAACTCAACCCGTCTGAACGACAACCTCACCGCGCTGGGACAAATCGGGAACACCGACGAGGGTATGCAGCGCGTGGCGTTTTCCTCCTTCGACGTTGCCGGGCGCGACTATGTGACGGAACTGATGCGCCGGGCCGGCATGACAGTGCGTATCGACGCCGCCGGCAATATCATCGGACGCGTCGAGGGCAGCGGCCCTTCCTTGCCGGCGATAGCCATGGGGTCCCACACGGATACCGTGCCGGCTGGCGGCCAGTACGACGGCGCGCTGGGCGTCATCGCGGCCATTGAGGTAGTGCAGGCGCTGGCCGACGCCGGCCAAACCACCCGGCACCCGCTGGAAGTGATGGTCTTCACCAACGAGGAGGGCACCGGCTTTCACCGCTGGCTGCTGGGCAGTCGCGCCGTCGCTGGCCTCTGGGAAGCGGAAGACTTCTCCGCCGTCCACGACGACGGGGCCACGTTGACATCGCGCCTGCCCGACATCGGCGGCAACATCTCCCATATCGCCGAAGCGCGACGCCGGCCCGATGAGTTGGCCTGCTACCTGGAGTTGCACATCGAGCAGGGGCCGACCATGCACCGGGGCGGCTACCCCATCGGCATTGTCACCGGCATTACCGGACGCTCGGTGTATCACGTGGACATCGTGGGTGAGGCCAACCACGCCGGCACTACGCCCATGGCGCTGCGGCGGGACGCCATGTCCGCGGCGGCTCAAATCGCTCTCAAGGTACGCAGCATTGCCGGCGAAATGGAGATCTGCCGCGTGGGAACCGTCGGCAGCATGGACGTGCATCCCAACGCCGGCAACGTGATACCCGGCCGGGTGCAGATGGGCGTGGAGTTCCGCGACGAACGCATGGAATCGCTGGCCGCCGCCGAGGTGGAATTGCGGCGCACCGCCGAGGAAGTGGGCCACGCCGAGCAGGTGGGAATCGCGGTGACGGCCCAGCGGAACACGCCGTCGGTTCCTATATCCGGCAACATGCAGCAGTTGGTAGCCGACGCTGCCGAGGTCGCGGGGCTGGCGCACATCACCATGCCCAGCGGAGCCGGCCATGACGCGCAGGCCATCGCGTCCATCACGCCGGCGGCGATGATATTCGTGCCCAGCGTGAACGGCGTCAGCCACGCGCCGGCGGAGTACAGCACGCCGGAGGATTGCGCCAACGGGGCGCAGGTCCTTCTCAACGCGCTACTGCTCGCTGACGACCGGTAATCTGCTGTTATAATCCCTTGCCATGCAACTGTCCGGCGAATATTACTTCTCCAAGCCACCGCAAGCCGTTTGGGACGGGTTGATGAATCCTGACGTCCTGGCTGGTTGCATCCCCGGCTGTCGCAGCATCGAGACCGACGGCCCCAATCGCTACCGGGCGGTGGCGAACGTCCGCGTCGGCCCGGTGAGCGGCAACTACACGGCCACGGTGGCCCTGTCGGACCTTGACCCGCCGAAGTCGTACACCATGACCATCGAAGGCTCCGGCAACCTCGGCTTCGTCAACGGCACGTCCACTGTGACCCTCACACCAGCCGATGATGGCGGTACCACAGTTCACGTCGATGTCGACAGCCAGGTAGGCGGAGCGGTTGCCCGCGTCGGGCAGCGCATGATGGGGTCGGTAGCTAAAGGGATGCTGGATCGATTCTTCGGCTGCCTCGCCGAATCGGTATAGCGTCAAAATCAGGATTTTCAAGATTTGATGATTTTCAGGATTAGTTGGCATCAATCCTGAAAATCCGCTAATCCGGTGAATCCTGATTCTGACGTATGGATTTCAGGGGGAAACCATGCCATTCGTAGATGACCTCCGCGCCACGCATCACATCCAGTGGGAGGCCATGGTCACCCACCCGTTCGTGGTGGAGATGGGCGACGGCAGCCTGGACATCGCCAAGTTCCGAAATTACTTCCGCCAGGACTATGTGTTCTGCGAGGACCTGGTGAAGCTCACGTCCATAGCCATCGCCAAGGCCGCGCCGGACTATGAGGCTGGCAAAATCCTCAACGGGTTCCTGACCAACTTCCTGTCCGCCGAGAACGATCTGTTCCTCAACGGTTTCCACGACCTCGGCGTGACTGCGGAGCAATATAAGGCCACCGAAGCCAATCCGGTTACGCAAGCGTTCGGCGACTTCATGGTGCGCACGGCCTTTGAAGGCGACTTCGACGACCTGATCGCGCTGTTCTACGTTACCGAGGGAACCTACTTGGACTGGGCATCCCGACTGATCAACGCCGGCGCCGAGCCCAACAACGCCGTGTACCAAGGCTGGATCGACATTCACAGCCCGGCGGTGCTGGGCGACCTGGTGGAGTGGTTTGCGGCCCGTCTCGACGACGCCGGCGAGCGCGCCAGCAATGCCAAAGCCGCTAATCTGGAGCGGATCTTCCGCACCACGCTCCGCTACGAATACCTCTTCTGGGAAGCGAATTACCACGGCCAACAGTGGCACGACCAACGTTAGGCACACTTAGGAAATTTGGCCATGGCGGCAGAAACCAACAATGACATCGGCAATGAAACCGAGCTGAGGCGGCAGGCCAGTCAACGGGCTAAAGTCAAAATGTCCTTCTACTCCCACGCCGTAGTGTTTCTGGTGGTGAACTTGCTGTTGCTGGTGATTGACGCGCTAACCGGGCCAGGCTGGTGGTTCTATTGGGGACTGTTCGGTTGGGGGATTGGACTGGTGGCTCACGGCTGCGGCGTATTCGCACCGGCCGGAGGGAAGGCATTGCTCCGGCGGCTGGAAGAACGAGAATATCAAAGGCTGCTGAAAGCGCAGGAGTAATCCGTTCCCGCGCCGGCGACTCGCTCGCTGCGCCCCTTGTCATTGCCATCGGCGCGTGGCAACCTTGCCTCCAGCGCAACTTGCGCCGGAGGGACAAGACATGACCACCTACCAAGTGCCCAGCAAGGAAGAAGTCCTGGGCTACCTGAAGGATGATGTGAACTGGGGCCGCTGGGGTCCGGACGACCAGAAGGGCGCGGTTAACCTGGTTGACGACGCTAAGCGGCTTCGGGCCGCCGGCCTGATAAAAAGCGGGCAGGCGGTTTCGCTGAGCCGTGAATTTCCCGTAACGCCGGCTCCGAATAACCCCACGCCGGCCATACACTACATGCGCAAAGGCCCCCGCGAGCCCGGCGGCGGTATGTCCACCGACTACTACGGCATCTCCTACCACGGCACGGCCACCACACACCTGGACGCGCTCTGCCACGTGTGGGACCACAACGGGATGTGGAACGGCAAGGACCCGAACGAGATGATCCAGTTCGACGGCGCCAAGTACGGGTCGGTGGAACACTGGAAGGAAGGCATCATCACGCGCGGCGTGCTGCTGGACGTCCCGAGGCATCGAGGCACCGACTACGTTACGCAGGAAACGCCTATCCATGGCTGGGAGTTGCAGGAAATCTGCGATGCGCAAGGCGTGCAGATGGAGCCCGGCGACGCCCTGGTGGTGTACGGTGGCCGCGAAAAGTGGAACGCAGACGGCAACCCGATCTGGGGCAGCGACGCGGCGCTCAGGCCGGGCCTGCACGTATCGACCCTGAAGTTCATTCGCCAGAGCGATTGCTGTGTGCTGGTGTGGGACATGATGGACCACACTCCCAACGGCTACGATCTGCCTTGGGCAGTGCACGGCAGCATCTTCGCCTACGGCATCGGCCTCTTGGACAACGCCTTGTTGCAACCGCTGGCAGAGGCGTGCGAGGCGGCTGGACGCTGGGAATTCATGCTCACCATCAATCCCCTGCGCGTGGTGGGAGGCACCGGCTCCCCCGTCAACCCGGTAGCGATACTGTAACGCTACGGTCCGGCGGCGACCGCGATTCCTACTCTGCTGGAACGGATACAGGCGCTGGTCGCCGCCGGGCGGTGGGATCCTAGCGAGCATGGGCGAATACGCCGCGACCAGCGCGGGATCCAGAACGCTGACCTCGTTCACGGACTTGGCGAGGCGATAGTAGTGGAATTGTACAATGACCCTGGCGAACGACCCGCAGTGTTATTATTGCAGCGGGACAGCGGTGGAACGCCGGTTCACGTAATCTGGGGGTTTGATGCTGACACCGGCGACGCGCTGGTTATTACCGCGTACTACCCCGGCCTGGACCGCTGGGAACCTGATTTGATGACCCGGAGGCAGCGATGAACTTCACCGATTTCGAGTATTTTTCCCGTGTGATCTACTACAAGGGATATGCCTTGAATATGGAGATGCGTATCCCTGACCCTAACGAATGTCCTTTTCCGTATATTCTGATATTCGACTTGGACCGGGTTGAGGACTTTAGGGATGCCATTGACCGCGGCTATCTGGAAGTGGCCGCCTCTCACGGCGACTTGTATCGGGTGATCCCCCTGGACATCACGCCCAAAGGAGGCAGAACGGTCCCGCGCTATGACCGTTACCGCACCCGTATGCGGGAGGCCAACGGCTACGCCGTAGAGGTGCAGACCGAGCTCAAGGGCATTGGTTCACCATGGGCCGCCAGCGTATCCCTTCCCGACTGCGAACGCCTCGACGCCGCTCGTGCCGCCCTGGAAACCGAGGATCTGGAAACCGCCGCGCAGTATGGCAAGGTCTATCGCCTGGAGCCAGTGGACGTTACGCCGGTTGTGGAGCCCTGGCAGCCTTCCCGGAAAGGAGCCGGGCGGCGGAAGACACCGACGGCCCCGCAGTCAACAGGATGACACCAGGAGAACCAGTATGGCCATCTACAAAATCAAAGGGAATAACGAAAAGTTGGTCAAGGTTGATACGACATCGTTAGGCCAGGAAGACGTTTGGGAACGGGAGTTACAGCGTATGCTGCGTGACCGGCCTGAAGTGCTGGAGGATGAGCTGCTTATCATCTCAGAGGAATTCGGCAACTGGCAGGATGCCAAACGCCGAATCGACCTGCTGGGCTTGGACGCCGCAGGCCGCCTGGTCGTGATCGAGTTGAAACGAGGGTATACCGGCGAGCAAATGGATTTGCAGGCGATTCGGTACGCTGCGATGGTCGCCAACATGGGTTTGGATGATGTGACGGACGCCTATCAAAAATACCTCGAAAAGCGAGCGGACAATGAACCAGACCGCGGCCCTGTCGAAGAAGGCGATTCGGAATCATACCTCCGGGAACACTTGAAAATCGCGGAACTCGATAACCAAGCCATTGATACTGCAATACCCCGCATCATTTTGGCTTCAGAGGATTTCGGTAAGGAATTGACCACGTGCGTACTGTGGCTGAACGATTCTTGGCTGAGGAACGCGAAACAGGAGATCAAGTGCGTTCGGCTACAGCCGCATAAGAATGGCGGTGAGATCTTGATCGAAGCAAGCGTGGTAATTCCCCTTCCGGAAGCTTCCGACTACCAAACACAACTCGGACAACGGGAACAGGAAGCAAGGTCAGTGAGTTCAGGGAAGGTACAAATCGTTCAGGGGGCTGACGCTTTCAAGGAGAGTATCGGACGTGCCCCTGAAAAATTCCAACCGGGGTTGGAGCGACTCTATGTTACGGCAATGCAGATGGAACAGGAAAGGATCGTCGAACTGTCCACATATATCAGCCGCAAAGGTGATTTTTACAAGATCGACCTCACGGTGCCGGGTACAGCCCAAAATTTGGTATCGTTCAACAACCTTTTGAAGAGCGGTAAAGAACGTGGCGGAGAGATAAGCTTTTTGCCTTCCGAGGGCGGTTTGTCTCTCAATGCGCTAGCTGAAATTGACGGCCTGATCGGCGAGGTCAAGTCAAGCAGCGGGGTCCGACACCGGAGATTGTCGAGAATAAAGGAATCCGAATTGGATCCAATCCTGGCGGCCATCCGCGACCTTTACCTGGAAGCCAGCGGCCACCAAATTGAGGCAGCATCCGCCGATGACTAGCGTGGGATATTCGTCATCACCCACGCTTGTCCGAAACTATCCGCCCGCCCTTGATAACCAGTTGCAGTTGCCGCAGGTTGTTAATGTCGTCCAGCGGGTTAGCGCCCACCACAATCAAATCGGCCAGTTTTCCGACCTCAACTGTCCCCAACTGATTGCCGACACCGCACAGCTCGGCGGCGTTGCGCGTGGCGGCCTGTAGCGTTTGCCAAGTGGTTGCGCCGTCGCGCACCCATAGGCCCATTTCCAACAAGGCGGCGTCTTTGAGCGGGCGTATGTCCGAACCCAGGGCCATTTTCGCGCCTGAGTCCAGGGCGCGCTTGAACCAGTGGGCGTGCTCGTCGGCGGCTGCATCGGCGCGGCACTGCAACTCGGCGGCGATATTGCGTTGCGCTAGCCATTGCCTTTCGTACTCGTTCTGCGCCTGCCCCTCGGTCAGGTGAGAAATCGCCAGCGTGGGCACGTACCACGTCGGTGATTCCGACAGGGTAGCGATGCACTCCTCGTCCATGATGTAGCCGTGCTCGACGGTATGGGCGCCCAGCTTCAGCGCCGACTTGACCGCGTCGGGGTTCGCGGCGTGGGCCATCACCGGAAACTCCCGCTGCCGGCAGATGGCGAAGGCCGCGGATAACTCCTCCTTCAGCAGGAACGAGTGCCAGTGGCGATCCCAGTCCGGCCCCATGATGCCGCCGGTGAGGTTGAGCTTGATGTGGTCAACGCCGTTCTTGATTTGTTCGCGTATGGCCTGGACGAATCCGTAAGGGCCGTCGCATTCCCGCGCTTGGCCGGAAGTCAGGAAGTGCCCGCCGGTGGTGGTCAGGAAATGCCCGCAGGCGAACACGCGCGGGCCGGGCACGTCGCCCGCGTCAAAGACTCGTCTCCACGCCACGTCCATAAAATGCGCCGCGCCGCCGCAGCGCACGCCGGTGACGCCGGCCTCGGTGAGCGCCAGGGAAAGCGCGCGCCCAAAATTGGCGGTTTCCTGCGCCGGCGTGGTCCCGGGCGGCACCGGATACTCGGGATGAATGTGAACGTCCCACAGCCCGGGCACGAGAAAAGCGCCTTTGAGATCAACCATTTGAGCATTACCGCCGGACGACGAAGACGGCCCGACGCCGATTTCAACGATGCGGCCATTCTCGATCACGACGGTTGCGTCAGTCGCTACGCTCGGGTTGACGGCGTCGATCAGGTTGGCATTTGTGAGTACCAGGGACATGGGCAAGAACCTCCGCTGAAGTCCGCTGCGAATGTGTCTGCGGGGTGGCGTATGCATTATACGCGCCAAGGCCCGGCGTTCGGTTTGCCGCTGAATTGGCCCTGTGCTATACTTGGGCGCGCTCAATCGACAACACGAAACGCGAGGCAGGACAGCTTATGGTACAGGCCCCAGAACGCCCGGCGGCAGTTGAGCCGGGTGCTGCAACCGCACTGGAACCCATCACAATGAAATCGCTGCTGGAAGCGGGGGTGCATTTCGGGCACCAGACCAGGCGGTGGAACCCCAGGATGCGGCGCTACATCTTCACGCAGCGGAACGGCATCCACATCATCGACCTGCAGCAAACGATGGGGCTGATCAACGACGCGTACCGGGCGATGGTGGAGGTGGCGGCCTCCGGCGGAAAGGTCCTGTTCGTCGGCACCAAGAAGCAAGCCCAGGACGTCATCGCGTCGGAAGCCGAACGCACCGACCAATGGTACGTGAACCAGCGCTGGTTGGGAGGCACCCTCACCAACTTCCAGACCATCAAGGCGCGCATCGACCACATGAAACGCCTGCAGGAGCAACGTGATTCCGGCTACCTGGCCCGCCTTCCGAAGAAGGAAACGGTGCGGCTTACCCACACGCTGGACAAGCTGGAGAAGTATTTCACCGGCCTGCGCAACATGGACCGGCTGCCGGCTGCCCTGTTCGTAATTGACATTGGCAAAGAGGACATCTGCATCGCGGAAGCCCGCCGGTTGAACATTCCGATCTTCGCCATCGTTGACACGGATTGCGACCCGGGTCTGGTCTCCCACGCCGTGCCCGGCAACGACGACGCGGTTCGCTCGATACGCCTGATCACCGGCCGCATGGCCACTGCCATCGAAGAAGGCCAGGCGCAGCGCGAAGCCATGATGACCGCCGATGCCGAGCCGGCCGAAGGTGAAGAGCAATCCCCGGAAGAGGCTGCGCGCTTCGCACAGACCGTAACCCTGGAAGAGCTGGGACAGATGATGTCCGCCCGGCCGCTGGAATAGTCGGCTTTCTCATGCGCCTGTCCCCGACCGGACAGGCGTTGCCAACACCCCAACCAACCCGAAAATACATTGCAGCCAGGAGGGCCTGATCTTGCCTGCGGTCACCGTTGAACTAATCAAATCCCTTCGCGAGCAAACCGGCGCCGGAATCAGTGATTGCAAAAATGCGCTGGAAGACACAGGTGGCGACCTGGAGCGCGCGGTTGAAGCCTTGCGGCAGAAAGGCTTTGAGCAGGCTGCCAAACGAGCCGACCGTGAGACGTCGCAGGGGCTTATCGAATCCTACATCCACACCGGCGGGCGCGTGGGCGCTTTGGTCCAGTTGGGCTGCGAAACCGACTTTGTAGCGCGTACCGATGAGTTCCGCGCCCTCGCCCACGATATAGCCATGCAGGTAGCCGCCATGTCCCCGGTGTACCTCAGCGAGGATGACCTGCCAGAAGACGATGACCGACCGGCTGCCCAGGTTTGCCTTCTGCAGCAACCGTTCATCAAGGACGGTTCCCGGACGTTGGCTGACTTGGTGCGGGAGACGGCCGCGCAAACAGGCGAGAACGTGCGGATCGTACATTTCAGCCGGCTCGCGTTGGGCGAATAAATTGCCCTGGGTCGCAGGAGCGGGCGGCCCGCAGAATGCCGCTACGGCAGGACACTGACAGAGCCGGTTACAGACATGGTTGGCGGAAGCCGCAGCGGCCAATCGATTTACGGTCGAGTCCTCCTCAAGATCAGCGGCGAGTCGTTGCAGGGTTCCGGACCTGAAACAATCAGCCCCGAAGCCGTTGCCTACATCGCCGATCAGATCATAGACGCCCAATCGCGCGGCGTGGAAATCGCGGTAGTCGTCGGAGGGGGCAATATCTGGCGCGGCGCGACCGCGGAACGCCAGGGCATGGATCGTTCGGCCGCGGATTATGCGGGCATGGTGGCCACTATCATCAACGGCCTGGCCTTGCAGGACGCCCTGGAGCGACGCGGGGTGACCACCCGAACCCAATCGGCGCTGCCCATTCAAGCCGTTGCCGAGCCGTATATCCGCCGGCGGGCAACGCGGCACCTGGAAAAGGGACGGGTTGTCCTGTTCTGCGCCGGAGCCGGCAATCCGTATATGTCCACGGACACCGCGTCAGCATTACGCGCCCTGGAAATCGGCGCGGACGTGCTGCTTATGGCCAAGAATGGCGTGGATGGTGTATATGATTCGGACCCGCGCACCAATCCCGAGGCGGTCCGGTTCGGCAATCTGGAATACCTGGATGCGGTGAATCGCCGGCTTGAAGTTATGGACTCCACCGCTATGACGTTGTGCATGGACAACCAGATGCCCATCATCGTCTTTGATATATTTGAGAACGGCGCGATGAGCCGCATCTTGCGGGGCGACGCCGTTGGCACCACCATCGACGACGGCAAGCATAAAGGCCCAGGAGGGGAGTGAAATGCCTGAACGCAGAGGAAGAGACGCCGGCGACGACCAGCCGGAACGGACCATCGAAGACGTGCTGAACGAAGTCGAGCGAAAAATGGGCCAGTCCATTGAGGCAATGCGCCGGGACATCAGTACCTTGCGGACGGGACGCGCTACCCCGTCGCTGATCGAAGACCTGGCAGTGGACTATTACGGCACACCAACGCCCCTCAAACAGATCGCGTCCATATCCGCTCCGGATGCCCGGGCCATCATGGTGCAGCCCTGGGATAAACAGGCCCTGAGGGACATTGAGAGGAGCCTCACACAGTCGGAAATGGGGTTCAACCCCTCAAACGACGGCAACGTCATCACCGTGCCCATTCCCCCGCTGACTCAGGAACGCCGCCGGGAGATGGTAAGGCTGCTGAAACGCAAGGCCGAGGACAGCAAGGTGGCCGTTCGCAACGTGCGTCGTGACGGCGTCGACTCTCTGCGGAAAATGGAACGTGACAAGGCGATTTCTCAGGACGAGAGCCGGCGCAGCCAGGATACCTTGCAGAAAACCACCGACGCCCACGTCAAGACAATCGACGAGGTGGCGGCCGGCAAAGAAGCGGAGATCATGGAGGTGTGAGCGCCACACCGCGTAACGCCGGCCCGGCCGGTGATGTCAGCGCAATTCCGCGACACATTGCCATCATAATGGACGGCAACGGTCGGTGGGCGGCCAGGCGCCGGTTGCCCAGGGTTGCAGGCCATCACCGGGGTGTAGCCAACATCCAGAGCGTTGTCCACACGCTGGCGGAGCGCGGTGTAGAGGTGGTGACGCTGTATGCCTTCTCCACGGAAAACTGGAGACGTCCCACCGCCGAAGTGAACGCGTTGATGGAGATTCTGGCCGCGGAGATCGAACCACAGACGCGAGAACTGCACAAAGCCGGAGTGCGATTGGTGCATCTGGGTGATCCAAATCCCCTGGACGGCTTGTTGCAGGACGCCATCGCCAGAGCTGAGCGCATCACCGAGGCCAATGATCGCTTCATCCTGAACATAGCGTTCAATTACGGTGGCCGGGACGAAATATTGCACGCCGTCCGACGTATCCTTGCCGACGGCGTTGCCCCCGACGAGGTGGACGAGGGTTTATTCAGACGCTACCTTTACACCGACGGTTGCCCCGACCCGGACCTCATCATCCGCACCGGCGGGGAGCAGCGGCTGAGCAATTTTCTCATCTGGCAGGCCGCCTACAGCGAGTACTACCATACTCCGGTGCTATGGCCCGACCTGGGTGAGCAAGAACTGGACCGGGCACTGGCTGCGTATAGACAAAGGCAAAGACGGTTCGGCTCGCTGGACGCGCAACACGGACACGGAGAGGCATAGAACCTTGTTGATCCACAGGGTTCTGACCGCCGTGGTCGCAGTTCCGATCATCCTCGCGGCCGTCTGGTTCGGGCCGCCCTGGGTAACCGCGCTGGCTGGTGTGGCGGCGGTGATTGGGGTTTGGGAGTCGTATCGGTTGTACCCCCGGTGCGTGGCTCAGGGCAGCGGTATTTCGGTCAAGGGGTTGCCCGCTCCGTTGGGAGCAATATGGTCGGCGGCGCTGGTGCTCGGCGGCGAACTGGCAGCCACTCCCTACGATTTCGCGAAAACGGCGGTTGCAATCTGCGTCGCCGGTTCCATCGTTGGCGGATTGTGGATGATTGCTGCCTGGCGTGGGCAACGGCCGGCGCTGGCAGCGGCGTGGATCTATTTGACTCCCATGTACGTCGGCGGCGCGTTGGCCTGCGCCGTCGCTTTGAGGGGAATTGAGTCGATACCGGATTCCCACTCCATGGTGCCGTCGCAATTGGCCGGCATGGGAATTGGTCTCTGGTGGCTGCTACTCGCCATCCTTGCCGTCTATGCGGCGGATACAGCGGCGTACTTTGTAGGGCGGCTGATCGGCCGGCGCCGGATGGCGCCGAACATCAGCCCCGGCAAGACCTGGGAAGGCGCCGCCGGCGGTTTGGGCGGGGCGGTGATTGTCGCCCTGGCGCTGGGCATGGTCAGCCCGCTGAGTCTC
>JAPPCX010000097.1 GCA_028875655.1 Chloroflexota bacterium | reverse complement strand
GCGGCGCATCTTGATGATGGCGAGTTCCGGGGCGAACCGGCGGTTGAGGGCGTTGATGCGGCGGCGGATTTGGGAGATGGTCATGGGATTACCTCCGAGAGGGAGTTATTGGCATGGATGAAACCGCCAGAGGCGGACCTACGGCAGGATGGACGGGATTTTGGGATTTTCCGCTCATTTCCTTTCACTTTCGTTCGTTTGAGTAGGGCATCGGGGCGTGAGGTGGGGGTGCATGGGCGCGGATTGGGCGGGTTTTTGGGGGCGAGAATGAAGGCTTTGGCGGGCATTTGGGAGGATTTGGGGGAGCGGTGTTTGGGCCTGTCCTGTGATTGCCATCCGCCAGAGGGGGAAGGATTTTCGGGATAGAGGTTTCCGGTCATTTGGATTGCGGCGATTGGATGGTTTTGTTGAGTTAAATGGTAAGGACAGGCGGAGGGCGGAGGCAAGTGGGAAGTGTCACCGGTCACCCTCACCACTGTATCAAGCACGGGACGGGATCGAACCCCCTACCATCAGGAGAGAGGGCATTTACCGGAGAATCGGAAGGCCCTGCAAAGCAAGCGGCCCCCTTAAAGGGGGCCGCTGATAATTAGCCGGGATTGTAATGGCGACCCGGAGCGGATTCGAACCGCCGATCTCTGCCTTGACAGGGCAGTATGTTAACCGCTACACCACCGGGCCACATCGATCCGCAGCCTGAACTGCGTGGTATCAATTGTAGGCGGATGCCCGAAGAATTGTCAAACCAACTGGACTTTTGCCAACGGCTGTGCAGGATAGCACGGTCTTTGAATGTCCCATATCGGATTGTATAGTTGGCGACAGCCAACATCCCCTCTAACCTCCCCATCCCTTTCCACCATCGGAGCCCAACATGACCGCTCAACCTCACTCCAACCCCGAACTCCAGCCCCTGCCCCTGGAGGGCCTGCGCGTCCTCGACGCCACCCACATCGTCGCCGGCCCCTTCTGCGCCATGACCCTCGCGGACATGGGCGCCGAGGTCATCAAGATCGAACGTCCCGGCCGCGGCGACCAGGCCCGCCTCAACCACCCCTTCATCCAGGGCCCCGACGGCTCCCAGGTCAGCGCCCGCTACCTCGGCGTCAACCGCAACAAGAAGAGCGTGTCCCTGGACCTGCGCGACTCCGTCGCCAAGCGCGCCTTCGAAAACATGCTCCGCGTCTCCGACGTCCTGCTCGACAACTGGGGCCCGGGAGCCATGGGCCGGCTGGGTTACCCCTACGAACGCCTCAGCGAAATCAATCCCGGCCTCGTGTACGCCAGCATTTCCGGTTACGGCGACAGCGACGGCCGGCGCGGCCCCTACTCCGACTGGCCCGCCA
This sequence comes from Chloroflexota bacterium, assembly GCA_028875655.1. Classification (GTDB taxonomy): domain Bacteria; phylum Chloroflexota; class Dehalococcoidia; order Lucifugimonadales; family UBA3495; genus Bin87. The sequence continues at coordinate 56,449 of JAPPCX010000097.1, read as the reverse complement.
ACAACCCCTGCGTTCAGGGCATGGGCGGCTGGATGGCCACCACCGGCACCCCCGAAAGCGGCCCCCAGATGGTGGGCGACAACATGGGCGACTCCGTGCCCGCCGTCTGGACCGCCCTCGGCGTCATGCTAGCGCTGGAGTCCCGTCGCAAGACCGGCCGGGGCCAGCACGTGGACATGGCCATGTACGACTGCATGGCCGCCCACACCACCAGCAGCATGCCCCTCTACCAGACAAACGGCCAGATTACTACCACCGCCCGCGAGAATATGTTCTCCGCCCAGCTGACCCTGCGCGCATCCGACGGTTACGTCGTCCTGGCCGGCGCCGGCAACGCCGATGACAAGTGGCGCGCCATGTGGAACCTCATCGGCCGCCCCGAGCTCTCCGACGATTCCCGCTACCTTGGACGCGACGTGTCCGGCCAGTTCTACGTAACCAACATCGTGCCCATTATCGAGGAATGGTCGCAAAATATCCCCAAGCGCGAGCTGAACCAGCATCTGCTGGACTGCGGCTTCTCCATGGGCATCGTTCAGGACAGCGCCGACCTGGATAACTGCCCCCACCTGGAAGCCCGCAACATGTTCATCGACAGCGGAGACACCTACGGCGGCCCGTTCCGCACCGTCAACACGCCCATCCAGCTCACCGGATGCGTCGATACGCCGGCCAACCCACCGCCCACCCTCGGCCAGCACAACCACGACATCCTCTGCAACATCGGCGGCCTCACTCCCGAGGAACTGGCGCAACTCGAGGCTGAGGGCAAGGCATAGGAACGCGGAAACCGCCGGTAGTGGCAGGTGATACAATGAAGTTTACCGATGATGACCGCGCATCCTGGGCATTCGTCGAAGGTTCAATATCGGTCAGCGCCAGCATACTTATCGCGTATGCAATAGCCAAATGTGCCGGCTGCGCCGGCTTGCCGGTCATCGGGTTCTTCAAAAATCTGACCGAACAGGATAATGGAGTGATAATCACGGGAATGGCTCTGCTGTTCCCGACCGCGTTCGCGTTTTACGTGGGGGTCAAAATGGTCTTTGCAGCTTACCGGGACTACAAACGTTGGCGAGACGACTGGCTTAAACGTGCCCGCACAGAAGGCCGTACAGAAGGCCGTCAAGAAGGCCGTGAGTCCGAGCGGGAGCGCATCAGGAAAGAGTTGGACCAACAGGGCATACTTACGCCGGAAGCGGAGCGGATCCTTTCCGACGAGTCCGAACGTCATACCGACTAGTCAATCAATCGAGCACAACCTATGGAGCGCTGACGGCAATATGCCTACCTTCCAGTCCCCCAGAGGCACCACCGACCGCCTGCCGGCGGAGCAAAAATACTGGCGATACATCGAAGGCAAGGCCATGGACGTCGCCCGCCGCTTCGGCTACGGCCGCATCGACAGCCCCATGTTTGAAGACGCGGGGCTGTTTATCCGCGGCGTCGGCGAGGGAACCGACATCGTGGAAAAGGAGATGTACGTCTTTGAGGACCGCGGCGGCGACATGCTCACCCTCCGCGCCGAAGGAACCGCTCCCGTCTGCCGCGCTTACCTCCAGCATGGTATGTCCAACCAGCCCCAGCCCGTGCGCATGTACTACATCTGCCCAGTGTTCCGCTACGAACGCCCCCAGGCCGGCCGGTTCCGACAGCACCACCAGTTCGGCATCGAGGCCATCGGCGACCCCGACCCGTCAGTGGACGCCGAGGTCATCGAGCTCGCCTGGACCTTCATGCACGACATCGGCCTCTCCGACATGACCCTGGTCACCAACAGCATCGGCGACCCCGAATGCCGGCCCGAGTACATCCGCTCGCTAAAGTCCTACTACGAAAAGCGGCAGGCCCACCTCTGCCAGGACTGCAAGACTCGTCTCGAACGCAACCCCCTGCGCCTGCTGGACTGCAAGGTCGAAACCTGCCGTGCTCTCGGCGAGGAGGCCCCCAAGTCCACCGAATGCCTGTGCAACGACTGCGACAGCCACTGGAACCGCGTCCAGTCCTACCTCGATGCCATGGGCATTGCCAACCGTATCGACCACCGTCTCGTCCGCGGCCTCGATTACTACACCCGCACCGTCTTCGAGATCCAGCCCGCTGTGGAGGGCGCCCAGTCCACTCTTCTCGGCGGCGGGCGCTACGACGGCCTCATCGAACAGCTCGGCGGCCGGCCAACCCCCGGCATCGGTTTCGGCAGTGGCATCGAACGCCTCGCCCTGAACGTGCAGCGCGCTGAGGTCGATGTCCCGGACGAACCTTCCCCGCAGTACCTCATCGCCACCATCGGCGAAGAGGCCCGCGTCGCAGGCGTTCGCCTCGCCAACCGGATGCGTGCCGTCGGCGTCGGCGCAATCCTCGCCAATGGCGGGCGTGCCTTGCGTGGCCAGATGCGCCAGGCCAACGCCCTGGCCGTGTCGGGCGTACTCATCCTGGGCCAGGACGAGGTGCGCGACGGGACCGTAATGGTGCGGGACATGTCCACGTCCAGCCAGGAAGCCTTAACCATCGAGGACTTTCTCAACAACGTCGCGGTGGAGTAATCCGCCCTCCTCTCACAATTTTGGCCGGCCTGTTGGCCGGCTTTTTCCGGGAACACAGAAAAGAACGATTTTTCGGAAAAATTGCGTCAAACGTTAGTTGACATTGAACACCAGTTTGCTAGAACATACGGACAGCACAAATGCGCCTAACCCGCGCCACAGGAGAATCAACCGTTATGTTCAGCAACGCCAGCATCGTCGGAGCAACCACCGCCATTCGCACCACCTCCATCCCCAATCGCGGACGCAAGGTGTACTATCGCGGATACCTGATCCATGGCGAAATCCCGGGGATTTCATACGTGATTTACGGACGAAACGAATTCGGCCAGGTTGCGGAACTCGGCGCGGCTCAATCCTTCCCCTCCGCCATGCGCTGGGTTGACCGCCACTGCGCCCAGATGCAACGCCCGATGCCCGTGGGAACTCGTGGCACGGGCTGCTCAATCGCCAGCCACCTGCCAGCCGCTGCGTAAAGCGAGCATAACCGTTGGCGCATAACGACGAAAATATCATCGCCTACCGCCGGGTATTGGACCTCAGCCACCCCATCAGCCCGGACATCCCGGTCTGGCCCGGCGACCCGGCGGTGGATTTTCAACCCGTCTCTGACCTCGCTGATCAGGACTACTTCCTCAGAAGGTTCAGCATGGGGGAGCACAGCGGGACCCATCTCGCCGCTCCCTCCACTTATTACAACGACGGCGTTGACCCGGACGGTATACCCGCCGAATCCCTGGTCGCCCCGGCCGTGGTGATCGACGTTCGGCGCCCGGCGTCCCTTGACCCGAATTACACCCTGTCCGCCGGCGACGTCGCCGATTGGGAGCGGACGCACGGCCCTATCGTCCCCAATGCTCTGGTCTTGCTAAATACCGGGTGGGCCCGTTTCTGGGACCGTCCCGCCCGGTTTCTCAACGCCGGCGACGACGGCGCTATGCACACCCCCGGCTTCAGCTTGGAGGCCGCCCGCTTCCTGCTGGAATGGCGCAATGTAGCGGGCTTCGGCATCGACACCCACGGCATCGACGCGGGAGCCGACACGGGCCTCACGGTCAGTCGTCTCGTCCTGGCGCGTCCTGCGCTGGTCCTGGAATGCCTTAACAACCTGGAACAACTGCCGCCCGCCGGCGCAACCGTCGTTGTCGGACGGCTGCGCCTGGTAGGCGGCAGCGGTTCTCCGGCCAGCGTGCTGGCACTCACCCCCTGAACCACGATCCCATAAAGCAGGTTGGAGAGCGTTAATGAACTCCCTCTCCCCTGGTGGGAGAGTGCTGGGGTGAGGGGGCGTCCCTTTACAACGCCGCCGCTCCGGCCGACGCGCAGTCCTCATCCTCCTGGCTGGTTCCGCCGCCTACGCCGCACGCTCCGACTACCGCCCCGTCGGCGATGATGGGCACCGCGCCCTGTCCGAAAATCATTTCCGAACCGGAACGCTCCCGGATGCCCGCCGGCGTCGGAGCCGTGGCCCGGTCCTGCATCTCACCGCTGGGCCGGCCAAACGCCGCCGAGGCCACCGCCTTGCCCTGGCAGCCGTACGCCGACGCCCAGATCGCGCCGTCCATCCGCTGCACTCCGATCAGACGCCCGCCGGCGTCCACCACGGCCACGCTGACCTTGATGTTCAGTTCCTCGGCTTTGGCAATCGCCGCCGCCATGACCCGGTTGCTGTCCTCTAGTGTGAGAGCCATCTCATTTCCTCCAAGTTGCCGGCTTTGACTGACCGGCGATTCGCAGACATATTATGTCCAGCGCCCCGCCGGGGCAAGCGTAAACCGCGCCAGCCGGTGGTGATATACTACCAACCGACTTTTTTTCCGTACCGGACCGCAACCCCACCGTGTTGACTCGCCGTATCATCCCGTGCCTCGACGTCGACGCCGGCCGCGTCGTCAAGGGCACGAGTTTCGTCAACTTGCGCGACGCCGGCGACCCGGCCGAGTTGGCGTCCCGGTATGATGAGGAAGGGGCCGACGAGCTGGTATTCCTCGACATCACCGCCAGCAGCGACTCCCGCGACACCATGGTGGACGTGGTGCGCGCCGTATCCGAGCAGGTCTTTATTCCCCTCACCGTCGGCGGCGGCATCCGTTCCATCGAGGATGTGCGCCGGATGCTCAACGCCGGCGCCGACAAGGTGTCCGTCAACACCGCCGCCATCAACACCCCGGAACTGGTCGCCCAGGGTTCCGCCCAGTTCGGCAGCCAGTGCATCGTCACCGCCATTGACGCCCGGCGCGTCGTGTCCGGCGAATCCCATCCCGAGCCCAGGGACGCGACACTCGCCCTTGACGCTGCGTCGGGCTGGCAGGTGTACACCCACGGCGGCCGGAATCCCACCGGCCTCGATGCCGTCAAGTGGGCGAAGCGCACCGTCGGCCTGGGTTCCGGCGAGATTCTGCTCACCAGTATGGACGAGGACGGCCAGCAGGACGGCTACGACCTTTCGCTCACCCGGGCCATCTCCCGTGCCGTGCCCGTCCCGGTCATCGCCAGCGGCGGCGCCGGCAACCTTGACCACCTCTACGACGCTTTCACCGACGGCGAGGCGGACGCCGTGCTCGCCGCCAGCATCTTCCACTTTGGAACCTACTCCATCGCCCAGGCCAAGGATTTCCTCGCCGGACGCGGCATCCCTATGCGCACTTGACTAGACTTGTTGCGTTAGAAATTGTCCGAACTAGTCCACCCCGTCATCCCCACTCACCCACCGTCATTCCCGCGAAAGTGGGAATCCAGATACTCCGTGAGGCAGCTACATGAGCGCTATCACCACCATAATTTTCGATATGTTCAACACCATAGCGCAGGACGGCCCCGACCTGTGGCGCCAGTCTTTCGTACGGATCATCGAAGAACAGAGGCTGGACACCGATCCGGAATCCCTCCGTCACGCCTGGGATTACGGCTCCAACAATTTCCGCGAGCGGCGCATTGACCCGCACGGCCCCTTCATCTCCTACCTGGACGGCTGGGCCGATGCATTCGCCCGGGCGTTCGCCGACCTGAACCTGAAGGGCGACCCGCAGGACGCCTCCCAAAAGTCCATCGAAGACCTGGGCACTCGCCCCATATTCCCCGACGCGCCCGAGGCCCTTTCGATCCTCGGCCAACGCCGACGCCTGGCCGTACTTTCCAACGCCGATGACGCCTACCTGCATCCGGTCGTCGCCCGCATCCCGGCCGACTTCGCCGCCGTCGCATCTTCCGAAGGCGGCCAATGCTACAAGCCGGATGCCCGTTTGTTTCAGATGGTTCTCCGCCAATTGGACGCCGAACCCGCCGAGTGTGTATATGTTGGCGATAAGCAATTCGAGGACGTGAAAGGCGCCCGCAGCGCCGGCATGTCGGTGGTTTGGATCAACCGCAAGGCCGAACCCCTGAACCCCGACCTGCCCGCCCCGGACGCCGAAATCCGCACCCTGCTCGAACTCCCCGACGTCCTCGACCGCCTCACCTGAAAAGGATCTGTCCGTCTGTCCTCGAGAACCCCGCCATTCCCTCATACCCATCGTCATTCCCCCGTACCCCGTCCCTCCCGCTTGTCCAGCGTCATTCCCGATTACCCACCGTCATTCCCGCGAAAGCGGGAATCCAGCGTAACCCCAACATAGGAGTTGGCCCTTATGACCCATGTAAAGCTTGATGACAAGGGCCTCGTCCCCGCCATCGCCCAGGACATCAACACCGGCCAGGTGCTCATGCTGGGCTACATGAACCCCGGCTCTCTCAAGCGCACGGTAGAGGGAACGCAGGTGTGGTTCTACAGCCGCAGCCAGGAAGACCTCTGGCACAAGGGCGAAGTCTCCGGCAACTACCTCAACCTCCGCGAATGGTACGTTGACTGCGACGCCGACACCATCCTGCTCAAGGTCGAACCCGACGGCCCCACCTGCCACACCGGCGAACCTACCTGCTTCTTCACCCGCATGGACGACCTGCCCGATGACTACACCGCATCCGACGGCGGCCCGCGAGTGTTGGACGAACTCTTTGCCGTCATCAAGGACCGCCAGCGCGAAATGCCCGAGGGCAGCTACACCGCTCAACTACTCGCCGAGGGCGCCAGCCGCGTTGCCCAGAAAGTCATCGAAGAGGCCGGCGAAACCGCCTTGGCCGCCGCCACCGGCGACGCCGAGAACCTGCCCGGCGAAATCGCCGATCTCCTCTACCACACCCTCACGCTCATGGCGTCCGCCGGCGTATCCCCCAACGCCGTCTGGGAAGAGCTCCGCAACCGCCGCCGTTAGAACACATTAACATCCACCATTCCCACACCCCTGCCCGATTCCCACGCCCTTACCGTCATTCCCGCGAAAGCGGGAACCCAGTCGTCAATCTCTACGCCCCGTCCACGGTCAAACCCGGAATCGCCTCACCCCCTTCATACCGTTTCCAACTCCCGTCCCGGTACACAGTTACGTTACCGCCCCCCAGCGCCGTCGCGCCGCCCGGTTTCAGCAGCACGCCCGAACCCCCGTCTATCCCCAGCACGGTGAGGCCCGTGTGCTCCCGGCCCGACAATTGGGACAACACCGCCTCCGGATCGCTCCGCTCGTGGTGCGGCAGCGTCATCACGTTCGGCACCACGTTCAACGCCGGCGACAACGGAGATCCCGACGACGGCCGGCGCATCACCGCGCCCAGCACCATCGCCCCCGCGCTGGACCCGGCCCATATCGTCCCTGCCGTGTTGGCCGCAACCACCGCATCCAGCAGCGGAGATCCGGCCAGCACAGAGTGAAGATGCTCCGGGCTCCCACCCGTGAAATAGATTACGTCCGCGCCGTCCAGTTGCGCGGCAATGCGCGGGTTCTCGGCGTCGGCGCGCTGAATAACGTCCACGCCGTAAGCGTCCGCCCCCAGTCCGTTGAAATGCCTGACGCCATTGGACGCCGCCAGTTGCGGGTTTTCGCGGGCCGCCGCCGTTGGTATGATAGCCACGCGCGGCGCGTCCTTGCCCGTCGATTGCAGTAAATGCCGGTCCATCCCAACGGCGGCAGGCCTGAACTCTTCGCCGCCCACCAGCAAAATTCGCCGTTCCAAATTCGCCACTTGTTTTCGCTCACCATGGGGGAAAGATGTTCGAGTTTATACATCACGTCCGCATCCTTGTCCACGACGCCGAGGCCATGGCCGCGTACATCGAAGAAAACTTCGGCATGACTCCCGTCAAAATCGAGGTCTATCCCGCCCGGGGCATGAAAAACGCCATCTACAAGGTGGGCCAGACCAACGTGGAATTTACCGAACCCCTGGACCCCGATTCGGCGATGGGCCGGTACCTCGAGACCTTTGGCCCCGGCCCCTACCACATGGCCTTCGGCGTCACCGACATTGCGGACAAGGCCGCCCAACTGTCCGCCAAAGGCAACGAAATGGCCGGCAAAAACGGCATGTCCCGCAGCGCCGAAGGCTACATGACCGCCAACATCGCCCCGTCCAGCGCCCTGGGCTTCCCGTTCCAGATTGCGGAAGGCTAACGGACGGCGCCGCCGTCGAGAGTGCTAACATATAAGTCCGTCTTCATTCATTCCATCTCCCCGGATTACCCACCATGCTAGTCAGAGACACCATTGCCAACGCCGTCGCCGCCGCCCTGGAAAAGGCGAGCAGCGACGGCGTGATTAACGTCGATTCCGTGCCCGAGATTGAGGTCGAGCGGCCCAACAACGCCGATCACGGCGACTTCGCCACCAACCTCCCCTTGCGTCTCGCCAGGGCCGCTCGCGCTAATCCCCTGCAACTTGCCCAACTGATCGCGGAACGCATCGAAAGCACTCCCGAAATCGACAGCGTGGCTCCGGCCCCGCCCGGTTTCATCAACTTCAAGCTCAGCGAATCCTGGCTCCAGCAGCAGGTCGAAACCGTCCGCGCCGCCGGCGATTCCTTCGGCGCGTGCGACATCGGCGCCGGCCGCAAGGTCATGGTGGAGTTCGTCAGCGTCAACCCCACCGGCCCGGTCCACGTCGGCCACACCCGGGGCGCCGTCCTCGGCAGCGCTCTCGCCAACACCCTGGCCGCCGCCGGCTACGACGTGACCCGCGAGTACTACGTCAACGACGGCGGCTCTCAGATGGAAGCCTTCTATCGCTCCGTTTGGACCCGCTACCGGCAGGCCCTGGGCCAGGACGCGGAAATGCCGGAGAACGGCTACCAGGGCGAGTACATCGCCGACATCGCCAGCGAGATCATCGAGTCTGAGGGCAACCGTTACCTCGACAAAGCGGAGGCCACCGCCGTCCGCGAAATTGGCGACGTGGCCCGCGACAAGATGGTCGCCTTGATCCGCAACGACATGGACGCCATCGGTGTGTCCTTTGACAACTGGTTCAGCGAACGCTCGCTTTTCCAGAACCCGGACTCTCCGTCAAGCGACTACGACCGGGCAATGGCCCGTTTGCGCAGCGGCAGCCATCTCGCCGAACACAGCGGCGCGCTCTGGTTCCTTTCTACCGCATTCGGCGACGAGCGCGACAATGTCGTGGTGCGCTCGTCAGGCGAGCATACCTATTTCGCCTCCGACATCGCGTACCACTTCAACAAGTTCGCGGAACGCGGCTTCGACCGCGTCATCGACATCTGGGGCGCCGACCACCAGGGCCACGTGATACGCATGAAAGCGGCCGTGCAGGCATTGGGCATCGAGCCTGACAACCTCACGGTTCTCATCTCCCAGATGGTCACTCTCAAGCGCGGCGACGAGACCGTCCGCGCCTCCAAACGCACCGGCGATTTCGTCACCCTGCGCGAACTGGTTGACGAGGTTGGCATGGACGCCTGCCGCTACTTCTTCCTGGCTCGCGCCGCGTCCACCCAAATGGAGTTTGACCTGGAACTGGCCACCCGCGAGTCCTCCGAAAACCCGGTTTACTACGTGCAGTACGCCCACGCCCGCAACGCCAGCATCCTCAACCTCGCCGCCGAGCGGGGCATCGACTACGGCGCCGGCGACGTCAGCCTGCTCACCCATCCCAACGAGCTGGAACTGATCCGCACCATGCTGCGGCTGCCCGAACTCGTCGTTCAGGTCGCCGAAAACCTGGAACCGCACCATCTCCCTCACTACGCCATGGAACTCGCTACGGCGTTCCATCACTTCTACGAGAACTGCCGCGTCATCTCGGCCGACCAGGAAGACAACGAACTGACGCTGGCTCGCCTCAAGTTGGTGGCCGCCGCCCAGGTCGCCTTCCGCCGCACCTTGGCCCTCATGGGCATGTCCGCCCCCGACCGGATGGAACGGAGTTAGTCCTACGAACCGAAGCTAGTTCTCCAAAAAGCGCCAATCAGGCCAGCGCCAAACTTGCCGCAACCGCCCGGCAGGTGTATATTGAGCAGCCTATGGCATCATGTTTTCCTATTGCGTCTCCGGTCGTAACGCGGAGGGTCGGGGACGGCGAATCTCGTAACCCGGCCGATTTTTCGCTTCCTGGTGTCCGGCGTCGGTGCTCGACTGTCTGTACCGGAGAGATCGGCAGTTAATGGGCATCCTGCTGCGCATCATCGGGATGGCCTCCCACTACCCAATGCGGTTGGGCTTAGCCTACGCGTCGGCGCTGGCGGCAATCGGTTTCTCGCTGGCGCTCCCCTGGCTGTTCGGAAACGCCATTGACCTGATGGTCGGGCGCGACCCCGTCACGGGCAAGTTCATCGTTCAGGACTTCTCCCTGGCCGCCCTCGTTTCCTTTGGCGTCGGCATACTCGGCGTCAGCCTTGGTCGCGGATTCTGCGATTTCGCCCGCACCTACACCACCGAGTCCCTGTCGCAGAAGGTCTCGTTCGACTGCCGCAACCTGCTCTACGACAAGCTGCAAAACGTCAGCTTCGCGTTCCACGACAAGGAGCACACCGGCGACTTGATGTCCCGCGCCACCGCCGACGTGGAGGCCATGCGCCGCTTCGTCAACATGGGCATGATTCGCTCCCTGGACGTGGTAGTTCGCATCCTTGCCATCCCGTTCATCCTCTTCTTCCTCAACTGGGAACTGGCCCTGATCAGCATGATCTTCGTCCCGGCCATCGTCCTGCGCTCCACTTTCGTCATGCGCGCCCTGCGCCGAAAGTGGCTCCACGTGCAGCAGGTGATGGGCGAATCGGTCACGGTGCTCCAGGAAAACCTGGCCGGCATGCACGTGGTCAAGGCCTTTGCCTCCGAGGACTTCGAGCGGCGCAAATATAACCGCAAGGCCGAAGAACTCCGCGTAGAGTATTTCGACGCCGAGCGGATGCAGGGTACCAACAGCGCGTGGATGACCCTGTACTTCACCTTCGCCCTGGGCGTCGTCCTCTGGTATGGCGGCTGGCAGGTGGTGGACGGCAATCTCACCCCCGGCGACCTCGCCAAGTTCTTCCTGTACCTGAACCAGTTGACCTTCCCCATCCGTGCCTCGGCGCAGATCATCAACACTTTCTCCCGCGCCATGTCCTCCGGGCAGCGCCTTTTCAACGTCCTGGACACCGTTTCGCCCGTATCCGAGCGTGCCAACGCCCGGGACATGGGACGCCCCGAAGGACACGTCCGGTTCGATAAAGTGGGGTTCTCCTATCAGGACCGTTCGCCCGCCCTGCTCGAGGTCAACCTAGACGCCAGGCCCGGCCAGGTTACGGCAATCCTGGGCGCCCCCGGCAGCGGCAAGACCACCGTGGTCAACCTCTTGCCCCGCTTCTATGACGTAACCGACGGCAAGATTACCATCGACGGCGCCGATATCCGTGACTTCACGCTGCAATCCCTTCGCCACAACGTCGGTATCGTGCACCAGGACGTGTACCTGTTCAGCGCCAGCATCCGCGACAACATCGGCTACGGCGTCAAGGACGCCACCCACGAGGACATCGAACGCGCCGCCAAGGTCGCCCAATTGCACGACCAGATCATGGCCCTGCCCCACGGCTACGACACCTGGGTCGGCGAGCGCGGCACCACCCTCTCCGGCGGTCAGCGACAACGACTTTCCATCGCCCGCACCATCCTGATTGACCCCCCGGTGTTGATCCTGGACGACTCGACCTCCAGCGTTGACGTGGAAACCGAGCGCCAGATTCACCGCGCTATGGTCGAAGTGATGAAGGGCCGCACCACTTTTGTCATCGCCCACCGCCTCAGCACCGTCCGCGAGGCTGACCAGATCCTCGTCCTGGACAAGGGAACCATCGTCGAGCGCGGCACCCACGAGGAGCTGATTCGCTCCGACGGTATCTACCAGAGTATCTACGAGTTGCAACTGCGACCCCAGGAGGAAGTCCTGCTGGAGGCGGCAGTCCCGGCCATGGCCGACGGGAGGGCGGCGCTATGATGCGAGGTGGCGGCGGCATGGGCGGCGGCATGATGCGGGGGATGCGCGGCACCTCCGCGGACAGCATGTTCGCCCCGTCCAACGACAACCTGACCGATGAGGATGTCGTCGGCCGAGTGTACGACAACCGCGTCGTGATGCGGTTTATGACCTTCATCAAGCCCTACAAGGGCTACGCCCTGATCGCCCTGGCTTCCCTGCTCGTGTACGCCGCGGTCAACGCCGGCATCCCGCTGCTCATCAAGTACGGAATCGACTGGGCCGTCGCCGAAGGCGAAGTCGGCCGGGTGCATATCATCGGCGCTGCCTTCATGGTCATTACGGTGATTCACTTCCTGTCGAACCGCTTGCAGTTCATTTTCATTTCGCGCACCGGCCAGCACGTCCTTTACGACTTGCGTTCGGGCATGTTCAGCCACCTGCAGAACCAGTCCAACGCCTTCTATCATCGCACTCCTATCGGACGCATCATGTCCCGCATGCAGTCCGACATCCTCCAGCTCCAGGAAACCTTCGAACTCCTCGCCCTGGCCCTGGCGGAATTGGTGACGGTCGGCGCCATCATCACCCTGATGCTCATCGTCAACTGGAAGCTGGCCCTGGTCTGCATGTTCGTCGTGCCGGTGCTCACGCTGATCATGATGTACTGGCAGCGTTTCGCCCGTCATTCGTTCATGCGGATCCGCCGCGCCATCGCCATGGTCAACGGCGAGTACAACCAGAACATTACGGGCGTCCGCGTCGTGCAGAGCCTGAACCGCCAGGACGAAAACATGGCGCACTTCCGTACTCTCAACCAGGAGTACCTCGATGCCAACCTGGAAGCGGCCCGCTATTCCGGCATGTTGCAGCCGTTGGTGGAGCTCCTCATCGGCCTCGGCATCGGCCTGGGCGTGGTGCTCTTCGGCGGCTGGCTCCTGCAACGCGATGCCCTGGAAGTAGGCACGCTGGTAGCATTCGCTTTCTGGATTCAGCGTTTCTTCGAGCCCATCCGCCAGCTCACCATGCAGTACAGCCAGCTCCAGCGCGCCATGGCCGCCGGCGTCCGCATCTTCGAAGTGCTAGACCTCGACCCGGACATCAACGACAAGCCCGACGCGGTAGCGCTGCCCGAGGTCAAAGGAGAAATTCGCTACAACGACGTGACCTTCCACTACGTGGAAGGCGTCGATGTTCTCAAGAACATCAACGTCCACATCAACGCTGGCGAGAACGTGGCCCTCGTCGGCTCCACCGGCGCCGGCAAGAGCACCTTTGTCAATCTGTTGCACCGTTCTGCCGACGTTACGGGCGGGTCTATTTCGGTTGACGGTTACGACCTCCGGGACGTCAAGCGCGAATCGCTGGTGCACCAGATGAGCATGGTCCTCCAGGAACCTTACTTGTTCTCCGGCACCGTGCGCGAAAACATCAGCTACCAGAATGAAGAACTCACCGAAGACCAGATTATCGAAGCCGCCAAAGCCGTGGGCGCCCATGACTTCATCATGGACATGGATAACGGCTACGGCTCGGAACTGGCCGAACGCGGCATCAACCTGAGCATCGGGCAGCGTCAGCTCATCAGCTTTGCCCGCGCCATCGCCGGCAACCCCCGGATTTTGGTCCTGGACGAAGCCACCGCCAACATCGACACCCACACCGAACTCCTCATTCAGCAGGCTCTCAGCCGCATCCTCAAGGGCCGCACGTCCATCGTCATCGCTCACCGCCTGTCCACCATTCGCAACGCCGACAAGATCGTAGTGCTGGACCGTGGCCGGGTCGCCGAGGTCGGTAACCACGACCAGCTCCTGGAAGCCGGCGGCGTGTACGCCCAGTTGTACGCCATCAACTACGGCCTGTCCGGCCCCAGCGTGGATGTCGCACCAGTCGGCGGCGAGGTCATCGGCGCTGACGGCCTTTCACCGGCCGCCGCCGACTAGTTGACCTCTTCCAGGAAATCCCTGATCACCGCTGCCAGCTCCCCCGGCTTGTCGTAGCCGATGTCATGGACGGTATCGGGAATCCAGTGAACCCGGCCATTGGGCAGCGCGGCCTCGGCAGCCGCAACCATCACTTCCCGCTGCCGCGAAAACGACGAGTTCGCCCGCTCGGGTCGCGGCCCGGCAGGCACCACCAGCGTCGGTACGGATAGCCGCGGCAGCACCACAGACGGAGGCTCCTTCCACATCGTTTCCAGCACCTGCGCGTGGTTTTCCGGGCGCAGGATGTCTCGCATCTGGCCGTCCGCTCCCTCGTACACCATGGTCAGCGCAATCTCCGCCAAGTCGTCGCCCCAACAGAATGACAGGTTATCCGCCAACTGCGCCAGGTACTCGGCTCGGGTTCCCGCCACTAGCCTCGGAGCCAGTCGCTGCCGGAACGCCTCCCACGTCGGGTTGGGCAGTAGCGTACCATCCTGGAATCCGCCGTCAATCATCACCAGCCGGCTGACCCGGTCAGGAAATCGCATGGCCAGGTTGCTGGACACGTGCCCACCCCAGGAGTGGCCCAGCACCGCCGCCCGTTCTATGCCCAAATAGTCCAAGAGACGTACCGCGTCCTCCGCCAACGTTTGCCAGTCGTAGCCCGACGGCGCCTGCGTCGTCGCGCCGTGTCCCCTCTGGTCGGGAGCAACCACGCGGTAATCCGAAGCAAGGTATGGAGCGAGCCGCCGGTACCAGTGCCCCGATGATGCCAGCCCGTGCAGCGCCAGCGCCGGTTCGCCGTCGCCGTTCCAGTCCAGGTAGTGAACGCTCAAGTCCCCAAGCGCGACCGTGTGGGCTGTCGGTTGGCTGCTGCCGGCTGCGGGGTTCTGGCTGGACACGCTGGTTCGCTCCCTTGGGACTGGATTCGCCGGTGATTATACTCCCAACGTTCCATCTTCATGGCCGCGGAACTCGATGTGCTAAAATCTGCCCAAACAGGATGCCTCGATGGCGAGGAGGTTGCGATGACGACCGACCGTTATCACCTGGGCGACTATGCGCCACTAGTATCCCGGATTGCCTCACAGCTTGACGCCGAAAATGTTCCGGCCCGGTTGAGCGCCCACGACCATACTTTATGGAGTGATAGCCCCGTCGAGATTACCGACCGGCTGGCCTGGCTTACGCTCCCGACCGACATCCAGCCGGAAATCGACCCGCTGACCGAGTTCGCCGCCACCGTCCGGGGCGACGGCTTTCGTCACGTCGTCCTGCTGGGTATGGGCGGCAGCAGCCTGGGCCCGGAAGTTATACGGAAGGTCATCGGATCTTCCGTCAACGGCGTTCACCCGAACCTGCTCACGCTGGACAGCACCGTCCCCGCGTGGGTGTCGGCAACAACCGCCACTATTGACCCGGCGCGAACCCTGTTCGTGATTTCATCCAAGTCCGGCACCACCACCGAGCCTCTTGCCTTTTACGCCTACTTTCGCCGGCTCGTGGAGTCGAGTCTCCGGAATGGTCACCCGGGGAACAACTTTGTCGCCGTAACCGACCCCGAAACACCTCTAGCCCAGTTGGCCCGATCCGACAATTTCCGCCATGCTTTCATCAACGATCCCAACATCGGCGGCCGATATTCCGTCCTTTCCCTTTTCGGCCTGGTTCCGGCAACCCTTATGGGCGTGGATGCACGGCTAATACTGAGTCGCGCCGAGTCAATGCGCCGGCAATGCCTCCCCGACGTTCCGACCGCCGACAACCCCGGCGCCTGGCTCGGCGCCACAATCGGCGCGCTGGCAAAGCATGGGCGCGACAAGCTCACGTTGGTCGCATCGCCACGCATCGCCGGATTCGGCCTTTGGGTTGAGCAACTGCTGGCGGAGAGCGCAGGCAAAAACGGAACCGGCATCATTCCGGTAGCCGCGGAGCCGCCGGAAACGCCCGACCACTACGGCGCGGATCGCCTTTTCGTGCAGTTGCGGCTCTCGAACGACGATTCCGAACCGGCGGCTGAAGAGGATCGGACGATGGAGAAATTGATCGCCGCCGGACACCCGGTAGTGCGCCTGGAAATGTCCGACGCCTACGACCTGGGCGCGGAGTTCTACCGTTGGGAGTACGCCACCGCCATCGCCGGCCATATCCTCGGAATCCATCCCTTCGACCAGCCCGACGTGCAGGGCGCAAAGGACCGCACCGTCAGCGTTCTCGACCGCTACCAGGGCGAGGGCCAATTGCCGGTGATGAAAACCGACGATGTCGGGAGCCTCTCAGACCTGCTTGCCGCCTCCAACCCCGGCGACTACCTGGCCGTCATGGCCTACCTGCCCGACTCGCCCGGCATCGCGGACGCCATCTACCGGCTGCGCCGGAGCGTTGTCCAAAGCTACGGCATCGCGACCACCGCCGGCTACGGCCCGAGGTTCCTGCACTCAACCGGGCAGTTGCACAAAGGCGGCCCCAACACCGGCATCTTCCTGCAACTGACCCAGGAACATGCCCAGGACCTCAACATCCCGGGCTGGCCGTTCAGTTTTGGCATCCTCGCCGACGCTCAAGCGCTGGGCGACTTGCACGCGCTGCGGGAACTCGGCCGGCGTATAGTATCCATCCGGCTGCGGGGCGACCCGGCCAATGCAATAAATCGAATCGCCGACACGTTATAACCAGGGAGATAATATCTTGGAACTAGGAATGATCGGCCTCGGCCGCATGGGCGCAAACATGACCCAGCGCCTGCTCAGCGGCGGCCACCGGATCGTGGTGTACGACCGGAACACCGACGCGGTGGCGTCCAGCGCGTCCGGCGGCGCGGTGGCCGCGGCATCCGTCCCCGACCTGGTGGGCCGCCTGGCCTCGCCCCGCACGGTTTGGGTGATGCTGCCCGCCGGCGCCGTTACCGATAACGTCATTTCCGAACTCGGCAGCCTGCTGGACGCCGGGGACGCCGTGATCGACGGCGGCAACGCCAACTACAAGGACACCATGCGCCGGGGCGAACTGCTCGGAGAGCGCGGCATCCACCTCCTGGACGCCGGCACCAGCGGCGGTGTCTGGGGACTGGTGGAAGGCTACTCGCTCATGGTCGGCGGCGACCCGGCGACTTTCGCCAGGCTGGAGCCAATCTTCCAAACCCTCGCGCCGGCCGAGGACAAGGGGTACAGCCACGTCGGACCCACCGGCGCCGGCCACTTCACCAAGATGGTGCACAACGGCGTGGAATACGCCCTCATGCAGGCCTACGCCGAGGGATTCGAGCTACTCCAGGCCAAGCAGTCCGACTTTGACTTGGACCTCAAGGCCATCGCCAAAACCTGGCAGCATGGCAGCGTGGTCCGCTCGTGGCTGCTGGATCTGGCCGTGCTGGCCCTGGAAGCCGACCCCGACCTGGAGAGCCTGTCCGCTTACGTGGACGACTCCGGCGAGGGCCGCTGGACGGTCAACGAATCCGTGGACCTGGCCGTTCCCACCCCTGCGATCACCGCCGCCCTCTACCAGCGTTTCCGCTCCCGCCAGGAGGAACCTTTCGGCGCCCGGATGCTGGCTGCCCTCCGCAACCAGTTCGGCGGCCACGCCGTGCGCGAGGCCAACAGCCAATGATGACCTCCGGCGCGAATCTGCTCGGCAGGGGCGATGACGGCGACGTCACTGCCCTGGTCATCCTGGGCGCCAGCGGCAACCTGACTCACCAGAAGCTGGGGCCGGCCCTGTTCAGCCTGTTCCAAAAGGAGCGGCTGCCCATCCACGTGCACATCGTCGGCGTTGCCCGCAACGAGATGACCGACGAGGAGTTTCGCAATTGGCTGCGCGAGGGCTGCGGACGACCTTCCGGCGCGGAGTGGGATGAGTTCGCCTCGCGCCTCAGCTATGTTACGGCTGACGTTACCGATCCAGGCTCTCTGTCGGAAGCCGGCGCGCGCATCGGCCATCTATCCGCCGACGGCGACGGACGGCTCAACTGCCTGTTCTACCTGGCCCTGGCCCCCGGCCTCTACGAGCCGGCCGTGTCCGCCCTGTCATCGGCCGGCCTTACCACGGAAACCGGCGGCTGGCGACGCATGGTCGTGGAAAAGCCCTTCGGTTCCGACCTGAGTACCGCCCGCCGGCTCAACTCCCACATCCACAAAGTCCTCCGGGAAGATCAGGTCTATCGCATCGACCACTACCTCGGCAAGGAAACCGTCCAGAATCTCCTCGTGTTTCGGTTCGCCAACGCCATTTTCGAACCCGTATGGAACCGCAACTACATTGACCAGGTGCAGATTACCGTCGCCGAGGATGTGCTGGTCGGAGAACGCGGCGAATACTACGACCGCGCCGGCGTTCTGCGCGATATGTTCCAGAACCACCTGCTGCAACTGCTCGCCCTGGTGGCCATGGACCCACCCTACGCCTTTGAGGCCGACGCCCTGCGCAACGAAAAGGTGAAGGCGCTCAACTCCGTGCGGCGCATGTCCCTGCGCGAACTGCACCGGAACCTGGTCATCGGCCAGTACGACGGCTACCACGTCGAGCCGGGCGTCGCCCCCGGTTCCCAGACCCCCACCTACGCCGCCTTGCGCCTGTTCATCGACAACTGGCGCTGGCAGGGCGTCCCGTTTTACCTGCGCTCAGGCAAGGGACTCGCTCGAAAGAGCACCGAAATGGTAATCCAGTTCCACTCGCCGCCCCACATGATGTTTCCGGTGCCCGAGGACGTGGCCATCCCCGGCAACACCCTGTCAATCTGCATCCAGCCCAACGAAGGGATGCGCCTGGAGTTCCAGTCCAAGGTCCCCGACGCCGGGCTGGAAATGCGAGCCGTTGACCTGGAGTTTCACTACCACGACGATTTTGCCGGCATCGACATACCCGACGCCTACGAGCGGCTGCTGCTGGATGTGCTGGCTGGCGACGCCTCCCTGTTCACCCGCAACGACGAAATCGAACTGGCGTGGAGCATCATAGACCCCGTCATCGACAGCCTGGATGTGCCCGGAGCGCCCGCCCCATACCGCTACCTGCCCGGCATGAGCGGCCCACCCCACAGCGAAGAACTCCTGCTCAGCGATGGCCACTCCTGGCTCCCGGGCTGCGCCGACGTGGGCTACGTCGCCTAGCGCCCAGGCTCAACACACCCGGCACCTTGTAGGGGCGAATAATCATTCGCCCCTGCATCGTGAACTGCTACGCCGGTACGGTATCACCCGCTCGCGAATATCTCGTTGGCAATGTCCATTGCGCCCCGCGCAAACGGGATGCCGGCGTACAGCGTCATGTGCCCGAACACCTCGATGATCTGGTCCTGCGTGAACCCGATGTTCAGCGCGCCCCGGATGTGGCTCCGCAACGGCCCTTCGCGTCCCAGGGCAGCCAGGCAGGTCATCGTGCAGATGCACCGGCTCGGCAGGTCCAGCCCCGGCCGCGTCCACGTCGCGCCCCAGTAGTATTCCCCGGTGATCCGACCCAATTCCGTCTCGGCCTGAGTCGGTGGCGCGGGACGTGAGCCGCCTCCGCCCATATAGTTGCGGCGATACTCGTCGCCTCTCTGGAACAGGCTGTCCGGGTCCTCGTTGGTGTCGTGAATCCGGGCCGGCGTGAAGTCAATGCCGCGTTCCTCGAACACCGACTTGCAAATCGTGAGCGCCTGGATGCCGGCCGGCGCGCCGCCATACCAGGTGTCGTGAATGATCAGCTCCACGACCTGTTCCGGCGTCAGCCCGATGTTCAGCGCATTCCCCAAATGCCGCCGCAGCTGCACCTCCCGGTTTAACACGATCAGGCACGACAGCGTGATCATCTCACGCTGCACCGGCGTCAGGTTCTCCCTGGGCCAAATGGACCCGAACAACCCTTCCCCAAGTATCCGCTCCAGGTCCGGCGCGATGTCCCATGCCCCCGGCGACGACCCGCCGGTAATCTGGCCGCCGCCGAACATTCGCCGCGTCTCCTGCCCGCGTTCGTAGCGAGCATCCAGTTCGCTCATAACTGCCTCCATACGTGGTGGACTGGTAAATCAAGCGGCAGTGTAAGACGGCTAGATACCCAAATCAACAAAATCTTGTTTATCGTGTGCATCCATGCGAAAACCTAACCTTGCCCACTGCATCCCCCGCCGCTATCATGGCCGCCATGATCGACCTCCTCATCACCGACGGCCAGGTGATCGACGGTTCGGGCAGCCCCGGCTTCCGCGCCGCCGTCGCCATCACCGGCGACACCGTCACCATCCACCGCGGCGACGACGCTGACCTGCGCCAGAACGCCACCCGAGTCATCGACGCCACCGGCCACGTCGTCTGCCCCGGCTTCATCGACCTCCATTCCCACGCCGGCCTGACCATCTTCGGCGAACCGCACCATGATCCCAAGGTGCGCCAGGGCGTCACCACCGAACTGGTCGGCATCGACGGCATCTCCCACGCGCCCTTCAAGACGCAGGAGGAACTGCATCGCTACATCTGGCTGGACGCCGGGCTCAACGGATACCCGCCCATGCCAGCGGACTGGCTCACCGTCGCCGACCTGCTGGGCAAGTACGACAACTCCGTCGCCATCAACATGGCGTACATCCTGGGCAACTCCCCCGTCCGCATCTGGAGCGTCGGCTGGGACCAGCGCCCGGCCACACCCGCCGAAATCGCCGACATGCAGTCCGTCGTGCGCGAGGCGATGGAAGAAGGCGCATGGGGACTGTCCACCGGCCTCGACTACCCGCCCGGCGCCTACGCCGACACCGACGAACTGGTCGCGCTCTCCGAAACCGCCGCGTCCCTCGGCGGCCACTACCACACCCACACCCGCGCCAGCCTGCTCAGCCAGGGCTACCTCGCGCCGTGGCACGAGGCCGTGGACATCGGCCGTCGCAGCGGCATCCCCGTTCACCTGACCCACTACCGGCAATCGGTGTCCGGCGTGGGCAGTCACATCGGACACCTGGAGCTGGTCGAAAACGCCCGCGCCGAGGGCATCGACTGCACCTTTGACTGCTACACCTATCCCTACTCCGGCACCACGCCCACCATCGGCCTGCCCCACTGGGCCAAGGACGGCGGCCCGGAACGCCTCATCGCCGCCTTGCAGGACGCCGACGACCGCGCCCGCATGAAACGCGAAATCACACCCAGCCGCCTGGAAAACAACTGGCTCACCAACTTCACCCGCCCCGAGAATCAAATCTACGACGGCCGCCTCATCACCGACATCGCCGAAATGCGCGGGCAAGACCCCGCCGACACCTTGTTCGACCTGCTGCTGTCCGAAAACCTGGGCATCAGCACCGTCGGTCTTGGCACCAACGCCCAGACCCTCTACGCCTTCGTGTCCCACCCTTACGGCATGATCGCCTCCGACGCCATCCTCTTCGGCGAGTACCCGAACCCGCGCACCTACGGATGCTTCCCCATCGTCCTGGCCGAATTCGTCCGTGCCGAGCAGCACCTGAGACTACCCGAGGCCATCCGCAAGATGACCTCCTTCCCCGCACAGCGTCTCGGCATCCCCGACCGCGGCCTGCTCCGCGACGGCTTCAAGGCCGACGTAGTGGTGTTCAACCCCGACACCGTGAAGGCCCTCGCCACCAAAGAAAACCCCAAGCAGTACCCCGTCGGCATCGAGTGCGTCATCGTCAACGGCCAGGTTGTGGTCCAGCAGGGCGAAAACACCGGCGCCCTCCCCGGCCGCGGCCTCCGCCGGGGCCACCCCAATACTTAACCGTAACCACCATTCCCGGCCCTAACCGTCGCTCCAGACCCTACACCGTCATTCCCACCCACTTACCCGTCATTCCCGCCCACTTACTCGTCATTCCCGCGAAAGCGGGAATCCAGAAAGTCCTGCCCATTAATGCCGTTTGGCGTTCTCTCCACGATGCCCCAATCCCTCTCCCCTGACTACAGCTACTGCCCCCGCTGCGCCGAGCCGCTAGTGCCCAAGATTCGCGGCGGTCTGCCCCGCCCCGGCTGCGCATCCTGTGGATTCGTGCATTTCCGCAACCCGGCGGTGGGTGTCGCCGTTGTCCTTCTAGATGATGCCGGCCGCGTCCTGCTGGGCCGGCGTTCCGCCGGCGGCAACGTGGGCGAGTGGTGCATCCCCTGCGGCTACGTCGAGTGGGGCGAGGACATCCGCGACGCTGCCCGCCGGGAATTCCTTGAAGAAACCGGCATTGACGTGGCAATCGGCGACGTGTGCGCCGTTCATTCCAACTTCCACAACCCCAACTCCCTTACAGTCGGCGTGTGGTTCTACGGCCAAATAGCCGGCGGAGAACCACGCGCGTCGGACGACCTGGACCGGGTAGCCTGGTTCCCCCCAGAGACTCCGCCGGAACCGCTGGCGTTCCCTACGGACAGAATAGTGCTGGCGGATTTGGCGTCGTACAAAAAGAAATCCCCATGACCAGGCACGCCGTCATCATCCAGCACATCGCCGTCGAAACCCTCGGCGGCAACTTCACCGGCGTGCTGCGGGATGCCGGCTTTGAGCTCACCACCGTCCCACTCTATGAGGGCGTGCCCGACTTCGCTGCCTTCAACGCTCCCGACCTGTCCGAGGTTGACCTTATCGTATCCCTCGGTGGCCCCATGTCCGCCAACGACAATTACCCGGCGCTCGTTCAGGAAATGGCCTACCTACGGGCTGCGGCGACGGGAGATTTGGGCAGCGTCCCTCCCACGCCCGTGGTCGGCATCTGCCTCGGCGCGCAGCTGCTTTCCCGCGCGTTGGGCGGCGCCGTCGCCCCCACCGGCGGCTACCAGTTCGGCCTCCGCAAGATCGACGTCACCGCCGCCGGCGCAGCTGACCCCGCGTTCAGCCAAATCAAAATCCTGCTGGTCCCAACCCTGCATGGCGAGCAGTTCACCGTGCCGCCCAACGCGACCCTGCTGGCGCAAGGCACTATGCTGCGCCGCGATGGCGGGTACGTCCGCTTCCCCATGGCCTTCCGCTACGGCGTATCCTATGGCTTCCAGTTCGAGCCGCAGTTGACCCTCGATGAACTCCGGGTCTGGAACCGCGAACTCGCCGGCGACTACTCCCTGATGGGCGACCGCTTTGACCCGACGGAAGAAGCCGCCCGCAACCTGCGCGAGTTCGAGGGGCTCGCGCCTCACCACGAAGCCCAGATGGCCAGAATGCTGACAGCCCTCTTGAACAATGCGGGCCTGGTGTAACGCGGGATTTTGCTAGAATCACCGCATGGAAAACCTTTTCTACCCCGGCGAAAACTTGGACGGCCTGCGCCGCATCGCCGACATCGGCATTGTCGTCGATCTGGTCTATATCGACCCACCCTTCGCCACCAATCACGAATTCCTGATTGACGACCACCGCGCCAACACCGTCAGCGCTTCCGGTCGGCCCGCCTACTCCGACCGCCTGCGCGGCTCGGACTACCTGGATGCATTGGGCGAGCGGCTGGCTGCCATTCGTGGCGTTATGTCGTCCGCCGGCTCCATATACGTCCACATCGACGTGAAGATGGAGCACCACGTGCGCCTGCTCATGGACGACGTGTTCGGCCCCGAGAACTTCCGCAACGCCATCACCCGCATCAAGTGCAACCCCAAGAACTTCGACCGCTTCTCCTACGGCAATATCAAGGACACCATCCTCTTCTACTCAGTGTCCCCCGGTCAAATTACCTGGAATCCACAGCGGGAACCGCTGAGCGATGACGAAGTGCCCCGGCTATACCCGCATACCGACTCCGCCGGCCGTCGCTATGCCACCACCCCCCTTCACGCCCCTGGCGTCACCGCCAACGGCCCCACCGGTCAACCGTGGCGCGGCATGGACCCGCCACCAGGCCGCCACTGGCGCTACCCGCCTGCCGAGCTTGACGCACTGGAGGCCGCCGGGCTGATTGCATGGAGCTCTACCGGCAACCCCCGCAAAATCCGCTACGCCCGTGACCCGGTTACGGGCAATGCCGCCGGCAAACTGCCCCAGGATGTTTGGCTCTACAAAGACCCGCAACGCCCGAAGTACCCAACCGAGAAAAACGCGCGGATGCTGGAACGCATCATCCTCACCTCATCCAACCCCGGCGACACCGTGCTGGACTGCTACGCCGGCAGCGGGAGTACCCTGCTGACCGCGGCGCGCTTGGGCCGGCGTTTCATCGGCATGGACAACGCTCCGGCGGCCCGGGGAGTAACTGAGCGCCGGCTGGAAAGGCGCGGCATCGTCTGGGAGAACCTGGCCGCTCCATCGTTGTCTGCCGTTTGACACCCGGCACAGCGGCGATTAACCTGCTACCCGTCAATCGACGGTTATGTCCCGTCGGTTGGTCGCAACACCGCGAAACGAACCACGCTTACGCTATCGGAGGTTTTCAACATGGCTTACCAGGGAATGACGGCCGAACACATCTGGGTGGAAGGCCACAACGGCGACGCCATCAACGCTTATCTGGCTCGACCTTTGGGCCCGGGACCCTTCCCGGCTGTCCACTTGTTCCACCACATGCCCGGCTGGGACGAGGCCAGCAAGGAGATGGCGCGCAAGTTCGCGCATAACGGCTTCATCGCCATCATG
Source organism: Chloroflexota bacterium (assembly GCA_028875655.1). Lineage (GTDB taxonomy): Bacteria > Chloroflexota > Dehalococcoidia > Lucifugimonadales > UBA3495 > Bin87. Next base: position 32,179 of record JAPPCX010000097.1, on the reverse strand, counting down.
CCCAACCTTCACTACCGCCAGGGCCACGACGACCCGGTCGCCAACAGCAACAGCATCCGCGAGGCCGGTGGCATGCCCGACGACCGCACGCTGGGCGACGCGGCCGGTGCCATCAGCTACCTGCGCCACCTGTCCAACTATAACGGCAAGGTTGGCATCATCGGGTTCTGCTCCGGCGGACGCCAGGTGTTCCTGGCCGCATGCAAGCTGTCCGGCATCGACGCCGCGGTGGACTGCTGGGGCGGCGGCGTAACCCCCCGAGACAGCGAGCCTCCCACCGAGGCCATGCCCCACGCCCCCATCGAGTTCGTGGCCGACCTGTCCTGCCCGATGCTGGGCATCTTCGGCGCGGATGATGCGCGCCCCACCGTCGAAGAGGTAGCCGCCACCGACGCCGCCATCAAGGCCGCCGGCAAGTCCTGGGAGTACGAGATCTACCCCAACGCCGGCCACGGCTTCGTCGCCGTTGACCGCCCCAGCTACGCCGTGGAAGCGTCCAACGCCGCCTGGCCCCGCATCTTCGACTTCTACCGCCAGCACCTGTCGTAAGCGATAGCGCCACAGACCGAAAAACAAGGGGCGGGTTTGAAAACCCGCCCCTTATTGGACTTTTATTTCCAGGTAACTGCCCTCTGTGGCTGTTTCAACGGCAGCTACGATGGGATCGATGGATGCCTGATTGTACGGCCAGTTGTGGTCAACCAATACCAAAATAGCGATTTTCAGGATGGCAAGATTTTGTTGATACTGAATGTTTTGGTCGGTGGTGATTAGCAGTTCATATCCCGCCTCCTCCGCTCGCGCTATCAGCAAGCCGTCGGCATCTCTATCCCAACCTAGTTGGAGCGCGCGGTGGATGGTATGCCCGGCCAGATAGTGCCGGAGCGGCCATGGAGTCCCCTGGTCAAACAATATCTGCATGTGCGGGCTGCGCTCTCTCCAGCACCTTCGCTTCATGCTGTAGCACGGCTACTGCCTTGGACGTGTCCATTCCGTACCATTCGTCGAATTCGTCAAGTGTCCGGCCGCCGGCAAGGTGATAATGCAGGACGTACAACGCCAATCGGCTGTGTTTAAATACCCACGCGCCGCCCAGCCGGCCTTCGGCCTGTTCCACCAGTGGGCAGTTCCCCCACAGGGTATTATCCGGGCGGAGGTGAGCCGGATCGATATTGCGCGCGAAAGGGACCCGGCCGGCGTAATCCAGCCTGTAATCGTGCAATTCGTCGGCCTCATATTCCAGCGCCGCTGCCGCCATCTCAACATCCACCCCGTGCCGAGTAGCGAAATCATCCACCGTCCCACCGTCCGCCAATCTTTCATATAGGTGATACAGCGGTACGTCAGTGCCCTTGAACATCCACAGGCCGCCGTCTTGCCCACTGGCCCGTTCTACAGCCGGGCAATGCTGCCAATTTGCCATCAGCACACCTCCAATCCATAAGGGCGGGTATCAAGCCCGCCCCTACATCGTACCACCCTGGGATATGGCCTTAGTTGTCCGTAGCCTCAAACGCCAGCGTGGCGAACCGCATGAAGATGCCCCCGCGTGGCGCGGCCAGCGGCCCGTTCAGGCACAGGCACGCGATGACGTACTGCGCGCCGGGCTCCCCAACCTCTGCGATCTCAACACGGTGCGGCGTGTTCAGGCCGACGATGCTGCCGTAGGCCCGGTCAATCTCGCCGTTCACCCACACCTCGCCGTAGTTGTCAAAGTTCGTCTCGAACCACACGCGGTAGCCGGCTACGTTTACGCCGTCGATAGTCTCCGGCAGCGTAACGGCGATCCGATACCATGCGAAGGTGAACCCCTCGGACAGGCTCTGCCGCACGTTGTCGCATTCGTCCCACGAAGAATCGTCGTAGTCTGCCAAACGCGGCGGCGCAGCCAGCAAGCGCGCCGACAGCCCTTCGTTGGGTTCTCCGGGCACCAGCCCCGGTGCCACACGCCACGGCTGTCCTCCAACCTTGCCACGACCCTCCGGCGTGTTCAAATCAACTGCAAATCTCGGCATGGTGCGTCCTCCTTATGCGGCGGTCGTGCCGCCGTCGATGACCAACTCGGAGCCGGTTACGAACGACGATTCATCCGATGCCAGGTAAATCGCCCCGTACGCGATTTCGCTGGGCTTGCCTACCCGGCCCAACGGAAGCCGTTGCATCCGCAGCGCCAGGTTCGCCGGGTCATTCAGCGTGTCGGCGATCATGTCCGTTTCAATCGGCCCCGGGTGGATGGAGTTGCACCGAATGCCCTCCCGGGCGTGCTGGATGGCCGTGGACTTGGTGAACAGCCGCACCGCGCCCTTGGTCGCCGTGTAGCTGGCGGAACCGTTGGGACTCCCCACCAGGCCGGCGGTGGAGGATATGTTGATGATCGAGCCGCCGCCGTTCTCCCGCATCGCCGGGATCGCGGCCTTGGTGCCCAGGAACACGCCCTTGGCATTGATCGAGAAGATGCGATCCCAATCCTCTTCGGTCGTTTCCTCGATGTTCTTGCGAATCAGGATGCCCGCGTTGTTGAGCAGGATGTCCAGCTTGCCGTAAGCGCCGATGGCGGCCTGCACCGCCGCGTCCCAGTCGGATTCGCTGGTAACGTCCAGATGCACGAAAGTGACGTTGTAGCCCAACTCCTGCAACTCCGCCTCGGTCTGGCGACCCTGCTCATCAAGAATATCGCCGATCACTACGCTGGCCCCCTCTTCCGCGAACATCCGCGCCTCCACCGCGCCTTGGCCACGAGCGCCGCCGCTGATCAGGGCAACCTTGCCTTCCAGTCTGGCCATTCCGATACCTCCGCTATGCGCGCAGACCTGGGGCCGGCGCCAAGTTCCGCTCACTTTATAAGGATAGTCAACCGGGCGCAACCGGAATGGCGCGCGGCGAGCCGGAACGCGCATCTCATCTGAACAAAGAACCCGGCGCGGGACCGTCACGGTCGTACACGCTTTGCGCGTAGGCAGACAGGGCCGCCCCCCAGGCGAGCAGTCGGGCCGCCAAGAAAAGCCAGAACAGAATCACCAGCGCGGTAGCCAGTATGCCCTGCACGAATTGCGACGGTGCGACATGAGCCATAAACATCGCGAAACCGTAGTTCATCAACTGTAGGGCTACGCCAACCGCCAGGCTGCCCAGAAACGCCCAACGCCAGCGCACCGTCCGCCGGGGCACGTACCGATAGATGATAACCAGCGACAACACCAGCAGCAGCCAGGCCAGCAGGTTAACCAGCCCGGTCACCAAAGTTGAAGCCAGCGCGTCCGCCCACCGTAGCAGTCGCAGCGCGCGCAATATCTGAGTGGTGAAGTCGTCAACCACCAGCCACGTCAGCACACTCGACACCAGGAAAACCGTGGTGGCTCCGCCGATTGCCATGACCTCTTTGAGTCTATCCGCGAATCTCGTGTTGGATGGCTCGATGCCCCAGGTTAGATTGAGAATCGCGCTGACTGCCCCGAACAGCTTGAAAAGTCCCCAGGCTAACCCCACGAAGGCGAGTCCGCTGATGACGCCCACCGTTTGCACGCTGGGGTCGCCGAGCAACGCAGTAATGTCAAGCTGGGCAGGGAAAACTCGCGCTGAGAGCTCGCTGAACCAGGTGCGAGCTTCCTCCTGCCCCAGCCACACCGCGATTATCTGCATACCGACCACCAACAGGGGCGTCATAGCCATGATTCCGTAGTAGGCCACGCCGGCGCCCAACTGCTGTATGTTGGGCCGCATTATCGCCAGCAGCGACGCCTCCAGGACCAGTAAAGGACGCCACCGATTGATCAATCTCTCCAGGGCGGATGCCTGCCGCAAGAACCACAGCATCCTTTCCAGTAGCCCGTCGGGCCGGCGAAATCGAACTCTCAAGCCCTGCGTGTATCGCACCGTGGAGTTACGGCGACTGCCAGAGTCATCGTCCTCGTGAGTTGATGGCATGAACAAATCCTGACAATTCCCGTATGTTGCGCGCATTCCCAACATCGGGAATAAAAAGGTTATGGTATCATTCAGCGCAACGATTGACTGCGATAAATCTATCAATGGGGAGGCCGACCATGGCGATATTGGGAAGGATAGGCACTACAGTGCGAGACGCTTTGACCGGCACTTTGGAAGGCACCGGCCGTGTCGGCAACGTGGCCATTGACACCGTTCGGGACACCACCGCAAATACGCTGCGGGGCGCCCGCAGCGTGGGCGGCGAAGCAGGTCACCTGGCCCAGGACGCCATTGTCGGCACGCTCCAGGCGGTCGGCAACGTCGGCGGCGCTGGCGGAACCGTCATCCGGGACTCCATGATCGGCGTGATCCAGGGTGTCGGCATGGTAGGCACTGCTACCACCACCATGCTCCATGACGTGGTGGTCGGCGCTATCCGCGGCTCGAGCGACGCCGGCGCGGAACTGGGGACCGCCACCCAACACGCGGTCGAAGGAGCGTTGCGCGGCGGGGCGTCCGTCGGCCTGGCCGCCGAAGAGTCAGTGGTCCAAGTAACTCGCGGCACCATCGACGGCACCAGGGAAATCGGCGGCGCGTTGACCGATGCCGCTCGCGGCACCGTCGCAGGGGTTGTTACTGCCGTCGCCGGAACCGCCGGCGACGTCACCGCCGCCACCACGGCGACCACTCGCCAGCTGGTAAGCAGCGCGGCGCAGGCCGGCGAAGACGTGGCTCAGGTGGCCGTGTCCGCCGTCAATGGCGCCATCGACGCCGCCCGCACCACCGGCCAGAACGTCGAGCAAACCGCCGCCGCTGCCGCCACCGGCGCCATCGACGCTGCTTACGACGTCAGCGACGCCGCCGGCGATGCCGTGCGCGACGCCGTCACCGGCACCATCAGCGGCGTGCGCGTCACCGTTGACGCCGCCTATGGACAAACCAACAGTGAGGAAAACCGCTCATAGAGCTCGCCCGGCGCACTACGGTCCAACTCGCCAACGTAGCCGGGCTCTCACCGAGGAAGGAGACGGTGCAGACGGCGACGAGACCATTGTCATCCTCGCCCACTGCGATGAATCCGTTGCCCCCACCGTCAATCAGCGGTCGGCAATTTCCCGGCGCAGACGGTCTTCCCGGTCGCGCAATTCCTCGGGTATCGCATCGGCGAAGTCTTCCATCTCATACAACGGGCGAATCTCTATTTCGCTCGGGCCGGGCATGGGATTAGGGCAGCGCTTTACCCACTCCAACGCCTCGTCCATGTCCTTCACTTCCCACAGCCAGAAACCGGCAACCAGTTCATTCACCACCGGGAACGGTCCGTCCGCCACCGTCCGTTCAGCGCCGTCGAACCTGACCCGCCGGCCCTCCGACGAAGGTTTGAGCCCTTCGCCGGCCAGCATGATTCCGGCTTCCACCAGCGCCGCGTTGAACTCTCCCATGGCCTGGAACAGATCTTCCGAGGGCATCACGCCGGCTTCGCTGTCCGCGGTCGCCTTCACCAGCACCATCACGCGCATCGTACCGTCTCCAATGGAATCAAAAAACGCCGGCATACCGGCGTGGGCAAAATGGTGGGCCGTGTGGGGGTCGAACCCACGACACCCGGATTAAAAGTCCGGTGCTCTACCAACTGAGCTAACGGCCCTAGGCGTTGACCTATTTCCCTGCAAGCCAGTATAGCACAGCCCATCCCGGCTCTCCGATGACAATTATTCGTGAATCGTGGGTTGCTCGCGCTTGCCAAAGTTCGTGAAATGTTGCATAATCTTGCCACTGACTTTCTGGTGGTTCAAGCGGGGTGGTCCCACCCGTTCCCATCCCGAACACGGAAGTGAAACGCCCCAGCGCCGACGATACTGCTCTGGTGACGGAGTGGGAAAATAGGTCACCGCCGGGAAGTTCTGACAGGATGGCTACGGAGCGAGTCCTCCTCGCTCCGCCGTCCATGCGGAGGAAACTCCGACTAAACCGATCATCGTCAAATTCGGGGCGGGTGTGATGACGCACGAAGGAAAGGCTGGAAGTCCGAGAAAATCGCTCTTGGGCAATTAACTTGGTCCTCAAAGTGGCTCGCCGGGATTCGACCGGCGGTGTGGCCGCTTTTATTTTTGTCCAAATGCGATAGAATGTCGGCGCCAGCGCCTCCCTCCGGCGGAACGCAGGCCTACCCCAACCCAGGAGAGTCTCATGGGCAGCAGGTTCGAGAAGTTTTCCGAAAGGGCGCGCAGGGTTCTTTCCCTCGCCCAGGAAGAAGCGCAGCGGTTCAACCACAACTACATCGGCACCGAGCACATCCTGCTTGGGCTGGTACGGGAGACCGAGGGCGTTGCCGCTCGAGTGCTGTCCGGCCTGAGCGTTGACCTGACCAAGGTACGCTCGGCCGTGGAGTTCATCATCGGACGCGGTGAGCGTCCGGCCCAGGGCGAAATCGGACTTACCCCCCGCGCCAAGAAGGTCGTCGAGCTGGCCGTTGACGAAGCCCGCCGCATGAACCATACCTACATCGGCACTGAGCACCTGCTCATTGGCCTGTTGCGAGAAGGCGAAGGCGTTGCCGCCGGCGTCCTCGAAAGCCTGGGCGTCAACCTCGAAAAGGTTCGCGCCGAGACCCATCGCATCCTGAGCAACTCCGGCGGCGGCGGCTCCAGCAGCTCCCGCTCCAGTACTCGCACGCCTACGCTGGACCAATTGGGCGTCGATCTCACCAACGCAGCGCTGGGCGGCAAGCTGGATCCGGTGGTCGGTCGCGATACCGAAATCGAGCGCGTGACCCAGATCCTCAGCCGACGCACCAAGAACAACCCGGTGCTGGTCGGCGAGCCGGGCGTCGGCAAGACCGCCATCGTCGAAGCCATGGCCCAGCAAATTTCGTCGGGCTCTGTGCCGGAAACACTGCAGGGCAAGCGCCTGGTCACCCTGGACATGGGCGCGCTGGTCGCCGGCACCAAGTACCGAGGCGAGTTCGAAGAACGTCTGAAGAAGGTCATTGAGGAAATCAAGTCCTCCGGCAACTGCGTCCTCTTCATCGATGAGATTCATACCCTGGTCGGCGCCGGCGCCGCTGAGGGCGCCGTCGATGCTTCCAACATCCTCAAGCCCTCCTTGGCCCGGGGCGAGATTCAGTGCATCGGCGCAACCACGTTGGACGACTACCGCAAGTACGTGGAGCGCGACCCCGCCTTGGAACGCCGGCTGCAGCCCGTCCGCGTTGAAGAACCCGATCCTGATATGACCGTGGACATCCTCCAGGGCGTAAAGGGTCAATACGAAGAACACCACAACGTTGAGATCACCGACGACGCCGTGAAGGCCGCGGCAACGTTGTCCACCCGCTACATTCCGGACCGCTTCCTGCCCGACAAGGCCATCGACCTCTTGGACGAAGCCGGTTCCCGTGTCCGCCTCCGGGGCAGCCACGCTCCCCAGGAAGTGAGGGACGCCATGGAAGTCCTGGAGCGCGTGCGCAAAGAAAAGGACGAAGCCATCGCCTCCCAGCAGTACGAAGTCGCCGCCGAACTGCGCGACCGTGAACTGCACCTCTCGGAAAACGTGGGCAACCTGGAAGCTGAGTGGAAAGCCGACCGCAACAAGGAACGCGCTCAAGTTACCGAGGAAGACATTGCCGAAGTGGTCGCCATGTGGACCGGCATCCCGGTGACGCGCCTCGCTCAAGAGGAAACTACCCGTCTCCTCCACATGGAGCAGGAGCTCCACAAGCGCATCATCGGCCAAGATGAAGCCATCGTCGGCATCTCCAAAGCGGTGCGCCGCGCCCGCGCCGGCTTGAAGGACCCCCGCCATCCCATCGGCGTTTTCCTGTTCCTCGGCCCCACCGGCGTCGGCAAGACCGAGTTGGTGCGGGCTATGGCCGAGTTCCTTTTCGGCCACGAAGACAACATGATCCGCCTGGACATGTCCGAGTTCCAGGAACGCCATACCACCGCCCGCCTCATCGGAGCGCCTCCGGGGTACGTTGGCTATGACGAAGGTGGACAGTTGACGGAAGGCGTGCGCAAGAAGAATTACTGCGCCATCCTGCTGGACGAAATCGAAAAGGCCCACCCTGAAATCTTCAACATCCTGCTCCAGATTTTCGACGCCGGCCAGCTTACCGACGCCAGGGGTCGCCGCGTTGATTTCCGCAACTCCATCATCGTCATGACCAGCAACCTGGGTTCCGACCTTATCAAGCGCGACACGTCGCTGGGGTTCGCGGTCAAGGCCGACGAAGCCCAATCCGACCGCCAGGCCTACGAGCGGATGAAGGACAAGGTCATGGATGAAGTCAAGCGCTTCTTCCGACCCGAATTCCTTAACCGCTTGGACGCTACAATCGTTTTCCACGCGCTCAGCCAGAGTGAAATCCACCAGATCGTTGACCTCATGATGAACATGGTGCGCGACGAACTCAAGGAACGGAGCATCAGCATCGAGCTGACCGAAGCGGCCCGGGAGCACCTGGGAGCCAACGGCTTCGACCCGGTGCTGGGGGCTCGCCCATTGCGCCGACTGATCCAGAACGAGGTGGAAGACCGCATGTCGGACGTGTTGCTCAGCGGCGAGATCGCTGAAGGCGACACCGCGATAGTGGACCTGGATGACGATGGCAACATCTGCATCAAGGTGCGCAAGGAGGAAATGGCCGCACTGTCGCCGGCCTAAGCAAACTCTCAAACGCGGCAATTCGTACACCGGAAAATTTTGGGGGCGTCAAAGATGGCGCCCCCAAATGCTACAATTTATCGAACTCGACCAACCCAGCCGGCACTGAGGTGAGATTATGGCCAGGCGCTTGCTCAAAGAATTGGAACGGTCTTACGGTTTCGACGAAGTCGCCATCGTTCCCGGCGATGTCACCATCAATCCTGAGATGACTTCAACTCAAATGAGCATCGGGCCGTATTCTTTCGACGCGCCCGTAATTGCCTCCGCAATGGACGGTTCCGTTTCCCCACGCTTCGCTACCCTCATGCATGAGATGGGCGGACTGGGCGCTCTCAACGGCGAAGGACTCTACACCCGGTACGATGACCCTTATTCTGTCCTGGAAGAGATCATTTCCATGGACCAGGCCGAAGTGACCGAGTACCTGCAGGAAGTGTACGGCGAGCCGGTCAAGGAAAACCTGATTGGCGAACGGGTGCAGGAGATCAAGCAGACCGGGGCAATCGCGGCCATCGCGTTCACTCCGCAAACCACCAAGACGTTCAGCCCTCTCGCTGTGGAAGCCGGCGCCGACATCATCATCGTGCAATCCACCGTGACCACGGCGCGGCACATGTCCCGCAGCTACCGTGGCCTGATTTTCTCGGACCTGATCAGCTCCCTGAAAGTGCCCGTCGTCGTGGGCAACTGCGTCAGCTACAACGTCGCCAGCGAACTGATGGAAACCGGCATCGACGCCGTGCTGGTGGGAGTCGGGCCGGGAGCGGCCTGCACCACACGGGAAGTTACCGGCGTCGGCGTTCCCCAGGTGACGGCCACCCTTGAATGCGCCGCCGCCCGCGAGGACTACTTCGAACGCACCGGCCGCTACGTCAGCGTCATCACCGACGGCGGGCTGCGCACCGGCGGCGACGTCTGCAAGGCCATGGCCAGCGGCGCCGACGGCGTGATGCTGGGTACGCCCTTCGCCCAGGCCGCCGAAGCGCCGGGGCGGGGCTACAACTGGGGCATGGCTAACGCGCATCCGGAGTTGCCCCGTGGCACCCGCATCAACGTCGGCACCAAGGGCAGCCTCCGCCAACTCCTGCACGGCCCCAGCAACGTCACCAATGGCACCCAGAACCTGGTCGGTGCGCTCCGCGTTGCGATGGGCATGTGCGGCGCCTATACTGTACGCGATTTCCACAAGACCGAAATGGTGATCGCCCCCGCGATCAAAACCGAAGGCAAACACTATCAGATGTTGGGCTAACAACCCACAAATCCCCCGTCATTCCCGCAAAAGCGGGAATCCAGATCGCGCTAACGGAGGAACGTAATGACCACAGCGACAATCCAGATTCTCGACCCGCGCCCGGAGCAGAAAACTGCCGAGCGCGCCGCCGCCGGTCGGTTGCCCGGCCTGGCCGGAAAGACCATCGGCCTGCTGGAAAACCGCAAGTACCACTCCGATAATTTCCTGCAGGAATTGCAGGCGATTCTGGAAGAGGAATACGCCGTCGAAAAGGTGCTGTACCTGCGCAAGTTCAGCTTCAGCGCCCCTTGTGCCGACGAAACCATCGACGAGTTGGTGGCCCAGTGCGACGCCGTGGTGCACGGAATCGCGGATTGAGGGAGCTGCACGGCGTGGGGTCTCCACGACACAGTAGTTACCGAGAGCCGCGGCGTTCCCTCCGTGAGCGTCATCACCGAGAGTTTCACCCGGGCCGCCCACGCGCGCGCCTCGTCCCTGGGCATGCCCACCGTCCAGATCCTGGCCTTGCCCAGCCCGCTGGCCCCCCGCTCCATCCCCGAGGTCCGGCAGATGGCCCACGAATATGCCGGCCAAATCGCCGAAATGCTCACCAGCGATTAGGCGCGCTGTCTCAATTCCATGACCCTTAGGGTCGTAAATTGGAATGTTGAATGGGCTACGCCCCGGTCGGTGCGTAGCCCTGAAATTCTGAGCCGCATCGCAGAACACAGCCCGGAAATTATCTGCCTCACCGAAACCAACCACCGGCTGTTGGACAGTTTCGGAGGACACGCGATCCACTCCCTTCCCGACTATGGCCATCGCATGATCAAAGGCCGTCGTAAGGTGGCGCTGTGGTCCCGCAATCCCTGGTACGCCGTTGTCGGATTAGGGAGTGCTGTGTTCCCGCCCGGGCGTTTCGTGGCCGGCGTTACTGACACGTCCGAAGGCCCGGTAACCGTCGTCGGCGTTTGCATTCCGTGGTCGGGTTCCCGTACTAAGCGATTCCGCGGCCACTATAGCCAGTGGGAAGACCACGAAAGCTACCTTGACGGTCTGAGAACATTGTTCCAGCCTGGACTCAAACCCCGCATGGTCGTCATCGGCGACTACAACCAGTCCATCGGGGGCCGCAACTCCGCCCCGATCAGGCTGCGAGACAAGCTCAAGCGCACGTTTGACGACGTGGGCCTGCGCATAGCCACTGCATCGCTCGAGTTCCAAGGGCGCCGCGCAATTGACCACATGGCGCTTACGCCCGATCTGGATGCCAGGTCAATGACTGCCATCAGCAACCTCCGGGATGATGGCCGGGAATTATCCGACCACTTCGGCGTCGTTGCCACGCTATCCTCCAACAAGTAGAGTAACGCTTATGTCCACCAACACCCCAGCGCTCAGCTCCAGCCGCATCGACATTCCCGACGCCTACGACGCCATCCAGGACTATTACGAAGAGCAGGGCTGGACCGACGGTATGCCCGTCGTGCCCGCCACCGAGGACGCCGTGCGCCGTATGCTGGGCCCGTGGGGTGAAGACCCGTCCCTGTCCCTCGGCGTGGCGCAGCCATCCAACGCCGAGGTATCCATCGAGAAAGTCGCCGTAAACGCGGTGATGGCCGGCTGCCGACCGGAGTACTTCCCCGTGGTGGTGGCCTGTGTCAAAGCCGCGTTGCAAAGGCCCTTCAACCTGGCCGGCTGCCAGGCTACTACCGGCGGCGCTGCTCCGGTGGTCATCGTTAACGGACCTATCGCAGAGCGGCTGGGCATCAACGGCGATTCCGGCGCGTTCGGCCCCGGTTACCGCGCCAACGCCACCATCGGCCGGGCGCTGCGCCTGTTCGTCCGCAACGTCGCCGGGCTGATCATCGGCGACATGGATAAGGCTACCCTGGCCATGCCGGGACGCTACTCGTTCTGCTTTGCGGAGAATGAATCCCGCAGCCCCTGGGAGCCGCGCCATGTAGAACTCGGCTACGACCCGGATGACAGCATGATCACGCTGCACGCCATCCGCGCCTTCTACCCGATTATGGAAACTACCGTCTCCCGGGGCATCGAGGTGCTGAACACCCTGGTGCAGGCGACCCGTGCCACGGGGTTTTCCAACTATTACCAGATCGGCACCGGGGCTCAGGTTACGCTGGTGATCAGCCCGGAACACGCCGCTGAAATCGCCGCCGACGGCCTCAGCAAGAAGGATGTTCGCGAGTACATCTACGCCAACGCCCGCATGTCCATCTCCGAGTTGTCCGGGCTGGGACACTGGGGCAATCGGAACTACCCGGCCTGGATCGACGACAGCAAACCCGACACCATGGTCCCTATTGCCCCTCAGGCCGACGACATCGTGATCGTGGTCGCCGGAGGCGATGGCCGCCACTCCGCCTGGCTGGCCGGCTGGGGCGTTACCCGGGTGGTCACCGAGAAAATCGAAATTCCGGGTTAGGGCTCCTTTGCCCTCCCGGCTTCGCCCCTGCCCCCAGCAGCCTCGTACTGGGGGCAAGGCATTTCCGTTCCCGGTTTTTCGGCCGCCACGCTCACCCATGCCATATCGCTGCTGGCGGCGGCCCATGCCGACTGCTATCATTTGAGGGCCGGGATTGTCCCGAAATAATTCCCCCAAACTGGCTACATCATCGTGTTCACTCACCTTCATACCCATACCGAATACAGTATGCTCGACGGCATCAGCCGCATACCGGATCTGGTCGGCCGCACCCGCGAATTGGGCATGGATGCCATGAGCATCACCGACCACGGCTCTCTCTACGGCGTGGTCGATTTTTATTCCGAGTGCAAGGACGCCGGCATCAAACCGATCATCGGATGCGAGCTCTACGTAGCCCACGGCAGCCGCCGCGACCGCACCCCCAACGAACGCACCGCCAACCACCTGGTGCTCATCGCCAGAGATAACACGGGCTATCGAAACTTGCTGCAGCTCGTTACCCGGTCGCACTTGGAGGGATTCCACTACCGCCCGCGCATCGACAAAGAACTGCTTCACGAGCACCGCCAGGGCTTGATCTGCCTCTCCGGTTGCCCATCCGCGGAAGTTCCCATCCTGCTCGCCGATGGCAACTACAACGCCGCCAAAGAGCAGGTTGGCTGGTACCGGGAACTGTTCGGCGAAAACTATTTCCTGGAGTTGCAGCAGCACGCGCACATCGAACAACTGCCACGCATCAACGAGGGCCTGATCCGGCTCAACCGGGAAACGGGTATCCCCCTGCTCGTCACCAACGACGCCCACTATGTCCGCCAGTCCGACTACCAGTACCAGGACGTCTATATCTGCATCCAGACCGGAACCAACGTGCAGGATGACAAGCGGCTGAGGATGGAGGACTCGTCCTACTACATCAAGTCGCCGGCGGAAATGGCGGCGCTGTTCCCCGAGTTTCCCCAGGCCTTGGACATCACCGGCGAGATTGCTCAGCAGTGCAACGTGTCGCTGGGCTTTGGCCAGATGCACCTGCCCCGCTATCCAACTCCCAACAACGAGGACGCCGACGCCTACCTCGAAAGGCTGTGCTGGGAGGGATTCAACAAGCGTTATGGCTATAACAACGAAGCCGCCCGTGCCCGCATGGAATACGAGCTGGAAGTCGTCCGACAGACCAGCTTTGCGAACTACTTCCTCGTGGTGTGGGACATCATATCCTTCGTGCGCCGCCAGCAAATCCTCTTCGGAGTCCGGGGCAGCGCCGCCGCCAGCGTCGTCCTGTACTGCCTGGGTATCACCGACGTTGACCCTATGGCCTACAACCTGGTATTCGAGCGTTTCCTGAACTTCGAGCGCAAGGAAATGCCCGACATCGACATGGACTTCCAGGACGACCGCCGCGACGAAGTCCTGCGCTACGTAATCGACCGCTACGGCAGCGACCGGGTGGCCCAGATCATCACCTTCGGCACCATGGGGCCCAAAGCGGCCCTGCGGGACGTGGGGCGCGGCCTCGGCATGAGTTACGGCGACGTTGACCGCATCGCCCGCATGGTTCCGTTCAAGTCCCGCACCATCGCCGACGCTATGACCGCCAACCCGGAATTCATGGATACCTACCAGGGCGACGCCGTGATTCAGACCCTCGTGGACAACGCCCAGGCCCTGGAAGGCATCGTGCATCACGTGAGCACACACGCCGCCGGCGTCCTCATCGCCGACGAGCCGCTGACCGAGACGGTGCCGTTGCAGCGTCCCGCGCGCGGCGACGAAAACAGTCCGGTGATGATGACCCAGTATTCCATGGACCCGGTGGCCAAGCTGGGCCTGCTCAAGATGGACTTCCTCGGCTTGACCAACCTCACCATCCTGGACCGGACCATCAAGCTCATCGACCAGGAAAAGGGCATCCGCATTGACCTCACCCGCCTGGGGCTGGACGACCCGGACACCTACCAACTGCTGGGAACCGGCAATACCTCCGACCTGTTCCAGCTCGAAAGCGCTGGGATGCAGCGCTACATCAAGGAACTAAAGCCGTCGGATCTTGGCGACATCGCGGCGATGATCGCCCTCTACCGCCCGGGCCCCATGGAGCACATCGACCGTTTCATTCGCTCCAAGCACGGCCAGGAAAAGGTGTCCTATCCGCATCCCAGCCTGAAAGACCTCCTGGACGAAACCTACGGTGTCATCGTTTATCAGGACCAGGTGCTCCACGTCCTGCAGAATTTCGCCGGGTACTCCCTGGGCGAGGCCGACACCGTCCGCAAGGCAATGGGAAAGAAAATCCCGGAACTGATGGCGGAAGAGCGCGACCGTTTCGTGGACGGCGCCATTAAGCAGGGCTATACCGAGGAGATGGGCGTTGAAATCTTCAACCTCATTGAACCCTTCGCCGGCTACGCCTTCAATAAGGCCCACAGCGTCAGCTACGGCTTGATTTCGTACTGGACCGCATACTTCAAGACCCACTATCCGTTGGAATACATGGCCTCGGTGCTCAACTGCCGTCTGAACCAGGGCGACCGTTACGTAGCGTCAATCAATGAATGTACCCGCATGGGCATTGAAATCGGCCTGCCCGACGTCAACGATTCCGGCGTGCTCTATTCCATCGACCGCTCCGGCGACGCCTCCCGGAAAGACGCCAAACTCCGCATTGGCCTGGCGGCTATCAAAACCGTGGGAGAAGCGGCCGTAACCCCCATCGTGGACGAGCGCGAAGCCAGGGGACCTTACTCCTCCATCAGCGATTTCTGCCAGCGGGTTGACGTGTCGGGACTGAACCGGCGCACCCTGGAGGGTCTTGCCAAGGCCGGGGCGTTCGACTCCCTGGCGCCCCGCGCCGCAGTCATCAGCAGCATTGACCGGATTTGGGCGGTCGCCCAGCAGGAAACCCGCAACCGCAACTCCGGCCAGTTCGGCATGTTCGGTCAGGAGTCGGACGGCGGCGCCGGCGCTCCCCTGCTGGAACTGGATACCTCGCAACCCGACTACACTCCGCAGGAAAAGGCGGCCCTCGAAAAGGAATACCTGGGCGTAGCCCTATCCTACAATCCGCTTCTCGCTCTAGCCGCCTACAACCCCGGCGACGCCTACATCTCCGTGGACCAGCTGGGCGAGGATATGCTGGGCAGCACGGTTACCCTGCTGGGCCATATCTCGGCGGTTTCGGAGCGATATACCCGGGACAACCGCAAATTCCTGCGCGTTGATCTGGCCATGGTGGGTGGACAGGTAGAGACGATGGTGTGGCCGGACGTGCTGGAAAAAACGGAGCATGTCTGGCAGGCAGGCCGCATTGCCCGAACTACCGGCCGGCTGCAAATCCGCGGCGACGATTTCTCCATTGCCTGCTACGAAGCCCAGGACTACCAGTTGCCCGACCAGGCTGCGTCAGCCCAAACCAACGGCACCGCGCCTCCGGCAGCCGGCCGTCCCAACGGCCGATCCGTGCAACCTGGTCCGGCCGGCAGGAACGGCAACGGCCATAAACCTCCGCCTCCATCCGCCTCTCCCTCGTTTAACGGCAACGGCCACAGCGTCCGGGAAAACGGCGTACTCGTCCAGATGACCGAAAGCGACGACCCCGAGGAAGACCGCTACCGCCTTCGGCAGGCCATCCGGGTGATGCTGGAGTACACCGGAGACGACAAGGTTTATCTGGAACTGTCCCTCAAGGAAGGCCGGCGTGTTCTGATGGAGATTCCCACCATCTCCACCGGATACTGCGATGAACTCCAGGAGCGCGTCGAGAAAGCCCTGGAGAAAAGCGGTAGCTGCTCCGAGTACCACTCGTAGGGGCGAATAACTATTCGCCCCTACTGATGCTTCACTGTTCCGTCGCCGGTATTTGCAGGCCCAACCCTGCCGCTATGAAGCGTTTGGCGTTCTCTTGGTAGCGCGCCGTGGGATTTTCCAATCTTTCCCGGTGCACTGCCGGCAGTTCCCGAATCCGGCCCGGAACGCCAATCACCAGCGATTCATCCGGAATCGGCGTTCCCGTGACAATGGCGCCGGCGCCGATCAGGACATAGTTGCCCACGTCGCAGTCCTCAAGGCACACGGCGTTGACGCCAATCATCACGTTGCTTCCGATCTTGCCACCGTGCACCACCGCGCCGTGGGTCATCAGCACGTGGTCGCCAAACTCCAGGTAATCGTCGGTGTGGATGACGCAGTTGTCCTGGATCGAGCAGTGCTTGCCGATGATGATGCGGCCATAGTCCCCACGGATCACCGCTCCGGGCCATACGTTGGTCCCTTCTCCGATGACCACGTCGCCCACGACGTACGCTGCCTCGCTGATGAACGCGCTGGGATGGATCTGCGGCGTCTTGCCGCCAATGCTGCGAATCAAAAGAGTCCTCCTGTGTGGATCGATTCCGTAGATTATAGCCCTTTCAGAATAACCCCCGGCGGCCTGTTGGCACCGATGTACGAAAAAATTTGCCAATTACCTTGACAACGCCGAACATGCGCCCTATACTAACGTTCGTATAATAGAACGTTAGTAACGGAGGCCCACCGATGGCAGCTGCCCAGGTAACGGAAATATACTGCAAGACGCTGATCAACCGCGTCAACGCCCCCGATTATCACTTCCGTTGGACCATCAATCCGTACCGGGGCTGCCGCCACGCCTGCCGGTATTGCTACGCCCGGTCAACCCATCAGTATTGGGGCATGGATGCCGGCGTAGATTTCGAAAGTCAGATTTTCGCCAAGGTCAACGCTCCCATTGTGTTGCGGCAGGAACTCTCCCGGCATAGCTGGCGCGGAGAGCCCATCGTCATCGGCACCGCGTCAGACCCTTACGAACCGGCTGAAGCCCAGTACCGCCTCACTCGTCAGGTGCTGGAAACCATGGCGGAGTTTCGCAACCCCGCGTCCATCACCACCAAGGGAACCCTGGTGCGGCGCGACATCGACGTCTTGCGACACTTGCACGAGGTGGCCGGCGTCCAGGTGGTGTTCAGTGTGGGCGCCATCGACGAGAAGGTTTGGCGACAGACCGAGCCCGGCGCTCCAAACCCCATGGCTCGCTTGGAAGCCATGCAGTACCTTGTGGAACACGGCATACCGGCCGGCGTTCTGGCCGCTCCGCTGCTGCCCGGGCTGTCCGATAGCGCGGCCAGCATTGACGCCTTGGTCCAGGCGGCTGCGCAACATCGCGCGCAGTTCCTGTCGGGCAACCTCCTGTTCCTTCGACCCGGCAGCCGGGAGTGGTTCATGCCCTTGATCCGGGAATCCTACCCACACCTCGCCCCCGGCTACGCGCGCCTCTACCGCAGCGAACACGCTCCCCGCGATTACACTAATGCCGTCGTGGGCCTGGTGGAAGACGCCCGGCTGCGCTGGGAACTGCCGAGGATGCCCTCGGTCAACAGCTTGCAGCCCGCCATGATTTCCGAACCCGATTGGTTCGATGAACCGTCGCTGGCGCTGGACTTTGAGCCGCGAGCGCCCGTGCAACTGACACTCGGGATGGCCGCCTAGGAGGCGGAAACCCAGATTTGACCGCGCTCTCGCACCGGTTCCAGCAACGACTCGTCAAAGGGCAGTGGGTCGTAGTCCTCCCGGTTCGGCGCGCGGTAGCTCAACAACTCGGTCACAGTCTGGTTGGTGTAGTAGCCCCGGTAAGTTTGCGTTACCAGGTACTGGAAGAACTCAGGCGCCGCCGACTCCACCGCTCGCAATGCATCCATCTGCGTCTCCGCCGACAATGCTGCAAAATCGGCCCCTCGTTCCGCGGCGGCCAACTCTATCTGCACCAAACCCTCCAGCAGACGACGACGGCTCTCGGGGCTGCCGCCCGCCACCGATTCGACAAACTCGGCGACGCCCAGGTCACCCGCGCCGGGCATTTCATTCTGCGCCGGCACAATCCGGTTCAGTACCGTCGCCATCAGGCCGCGCTGTTCCGAGCTCAAAATGTCGTTCGTTGCCGTCATAGTGGAAACGTCCATCCCTTCAATATCGACACCGATGATACCACGCGGCCCGGCCTCCGCAATTGCTCAACCGCTGCCGCCAACATCAAAAGATGATGCTTAATGCTCCGTGGTCCGACAGTTCCTCCAGATCCAGGATTGCCCGCTTGTAGCACAACCGCAAGTGCCCATCCACCCGGCGCAGCCGCACGTCGTAGCGCCCCACGTAAGGAGACGATTCCCCGGCGCGGAAGCGCCAGACGGCGACCGACGCCGTCGCTTCCACTTCCTCACCGTCCGTCGCGGTTACCATTACGTTGCCGATAAACCGGCGGGTACGCGACCAGGGGTACTCGCGGTGGGCATGCCGGCTCTTCAGGCGCACGACGCGCGCCGCCATCCGATTGTAATCGTCGTCAATAAACACCAAATCGGACTCGGGGTCGCCCTCGGGCAAATCCGTAGTTGGCACGACGTAACGCGCGTCCTCGGTGTAGAGCGTGAGCCATTCGTCCAGGTTCCAGTCATCCAGCAACCGGGCTTCCAGGTACAGCGTCTGCTCCACTTCGTGCTGCAACAACAAGGATTCAGGGGTAGCCGACAACCCGTTGACCGATGGAGCGATGGGCGCAGTTTGCATTGCCATTCCTTATCGTCTCCCCTCACTAATTGTCCGCTGCCACCGACAACTCCGGTGAAGGCAGCACTTCGGGCATTTCGCCCAGAGTCAGGCCCCGTTCAAACTGCTCGACGTGCGGCAGGTCGGCAACCAGCGACTGCCACCGCCGCCAGAAGGAGCGCATCTGCAACTCGTCGTTGCCCCTGGGATCCCGGTGGAACCCGCGCGAAAGATCGGACCATTCCACGCCCCCGGAGCGGAACCCATGCTGGCACGATTCCAGGGCTTCGGTGTCGTCGGGAGTTGCGAAACCGCCCGGCCCCAGGAAACTGAGGAACGAATCCAGCCTACGCCGCAGCAGATTCCCGGTTTCGTCGGCCGGCACCATCTCCCAGGCGATTACGTCCATGCTGTCCGGCCCCGTAGGCTGGAACGCCCTTATGGTTACCGCCATGATGTCGTTGATGACCAGGTTCGGGAATATCACCATGTTGCGACTCTTCTCGCACATTCGCAGCGCCTTCTCCTGGCCGTGCCGCGCTATCAGATCGTCCTTGATGCGCTGAATTTCGGGGCGAGCTTCTTCTCCGAAATACGGATGCCACATCGCGATGGGCCGTCCATAAATCGCGTCGTTTTCCATCACCCCATGCCCATTGCCCAGCGCGCGTCCGAATCCCTGCCGGTTGTTGATGGCCGGCACGTTGCCCCCCACCTCATTCGCCATGTAGTCGAAGTAGGTTTGGTGCGTCGGCAAAGCGTGATAGCCGTCAATGCTATTCTCGGCCAGCAACTTCCAGTTGGCCTTGATGGTATAGCGGTTGGACCCGGGGATGACCCGCATCCCGGCCGGCGATTGGTCCGCCACCAGGTCAAGATATTCCGCCGCCCCGGCCAGGTATTCCACCAGAGATTCCGTAGCCTGGTCAAAGCAGACGAAGATAAACCCTTTGTAGCTGTCAAAGCGGGGCGAGCGGAGGCTCATCTCCGCCCGATCAAAGTCCGGGCCATATCCGTCGATGTCTGGCATACCGACCAGCTCACCCGAAGTATTGAAACTCCAGGCGTGGTAGAAGCACTGGAATACCTGCGCGTTCCCATGGTCGGTGCGGCAGATCAGCGCGCCCCGGTGCGGGCAGGTGTTGTGAAACACTACCAGTTCCCCATCGCGGTTCCGCGCGAAGAACAGCGCCCGCTCCGCCACCACCCGGCGCGCGTAGTCGCCAGGATTCGGCACCTCCGATTCATGGCCCAGGTAAAGCCAGCACTTATCGAAAATCCTCCGCTTTTCCAGCTCGTGGATTTCTGGCGACGTCATGCTGGAACGATGCACGCGAAATTTCCCCAGGTCGGGGCGGTCATAAACCAAGCTCTCGATGTTCATAGTGGGTCTCCCCCTACTGCTGTGCGCCGTCAAAGATCAGCTCGCGAACGCGGAACTCAAAGCCGGCCATTACATCCTCACCCGACAGTATCTCAGGGTCTTCCAGCGTTTCGGGGGCTTGTCCTGCACGGTAGATAGTTACCCGGCGGTTGCGGGGGTCAATGAGCCAACCCAGCCGTGCTCCATTGGCAAGGTACTCGCCCATCTTACGCTGTAAGTAAGCCAGAGAGTTGGACGGCGAACGAATCTCAGCGACGAAATCGGGGCAGATCTGACCGGTTCGGTACTGCTCCGGGTCAAGTTGAGCCAACCGTTCCGGAGATAACCACGAAGCATCCGGCCCGCGCCCACCCAAGCCGGGAATGCGGAAAATCGTGGTGGAGGACGGTGTTATCCCGCCACGCAAACGCTGCCAGATTTTCACGTCAGCGAGCAATTCCGTTTCTTCATTTCCGCCCGGCATGTACATCGGGGGCATAACAATCAACTCTCCGGCTTCGTTGTATTCGATTGCGTACAGTTCGTTAGCCTCGATAAACGCCCACAACAGTTCAAAATCTATCTCCGCCAGCGTCTTGCCACCCAGCAGCGGGCGCAAGTCTAACGTTATCGGCAAGCCAGGGCTGTCGGCATCCAGCCAATAGACAGCCTCGCCGACGCTCTGACGAGGCAGTTTCGCAGTTTGAGTCGTCATGGTATGGCCTCCACTTTAGACCAACGGTTACCGGGGAATGACCGGCAGCGTAATGTGCGACGGATATCGAGCGGAATGGTGCACCGTTTGCCGTGCCGTCTCCAGCCGGGTGTCCACGCCCAGCGCAGCCCCCGTGTTGGGGTTGCGGTCAAAACGCGGAAAGTTGCTGCTGGATATGTCCACCCGAATCCGGTGGCCGGCCTTGATCACGTGGCTGGTAGCCCAAAGGTCGATGGTGTAGCGGTACACCTCCCCCGGCCTCACCAACGACGGTTCGCGGACCGAGGTGCGGTAGCGGGCGCGCACTATGCCGTCCTGCAAATTGTGCGCGAAACCGTCCGGCCGCACGTCCACCAGCTTGGCGGTAAAGTCCGTATCCACCGCCGACGTTGCGGCGTACAGGGTCACGTTGATATAGCCGGTGATTTCCAGGTCCGCATCCAGGGGCTCCGACGTGAACGCCAGCACGTCGGCACGATCCTCGGCCTGCCCTTGGTCAAACACGCCGTACTCAATGATCAGCGTGTTTCCGCCCAGCGTGGGAACCGGATCGGCAGGATCGTAGGTGTACTCGTCTGCCGGTTCATCGGGTTCGGGCGGGATGGTGGACAATGCCCCGTCGCCGTTACGGGTATTGGCGCTGCCGCCGGAATGGAAATACCAACGAGTGTACTGCGTGCGAGCCAACGGCCATTCCTGCTCGTCGCGCCAGCGGTTCTCCCCCATCACGAACAGGCGGACGGGCGGATCGTCCATGATGCCCGTCTCTTCGCCCTTGAGCCAGTAGTCGTACCAGCGCAGCAGGAAATCGTGCAATTCAATGGCCGCCTCCGACCCGAAGTCAACGTTGCCGGCCCCGCCCGTGGTCGGCTCCGTGAAGGGACGCAAGTGCGCCCACGGGCCGATCAGCAGCTTCTGGTTGTTCCGCGCCAACTCGCTCCCGCCGTGCTTCTGGATGCTCTGAAATGCGTTCAGCGCCCCTTCCAGGAAAATGTCGTACCACGAACTCACGTGGAACATCGGGATGGTCACGTTGCTCGCGTGGCGCATCAAGTTGATGTCCCACCAGTACGGTCCGTCCAACTCCTCGTCGAAGTATTCGTGAAAATAGGGCGCGGCCTCCTTCAGGCGGTCGATCCAGTCCCGCAGCGGCAGGTGGCGATACCACTCATCCGATAGCGGCTGTCCAAAGTTGCCCGGCTCGATTACATACTCATCCATCTTGGCAAGCAGGTCTTCGTAACCCCCTCGCGCCAGCGTGTTCCGTCCTTTCAGGATGGCGTAGGGCACCGTCCAACCCCATTCCATCGCGCCGCCCGTGTGGTACACCCACGACTGGTGAAAGTCGGAGGACGCCGATACCGTAGCCATGGTCCGCAGCTGCGGCGGCAGCGGGCGTTTGCCCGCCAGGGTGTATTGGGTCGCTCCCAGATAACTCTGCCCGGTGGTCGCTACCTGCCCGGTGGACCAGGGCTGTCGCGCCGCCCATTCCACCGTGTCGTAGCCGTCCAGGGCCTCCTGGAACAGCGGGTTGTAGTCCCCTTCCGAATTGAACCGCCCGCGCACGTCCTGGCTCAGCAGGACGTAGCCGTTGCGCGGAAAGAACCAGATGGAATGGTCGGGGTTGTCCAGGTAGCTGTCCTTGCTGTACGGCCCGCGATTGATCAGCACCGGGAACCGGCCGGGCGCGTCGGGTCGCACCACGTCGGTGGCCAGGCGCGTGCCGTCCCGCATGGGCACCATCACGTCGGGTTCGCGTATCACCTCGTACTGGCGTCGCTGGGCAGTCATCGAAACCTCCGGGCGGCACGGCTCGTTAGCGCCTGATTGCCGCCAACGATACCCGCCCCGGCGTGCAGCGTCAATGCGGCCAAGTTGCGCCGCCGCATACGCTGGGATAGACTGATTGTCAATCATCGCAGCAGGCGAGATACCAGGAGCCACCGCCGTGACCACCACCGGCAAGACACCCACCGTCGCCCAGACTCCCATTGCCCAAACTCCAATCGAAGCCCGTTCCCAGATCGTCAGCATGGTGCGCGATTTCGTGCGCCAGGAAGTTGAGCCGGTCGCCGCCGAACACGACGCCAACGACACGGTCCCTTACGACCTTATCGATCAGATGAAGGAACTGGGCCTGTTCGGCATCAACGTGCCCGAGGAATTCGGCGGCATGGGGCTGGACTACACCACCTTTGCCATGATTTTCGAGGAGATCAGCAAGGGTTACATGGCGCTCACCGGCGCCTTGGGCACCCATCACATCCTCACCTACGTGCTTGCCAACTACGGCACGCCGGAGCAACAGCAGCGATTCCTCCCCCGCCTGGCCAGCGGCCAGATTCGCGGCGGCCTCGCCCTCACCGAACCCGGCGGCGGCAGCGATGTCGGCGCTCTGCAAACCCGCGCCGTCAAGGATGGCGAGGAGTACGTCGTCAACGGCTCCAAGATGTTCATCACCAACGCCGACTCCGGCGACGCTTTCTGCCTGCTCGCGCGCACCGACCCCGACTCGTCCATCAAGCACCGCGGCCTGTCCGCCTTCGTCATCGAAAAGGATGGCAGCCCCGGCTTCAAGGTGGGCCGACACTTGGACAAGCTGGGCTACCGTGGCCTCGACACCTGCGAACTGTTCTTTGAGGACTTCCGCATCCCCGCTGAGAACCTGATCGGCGGGGTTGAGAACGTCGGCTTCGGCCACGTCATGAGCGGCCTCGAAACCGGCCGCATCAACGTGGCAGCGCGCGCCGTGGGCGTGGCGCAAGCCGCCCTGGACGCATCCATGCGCTACGTGCAGCAACGCGAGACCTTCGGCCAGCCCATCAGCCAGCACCAGGCCATTCAACTGAAAATCGCCGACATGGCCACCAAGATCCAGGCGGCGCGCCTGCTGGTGTACGACGCGGCCAACAAAAAGGACAGCGGCGAGCGCATCGACCTTGAATCGGGCATGGCCAAGCTCTTCGCCAGCGAGGTCTGCGGCGAGGTGTCCATGGAAGCCATGCGCATCCACGGCGGCTACGGCTACACCAAGGACTTCCCGGTCGAACGCTACTACCGCGACGCCCCCCTCATGATCATCGGCGAAGGCACCAACGAAATCATGCGCCTGGTCATTGCCCGCCAACTACTCCGCCGCCCTGAGTACCAGCTGTAAAAGGCGTCGCCACAATCAGTATGCAACAACTGTTCAACGCCCCCATGCAGAACGACCGGCCAGTCGAATTGGCGTCCTCCTTTCGTCGGCTTGGCGCGACGTTGTACCACGCCGATTTTCTGGAGGCATCGGAAGAATGGCCTTCCCCTACGGTCATCATAGTTGACGGGCCTTATGGCGTCGGCAGTTTTCCCGGCGACCCGGTTTCACACGAAGCCTTGCCTGATTGGTACCGCCCGCACATCGTCCGCTGGTCGGAGCGCGCGTTGCCTGAAACGACGCTTTGGTTCTGGAATACCGAGATAGGATGGGCCAGTGTGCATCCTATACTCGTCGAAAACGGCTGGGAATACCGTTCCTGCCATATCTGGGACAAAGGTATCGGTCATATCGCTGGAAACGCCAACAGCAAAACCCTGCGCCGGTTCCCTGTAGTCACGGAAGTCTGCGCTCAATACGTCCGCAAGGTCAAGGTTGGTGGGGCCCGTGGGCCTGCGATGAGCCTGAAAGAGTGGCTCAGAGCGGAATGGGAACGCAGCGGTCTGCCGCTATACAAAGCCAACGCTGCGTGCGGTGTTAAAAATGCGGCTACCCGCAAGTATCTTACGAAATGCCATCTTTGGTACTTCCCGCCACCGGAAGCCTTTGAACTGCTGGCCCGATATGCCAATAGGCATGGCCGGCAGAATGGCCGACCATACTATAGCCTGGACGGAGTGAAACCGATGACAGCGGGGGAATGGAGCCATATGCGGGCCAAGTTCCACTGCGACGTGGGAATCACCAACGTTTGGCGAGAACCCGCAGTCCGTGGCGGAGAACGCATAAAAAACGCCTACAAATGCGTTCACATGAACCAGAAACCCTTGCGCCTGTTGGAGCAGATTATCATGGCATCTTCTGACCCCGGCGATGTAGTGTGGGAACCCTTCGGCGGGCTGTGCTCTGTTGCCATCGCTGCGGCGAACACGGGACGAGAATGTCACAGCGCGGAAATACTGTTGGATTATTTTACGGCAGCTCGGGAAAGACTCGCTTACCATGCCACCCCCTAACCCGTCAGAGCCCGCCGATTCTTGGGCGCACTACCAGCTTTACTGCAGGGTAATCGATGCACTGTATGCGGTACCGGCACATTTCACTAGCCGCACGGCGATTGAGGGCATCGCCGCCACCGATTTGCAGACGCTCAACACCGTACTGGGCGCTACCATCGAAGAGCAAGTTGTAGCAACGCTGAACCGTATGAGAACGGTCTGGGATCCTGAAGAGAGGTATCAGCGGTTCTTCTTTCAACGACAAGCCCAAGTATTCCCTGATGTCCTCCTCAAGGCCGACCGCAATGGCCAGGAAATCATACTTGGGATAGAACTCAAGGGATGGTATTTGTTGTCTAAAGAAGAGATGCCCAACTTCCGGTTCCAGGTAACGGCCGATGCTTGCGCGGAGGCAGACTTGATTGTGGTCGTCCCTTGGGCTTTGAGCAACGTACTGTCCGGTATGCCAGTGACCTACAAGCCCTTTGTTACTCAAGCCAGATATGCAGCGGAGTATCGGAATTACTGGTGGGCAAATGTGCGACGGACATCCACAGACAAGAGTATCGCCATCCCCGAAGGAGTCAGTCCTTATCCCGCGAAGAGCGATCAAGTTACGGACCGACCCGCTAGAGACGGCGGAGGCAACTTTGGGAGGTTGGCAAGGATAGGTATAATGGACGAGTACATTACCGATATGCTTGGGCTTCCCCTTGCCGGCATTCCCGCTAAGAGCTGGATTGACTTCCTGAAACAATTTGAGCAATAGGAATTTTCCGTATGACCCAGACTGAACTACCCATCCGCCTAACCGAGCTCTCCCACTGCGCGGGTTGAGCGGCCAAGCTGAGCCTTGAGGACCTGGGTCAGGTCCTGAGTTATGTTCCGCTGCTGAGCCACCCCGACCTGCTGGTCGGCGCCGAGACAGGCGATGATGCCGCAGTGTACCGTCTCAACGACGATACCGCGCTCATCGTGACGGTGGACTTCTTCCCGCCCATTACGGACGACCCCTACGAGTTCGGCGCCATCGCCGCCGCTAACTCCCTGTCCGACGTGTACGCCATGGGCGGCAAGCCCCTGATCGCCCTGAATGTAGTCGGATTCCCGGCGTCTCTGGACAAGGAAATCCTGGGCAAGACCCTCCAGGGCGGTTACGCCAAGGCGGCTGAGGCCGAGTGTCTCATCGTCGGCGGCCACACCGTGGACGATCCCGAGCCCAAGTACGGCCTGTCGGTCATCGGCGTTGTGGAGCCCGGCAAGCAGGTCAGCAACGCCAACGCCCAGTCCGGCGATGTGTTGGTACTGAGCAAACCCATTGGCACCGGCATCATCACCACCGCCGGCAAGCAGGGCGTGGTGGATGCCGACGTGCTGGCCGGCGCCGTGGACAATATGGCCGCTTTAAACCGTCCGGCTTCCCAGGCGATGCAGCGCGTCGGCGTCAACGCCGCCACCGACATCACCGGCTTCGGACTGCTCGGCCACCTCAAGAGCATGGTGAAGGGCAGTGGCGTTTCGGCCGAGGTCAATTTGTCCGCAGTGCCCGTGCTGCCGGGGACGCGCGATCTGCTTGAACGAGGCGTAGCTCCCGGCGGCACGCACCGCAACGTCGGCAGCGTCAACGACGTGGTCAACTGGCACGCCGACCTCACCGATAACGACCGCATGCTGCTCTGCGACGCGCAGACCTCCGGCGGACTGCTCATGTCGGTCCCGTCGTCCAAAGCGGATGACCTGATCGCCGCTTTGCGTGAAGAGGGAGCGCCCTGCGCCGCCGTTGTTGGCCGGGTTACCGCCGGCGTGGCCGGCACGATCATTGCCAACCCGTGAGTTGAGACGGAGCCTGCCCGATGACTACTTCCAACCAGCCAAGCCAGCAGTCCACGGCTGTCCAGCCGGAATTCGGGCTGAAACGACCCGACCAGGTGAAGATCGCGCCGCCGGCCGGCGAACGCGTGCCGCCCGGCCAATTCGTCGCCAAGACCTTTCCGGTCCTCACCTACGGCGACACGCCCGAGGTTGACCTGGCGACCTGGCGCATCCGGGTCTGGGGTTTGGTAAGCCGGGAGATCGAGTTGGACTGGCCTCAGTTCTGCGCTCTCCCTTGGGTGGAGGTCAACGCCGACTTCCATTGCGTCACCCAATGGTCTTCGCTGGACCAGACCTGGGAAGGAGTCTGGGTCGCGGACCTGCTGGAGCAGGCCGGCATATCCCCCGAGGCCCGGCACCTCATGGCCCACTGCTTTGGAGACTACACGACCAACGTGCCGCTCGATCTCGCGCTGTCGGAAGGACTGCTGGCCCACAAGCAGAACGGCGCGGAAATCGGCAAGGATCACGGCTGGCCGCTGCGCCTGATCATTCCCAGCCGCTACGGGTGGAAGTCCGCCAAGTGGGTGAACGGCATCGAACTGATGGCGGAGGACGCCCCGGGGTTCTGGGAACAGCGCGGTTACAACAACAACGGCGACCCGTGGCAGGAAGAACGCTTCTGGCCGGAGCTGACCCGCTGAGGCAAAATCATTCCGTCATTCCCGCGAAAGCGGGAATCCAGAATCCTGCAAAAATAAGCGGCTTTCCGAAAACCGCAGGGGCGGGTTTGAAACCCGCCCCTGCGTCGCAATCGGCTTGGTGCGTGTGGCCTACGCGGCCTTCAGCAACTCCACGTGGGAGGCGCGCGGTATGGCGCTCGCCGCTTCCGGCGTGGTTACCTCAATCCCCGGGCTCGGCGCGTCCAGGTCTCGCTGTAGCCCACACTGGAGGCAGTTCAGGAACATCCCGTAGATGTCCCGCTTGACCTGCAGGTCACCTTGACACTTCGGACAGGCGCTGAATTTGAGCGTCATGATTACCTCCTCGCCCATTCGACGTACGCGGGGTTGTCGCGTGGCGCTTCTTTTCGTTGTCGCTCGATGGATATACGCTTTGGCTTGCGGGTCGGATTGCCGTCCCCTCGGTTTTTTTCCGCCTTCTTTCCTCATGGGAAACGATAGCCTCGTCCTGTCAGAACCGAATATATCCCTTGACACGCCTTGTGTCAAGGGATATATTTACGGCATAGCAATGTGATATAATTCACAGGCGCGGTGCGCAGGATTAAGAGGTAAGACGATGCGACAACGATGGCCCAGACAGGCCCGGGTTGGTAGCAGGCAACTGGAAGCATACCCGGCTCCCATTGCCGATACCCCCGTTTCCTGGCCAATCAATCTCAAGGTAATCCCCGAAGGCGCCGAACCGGCCCCCCCGGCCGGTGAGCTGGAGGGTGTGTACATTATCTCGGTTGCCGCCCGTCTCTTGGAAATGCACCCCCAGACCCTGCGCAAATACGAGCGGCTGGGCCTCATTCAGCCCGTGCGAACCGTCGGCATGCTCCGGCTCTACTCCCAGGACGACCTCCGCAAAGTTATGCTGATCCGGCACTTGATGGACAACCTGGGCTTGAACCTCGCCGGGGTCGAGTTCGTTTTGAAGCTCGTCAATAATCTCAACGTGTTCACCCGGCGACTCTCTAGATCCGCGGACGACGCTGCCATGGCGGAACGCATCCGCGAAGAAGTGGCCCTGCTGTGCGACAGTCTCAGCCTCCCCTCACCGGACCAACCCTCATCCACCGACCGAACCAGGAACACCCGATGACCAACGAATCAATCTACCCCTTGGACGAAAATCGGCCCGAGGAAACCGCCCAAACCCTCTCCGGCGACTGCGACCAGGTCGATGATGCCGGCTTCGAGGCAGATGCCGTTGCAAGTCCGCCAATGACTCCCGAGCAGGAAGCCGCGATGCTGCGCGTCGCTCTGGCCGAAGCCCGGGAAGAGATCGACCGCCAGATCGACGCTGTACAGCGTGGCAAGGCCGATTTGGCCAACGCGCGCCGGCGACACGACGAAGACAGACTGAGCATCCAGCAGCAGGCCAACAGCCGCCTGTTGGTGCAACTGTTGCCCATCGTGGACGAGCTGGACCTGGCCGTGAATCACCTGCAAAACGGCAACCCCGCCGCCCCTGAAGAATCGGTGTCCGAATCCTGGGCGCAGGGAGTTCGTTTGATACAGCGCAAACTCGCCGGATTCCTTGAATCGCAAGGCGTCGCCAGGATCGAAGCCTTGGGCGAGCCCTTCAACCCGGAACTGCACGAGGCCGTGGGCTTGGCCCAGGTCCAGGATGCCGAGTCGGGACACATCGTGGAAGTCCTGCGCCAGGGATACCGTCTGCATGATCGCGTCGTCCAGGTAGCTCAGGTAGTCGTGAACCAGTAACTAACGCGCCCCAACCGGAACCGGGCGCACTGTCCAAACGTACCTATCATCGTCAATCAGATTTCAGGAGTACAACAATGGCGAAAATCTTGGGAATCGACCTCGGCACTACCAACTCGGTGGCTGCGGTGATCGAAGCTGGCGAAGCTGAGGTGGTGGAGAGCGCCGAGGGCAACCGCATTACCCCCTCCGTTGTCGCGGTGAACACCCGCAGCGGCGAGCGTTACGTCGGGCAAACCGCCAAACGGCAAGCGGTCACCAATCCGGAGAACACCATTTTCTCCGTGAAACGCCTGATGGGACGCCGCTACGGCGATCCCGAGGTTCAGGACGCCGCCACCCGTCTCCCCTACAAGATCGTATCCGGTGAGAACGGCGACGCTCACGTGGAAATGGCCGGCCAGTCCTACGCGCCTCCGCAGATTTCCAGCATGGTTCTGCAGAAGATCCGTCAGGACGCCGAAGCCAAGCTGGGCGAACGCATCACGCAGGCCGTCATCACCGTGCCGGCCTACTTCAACGACGCCCAACGTCAGGCGACCAAGGACGCCGGCACCATCGCCGGCCTGGACGTGCTGCGCATCATCAACGAACCAACCGCTTCTTCCCTGGCCTACGGCATTGACCGGCAGCAGACGGACTCCACCGTGGCCGTCTTTGACCTGGGCGGCGGCACTTTCGATATCACCATCCTCGAGCTTGGCGACGGGGTGTTCGAGGTCCTGTCCACCAACGGGGACACCTACCTCGGCGGCGACGACTTTGACGAAGCCATCCTCAACTGGCTGGTAACGGAATTCCGCTCCGAAACCGGCATTGACCTGGCCCAGGACCGCATGGCTCTCCAACGTCTGCGCGACGCGGCGGAACGTGCCAAGATTGAGCTTTCCAGCACTCTGGAAACCGAAATCAACCTCCCGTTCATCACCGCCGACGCCAGCGGCCCTCAACACTTGGTGAAGTCCCTGAGCCGATCCCGCCTTGAGCAACTGGTTAGCGACCTCATCGACCGGACTGAAGGACCCTGCCGCCAGGCTATTGCCGATGCCAGCGTCTCCGCCGACCGGATCGACGACGTGATCCTCGTCGGTGGAATGACCCGTATGCCCTCGGTCCAGGCCAAGGTTCAGCAGATCTTCGGCAAGGAGCCGTCGCGCTCCGTCAACCCCGACGAAGCGGTCGCCCTGGGAGCGGCTATTCAGGCCGGCGTTTTGGGCGGCGAAGTCGGCGATATTGTCCTCCTTGACGTTACCCCGCTGACCCTGGGCATCGAGACCCTGGGCAATGTCACCACCGCCCTGATCCCTCGCAACACCACGATCCCCACCAAGAAAACCGAAACCTTCACCACCGCTGCTGACAACCAGCCCAGCGTGGACATCCACGTCCTCCAGGGCGAGCGGCCCATGTCCGCCGACAACAAGACCATCGGCCGCTTCATGCTGGACGGCATCCTGCCGGCCCCCCGTGGCATGCCGCAAATCGACGTCACCTTCGACATCGACTCCAACGGCATCTTGAGCGTGTCCGCCCAGGACAAGGGCACCGGCAAAGAGCAGCGCATCGTCATCCAGACCAGTAGCGGGCTTTCCCAGGAAGACATCGAGCAGATGATGGCCGAGGCGCAGGCCAATGAAGAGGCTGACCGAACCCGGCGCGCGGAAGTCGAAACGCGCAACCAGGCCGACAGTTTGGCCTACTCTGCGGAACGCCTGCTCACCGAACACGCGGAGATTTTGCCGGCCGACTTGAAATCGGAAGCCGAAGGCAAGCTCGAGGCTCTGCGCTCCGCCATCGCGGCCAACAACGTCGCGCAGATGCAGACGGCGATGAACGAGCTGAACGAGGTCCTGCAGAGGGTGGGCCAGGCGGTGTACGCTCAGCCGGGGGCCGACGGCCCCGGCGCCGGACCATCGGCGGACGCTCCCGGCGATGACACCGTGGAAGGCGAATTCCGGGAAGTGTAGCCCTGTTTCGGGGTTGCCAAACCGCAAATCCTGTGTAAACTACCGCGACTACGGTGTTGCTCGATTCCGCAAGTGCTATAATGATGTCGAGCTAGCCACCTGCCGCGGTGGTATCTCCACGCCGGAAATTGGGGGATATGCAATGAACGCATCACAAAAAGACGACGTTGAAGTCGGCGGGTTCGAAAACGAAAACCCGATGGCCGATCCGAATCCTATCAGGCTGGAGGAGCAGGCGGGTCCTCAGGTGGAGGATTTCGACATCGAGTCTTTGACTCCGTTGCAGACCCATTATCTGGAATCGCTGCGACAACTGATTGCGGTCAAGAACGAATACCAGTCTGGCTCCGAGTACGAGCCCTGGATGATGGATTCCATCAACCGCTCGATTTACTCGGCTCTGCGCGACTGCATTGAAGCCAACATCGGAACGGTCGCCAAGGACCTCCTGCACCGAGAGCATCAGGTCAACTAAACATCCATCGCGAACTGACGGCGGGCCGGCTCCGGGTAGTCTGACCCGCCGTCGCCGTCTCATCTCAACGGAACTGTGTCAAGTCCCCCGGTGCTTTGACGAAGCGCCCTTCGGTTGTGCTATAATCCCCACATGTGTATGCCGAGGTGGTGGAAATGGTAGACACGCGGTCTTGAGGGGGCCGTGGGCTTTCGCTCGTGTGGGTTCAAGTCCCGCCCTCGGCACCAGACAGGCTGGGCGAGCAGAGCCGTACCGGACGTGTAACCCCCCAATTGCAAGTGTCTATTGACCAGGCGACGTAGCCAAGTGGACTAAGGCGGAGGTCTGCAAAACCTCTATTCGGCGGTTCGAATCCGCCCGTCGCCTC
>JAPPCX010000032.1 GCA_028875655.1 Chloroflexota bacterium | reverse complement strand
ATGGACCCTGCAATCACCGCTATTTCCGCTTGACATCAAAGACAGTTGCTTCTCACTGCCCCCGGAGATGTTTGAGCAGGTGGATGCCGTGAGGCGTGAGGAGGGCCGGGACATGAGCGAGTTGGTCCGTGAGGCCCTTCGCCTCTACATGGAAGAACGGGAGCTGCGCCGCGAGGCCCGACTGGAACGGCTGCGCTCCCGCCTAGCCAATCAATCAGAGGAAGATGGAGGACATATAGATGAGTAAGAATACCGACCAGGCCCCCGTAGCCCTTTACGCCCGGGTCTCCAGCGAACGCCAGGACGTGGACCTTTCCGTCGCCGCCCAGCTTCGGGCGCTCCACGACTATGCCGACAAGAACGGCTACTTGGTGGTCCGCGAGTACATCGACGAGGCCGAGAGTGGCAGGGTCGCCGACCGCCCACAGTTCCGCAAGATGCTGGACGAGGCATCCAAGGCGGAAGCCCCCTTTCACGAGATTCTAGTCTGGAAGTTTTCGAGGTTCACCCGCAAGCGGGAACACGCCGTTGCCTTCAAGTCCATGCTGCGGCGCAAGGGCGTCCGCGTAGTCTCCATCACCGAGCACGCCGACGACACTCCCACCGGCAAGCTGATGGAGGCCATCATAGAGTCCGTGGACGAGTTCTACTCGGAGAATTTGATACCGGAGGCGCAATCGACTCCAAATCTTCCGTTGGGATCGCCAGCGTGAAGGTGAGGTGGTTCTCCCGGTTGATGGTCACCTCGTCCAGCAGTAGCCGCAGCACCTCCCGCCGCTTCTCCTGGGGCAGGTCGTCCAGCCCGTCCCCCATCAGTTCCGCCCATTCCATCACTCGCTCCGCCAGTTCCATCTGCCCCGCTTGCGCCGACTCCCTGGTCTGACAGTCGTCCAGCTTCCGGCGGGCGCTTTCCAGCCTCTCCGTGATGAACTTCCTCTGGTGGTCCAGCTGGGCCTCGGTGATCTTCCCCGACACGTACAGCCGGATGGCCCGGTCCTCCTCAATCTGCACCTTCTCCAACTCTTTCTCCGCATCGCGGATTTCTTCGCTCAGCCCATCCTCCTCTGCCTTTTCCCCCAAGGACTCGATGCCGGCCACGATGAGCGCGGGATTGGCCAGCACGTTCTTGACCTCTGTCCACACCAAATCCTCCAGCCGCTCCGCCCGGATCATGGTGTGCTCCCTACAGCCGGTCTGGAAGTGCTGCACCCCGTAGCACTTATAGTAGCGGCGGGGCACCTCCAACTCGTACTTGTACACCTTGTCCCCGTGCTTCACCGTCCGCTTCCGGGTGGCCATGCAACCCATGAGCATCCCGCACTCGGTGCAGCGCACCAGGTGCTGCAACAGGTAGAATATCTTGGTGTTGCGCCCCGAGTAGTTCCTGCGCTTGGTCCGCATCTCCTGGCACCTATCCCAGGTCTCCGCGTCGATGATGGGCGGGAAGGGGACGGCGATCCAGTTCTCCGGGTCCTGGTCGTAGACCTTGATGCCGTCCTCGGTGGAGATGTAGCGGGCGCGTCCGTACCACCAGGTGCCCTTGTAGGTCTCGTTGGTCAGGATGCGGTGAATCTGGCCGTCCCACCAGCGCTTGCCCGTCCGGCCCAGGGGAACGTCCTCGGCGGTGAGCCGGTTGCGAATGACCGTGGCCCCCAGTCCCTCCTCGACGCACCAGCGGTAGATGCGGCGCACCACCTCGGCCTCATCTTCTACGATCTCCGGCCTGCCGTCATCGCCCACGCGGTAGCCGTAGGGGACGTTGCTGACCGGGATGCGCCCCGCCTTGGCGGCGCCCCGTTTGCCCATGGAGGCCCGTTCCCGGAAGCTGTCCAGTTCCAGCTTGCCGATGGCGGCCATCAAGCCGAAGGTCTTCATGTCGATGGAGTCCATCACCGCTTCCAGCTTGACGTGGCTGGCTTCAATGACCTCCATCAGGGCGGCGGCGGGAAACATCCCCCGGCTGAGGCGGTCCGACTTCCAGCAGACGATGACGTCGAAGCGGCCCCGCTTGGCGTCGTTGAGCAGCTTCTGGAATTGGCTGCGCTTCTTGGACCAGCCCTGGCCCACCTCCTGGTAGCGGGCGACGATGTTCAGGCCCCGTTGCTCGCAGTAGGCCTCCATGTCGCCGGTCTGTTCGGCGATGGAGGTCTTGTCCTCCCCGTCCTGGCTCTTGTCGGACACGCGGGCGTAGATGGCGGCCCGGTTGCCCTCGGACTTCTGCTTCTTCACCTTGGTTCCCGGCATGGTCGCCTCCTATGGGTTCGCATCGGCTGAAAATTGAACAGACCCGCCTCCTGCCGGGAGCGGGTCCGCAAGTAGTACAATGCTACCGCAACACCTGTTCCCGCAGGTGAGGCCACGGCCCGGGATGTTACAGCACCGCCGGGCCAACCTATACCCCTATGATACTCCTCTTTCGAGCGATCCGCACAATGGCGACAGACATTATCTCGACTCGCCCTTGTCATCACGTCAAGGAATTTCACCGGCCCAATCGTCAAAACCGCAGGACTCCCTTGACTCGAACTCTCTGTAAGTCTCATCGTCCATCTGACCAATCTGCGCATCTGCCTCCATCCATTCCTTCGAAGCCAGGAACGGACCCCCTTCCAGCAACCTCTCCCAATAGGCGAGATGCGCGAAATGAAACTTCTCCATCGAACGGGGCGGTATGAGCCCACGAGTCTCCTGTATGAATTGGCGCATCTGTTCCTGGGTTGGACTGCGCCCTCGTTCGTTGAGTGTCTTCTCGTAGGCGGAGTAACAAGCCTTCGAGTATTCTTCTACGGTCAATGCCGGGCCGGACGGAGTCGGCAGGGGAGTAGGAGTTGGGCTTCCCTGCCCTACGCACGCCACGCTGATTATAAGCAGGCAAGACAAGGAAACGATTAGAACCTTCAGCCTATTTGTCCTTGGGCCAATCGACGATGCCATTTCCTCTCTCATCTCCGGGCTTTCACTGAGTGAGACAGTGAAGGCTTGTCTGAAGAGTTTTCACAGATGACCGATTTCCGAATGAGAGCCAATAGTTTCTCGTGCAACAAAGGCAAACAGAAACATTCTAGGCGTAAAGTGGAGAAACGGGAAAGCTAGCTTGAGCATGTTTTTCACCAAGATTGAAAATCAGACAGGCCGAGTCATACTTGACGACATCCAGGTTTTCGTGATTCGGCCCCGGTGACTCTGAAGTTCAGACTGCGCAAACTCCGAACCCGCTCATGTTGACCGGGGGCAACGCGCGGCCTCCTCATTGCCGGGCGGAGGCGTTGCGGCACACAGCCCCAGGGATGGCAGGGAACGCTTGTAGCTGATTGCACAAAATGGTTGAGGAAGACGAGAGTCGCCTGATTTTGCTACCATTGACCGTACTTTCTCCCGGAACTCGCGGACCCAAGGTAGGAACGATGCTATATCTCATAGGATTGGCTGTTGTCATAGCTCTGGCGCTGACTATTTGGTTTTTTGGCAAGGGGAATCCCAGTCGCGCCAAGGGCAGCGACTTGACGGAACTGCGCCAGGCGGAGAATAAGGTCAAGGTGTCCGACCCGATTCTCCGCAGAGACATCGACATCCTCGAGAGGTACGGCTCAGACCTGCTGCAAGACGCGATAGAACTCAGGCGCGCTCAAATACTGCGGGGTGGGCACCCCGACAGCCCACGCTCCGATTAGGGTGTGGTGGCGCTTCCCTGGCCCCCGACGCTACGGGACCGCACGAGTCCAATGGGAAGGGATGGTCGAATTCGCATACCCGAGTTTCCCCTAGACCTGGCCTCTTCCACTTGTGGTGATGGCTCTTGGGCACGACCTGGAGCTACGGCTGCATTCATTCACCAGGTTTCGACCCACCGCATTCACTCTGAAACCCTGCTCCAGGGTATAGAACATAGAAACCGGCTGAGGTTGCGATCACTCCTTGCCGCTGGCAGTGGCGCCGTTTCCTGAAAAGCCCCTGTTTACGTCCCTGGTTCATGGGCCGGGAGTTCGGCCGCAGTCGAGCCGCGCAACTCGATCTCCTGCCTGGTCCGGTCAAGCTCCGCCGCCAGGGTCTGCTCGTCGGGCAGGGCGATGCGGTACTCGGCGGCCATCACGGTGTTGGGTAGCCCTTCCAGGGTATATCGGGCCAGTGCCTCGTCCTTCTCCGAACAGAGAATCAGGCCTACCGGTGGGTTCTCTCCCTCCCTCACCCAGTGCTCCCGCGCGTAGTTCAGGTAGAAGTGCATCTGCCCGGCGTCGGCGTGGCTGAAGGCTCCAATCTTCAGGTCAACGACCACCAGGCACCTCAGCCGACGGTGAAAGAACAGCAGGTCCACCCGGTACCACTGGCCGCCCACGCGCAGCCGCTTCTGCCGGCCCATGAAGCAGAAGTCGTCTCCCAACTCCAGGAGGAAGGTTTCCAGGTGTTGAATTAACGACTCTTCCAGGTCGCTCTCCGAATACTCGTCCTTCAGGTCCAGGAATTCGAGGACGAAGGGGTCCCTAATCTGCTGGGCGGGAGGCTCGGCGTCTCCGGGTTGCGTCTTTGCCCCACCGGCCAGCATGGCGGCCCGGTTCCGTGAGAGGGCGGTGCGCTCGTAGAACTGGGAGTTGATCTGCCGGTCCAGCTGGCGGACGGACCAGCCGCTGCGAAGGGCCTCGGTCTCGTAGAACTCGCGGGCGCTCTCATTGCTGACGGATAACAGCCGCACGTAGGCGGACCAGAGTAGAGGAAAGGCCGCCAGAAGGTCGTCGAAGACCACCGCGACGGAGGAGAGATCCGATTCTCCAGACGGCGTCTGGAGAATCGGTCGCCCGGCGGATGGAGCCGATTTTCCAAACAGCGTCTGGAGAATCCGGTCGGGTGGGTAGGAGAGGTAGAACTGTCGCATGTAGTACATGTTCTGGCGGGAGAAGCCCCGTCCGAACCGCCCGGTCAGGTCCTCGGCCAGCCTTTCAATCAGCGCAGCCCCGTACTCAGCCCGGTCCTCTCCCGATTGCTCGAACTCGACGATGCGGCGCCCGACCAGCCAGTAGGCAGCGGTTATGGCGGCGTTCACCGAGCGCGCCGCCGACTCCCGGGCCGCGTCGATGACCCGTGACACGTCGTCAAGGACGGTCCGGTAGGTGCGGTCCAACTCGCCGTCGAGCGCCGCCGGGGTCATGGCTCTCTCTTCTCTCATTTCTCCCATATTGTCCACTCCTTGACGATGATAAATCAACCCGATTGTCGTTCTCCACAGCGTTGACGTGGCACGACCCACGACGCCGGTCACTCCGCTCCCCGGTCGTCGTCATCGGATGGCTGGCCGTTGGCAAGATGGTCCCGTTTATCCTCAACTTGGTCCCTTTCGGCGAAGTGTGCGGCCAGGATGGTGAACAGGCGGCGCAGGCGGTCCTGGGCGTCGGGGGCGGGCTTGAACTCCACGCCTGCGAAGCGCAGTTCGGTGTCTCCACCGGCTGGCTTGCTCTTTCCGCTGTATTTCTTGGCGTCGCTCATAGCTTGCAATAGGGTCTGGCGCTTGGGTTGCCGGCGCGGTCGAGGGGGACGGGCGCCAGCGTGGCTCGGGTCAGGATTTAGGCTTCGCCTTCCTCCTGCTCCTGGTCATCCCGCTCCTCGACCTCCGTGTCCTGGTTCTCGTCGCCGGTTACGTCCAGTTCAGGGAACAGGCCCAGGAGGATGTCGATGCCGCCGGGGATCCGGCTGGCGAAGTGGAACAGGGAGAGCATGGAACCCCCTCGGGGTTCCGCGCCCTTGCCCCAGAGGCGGACCCGCTTGCGGTCCACTCCCAGGGCCACGGCCAAGCCGCTCCAGCTGAGGCCGCTGGCCTCCTTGACGCGGTTCAGCCGTCCGGGGAAGTACCGGAGCAGCCGGTCGACGTCCTGGGGCAGGTCGGGGTCGGGGTCGTCGTCCCGGTCCTCGGGCCGGAGCCCGTCGAAGTCCGGGTCGTCGTTAGGGTTGGTCATCGGTCACCTCCAGTGTGAAAAGCTGGTTGAAGTCGTTGACGCCGAGGACCTTCAGCATCCGTTTCCGGATGCGTCCCGAAGGCGCCCGACCTCCGTTGACCAGCATGGAGACGTGGGCGGGACTGACTCCCATTTCCCTGGCGAGCCAGTTCTGGGAGCGGTCCAGCAAGGCTAGCCGTTCCCAGAGGGCCGCCGCGTCGAGCCGGACCACGGTCCGCCCCCCACGCCCCCGGGGGCCTCTCGGCCGGCTCCTATGTTGCAAGGGAGTGGCTCTTCCTCTCCTATCGAGAATCAGGCCGGGTCCCGCCA
>JAPPCX010000030.1 GCA_028875655.1 Chloroflexota bacterium | reverse complement strand
TCAGCAGTTTCTCGACCCGATTTTTCAGCTTCCTAAAATCCGGGATGACTCATGTTTGCAAATTTTGGCTAGTCTATCGCTGCTCCGGGCGCTGCGGGTGCGTGAACCTGTGGTAACTCCATGCGCCCTGCGCGCCACGAACGAAAAGGAACAGTAGCAGCAGATATACTCCTGCCCATACCAGCCCCCTGACGTCGGGATGGAACGGTTCCAGCCGGGTCAACGCGATGATGCGGGCCAGCAAAAACACCGTTGGCAGCAGCATCCCGGCCAAGCGCAGGCGGAAGTTCAGCCCCAGCCCGAGCATCCCGATCAGGAACCCTTCTACCCCGTGATAGATGATGATGCGCGCGGGTATCGGCGGATCTGCCTCCCCGGCGCCGCTGACTTCGGGCGGAATTACCGACGCGACCAGCCACACCAGCAACAGGCCGGTATTCCACACCCACCATGCCAATGCCGCCAGCCAGCCCCAGCGCATCCATCGCCGGGCCTGGGCTGGCGTGGCTGCGACTAACTTGCTTATGCGTCTTCGCCCAGCAGCGGCAGTGTGGTCCAGGTCACCGAATCGGGATCGGTCGAGAGGCCCTGTTCTCCGACCATGCGCCGCAGGTCCAGCAAGGTCGCGTTGACTTCCCCGGTCACTTTCTGCCATTGGGGTTCCGGCGGGAACCAGTAAGGCGAGTTGATACGGACGACCTGGTTTTGTTCGGCA
Source organism: Chloroflexota bacterium (assembly GCA_028875655.1). Classification (GTDB taxonomy): domain Bacteria; phylum Chloroflexota; class Dehalococcoidia; order Lucifugimonadales; family UBA3495; genus Bin87. The sequence goes on along the minus strand of JAPPCX010000030.1, from coordinate 5,548 downwards.
TTGAAATAGATGCCGAACCGGGCTGCTTGCTGTTGCATCACAGAATTTCCTTTTTCAAGATCAGGCGCTCGAGGCCGTATTTGCGGCTGCCCATCACGCCGATGATGCCGGCGATGGTAAACCAGAGGATGGGCACTTCGCCGCCATGAGCGCCGAAGCCGCCCATGGCCGGGAATAGATGCGGCGCGCCGGCTCCGTTGCCGAAATGCACGTCGAAGTAGGCGACTACCATCACCACGCACAGGGCGCCGGCTCCCAGCCGGGTGAAAATTCCGGAGGCGATGAGCAGCGCCGCGATGAACTCAACCCATCCGGCCACATCGACCTTCCAGCCCAGCGGGTGGGCGGAGGGGAAACCCCACATCAGAAAAGCCTTCTGCGCTCCGTGCAGCGCTACGATGAAGGCGAAGAGCAGGCGGAAAACCAGGTAAAACTCGTCGGTGTACCGGGCCAGGAACTGCCCAAAAACGGGTTTGTCCTGCTCCCCGGCTTGAGATGCGTTTGTGGCCATTACGATCTCTCCCACAGTTGAGATTTATGCGCGGTCTTAAGACCGGCACAACTGTGGCGGTAATATATTACACGCGGTGCTGCGCCGCTAGTGAATTACCTGTTCGATGGCGATAGTTTCGTCTCGGCTCGGTCCGGTGGAAATGATCTGCGCCTCGCAGCCCACCAATTCCTCGATCCGCCGCACGTAAGCCAGGGCGTTTTCGGGCAACTGCTCGGTGCGGGTTGCGCGGGCCGTCGGTTCCGACCAACCAGGCATCTTTTCGTATACCGGCTCGCACCGTTCCAACAGGGAGGTGTTCGCGGGAAAACGGTTGACTTCCTTGCCGTCGGCCCGGTAGCCCACGCAGATTTTCACGTTTTCCATCCCGTCCAGGATGTCCAGGCGGGTCAGTACTATGCCGGTAAAGCCGTTGATCTGACGGCTGTATCGGGCGGCAACGGCGTCAAACCAACCGACCCGACGAGCTCGCCCGGTGGTGGTTCCGTATTCGTGGGCTTTCTCGCGGAGCTCTTCACCGGCGTGGTCAAGCATCTCGGTGGGCATGGGACCGCCGCCGACCCTTGTTGAATATGCTTTGAACACGCCGACCACGCCCTGAATGGACTGCGGATCGATGCCCAGTCCGGTGATGGCGCCCCCGATTGACGGGGAGGACGATGTAACGTAAGGGTACGAACCGTGGTCAACGTCCAAGAGCGTGCCCTGCGCTCCCTCCAGCAAAACGCGCTTGCCCTGTTCCAGGAGGTCCTGCACCATTTGCTCCGTGGGACGCACCTGGGGCCTCAGCTGTTCTCCCCATTGGCGGCAGCGGGACAGCACTTCGTGCACGTCTATCGGCTCACCGCCGTAAACTCCGGTGATGACCCGGTTTTTCATCTCTACAGCGGCGATCAGGCGGTCAGGCAAATGCTCTCCATCCAACAGATCCCCTACCCGAATGCCGTCGCGAGAGACTTTGTCGATGTAGGCCGGACCAATGCCTTGGCCGGTAGTGCCGATGGCGCCGCGGCCGCGGGCTTTTTCCTGCAGCTCGTCCAGCAGGATGTGGTAGGGCATGATGACGTGGGCGCGGTCGCTGACGTAAAGCCTGCTGGTGTCAATGCCCCGCTCCTGCAGGCTGGCCATTTCGCCCAGCAGAACGTCTGGATTCACCACTACGCCATTGCCGATGATGCCGGTTACTCCGGGCCAACAAATTCCCGACGGCACCAGGTGCAACTGGAATTCGCCGCGTTCGTTAACCACTGTGTGACCGGCGTTGTTGCCGCCGGCGTAGCGGACAACGCAATCGGATTCACCGGCAAGGTAATCGATCACCTTGCCCTTACCCTCGTCGCCCCATTGTCCTCCGATTACGGCATAAGCCGGCATTGTGCTCTGCTCCAGAAAGCTCCGAACTAACCGAAAAATCGCCCCCGCAGAACGAGATTGCGGCGGCTACTATACCTGATACGATAAAGTCATCACGGTTGCGCGGAGATTATATCAGAATACCGGAACAGCGAACAGAACCTATCCGGCCCCGCTCTCCCGGCTTCGCTTATGGTTCGTACGTTACCGTGATCGAGCCGGTCACCGTCTTTCCTTCATGTGTGGCCCGCACGCTGATCTCGTTTACCCCGGGTTGGAGAAGAATGTCGGTTTGCCACAGGCCCGCCGAGTCCGGGTTTACCGGGATAATTTCCTTCACCACTACCTGAGCGGCCGGCAATGTTTCGCCCGACAACCGCAGCACTCGATTTGGGACCGTTACCCCGTCTTCCGGTTGCGTTATATTTACAAACAGCACTAAGGGCGCGCTGTCGTAGGTCAACTGCAACAGCTGGCGTTTCGGCTCCGGCGACGCGCTGTTCTCGCTAATCACTTCTATCACGTTAAACCCTTCGGCCAACGGAATGGTGGCGATAAAATTACCTTCGTCATCAGCCCGCTCGACCTTAGATTGTCCGGTGCCGTCCCTATTGTCGTAAATTACCTCGAGTACCGATCCTGGAAGCGTAGTGCCGAACACGTCAACTTCCGGAGCACCTCGAATCACGCTGAGATTGGCCGGATGGTGCACCGTCACGAAGTGCCGGACCGGTACGGGCGTTGGCCGCGCTGGCGCTGGCGTGGGAGTGGGCGCTGGCGTGGGAGTGGGCGCTGGCGTGGGAGTGGGAACCGGCGTGAGAGTGGGAGCCGGCGTGGGAGTGGGGCGCACCGGTGTGGGGGTAGGTGTAGGAGTGGGCGCCGGAGCGGGAAGGGTCGGCCGGACAGGCGTCGGCATCGGTGTGGGACGGACTCGTACACTGGCCGGAGCGTCAGGTACGCCCGGCAGCGCGAAGACCCACGCGGCCATGAACACAGCAATCAAAATGAATGCCAGGCTTGCTGCTAGGATACGTTGCTGCACAGCTTGGCCCGCAAAGTGTATCGAGAAATTCCTCAGCCGGACGGGTCGCCATCCTGCCGGGGATCAGGCTCCGGGCGAACCTATCGGAAGGGTTAGAGTGAACACGGTATGGTGATTGGGTTGGGGGGCTACTACGGACGCCACTGATAAATCTCCGCCGTAGCGGTGGGCCAGCGTGCGGCTGATGTACAAGCCAAGGCCTGACGAAGTCTTTTCTTCGCTCCGTCCCATTTCCGGCGTCCAACCGCGAGTGAACAGATGGGCCCGATAGTGGTCCGGGATGCCGGGACCGTTGTCGGTTACGCAGACTGTGAACTCATCCGGGCGCCGAGTGGCGGTAATCTCGATGTAGTCGCCTCCATAACGAAGGGCGTTGTCCACCAGGTTGGCAATGATGTGCTCCAGCGCGGCGGCGTCCGAATATACCAGCCCGAACTCCGCTGGTTCGGACCACCAGGCGATGTCCTTGCCCTGTTCCGCTGCCTGCCCGGTGTAGCGTTCCACGATGCGACTGACCACGGCGGTCGGCTCTACGGGATAGCGCTCAGTCGGGGCGTCCGGAGTTTCCAGGTTGATCATCACCTGCATGTTGGCCATCATCAGCCGGAAAGATGGCGCCTGTTCTTCAATCTCGTCCAGCAACTCGTGGACCACAATCGACACGTCTTCTCCCGTAGCCGCCAACACGCCGCGCACCTCCCGGCATTTGCCCAGGATGCGACGCATGGGCCGGCCGAGGTCGTGCTGGTAGGTCTCAAACTGTTGCTCCGTCAGACGGCTCCAGTCATCCAAACCGTTGAGCCCATTGCCTTTGCCGCACCTGCCGCCGGCGCCCGCGTACCCGCCAACCGCAACCGCAAGCCCCACCACAACTGCGGCAATGCCCACGTAGGACAGGGGCTCAACCGACCAGGGATTTGGAAACAGCCAGGTCAACGGAAGAAACAGCGAAACCACCATCGCCGCCAGGCCGGCTACCGCCAGGGTAATTCCGGCGTAGGCGAAAAAGGGATGTCCTCCCGCTCGTCGGGACGGCAACGTCGCCATATCAAACCTGCTCACGCGGGGGCAGCAAGCGATAACCTCGTTCTCGAACGCTGACGATGAAGTCGTTAGCGCCCAGAGCTTGCCCCAGCGCGCGTCCCATGGACACCTTGATCTCCCGGATCCGAACCCTCAGCGACGCACGGGTATCGTCGCCTTCAAGGTAACGCTCCAGGCGGCCAAAGGGCACCACATTGCCCGGGCTGCGATACCAGGCTTGCGTCAGTTCGCGTAGTATGTCAAAACGCCGGCCGCTGATGTCAGCCACCGGCTCCATCTCGCCATTTTCGTTGACAACCAGCACCGCTCTCGCGTCATTGTCCATCAAAATTCGGCTGCCGATGGCGATAGTCTCAGGCTCTGCCCCGACCAATCTCCGCATCCGGAGAGCCACTTCTTCCGGTGAGGCAAGCTTGTCGATGAACTCGACCGGCGCATCCACTTGCAGGGCGCTTCGGGCCACTGTGTCGCGCTCCACGCCCTGGCTGTACTGCGTGAACATCAGCACGGGCAGGCGTGGGCGCTCGGCAACGATGCGCTTCAGCAGGTCCAGTCCTTTGAACTGGTCGTCGCGATATTCTCCCAGGCGCACGTCCAGGATTACGCCGTCCGGCGCCGCGTCCTCAATCACGGCCACGGCGGCCCAGAGCATATCGTCGGCCGAACCATGTTCTTCCTTGCTCACCACCTGGGTGCTCCACCCTTCATCTTCCAACCGCCGGCACACCGCCCGGACAATCGCGGAAGTCGCTTCGTCATCAACTATCAGGATATTTCCGGAACGCGGAGGCATCTCAATCTCTAAGTCACCGCGCCGGCTGGGTGCGAAGTCGGAATATACCGGCCAGGGGGATCTCCAGGCCGGGCAGCAGCGGCGTGGTCAAGGTATCGTCGGCAGTGAGGACGGTTCGCTCTACGTACTCGCCATCGCGCAGTTCCAAGAGAGTAGCCACCTCGTTACGCTCGTCGAAGATCCAGTATTCCGGGATGCCGGCCTCGGCGTACACCTGACGCTTGCGAACCAAATCGCGATTGCGGTCAGAGGACAGAACTTCCACCGCGATGTCGGGCGCGCCTTCAATCATTCGATCACTGATGGCTACATCGTTGCCACGCAGGATCACTGAAAGGTCTGGAGCGAACAGCCGAGGCAACTCCGAGGGAAGCGCGACGATGACGTCGAGATGCGTATCGCAGGGAGGCTCATCAAATAAATCCTGGTAATTGAAGAAGTATTGAATCAACTTGCCCTGCGTTCGTTGATGGGCGATTCTCGGTCTTGGCATGATGTACAGTATCCCGTCGTCCAGCTCCATCTTCCGTTTGTCGTCCGGTTCCGGAAGATCAAGCTCCAGGAACTCGGCGACGGAGAACTGCATACCCGTGCGTGGTTCGATTGTGGTGGTCATGGCTAATTGCTCCTCAACCTGATGCCATTATAAGGCCATCTGCCCGTCCCTGTCGTTGCCATATCGTGCATGCTCTTACGCAACGGGGCGACCAAACGGTCGCCCCACGCAGTTACCCGGGTTTGGCCCGACTAAGAGCCTATCCTAATAACCCTGCGGCCCTGAGGGTGATGAGGGCGCAAGCGAAAT
>JAPPCX010000120.1 GCA_028875655.1 Chloroflexota bacterium | reverse complement strand
CGCATAGGTTGCCTCGTCGGTCGGGGCGTGGTCTTGCGATTTGGGAGTTGCTGACTGGTTGTTGGCCGTTGACGACCGTAGTGATTATGACCTCGTTGGCAGGCGGTGATGATTGGATGATTTGCTAGCAGTAAGGCTATTGTAGAACGTGCGTTTGGCGGGCGTCAACAGGCGGGTGTCAGTGGCTGTCAGGACTTTCGGGATTGGGAGTTTGTTGGGGAAGGGCTTCACGGACCGAATCCAGGGTTTCCGCATCGGTGTTGGAGGCGGCGGTGAGGATGCCGTCGGCCACGGCCCGCGCTGCCTCGTCCTCCGTCACGCCTAATTCGGAAGCCATGCCTCTGGCAGCTGCGATTGCGGCCCTGGAAACCCGCACCGGATCGTGTTCCGATTCCAGCGCACCCTGCAAGGCGCCGTATCCTGCGCCGTAGAGGGAGTCAAGCGGGTCCACGGCAACGAGGTCGAGTGCGCGCAGGGAGCCCGTTATTGATGATTGAACTACCCCCTCCAATTGGTCAACCAACTCATCGCCGACGTGCATCGCGCCGCGGGTGGCGTGCTGTGCCAGCGCAACGCTGTGCACTCCGGCGTCTTGTAAACGGCCCATGACCGAGAAAAGGGCATTCCCAACCATGGACTCCGCATCCGCCGCCAGTCGGCGTCCGCGGCCGGCGGACGCCACCGCTGCCTGCGTGGACGACGCAAGCTCGTAGGCCATAACCCCAAGGGCGACGTCCGCCCCGGGAACCCGTTTGACGTAACCGTAGGACGCTGCCGTAACAAAGCCGGCGCCTGGCACCGAACTCACCGCCCGCAGCACGGGGTCCATGCCTCCGATCAGTTCGCGCATCGCGACCTCCCGGTCGGCGGCGCCTTCTTCTCGCAACTGAGCCAGCAAGTTCAGCGTAACGACACCCAGGCAAAAAGAGACGACAAAGAGGAAATCGATGCCGGTAAGCGTGAGGGCCGGCAATTCAAGCACTCCGTCTGCGGAAGTCCAGCTCAGGTCGATGCGGAACAAGTGATTGTCAAAGAAGTCGGCCAAGGCGCCGCCCACGATGGGGCCAATGCCGGCCCCCAGACCGGTGCCGATCCCGGCGATGCCAATGTACGGGGTGGCGCTGCCCTCGGGCGCAGTCTTCAGGGCGATGGTCTGGACGGTAAGCTGGATGCCGGCGGTGGCAACGCCGGCGAAAACGTGCAACACCGTCAGCAGCGGAATTGTGAGCAAGTGGCGTTCCGGGTTGGTGGTGAAGACCCAGCCGATGACCACCAGCAGGAACAGCGATGCTGACAGAGACAGCACCGTCTTGCTGCCGAAACGGTCGGCCATGGCTCCCCAGACCCGTATGAACAGGACGTTTGTGACCTGGCTCAGCATGGTGAAGCCGATTACTACGGGCAGGGAAAAGCCGAGACGGGTCAGCATGTACACCGCGAAGAAAGGCACTGCCAGATTCATGGCGAAGTTCCAGAAGAACAGGAACTGGAACAGGCGTCGAAAGTCGGCATCTCGCAACGGTTCCAATATGATGGACCATGCCGAGCGATCGGACTCAGGAGCTGCCGGCATCAGCGGTTCCTTACTGAACCCAACCAGGGCGGGGCCGATTACGCCAAAGGTCAGCCATCCGGCGAGGAGCAGGAATGAATAGGCGTAGATGGCCTGATCGGGCGGCGCGAAACTCTGCCACCAGCTTACGAAAAAAGACCCGGCCAATCCTACGATTACGATTGTAGCCGTCATGGTTCCGAGGCGTCTGCTGAAGAAGCGGCCCAACAACTCCTGGGGGATGAGGTCCCGCATCCAGCTGTTCTGAGCGGTGACCCACACGGGGTTGAACAGACCGCGCAGGGCCAGCAGGACGATCACGGCGGAGATCGCCAGAGTTCCTGGCGTATCCAGCACGAAGGGAACGGCGGCGATGGGCAGCCATACCAACTGTCCCAGGAACCAGGCGGGAAGCCCGATGGCTTTGCGTTTGCGGAACCGCTCCACCGCCAGGATGGCCGGCAACTGCACCACCTGGGACACGGGCGGCAACGCGGCCAGGATGCCCACCTGGAGGTTGTTGGCGCCCAATGCGAGAGCGTAGGCGGCCATGAATCCGCCGCTGCCCAGGCTGAACATGGCGCCGCCCATGACGGTGCCCCACATCATCAGCCGCTGGCTGCGCCGAGTCTCCCGGGGTGTCAGGGTTGGGCTGGGGTCGAGGAATCCGAGCATGGCGGTTCGCCTAGACGATCAGGGTTATGGCAGCGCTGGCAATGCCCAGGAAGAGCAGGAAGCCGCACACGTCCGTGACGGTGGTGACGACCACCGCCGACGCGACGGCCGGGTCCACGCCGATGCGCCGCAGCAACAATGGCACCCCGGCTCCGGTTACTCCCGCCATGGCCATGTTGCCCAACATCGCCACCCCCAGCACCAGAGCCAGGCCCAGGTTCTGCTTCCACAAAGCGGCAATGACCGCCACCAGCACGCCCAGCCACACACCGTGAATCAGCCCCAGGATCAGCTCACGGGTCAACAGTCGCCTGGCCCGCATTCCCACCAACTCGCCCAGGGCCATGGCCCTTATGATGAGGGTCAAGGTCTGGGTGCCGCCGATGCCGCCCTGTCCGGCGACCACCGGCAGAAAGGCGGCCAGAACCACCACCCTGGCCAGCGTGGACTCGAAAAGCGAAACCGTGAAGGCGGCCAGGAAGGTGGTGGCAAGATTGATTGTAAGCCACGGCAGTCGGGTGCGTATCGAGCCCAGCAGCGGCCCGTCGGGGCTGTCCCCGGCCACGTTGGCCACCTGTAGGATCTGCTCCGTGTCCTGAGCAACGGACGCGCTGAGGAGGAACGTGGAAGGTATGACTCCGATCAGCCGGCCGCCTTCCACGACGGGCAGTTGGGTCAGGTTGTAGTGTCTCTGGAGCCGGGCGCACTCCTCCCGGGGCGTTTCGGCGGGCACCGGGGCCATGCTGGGCATGATCAGTTCCGTTATCGGCGCATCGTCGGCCGACATTGCCAGGTCGATCATGGCCACCTGGCCGATCAGTTGGCTGTCGTCGTCAATCACGAAAACATGGGTAAAGTTGTGATCTTCGCGGGACAGTCTCCGGAGATTGACCCGGGCCGATTCCACTCGCTCATCGGGATGCACGGTGGGAAACCTGGTTACCATGAACCCGGCCGCAGTATCCAACGGGGTCGTTTCAACCGCCGGATCATCCGCAGGTTGCCCGATGGCTTCGGCGACTTCCCGGGCGCGGGACCCGGGCATGCGTCGCAGGATGTCCAGGGCGGTTCGCGGGTTGACCTGGGCCAACGCCAGGGAAAGTATGCCGGTGCCCAACCGGGCGCTGACCCGAGCGGCTTGCACCGGGTTCATGTGGCGGAACATCCAGGCCACCGCGTCGGGCGACATCACTGCCACGATGGCCTCTCGGCTGGTGCGAGGCAGGGCCGCCATGATGCTGCCCATGTCGGCGGGGTGCAAGTGTCTCAACTGCTCCCATGCCGAGCGTTCGTCGCCCTCGCGGATGAGGCGACGCACTTCCCTCGCGATAACCGCCGCTTCCTCCGTTGAGATAATGGTTTGCTGGTAAGCCCCCGGTTCCACCATGTCGTTACTCCACAGGCCGGGGCACATCTCACCGAGCTGCGGGCCTGACAATTGCGGTGTGTTGGGTTAACATACACCGGAATTGAGCACACTGTCCTTAGCCTAGAGCATATCGCCGATGGATATTTTGCTGACGATATTCGCCGCCGGCATTTCCGAGGGCACCGCGACGCTGCTGAAGGACTTTACCGTCGCGATGGTCATCGCCGCCGCAGGTCTAGCCCTGGCGAGACTGGCCTGGCAGCCGCCGGTGCTCGGCTACCTGGTGGCGGGCATGATCATCGGGCCGTTCACCCTGCCGACGCCCTTGATCAGCAACCTGGACACCATCGGCTTGTTGGCCGAGCTGGGGCTGATCCTGCTGCTTTTCGGCATAGGGCTGGAGCTGGGCTGGCGACGCATCCAGCAGATCGGTTTCCGCGTCCTCATCATCGGCGTGACCGAGATCAGCCTGCTCACCCTACTCGGCGTATGGATTGCCAGCATCCTGCCGGGCATTGACCCCAGCCACGGCCTCTATCTCGGTGGGGCTATGGCCATCAGCAGCTCTGCCATTTTGCTGAAAGGGCTGCGCGACGGCGGCAACCTTAATTCGAGCTGGGGGCAGACCATTGTGGGCATCCTGCTGGTGGAGGACTTCGCGGCGGTGATACTGCTAACCGTCCTGGCGGGCCTGGCCACGACGGGCACGGCCAACCTGGCCGACGCCGGGATTCTCGCGGGCAAGTTGGCCATCTTCTGCGTGGTGGTCCTGGTTGCCGGGACGATGCTGGCCGCCCGGATCATGCGGTGGCTGTCGCAGTTGCAATCGGACGAAACGCTGCTGCTGGCCAGCCTGGGGTTCTGTTTCCTGCTGGCGCTCTGCGCCACCCTGCTGGGATTGTCCCCGGCGGCGGGGTCGTTCATGGTTGGGGTTGTGATCGGGGATACGGCAGCGGCCGAACGAGTCAACCGCATGGTCTCACCCGTGCGCGATATGTTCGGCGCGCTGTTCTTCCTCTCCATCGGGATGCTCATCGACTACCGGACGCTGGGTGACTTCATCGTGCCGGCGCTGGTGGTGATGGCCGTGTTCATGGCCGGCAAGATGATAGCCAACACTGTATGCTCCATCCTGGCTGGTCGCAGCTCGGGCGATGCCATGCGGGTGGGCATGACGATGCCCCAGATGGGGGAGTTTTCCCTGGCTATCGGCCGGTTGACGCCCACCGACGTTATGGGAGGATCCACCCTCGGGCCGGTGCTGTCCATAGTTACGGCCATCACTTCGGTGCTGGCGCCGCTCACCGGAAAGGCGGCTGTGCCGCTGTCGGGATGGTTGGGTCAGCGCTCGCCGGCACCGATGCGCCGCGTGATGCTGGGCATCAGCCTGGCGGTAAACATATTCTGGTCCATACTGTCGATTCCCGGTCCGTCGGGACGGGAAATCCGCAGTGTAGCGCGCCGCATCCTGATTAACGCCAGCATCGTCGCCGTGTTGAGCGCCGCCGGCGCCGGGATCATGTTTTCATCGCCTGGGATAGTGGGGCGGTTCCTGCACGTATCCACGGGCGTAAGCGCTTTGATAACGGTAGGCGTGGTGGTTGGCCTGAGTACGCCGGCCGTCATCGGAATCTGGCGGTCGCTGCGCACCCTGGCGCACCTGGTGACGGGATACCCCAACTTGCCAACTGCTCAAATCAGAGGGATGCCGAATTGGGCGGCTGTGCAGGCAATAGTGGAATACGGGCTGGCAACCGCGCTATTGGCGCTGCTGTTCCTGCTGCTGCTGCCGTTGTTCATCCGCCTGTTCGCACTGGGCGGCCTGTCCGTATCCGTGTCGCTGGTCCTGCTGGTTGCATCGGCGTTGGCGGTGGGAATCATCAGTTTCAGGGTTCATCGTGTTCTGGAACCGGCTTTCCGAGACACATTCCTGCCAACGGCATCCGTGCCAGTTTCTCACCATGACGACGACGTTGAAACCCCAGCGCTGCCCCCAGAACCAGATGCTCAGGGGGACGCAACCCGGCGCATGGTGAGTCCTCTGATTTCAGCCTACCTAGAAAGTGAGGCGAATCGGGGTGCGCCGCCGGGCGATGGCGAAGGAGATACCGGTCGAGCTGACCAAGTGGTTGGTCAGCAGGGCGAGCCTGAACAAATAGGCTGACCGTGTTCGCCGGCCGCCGGCGCATCGACGCCGACAGATTTGCAACTGGCTGTTCGCGTTCCTAGCCGCACAGGTACTCGCGAACCATTGCGAGCACCGGGCCGAAATCGGTGAACGGGGTAAACGGTATGCCGGCGTCGCTGCACATCTCCGCCATCTGGCGATGAGCGAACACGGTGTCGGCGACCTCGCCGGCCTCGAAGTCGGAACGCCCGTCGCCGGCGAAAAACACATGATACCCCTGTTCCTGAAAACGCCGCACCATGAGCGCTTTGCTGTTGCCCAGCTCCGGCGCGTCAGGGTAGGTGAAATCGTAGGCATATTCGACGATGCGGCCGCTGCCATCAAACTCAGTGCGGACGGCGTGGACGGGCATGGTTGGGTGCCCGGAGTCGTCCAGCAACGCCTGGATGTAGAAATCCAGGCCCTGACTGACGATGCACATAGGTGTTGAACGCTTGCGGCAAAAATGGGCCAGTTCGCCGAAATGCTGACGGAAACAAGCCTGCTCGCGCACGTAGGCTTGCATGGTTGCCTTGTCCGCCTGGATCTCCCGGAAGGTTATTTCCTGGTAGTCCTTCAGCGTCAATTCGCCTTGACGAAACCGTTCGCGCACGTCGGTCCACGTGGGGCTACCGAAGCGGTGCAGCAGCAGTTCGGCGACGTTCTGGGCCGCCGCGGTGTCGTCAAAGTCGGTGAGCACCGCCAGTGGCCGGCGGCGCACATCAGAAGAGCTAGCCACGGAGAGATTGTCGATACCGGTCGACGGCCTCGCGGATGTCGTCGTGCTTGATGGCGAGGATCTGCGCGGCGTAGTAGGCGGCGTTGCGCGCACCCCAACCGCCGACGGCCATGGCGGCCACGGGAATGCCCGGGGGCATCTGCGCCGTTGACAGCAACGCGTCCCAGCCGTTGAGTTCGCTGGACGTGAGGGGAATGCCGATGACGGGCAGCGTGGTCTGCGCGGCCAGGGCGCCACCCAGCGCTGCGGAACCGCCGGCGGCGGCAATCAGCACTTCCAAGCCGCGCTCCCGCGCCGTGCTGGCGTATTCATGGACTCGCTCGGGGGTTCGGTGGGCGGACATTACCCTGACTTCGTAATCGACCCCCAGGGATTCCAGGGTGTTGAGGGTTGGCTGGACGGCCTCTTCGTCAGAGGCGCTGCCCATTACTACTCCTACCAGTGGCAAAGCTGTTCTCCTTGTCGCCGCCGCGATTCCCGGACTTTGCGGGCAGCTATCGCGGGAAGGCTAGAATTACTCGTTAATTTCCGCGATGTCCCGGAACGCGTCCAGCAAAGCTTTCTGGATGCTATCCTCGTCATCGTCGATTTCTTCGTCCTCGACCATTACGTAACCGGCGTCGTCGCTGTCGATCCCTACACGGACGTCCAGTTCCACCGGGTCGCCGTCGTGCCAGTAGAGGGTGTACAGGATTTCGTCGGTGAGCTCGTCGAAATCGGAATCGTCGTCGCCCTCGAAATCGTACTGCCAGGAACGATCGACGATCAATCGCGCTCCACCGTCCAGCAGAGTTTCGTTCATCTGCCCCAGCAGTTGCTCAATGCCCAACCCGTTGGCGAACTTTTCGAGCAACTCGCGGCGCTCGGCCATTTCAGCCATCTTGCGCCCGTAGCCCTCGTTGTCCACGCGCACCCGCAGGCGTTTCAGCTCATCCAGCCAGGGCATTGACAGTTCCTCCATTCAGGGGTTCGGCGATTCAAGGGTTGACCCATTCCAAAGCCCGGGGTTCAGGCCCGAGCCTTCAAGTTGCGCCCATTAAAGTAACAGAATTCGTCAACTGCGCGAAAGTCCGGGAGGCCGAGCCTGACGCGCAATACCTGCATAGCGTACAGCAGGTCGATGTAGCACAGCCCCGGATGGCCTTGTTTCAGACCCGGCGGCAACATTCGCAACCGGCGCAAGGCGCGCTCGGTGTGAGGACTCCAGGGTGCGAACAGCGTGGGTTCCCGCAGCGTCAGCAAGTAAGACGGCCATTCTCGGCCGGCGCCGGTCAGGCCGAAGCCTCCCGTTTCGAGAGCGCATTCCTCAAAGCGGTTCTCCAACTTGATGGTGTCGTAGAGCAGGAAATCGACGGCGTCCCGCACGTCCGCGATGGGATTGGCGCGGAACCTGCCGATTTGCCGGCCGCCGGCGCCGCGATACAGGGCGTCCGCCTGGGATTGGGTAAGCTTGGCCAGCGCGTCCTGCTCAAGCCAGCCCGCCGGGTCATCGGCGTCCTGCCACCGACGACGGCGGAATGAGTCCAGTTCGCCAGATTCGACGGCCTGTTGAAAGGCATGGGACAGGGCTGCCCAATCGGTCGAGGTTGATGATGGCTGCCTGGCAGTAACCACGATTCAGAATCATCCCACGCCGACCGGCAAGTTGACGGCCTCGGCCGCGATGTCGCGCCGGTAATACGCGCCGTCAAAGCTGATGCGGCCGGCGCGTTGGTAGGCACGGTCGCGGGCATCCTGGACCGTGTCGCCCATGCCGACACATGCCAGCACCCGGCCGCCGGCGGTCAATACGGTTGAGCCATCGTCGTCCAGGCGCGCGCCGGCGTGGAATACCAGTGTGTCAGCGTCAGCATCGTCTTCCAGGCCGGAGATGGCGTATCCAGTTTGATAGGCGCCGGGGTAGCCGTTGGAGACCATCACGACCGCCACGGCCGGCCGGTTTGACCAACGCACCGGCTCGATGTCGGCCAGGCTGCCCGTGGCGCAGGCGAGCATCACCTCGGCCGGGTCGCTGAGCAATCGGGGCATGATTACCTGGGTTTCGGGATCCCCGAACCGGCAGTTGAATTCAAGGACGCGCGGCCCGGTGTCGGTGAGCATCAGACCGCAATACAGCGCGCCGCGGTAGCGCGCGCCGCGCCGATCTAGCTCCCGAATAACCGGCAGCATGAAATCTTCCCGGATTGTCTCGGCCAATTCGTCGTTCCAGTAATGGGGCGGCCCGTAGCTGCCCATGCCGCCGGTGTTGGCGCCGGCGCCGCCTTCGCCGATGCGCTTGTAGTCGGTGGCGGCGACCACCGGGGAGAGGTTATCGCCGTCGGTGAATCCGAACACGCTAACCTCCGGCCCGTGCAGCCAGTCTTCAATGACTACGTTTTCGCCGGCGTCGCCGAATGCCCGCTCCTCCATGCAGGCGCGAATGGCGTATTGGGCATCCTCGCGGTTGGCGCACATGGCCACGCCCTTGCCGGCGGCCAGGCCGTCGGCTTTCACCACCACGGGCGCATCGTGGTACTGAACGTAGGCGAGGGCGCCGGCAACGTTCTGGAAAACCCGGTAGTTAGGGCCCGGAACTCCGGCGGCGTCCATCACCGAGCGGGCGAAGCTCTTGCTGGATTCCAGTTGCGCCGCTGCCCGTGAGGGGCCAAACGCGGGGATGCCGGCGGCGTCCAGGCGATTGGACAGCCCCAACGCCAGCGGCGTTTCCGGGCCAACCACCACCAGATCGATGGAGTGGTGGATGGATGCCGCAACGATGCCGTCAAGGTCGGTTTCGGATAGCGGCAGGTTGGTTCCCAGGCCGGCAGTGCCGGAGTTACCGGGAGCGGCGAAGAGCTCACCCACCGACGGCGATTGCGCCAACCGCCAAGCTAGGGCGTGCTCCCGTCCGCCGGAACCTACGACCAGGACGCGCATACCGGATTACTCCCACTCGATGGTGCCCGGCGGCTTGCTGGTGATGTCGTACACGACGCGGTTCACGCCGTCCACCTCGTTGACGATGCGGTTGCTGATGCGGGCCAGCACGTCGTAGGGCAGGCGCACCCAATCCGCGGTCATGGCGTCCTCGGAGTTCACGGCTCGGATGGCGCAGGCGTACCCGTAGGTGCGATAGTCGCCCATCACGCCCACGGTGCGGTTGTCGGTGAGCACGGCGAAACTCTGCCAGATGTCCCGGTAGAGTCCGGCGTCGTTGATTTCTTCAAGCACGATGCGGTCGCAGTTGCGCAGCAACTCCACGCGCTCCGAGGTCACTTCGCCGATGATGCGGATGGCCAGCCCGGGACCCGGGAACGGCTGTCGGTAGATTATCTCCTCGGGCAAGCCCAGTTCCAGGCCAACGGCGCGAACCTCGTCCTTGAACAGGTAGCGCAGCGGTTCCACCAGGCCGAAGTCCATGTGTTCCGGCAGGCCACCGACATTGTGGTGGGTCTTGATGCGGGCGGACGCGCGGTTGTCGGGAGTTTCGCTTTCGATCACGTCCGGGTAGAGGGTGCCCTGGGCCAGCCACTGGACGTTTTCGATTTCGGCGGCGGCATCCTCGAAAACCTTGATGAACTCCCCGCCGATGGTTTTGCGCTTGGTTTCCGGGTCCGTGACGCCGGCCAGTTGGGTGAGGAACCGGGATTCGGCGTCCACATAGCGCAAGTCCAGGCCCAGGCCGCGTTGGAACGTGTCCTGCACCTGCTCGACTTCGCCGTGGCGCAGGAGGCCGTTGTTCACGAAAATGCAGGTGAGCTGCGGCCCAACGGCCCGGTGGAGCAATGCGGCGGCCACCGACGAATCCACGCCGCCGCTCAACCCGCAGATTACCCGGTCGTCGCCCACCTGCTCACGGACGCGGTCCACGGTGTCGGCGACAAAGTTTCCGGGGGTCCACGATTCGGCGCAACCGCAGATTTGATGAACGAAATTGCCCAGGATGGTCATGCCGTCCGGGGTGTGCTGTACCTCCGGGTGGAACTGGAGGCCGAACCATCTTTTGCCGTCGGTGATGGCGGCGCACTCGGTGTTGGCGGTCCGAGCCAATGCGGACATGCCGTCGGGCAACCGTTCCACGCGGTCGCCGTGGCTCATCCACACCGGAACTTGGATGCTGATGCCGGCCAGCAGTCCCGTTTCGCTTTGGTCGTTAATCAAGTCGGCGTGGCCATATTCGCGCACGTCGCCGGCGACGACGGTTCCGCCCAGTTGGTGGACCAGCGCTTGCATCCCATAGCAGATGCCCAGCACGGGCAGGCCGGAGTCGATTACCCATTGTTGGATGGCCGGCGCGCCCGGATCATACACGCTGGCCGGCCCGCCGGACAGGATGATGCCGCGGGCGTTCAGGTGCTTGATTGCATCCTCCGATGCCGACGCCGGGATGATTTCAGAATAGACCTGCAACTCCCGGATGCGTCGGGCGATCAGGTGGGTGTATTGTGAGCCAAAGTCGATAACGACCATGGCTTCAGGTCGGTTCATGCTGGTCATCAAACGGCCGCCAACCCAGGAAAATTCGGCGTCAATAGTAGCATAGTCGGGCGCTTGATGAGATTGCCGCGCTGCGCTCGCAATGACGGGCTCGAGCGCGATGGTAAAATGTTGGGCGCATGATCAACCGAACGGAAATCGAGCAGGCGCGGGATTGCATCGCCGCTGGCGGCGTAGTGGCGATTCCCACCGACACGTTGTACGGCCTGGCGGCGGACGCAACCAACCCGGACGCCCTGGAAAAGGTGTACGAGATCAAGGGTAGGCCCTCCGGGATGGCTCTCCCGGTGCTGGTATCCGGTTGGGAGCAAGTTGGGATGGTGTCAACCGTCGCAGGACGCTGTGGGGAACTCGCGCGCGTTTTGGCAGAACGCTTCTGGCCGGGGCCGCTGACGTTGGTGTTGCCGGCAAGCCCGGAACTGCCCCCACGGCTCACGGCAGGGTTGGATACCATCGCCGTGCGGATGCCGGATCACGCGATCCCCTTGGCCCTTGCCGCCAGACTGGGCCGGCCCATCACGGGAACCAGCGCCAACCGCAGCGGCGAGCCTGACCTAACCGATCCGGAGGAGCTGAACCGATGCCTGGGAGGGTTGGTTGATGGTATTATTGTTTCCGGCGAACCACCCCAGGGCACGGCCAGCACGATTGTTGCGGTTTCCGACGACGATCTGACTCTGCTCCGCGCGGGGGCCCTGCCATTTCCCGAGGTTCGCCGCGCCGCCGGGCTGGCGTAGTCCCCGAATACTTGAGGGCAATCATCACCACGGCCATGACATACGACTCATACCGCGCCGTTGTGGACGCCGACCTGCGCGCCGCTTTTGCGGACCGGCAGGGCATGCTCTACGACTTGCTCCGCTACCACCTGGGATGGGTGGATGAGCGCGGCAACCCCGCCGCCGACACGCCGACACGCCTGCATCATTGCGGCGTCCTCTCATTGGCCGCAGCCGACGCCGTGGCGGGAGATCACGTACCGGCGGCGCCCGCGGCCTCGGCGGTTGAGTTGGCGTACAATTTCGTGCTGGTGCACAACGACGTGCAAGCCGGCCGCATCGATCAGAACGACACTCGTCCCAGCATCTGGTGGGTATGGGGGCCGTCCCAGGCAATCAACGCGGGCGACGGGCTGCACGCGCTGGCGAGGTCGGCGCTGATGCGACTCAGCGATGGCGGCATACCCGCCGGCACTGTGCTTGAAGCGCTGCGCTCCCTGGACCGGGCCTGCCTGACGCTGTGTGAAGGCCAGTACATGGATTTGACATACCAGGACCAGTTGATGGTATCCGAGTCCGACTACCTCGACATGATCAGGCGCAAGTCGGGCGCGCTGGCGGGATGCTCGGCGCGGATTGGGGCGCTGGCGGCGGGAGCGGACGACGAAACGGCCGGCGCGCTGTACGACTGGGGCGAAAAGCTGGGCATGGCCTTGCAGGTGCGGAACGACATAACCGACCTGTGGGGTGAGCAGGGCGACGGCTTCACAGCCAGCAACGTGCTGAACAAGAAGAAGAGCCTGCCCCTGATTCATGCGCTGCACCACGCGCCAACGACCGCCAAGCGGGAACTGGGCGGCATATACATGAAGCGCGTGCTGGAACCGAGCGATTCCGCCCGCATCGTCGCCATTCTGGACGATGCCGGTTCCCGGCCCTATGCCGAGGGATACGTTGAGCGGCTGCTGGGCGATGCCCACGCCGCCGCGTCATCCGAAAGCGTCCAGTTGCAGCGTCCCGAAGCCCTGCAGCAGGCGACGGAATGGATAATCGGCGGCGCGCTGGTTTGACCACTGAGGCGACACCGAGATGACCAAGCGAACCCTCTCCCAGCTGGACGTGGCCGGCAAGACCGTTCTCGTCAGAGTGGATTTCAACGTCCCTATCGAGCAGGGAGTGGAGGCAATCGCCAACTATGACCAGCGGCTGCGGGCGACGCTGCCCACCATCGAGTACCTGCTGGAACGGCGATGCAGGGTGGTTCTCTGTTCGCATTTGGGCCGGCCGCGCGGACAAGTGGATGAAACGCTGCGATTGGCGCCCGTGGGCGCACGCCTCGGCGTCCTGCTGAACCGGTCGGTGGTATCGCTAGCAGATTGCGTAGGCCCGGAGGTTGCGGCAGCTGTCGGCGGCATGTCCGAGAGCGAGATCTACCTGCTGGAGAACTTGCGATTCCATCCCGGCGAGGAACAGAATGACGAAGGGTTCAGCAGGGACCTGGCGTCGCTGGCCGACTGCTTCGTAATGGACGCTTTCGCGGTGGCGCACCGCGCCCACGCATCGACGGTCGGGCTGCCCGGCCTGCTCCCTTCGGCGATGGGCCTGTTGACCCAACGGGAGGTGGAGTCGCTGGGCTTGGCGCTGGCGGAGCCGGAACGCCCGCTGGCCGCGCTGATGGGCGGAGCCAAGGTGAGCGACAAAATCCTGGTGCTGGAGAACCTGTTGCCCAAGCTTGACCATCTGTTCATCGGCGGCGGCATGGCGGTAACCTTTCTGGCGGCCATGGGCAAGCCCGTGGGCGCGTCTCCAGTGGAGGAAGACCGGCTGGAATTCGCCCGCGACGTGCTACGCCGGGCAGACCGCGACGGCGTTGCGGTGCATCTGCCCGGCGACGTGGTGGCTGCGGATAAATTCGCGCCCGAGCCGGATTCGGTGGCAACCGTCGCCGTCAGCGATGTTCCCGACGGGTGGTACATTATGGACGTGGGGGCGGAGACCGCCGGCCGTTATGCCGCAACATTGGCCGCCTGCAAGACCATCCTGTGGAACGGTCCGTTGGGCGTTTTCGAGATGGATAAATTCAAAGCCAGCACCCGCACCGTTGCAGACAGCATCGCGCGCCTGCCGGACGCCACCACCGTAGTGGGCGGCGGTTCGACCGCCGAGGCGGTGGAATCCATGGGCCTGGTGGAGCGCATGACCCACGTGTCCACCGGCGGCGGCGCGTCGCTGGAATTTCTGGAAGGCCGCGAACTGCCGGGGATATCCGCATTGCCGGACGCCTAAAGACTCTAAACCGACGGAGCGAACATGATCGACCTGGAACAGATTCACGACAGCATCGCGAGTACGCCGTCAAAAATCGTGATGCTGGTTGCCGACGGTTTGGGCGGCCTGCCGCACCCGGACACGCGTAAATCGGAGTTGGAGACGGCTCACATCCCCAACCTGGACGCGCTGGCGCAACGGAGCGCGTGCGGTCTGACCACTCCGGTTGCGGTTGGCATCGCGCCCGGCAGCGGGCCGGGGCACTTGGCCTTGTTCGGATACAACCCGCTGAAATACATCATCGGCCGGGGCGCGCTGGAGGCGTTGGGCGTCGGCGTAGAGCTGCTGCCGGGCGATGTGGCCGCGCGCGGCAATTTCTGCACGGTTGACGATGACGGCATGCTGACGGATCGGCGAGCTGGACGCATCGCCACTTCCCTGAGCGCGCCACTCTGCGAGCGTCTGGACCGCATCGAAATACCCGGCGTGCAGGTGGACGTGTTTCCGGTGCAGGACTACCGGTTCGTGTTGCGCTTGCGCGGCGAGGGCCTGTCCGAACAGGTGGAGGAAACTGACCCTCAACGGGAGGGGATGACCCCCAGGCCGGCCAACGCCATCGTACCCGAAGCCGAGCGAACCGCTGATATCGTGCAGCAGTTTGTGTCGGAAGCGGGCCGCATCCTCTGCGAGAACCAACCCGCCAACATGGTGCTGCTGCGCGGCTGGGCGCAGTTGCCGAACCTGCCAGATTTCGGAGACGTGTACCACCTGAACCCGGCGGCAATCGCGGCCTACCCCATGTATCGCGGCCTGGCGTCAGTGGCCAGCATGAAAATCATCCCCACGGGCATGACCTTCGGGGACGAGGTGGAAACGCTTCACGCCAACTGGGAGGATCACGACTTCTTTTTCCTGCACTACAAGCCCGCCGACGCCGCCGGTGAAGACGGCGATTTTGACGCCAAGGTCAAGTGCCTGGAAGAATTGGACGTCCATCTGCCGAAGATCCTGGAACTGGAACCCGACGTGCTGATGGTGGCCGGAGACCACGCCACCCCGGCGATCATGGCGTCGCACAGCTGGCATCCGGTGCCCTTCATGCTGCACTCAAAGCTGACGTTGGGCGAGGGCGTGGACGGTTTCAACGAACGCGCTTGCGCCCAGGGTTCCATCGGTCGGATCCCGGCGGAAACCATCATGCTGCTGGCGCTTTCGCATTCCGGCAAACTCGCCAAGTTCGGCCCGTGAGGAACTACCAATGCCCGACATTCGCAACATAGTCGCCGGCAACTGGAAGATGAACACCGACGTTGCCTCCGGCGTCGCCCTGGCGTCGGCCATTGCCGTGGGCGCAAGCGGTTTGAGCGGAGTGGACATCATCGTAGGGCCGCCCTTCGTCTCGCTGGCCGCAGTGCGGGATGCCGTGGCCGGCAGCGGCGTCATGATCGCCGCCCAGAATATGCACTCCGATGACAGCGGGGCCTTCACCGGGGAAATCGCGCCGCCGATGCTGGCGGACCTGTGTGAGTACGTGATCATCGGGCATTCGGAACGTCGCCAGTTTTTTGGAGAGACGGACCAGTCGGTGGGATGGAAGACCGCAGCCGCCCTGGAGCACGGTTTGCGCCCAATCGTGTGCGTCGGCGAAACGCTGGATGAACGGGAGTCGGGCCAGGCTGCGGAGGTAATTAGGCGGCAGGTAGTCGCTGCACTGGCGGACCTTGATCCCGAGGCGGCGCTGGGCAGACTGTCGATTGCCTACGAGCCGGTCTGGGCCATCGGAACCGGGCGGGCGGCTACTCCTGAGATTGCCGACCAGGTGATGGGCGGCTCCATTCGGCCCACCATCGCCGCCGCGCTAGGAGCGGAAGTCGCATCGCATACGCCGATACTCTACGGGGGCAGCGTCAACTCCGGCAACGCTGCCGATTTCGCCGGAGTTGACACCATCAACGGCGCACTGGTGGGCGGTGCAAGCCTTGATGCAGATTCTTTCCTGGCGGTAGCGGCTGCCTTCGCCGGCCCACGTTCGTAATGCGGTGGAGGCCGATTGGTGTCGGCCCCGATTTCCGTAATTGCCGTAGTTGGCCCCACCGGGGTGGGCAAAACGGCGCTGGCAATTCAACTGGCCCAACGGTTCGACGGCGAAATCGTCAACGCCGACAGCCGCCAAGTGTACCTCGGCATGGACATCGGCACGGCCAAGCCGACCATGGCCGAGCAGCGGGCGGCGCGACACCACCTCATCGACATTCGCGCGCCGGATGAACCGCTCAGCCTGGGCGAATACCTGCCGCTGGCCCGGCGGGCTATCATTGACATAAACCGGAGGCGTAGGCTGCCCGTCCTGTGCGGAGGAACCGGGCAGTACGTATGGGCGCTGCTTGAGGGCTGGCAGGTTCCCCAGGTACCTCCCGATCCGGCCTACCGCGCGGAACTGGAGCGGCGCGCCGAGGTCGAAGGCACGACAGCGCTGTGGCGGGAACTCAACGCGCTGGATCCGAACCGCGCCGCATCCATCGGGCCGCACAACACCCGGCGTGTCATTCGTGCCCTGGAAATCCTGCACGCGACGGGCGAGAAGATTGCGGCAGCCGTGCGGAGCCCTGAACCACCTTACCGGGCGTTGATAATCGGTCTTACCGCCGAGCGTTCGGTTCTGTATGAACGCATTGACGCCCGGTTTGAGTCGATGATGTCGGCCGGCCTGCTCGACGAGGCGCGGCGTTTACGGCAAGACGGCTACCCGCTGGGCACCGGGCCGCTGGCCAGCGTTGGATATTCGCAACTAGGCGCATACCTTGCGGGTGAAATGACACTGGCGGAAGCGATAGAGCGGGCCAAGACCCAGACGCACCGGCTGGTCCGGCGGCAATACACCTGGTTCAAGTTATCGGATAAGCGTGTCGTATGGCTGGACGCCGACCACGGGTTGCCGATGGCCGAAGCCGGCCCGCGGGTTGCCGATTTCCTATCGGAATAAGGACGGTGTGATACAATTCCGCACCAGCGGCATCGCGCTGACCGGCCGCAGGAGTTCAACCATGGAATTCACTAAAATGCACGGCGCTGGTAACGACTACGTATATGTTGATGCGCGGACTATGCCGGAACGTGATTGGGGCAGCCTTTCGAGGGCAATCAGCGACCGTCATTTCGGCGTGGGCGGGGATGGGCTGATCCTGGTGATGAATTCCGAAGTGGCTGACCTCCAGATGCGGATGTTCAACTCCGACGGCTCCGAAGGAGCGATGTGTGGCAACGGGATAAGGTGCTTCGCCAAGTATGCCATTGAACGGTCAATCGTATCTCCTACTGCTCCGCAGGTGACCGTGGACACCATGTCCGGTGTCCGCACCATAGTGCCTCACTACAACGGCGCGGTAGTTGATTCGGCGCGGGTCAGCATGGGTGCACCGCGTTTTGAGCCCTCCGAAATCCCCGTTGATCTCGATCCGGCAATCAGCGCCCAACACGGGCCAATAGTCAACTACGCTATCCATCCCGGGGATTTCCGACTGTTCCTGACCTTCGTGTCGATGGGCAATCCCCATGCCGTCACTTTCATTGACCAACCGGTGGAAGAGTTCCCGTTGCACAACATCGGCCCGCTGGTGGAGCGGCATCCGATTTTCCCCGACCGGGTTAACTTTGAAATCGTGAACCTGCGCGATGACGGCCAACTGGATGCCCGCGTTTGGGAGCGAGGTTCCGGCGAGACCATGGCCTGCGGCACCGGCGCGTGCGCCATCGGCGTAGCATCGCGTTTGTTGGGGCACACCGGCGACAGCGTGGCAGTCAACCTGCCGGGCGGGACGCTCAACATCGAGTGGGACGGAAAGGGCGAAGTCTTTTTGGAAGGCCCAGCAGCCGAAGTATTCAGTGGAGTGTGGACAGAATGAATAACTACGTGACCGGCCCGACCATCTATGAGCAACTACGCTGGTCTGCCAACGCATTTCGAGGGTTGGCGGACGACACGCTGTGCGTCGCCGCGCGCGCTCCTGAATTCCGTGAGGCGTTGCAGAATGGCAGCACCGATGCCGACTGGCCGGCGCTGGTGCGCTACGTGAACCAGTGGGGCTGCCGGATTCCGCAGAGCAAGGCCGATGGGATTGCGGATGCCGTTCGCAGCGCGATGCCTTACCTGGAGCCGCTGTCGGCGTCCGCGTTGGAGTTCAACGATCTGCGCTGCTCGACGCTGGACGTGATCGAGCGCGCCTACGACGCGCTGACCAGCGCCGACGGCGTGGGACCAACCGCCGCCTCCGCGATCCTGACCGCGTTGAATCCGCAGCTGTTCGTGTCCTGGGGCAAGGGCATCAGAGAAGCCTACTTCCCCAACGACAAGCCCAACGGCGCAACCTACTCCCAGTTCCTGACCATCATGCGGATGGCCGCGCTTTCGGTAGCGTCCGATGCCCGCAGCCAGCACGGAATTGAAGACCCGGCCGGCCGGCTTTCTGCGGAGCTTGGAATCGAGCCGGCGTTCAGCCTGGCCAAGTTCATCGACGAATACAACTGGCTCACGCTGGAGCGGGAGATGGCACACGAGACACAAAGCGCGGCGGCAGTCTAGCGTTGCCCCGTGGGTTGCCAGCCATCCCACTGTCCAGATAAGCAGCTATCCAGGAGCAAAAATGCCCACCTTTTCCCAACGTCTTGGCAAACTCGCCCCATACCCCTTTGTGGAAATCTCCCGCATCATTGCTGAGAAGCGCGCTGCCGGCGCCGACGTGGTGACCTTTGGCATCGGCGACCCGGACATACCGACGCCGCAGCCCATCATTGACCGCCTGCTGACGGCATCGCAAGACCCGCCCAACCATCGCTACCCCGAAACCGATGGTCTGCCGGAAATGCGCCGCGCCATCGCTCAGTGGTACAAGCAGCGGTTCGACGTTGACCTGGACCCGGATACCGAGGTGTTGCCGCTTATCGGAGCCAAGGAGGGCATCGGCCACGCAGCGTTCTGTTTCCTGGACCCGGGCGATATCGCGTTAGTGCCGGATCCGGCGTACCCGGTGTACTCCGTTGGGACCATGTTCGCGGGCGCGGAGAGCTACGTAATGCCGCTGTACCAGCGCAACGGGTGGCTGCCCGAGTACGACGCCATCCCCGACGACGTGGCGCGAGCGGCCAAGGTGATGTGGCTCAACTACCCCAACAACCCCACCAGCGCCGTGGCGTCGCAGGAGGACTTGGAATCCGCGCTGCGCTACTGCCGCGAGCACGACATCGCCATGCTGCACGACGCGGCCTACTCGGAAGTGGGATACGATGGCTATCGCGCCGGCAGCATGATGCAGATTGACGGCGCGAAAGAGGTCGGGCTGGAGTTTCACTCGCTGTCCAAGACCTACAACATGACCGGTTGGCGCATGGGAATGGCCGTGGGCAACGCCGATATGATCAAGGCGCTGTTCCAGATCAAGGCCAACTTGGACTCCGGCATTCCCCAGGCGATCCAGGAAATGTCCATGGAGGCGCTCACCGGCCCGCAGGACTGCATCGACGACAACGTAGTGACCTACCAGTGGCGTCGAGACCGCGTGTTACAGGCTTTGACGCGCATGGGCCTGGAAGTTGAAACGCCCCGGGCCAGCCTGTACATCTGGGCGCCGGTTCCCGGGGGTTTCACCTCCGCCGAGTTCGCCGCCCGGCTGCTGGAAGAAATCGACATCGTGGTGACGCCCGGCTCTTCATACGGGCAGTACGGCGAGGGCTATATCCGCCTGTCTCTCACCACCCCGGACGAGCGCGTCGAAACGGGCTGCCAGCGCCTGGAAAACTGGACCATACCCGCACCACGTTCCTGAACCCTTCGTCCTGCGCGAATCTCTTTGCCTCCTATGCCCAAGTCCCGCCAACCCAAACCCACTGGCCCGTCCACCGAGCGAGCGGTGCTTGTGGCCGTGGAGGCCAAGAAGCGCGGCGAACAGTTGTGGGGATTGCAGGACACGCTGGATGAACTGGACTACCTGACCCGCTCCGCCGGCGCCGAGGTAGTCGCCACGGTGTCGCAACGGGCAGACCGCACCACGCCGACCTACCTGGGCAAGGGCAAGCTCCAGGAATTGCAAGACGTTCTGGCCGAAGAGCGTCCCGACGTGGTGATTTGCGACGACGAGCTTACGCCCACCCAGCAGCGCAACCTGGAAAACGCCCTTCAGATCAAGGTTCTCGACCGCACCGCGTTGATCCTGGACGTTTTCGGACGCCACGCGCGCACTCGTGAGGGCCAGATGCAGGTCGAGTTGGCGCAGCATCAATACCTGCTGCCGCGCCTCATCGGGCAGTGGTCGCACCTGGAGCGCCTGGGCGGGGGCATCGGCACTCGCGGTCCCGGCGAAACCCAGCTGGAGACCGACCGCCGCCTGGTCCGCCGCCGCATCCAGAAGATCGAATCGGAGCTGGATAGCGTCCGCAAGCGACGTAGCCAATACCTGGAGCGCCGTCGCCGTTCCGCAACGCCGATGGCCACGCTGGTGGGCTACACCAACGCCGGCAAGAGCACGCTGTTCAACGCCCTGTGCAACGCCGGTGTCCCGGCCGAAGACCAGCTGTTCAACACGCTGGATCCCGTAACCCGCCGCCTCCGCTTGAACGATGGCAGTGAGCTCCTGCTGAGCGATACGGTGGGTTTCATCCAGAAGCTTTCGCCCACCGTGGTCGCTGCTTTCCGCGCGACCCTGGCTGAACTGGACGAATCCGACCTTCTGCTCCACGTCATTGACATCACACACCCTAAAGCGCCGGAGCAGGTGGAAGTCGTTGAGCAAACCCTGAACGAGCTGGACCTGGGCGGGAAACCGCGCCTCCTCGTAATCAACAAGATGGACCTGCTCACCGATGACCCGGCGGATGTTGAATCGTTCGATCAAATCGACCTTTCCGTGCTCGCAGCCACGGATTCACCGGCCGTCACCGGTCGAGTGTTCGTATCCGCCGCCAGGGGTTGGAACCTGCCCGCCCTGCTGGATTCCGTCCGCGCTCAAGTTGGAGATACCGTAGCCCAATGGCAACCCGCCGCAGCATCCGCC
The DNA here is from genome assembly GCA_028875655.1 of Chloroflexota bacterium. GTDB lineage: Bacteria > Chloroflexota > Dehalococcoidia > Lucifugimonadales > UBA3495 > Bin87. Next base: position 38,456 of record JAPPCX010000120.1, on the reverse strand, counting down.
TGATTCATACCTCAGACACGCACCTGGGAGACGACTGGGACCCGGAGGCCCCTCAGCGCGCCCTGTCCGCCGTGGTTGACGGCGTGCATCTGTATCACGCTGACGCCCTGCTCATCGCCGGCGACGTTTTTGACAACGCTCGCATCTCCGACGCCGTGCTGGAGTTTTTCGTGCGTGAGATGGCCCGGGCCGTCGTGCCGGCTGTAATACTGCCCGGCAATCACGACCTTTACGACGCGGCATCGCTGTACCATCGCAGTCCTTTCGGCGACGCCCCGGATAACCTGTACATCATCGCCGGCACGCGGGGCGAGACGCTGACCTTCCCACACCTGACGCTGGACGTCTGGGGCCGCGCTATGGACGCTCACACGCCGGCTTTTCGTCCTTTGGCCGGTATCCCGCCGGAGCGTGACGACCACTGGCGGGTAGCCATCGCCCACGGCCACTACCACTACCCAGACGACACCGAGGAACGCTCGTCGCCCATCCATCCCTACGAAATCGCCGAGGCCAATTGCGACTACATCGCCCTGGGCCATTGGGAGCGGTTCGAGGACGTATCGCAGGGTGGCGTGACGGCGTTCTACTCCGGCTCTCCAATGGGGGCGTCAAGCGCGAGAGACAAAATTGCGGTCAACGTCGTGGATTTCGACACATCCCTTGCCGACGGCCCGAATGTCTATCAGGTCTCAGTGCCCATGAGCACCGAGACCGCTGCGCCGCCGGCCGTTGCTGCGGACAACTGAACAGGAGCCTGACCTATGAAATCCATATCCCGCGAACAACGCATTTACGTCCTGCAACCCGAAAACGAGCCTGCCGTCATCATCGACGATGGCGATGATCTCATGGTGGAAACCTGGGATGCTTTTGAAGGCATCCGCGAGCCGGGCGTGTTGCAGGAGAAGTCGCTGAAAGGCCCGGCCACCGGCCCGATTTACGTCAACGGCGCGGAACCGGGCGACGCGCTGCGCATCGAGTTCGTCAGCATCAAGCCCAAGGAGAATCCGGCCCACATGGTGATGCCGGGCCGGGGCTTCCTGGAAGCCGAGTTCACCGAGGGATACCCGACGGTGATGAACATCGACGGCGACGACCTGGTGCTGCCCAGCGGCGTCCGCCTGCCGCTAAATCCATCCATGGGCCTGGTTGCCACCACGCCGACCTATCCGCAGGAAACGGCCAGCGACAGTGGCCCCTACGGCGGCGACATCGACATGAAAGAACTGGTGGAGGGCAGCGTACTCTATCTGCCCGTGTTCGTGCCCGGCGGCCTGCTGGCCATGGGCGATTGCCACGCCGTGGTAGGCGACGGCGCGGTGGCCGGCACCGGCGCCGAGTGCTCCGCCGATACCCACGTCCGCGTGACCGTGGAAAAGGGCATGAACATATCCGGCCCCCGCGCCATCACGCCGGAGCACTATGTCGTGCTGTCTCACGGTGAGGACCTGGGCCCGGCGATGAAACAGGCCGTCCGCGACATGGTGGACTTCCTCATCACCGAAAAGGGCATGGAACCCTACGACGCCTACACCCTGTGCAGCCTGGCCGGCGACGTGCGGGTCTCGCGTACCTTCCGCCCCATCAGCCCGGTGAAGATGATGCTGTCCCGACAGGCGCTCGAGCAGCTATAGACGCCGGTATGTGGCTTCACTCCGTCGGGCAATTCGTTGCACTGTTAGATGCTGTTGATTGTCATCGATGTCGTAGATGATGCGGAGCCGGCCCACTCTGATACGCCAGACCGCCTCGAATCCGGTGAGTTTGATGCAACCGGACGGCCGTGGATTATCCATCAGATTTCGCAGAGCATCCTGGACCCGCTGAGTATCTTCCGGTGAGAGCCTGCGTGCTTGGCGCTGAGCCGCTGGCGACATCTCGATACTATATGCCAATTCGGTCAGTCCTGGCTGCCCAACAGATCAGCGAAGAACGCCTCGAATTCAACCCCGCCTTTCTCAGCTGATTCGGAGCGAGCTGCTTCAATTTTGTCACGGTCAGCTTCGTCTTCGGCTACGTCGTCTAGCCAAACCTGAATTGCTTCAAGCACCAAGTCCGAAACTGTCTGTCCACTGCGGTTCGCTGCCTCCTCAAGCGCCAAGTACAATTCGTCGGTAACGGTTATCGTCTTCATTCGATATCCTCGCCTGAGTAGCCTGTCCTGTTTGTCACTGGTTCGTACTATGATACCGAAAACCCGCCGTCCACCGCTATCACCGCTCCCGTAACGTAGTCCGACGCGCGGCTGGCCAGGAACACCGCCGTGCCCTGTAGCTCGCTGGCATCACCCCAGCGACCCATGGGTATGCGGCGGTTGATCAGGTCGTAGCGTTCCGGCTGGGTTTCCGGGATGGCCTGGGTCAGTTCCGTCATGAACCAGCCGGGCAGGATGGCGTTGGACTGGATATTCTCGCCGGCCCATGCGACGGCGAAGCTCTTGGATAGCTGCACGATACCGCCCTTGCTGGACGAGTACGGCACGCCGCTGCCTCCGCCGCCGAAGATGCTGTACATGCTGCCGATGCTGATAATCTTGCCGCCGCCCTGCCGCTTGAAGTGGGGATAGACCGCCTTGCAGGACAGGAACGCGGCCCGCAGGTTCACGTCAATGACGTTGTCCCACTCGGCGGCGGTGATGTCTTCCGGCGCTTTCCGCACCGTTGCGCCAGCGTTGTTGACGAGAATGTCCACGTGGCCGAAATGGGCGACCGCCCGCGACACCATGTCGTCAATGTCCGAATCGCTGGTAACATCGGTAGGTATTGCCACAGACCGCCGGCCGGTAGCCTCGATTTCCGCAACGGCGGCAGCGTTCTTCTCGGTGTTGCGGGCGGCGATGGCAATGTCGGCGCCGGCGTTGGCCAGACCCAGCGCCATGCCCAGACCCAAACCCCCGTTGCCGCCGGTGATTAAGGCCACCCGCCCGGTGAGGTCAAACAGGTTGCCGTTGTTGGTAGTCATCGGTTTCATCTCTCGCGATAAGTTGTCCGGCAATGTACCACAACCAATGTGTAGGGGCGGGTTTCAAACCCGCCCCTATCGATACCCGGTGCGCCAGGAATCTTTAGAGGTTGATGAGCGGCTGCACGGCGACGAAGGCCGGCGCGAAGACCAGCGACACAATCGCCATCAGCTTGAGCAGGATGTTCAGGCTGGGGCCGGAGGTGTCCTTGAACGGGTCGCCGACCACGTCGCCCTCCACGGCGGCCTTGTGGGCGTCGGAACCCTTGCCGCCAAAGTTGCCCAGCTCAACGTACTTCTTGGCGTTGTCCCAGGTGCCGCCGGCCGATGCCATCATAATCGCCAGCATGAACCCGGCGGATACAGAGCCGATCAGCAGCCCGCCCAGGGCTGCTTCGCCCAGGATGAACCCGGTGGCGATGGGCGCAACCACGGCCATCACGCCGGGCAGGATCATCTCGCGCAGCGCGCCGCGAGTGCTGATGTCCACGCAGCGAGCCGAGTCCGGCCGGGCGTTGCCTTCCATCAGGCCGGGGATCTCCCGGAACTGCCGGCGCACTTCGTCAACAATGCCCTGGGCGGCGCGGCCCACCGCCTGCATGGTGAGGGCGGAGAAGATAAACGGCAACATCGCGCCGATGATCAGGCCGACCAGAATCTGCGGCTGCAGCAGGTTAATGCCTGCGCCGCCGGCCGCCAGCCGCCCCGTGTCGTCAAGAGTAATCAACCCGGCGGTCACCGAGTACGCGGCGAGCAGCGCCAGCGCGGTCAACGCCGCCGAACCGATGGCGAACCCCTTGCCGGTGGCGGCGGTGGTGTTGCCCAGCGCGTCCAGCGCGTCGGTGCGCTCGCGAACCTGCGGTTCCAGGTTGGCCTGCTCGGCGATGCCGCCGGCGTTGTCGGCGACCGGCCCGTAGGCGTCGGTGGCCAAGGTAATTCCGAGGGTCGAGAGCAGCCCGACGCCGGCTAGCGCTACACCGTAGAACCCAGCGAACCAATAGGCCAGCAGTATCGCCACCGATACGCAGACGACCGGAATCAGCGTACTCATCATGCCGGTGGCGATGCCGCTGATGATCACCGTGGCCGCGCCGGTTTGCGATGATTCCGAAACCCGCTGCGTCGGCTTGTAGCTGTAGGAAGTGTAATACTCCGTCGCCAGGCCGATGATGGTTCCTGCCACCAGTCCCGCAACCACGCAACCAAACCACCACCAGTTGCCGGTCAGGGTAATGGTCAGCACGGCGGCGAAGATGATCAGCAGGCCGCCGGCAGCGAAAATGCCGTAGCGCAGCGACCACAGCAGCTTTTCAAAGTCGGCCTGCTCACCGCTGCGCACGACGAAAGTGCCCAGGATGGCCGCTATGATGCCCGCTCCGGCGAGGAGCATGGGGAACACGGCGTCGTTGCCGAATACGGCAAACGCTGTGGTGCTGGCCGCGGCGAGCGCCACGGCGGAGATGATGCTGCCCACATAGGACTCGAACAGGTCGGCGCCCATTCCGGCCACGTCGCCAACGTTGTCGCCCACGTTGTCGGCGATGACGCCGGGGTTGCGCGGGTCGTCCTCGGGGATGCCGGCCTCTACCTTGCCCACGAGGTCCGAGCCGACGTCAGCAGCCTTGGTAAAGATGCCGCCGCCGACGCGCGCGAACAGCGCGATGGAGCTGGCGCCGAAACCGAATCCGGCCACCGCGCTGATGTCCTGGAAAATCAGGTACAGGATGGTCACGCCCAGCAGGCCGATGCCCACCACGGTAACGCCCATCACAGTGCCGCTGGAAAACGCCACCCGGAGGGCCGGGTTCAACCCGCGCATGGCGGCGGCGGCAGTGCGCACGTTGGCCCGCACCGCGACGTTCATGCCGACGAATCCGGCCAGGCCGGAGCAGATGGTGCCCACCAGGTACGAGATGGCCGTGGCCGGCACACTCAGACCGTGCTCGAACACTGTGTAGTCCAGCACGCCCAGCACGACTGCCACCACAACCACGAATGGCAGCAGCGACATGTACTCGCGACGCAGGAAAGCCGACGCGCCGGCGCGGATGGCGTCGCCGATCTCGGTCATGCGCGCGTTGCCGGCGTCCGCGCCGACTACTCGCCAGGCCATAAACGCGGCAAACGCCAGCGCAATGCCCCCGGCGACTAAGGCTACGATGATTGATTCCATACTTTCCTCTCCGTTTTCGGCTATAAAATCCGACAAACGTTGCGAAATTAGCACAACGCCGTTTGCGTGTCAATCGTCGCCCCGATTGCGGCCTCGCTATCGAAGGGTTTCGCCGATGTCAACAATCCGCGCATCGACCGTTCCGTTATCAATGTGCAACAAAGCTACCGTTCCCAGCGTGCCGGGAGCATGGCGGCGGCCGGGATAGGTCGGGCTGCCGGGATTGACGAACAGCACGCCGTCGCGCCATTCGACCAGCTCCTCGTGAGTATCGCCGAAGGCTACGACGTCAACGTGTTCGCCGAACTTGCGGGTCAACAGCTCGGCCAATCCGTCGTCGGGATACACAAGCCCGGCGCCATCCGGCGTTGTTGGGATTGGCGGAGCGGGCCATTGGATGTCGTGGACCATTCCTATTTTCGCGCCCGACGCTTCAACTACGCGAGTGGTATCGGCGAGACGTTCGCCGGGTTCGCGCGGGTCCTCGTAGCCGCGCACCGCCAGCACCGGCGCGACCTGTTCCAGGCAGTCCAGCACGCCGATACATTCCAAATCTCCGCAGTGGAGCAAAAGCTCGCAGCCGGCCAGCGCATCCAGCACCGGCGTGGGCAGGTCCCAGCCGCTGCCGGCGGAATGGGTGTCGGATATCAAACCGATTTTCACCTTTGCAACCTACGCCTTCCCGGGCGCCAGGGCTTCCAGCGTGCCCAGCATGGTGTCCCGTTCGGCGCCGTGGGGGAACGCCACCAGGGGCATGTCAACCCCGTTGGCGCGGAAACGGTCCATCTTGCGCCGGCACTCCTCGGGCGTGCCGATGGCCGTGATGCCGTGAACCATCTCGTCGGTGATGGCGCCGGCCGCCGCTCCTCGATCTCCCTCCGCCCAGGCTCGGCGCACCGCGTCGCCCTCGGCCTGGTAGCCGTAGCGACAGAACAGGTCGTAGTAGTACCGCCCCATGCCTCCGATGTAAAAGGCTATGTGGGCGCGGGCCTGGCGGATTGCGTTGGCGACGGTTTCTTCGTCATCGGAGGCGCAACTCAGTATCTGCGGCGCCGTGGTCATGTCGCCGGGCTGTCGGCCGGCTGCGGTCAGCGCGGCCAACAAGGGTTCCTTGATTTGGGGCAGCTTTTCGCTGTGGGTCCAGATGGGCAGCCAACCGTCGGCCAGTTCCCCGGTCAGTTCCAGGTTCCGTTGGCCCAACGACGCGATGTAGATCGGAACCCGTTCCTGGACCGGCGCAACCCCCATCCGGAACCGCTGTAGTTGATAAAAGCGGCCATCGTAGTTGACCCGCCCGCCGGCCAGCGCCATGCGCACGATTTCGATATATTCCCGCGTCCGTGACACCGGGTGGTCGAACTTGACCCCGTGCCAGTCCTCTATAACGATACGCCCGCTGCTGCCGAGGCCCAGGATGGCGCGGCCGCCGCTGATGCAGTCCAGCGACGCGATGCTTTGGGCGATCAACCCGGGCGTGCGGCTGTACACGGTAACGATGCCGGTGCCCAGCCCGATGCGGTCGGTGTGGCACGCCAGCATGGTCAAAACCGTGAATGCGTCGCGGCCCCAGGACTCCCCGGTCCAGAAGGAATGGTAGCCGAGGCGGTCGGCCGCCTGCGCAACCGCTATCAGGTCGCTGTCATCGTTGTTGTCGCGGCTGCTGAATGTCAGGGCGATTTGCTGCATGGTCGGGTTGCGTCCTAGTTGCGGTTTTGCCAGATGTAGTAAGGATCCAGGGATTCATTGGTCATGGTTTCGCCCAGCACCTCGTTGGTAGGGGGAAACGCCTCGGTCTCCAGCTGTATGAGGTCGCCTAATTTACGTTTCCAGCGCTCCAGGTCGCTGGGATCCAACCGGTCCGACAGCATCTCGCTGAACCCGTCCACCACTTGCTCTTTGGGGATGGCCAGGGTGGGGCCGGAAATCACGAACACCACCACCTCAGGCAGATTGTCTTCATCGTGGAAATCAACCCCGAGTCGGTCAAGGATGAAATTCATGGCGACTCCGCGCAGGATGTCGTCCAGTTGGCCAGGCAGGTGCATCAGGTGGAGAAAGGGCCGGTCTCCACCCTCTCTTAACAGGCTGCCGAATTCGCTCTCCACGGCGCGGTAGTACTCGTCGTTGAACACGGTATCGGTCGGCATGACGGTAATCGCGACCTGGGTTTCTCGCGTGTCAACCACCAAGAACTCCCTCAGGTGCGGGAAGATCGCCAGCGTGATGTCAGGGTAGCGTCCGTTGGGCAGCGGACCACCGCTCAATTCCTCGAACAAGGGTGGGACTCCTCGGGCAGGCTTCGGTGATGCAGCGGCCGGCTAGCGGGCAAGGAGTTGGCGCACCGCCCCGGATACCGCCGACAGGTCATCCACGGCAACGTCTGCCTGGGACTCTGGGTCGTTCGGATCGTCGGGCTCGTAGAATCCCCGTATCCAGATCGATTTCATGCCGACCCGGTTGGCGCCCACAACGTCGTTGGTGACGTGATCGCCCACGTGGATGGTTGCGTTCGGGCTGGCGTCCAGGGACTTGACGGTCATCAGGAAAATCTCGTCGGACGGTTTGGCCAGCAAGACTTCGTCGGAAAATGTCAGGACGTCAAAGTACCGGAGCAGGCCATGCTGCTGGAGAAATGCGCGAAACGTGTACCCCGGCGTCATCCCCGTGTTGGAAATCAGCCCGATGCTGAGTCCCATGTTCCGCACCGCCTCCAGCGTCTGCTGGCTGGAGTCGTGAAACCGGGGCGGATAGTCGAAAAATGACTCGGCGTAGCTGCGCTCGATTTCCGCAATGGAAGCTTCGGGCAATCGACTCGACAGGCCCTCTTCGATCAGGTCGATAAAGATTTCCACCTGGCGACGAAAGCTCACGTCTTTGTTGTCATTGCGCACCGCGCGGCAGGCTCGGTAGCAACCCCGGTACGCCTCCCGGATGTGGTCGGAATCGTGGTCGATGCCTTGACCGAGCAATGTCTCCCGGGCGCCGTCCAGACGCGCCTGGGCGCGTTGCAATCCCAGCTCTCGATTGTCCAGAATCAAGGTCTGCCAAAGGTCGAATGTCACGGCGGTGATCGCGGTCACTTTACAATACCTGCCAGGGTGAGCGGCTGGATGCAGTCTAACGCCTTACAGCGGCGGGCGGCGGGTTTGCCAGTCGTTGGCCTGCTGGTAGGCATACGCGGCTCGCAGCACGGTCATCTCATCGAAGTTGCGGCCGGCCAAGTGCAGGCCCACCGGCAGGCCGTCGTCCGCAAATCCGCAGGGCGCCGATATGGCGGGTGAGCCGGTGATGTTGTACACGCGCGTGTACTTGGTCAGCAGGGGCACCGCAGGCAGGGACTCTCCGCCGACGTCGATTCTCCGTTCCAGGATGACCGGGGCGGTGACCGGCTCCACGGGGCCGGCCAACAGGTCAACTTCCTTCAGCAATTCACCCACCTGGGTGCAGAAGACCTGTCGGGCCTGCTGTGCCCGCAGGTATTCGGCTGCGGTGATGAACAGACCTTCCTCGAGCCGGTCCCTTACCTGCGGGTACAGCTTGTCGCCGTCGCTGAGCAGAACATCCCGGTGGGCCGCGGTTGCTTCGGCGCTGAGTATCGCGTTGCTGATGGGCTGCGCGTACTGGTACAGCGGGAGGGACACCTCGACGATCTCCGCGCCCAGTTCGCCCAATACGGAGATGGCCCGCTGCGTCAAGTCCGCCACTCCGGCGTCGATTTCGGTCTCAAAGTATTCTTTGACCACGCCGATACGCAGGCCTCGTATGTCCCCGGTAAGGGCTGCAGTGTAATCCGGTGTCGGTACGTCCGCAGTGGCAGGATCGCGCGGGTCTCGCCCAGCGATGGCATTCATGGTCAACGCGGCGTCTTCAACGGTGCGAACCATCGGGCCGGGATGGTCCAGGCACCACGAGAGGGGAGTAAGTCCGGCCCGGCTCACCCTGCCGTAGGTGGGCTTCAGTCCCACGATCCCGCACAGGGCTGCGGGAATCCGCACGCTGCCGCCGGTGTCGCTGCCCATGGTGATCGGGCATTGTCCGGCCGCGGCGGCGGACCCGCTACCCCCGCTGGAACCGCCGGTGATCCGCTCCGGGTTCCACGGATTGTGCATGTGCCCATAGTCGCCATTCTCACCCGTCGGGCCAAAGGCCAACGGGTGCATGTTGAGTTTGCCGATGAGGATGGCACCGGCCTGGCTGAACCTGGCGGCGACCGTGCAGTCCCCGGCGGGAACGTAGTTGTCGTAAATGCGCGTGCCCGACGTGGTGCGGACGCCGGCGGTTTCGAAGAGGTCCTTCAAACCCACCGGGATGCCGTGAAGAGGCCCCCGGTAGTTGCCGCGGCTGATCTCTTGCTCCGCGCGCTGGGCGCCGGCGCGGGCCTGTTCCGGCAGCACGGTGATGAACGAGTTAAGCGTCGGTTCGGTGGCTTCGATGCGCGCCAGGCAGGCATCCACGACCTCTACCGGGGAAACCTGCCGGCCACGAATCAACCCCGACAGTTCCCAAGCCGACATGTAGTGCAGTTCGGTTTCTGGCATAAGATACCTCTGGCCCGGAGGCGGGACACTGCCGCCACCCGGCGTTACTCACGCTCTGGGACGAACACTGACGGGGATTCCGCTCCCGAAACGTCGATTTCGTAAAGACGCTCCAGGCCCTGGCGCATCAGCACCACCCGGCCGGCCAGGTCGGCCATACGGTCGTGATCGGAAGTGTCAAGGCCGTTGGTGGCCGCGACCCTGAGAAAGGCCTGTTCGGAGATTGTGGAATCGTTGTCGACCGGCATAGCGCCCCACGGCGCACCGTTGCGTATGGTGTCCGGAATCGGGGTGCGCGCTCGCCATTATGGCGCAAGCCGGCACGGTTGGCAATGAAACCAAAGGCATGGTCTATACTGCTTCCGCGGGTCTTTGATCCGTCGCCGATTGACATGATTTCACAATGCCGACAATGTGACGCTGCCCTGCGACCGGGAGTAAATTTCTGCCCTCAATGCGGAGCGGAAAGCGGAACCGCGACGTGGGGCCTCGGCGCACCGGCGTTGGGGGTGATGGCGTTGATACCGTCCGCGATCCTGGTGTCGTTGCTGGCCCTGCTGTTGCCCTTGTCGGTAACAACCGTAATCGGAACCGTAATCCTGGCGATGGTGCAGCTGATACTGGCATGGGTCTTGACGACCCGCGCCTGGCCGCCGCAGTTGGCGCTTTTCGGGTTGAAAAAGCCCAACAGATCATGGTGGCGGGTGTTGATTGTCAGCGCGTTCACGCTGGGGGCGAGCCTGGGCGGCGCTCAACTTTATCTGATGGCGGTCACTGCGCTGGGCCTTGACTTCCTGGTTCCGCCCGATTTGCCGGACAACCTGTTGCTGCCGGGCGCATTCGTGATTTTCACCGTCATAGCCCTGGCGGTGGTGACGCCAATCGCGGAGGAGATTTTTTTCAGGGGATTCCTGCTCCGGGGGTTGGTCAACCGCTGGGGAGTGGCCCCCGGGATCATTGTGTCGGCCGCGGTGTTTGCCGGACTGCATTTCCAGCCGCCCGTGATCGTGCCGGTCTTCATTACCGGTCTGCTGCTCGGAGCGCTTTACTGGCAAACCGGGTCATTGTGGCCCGGGATATTCGTCCACGCGGGGCAGAATCTCGTTGCGACGCTGAGTATAATCCTGGGCTTGTAGCCGGCCCACCCTGTATTGAATACTAGCGTCTTGCGCCCTTGGGGTATAATGCCGCGCGCAATTCATTGTGGAGCAGTCGCGGATGGCCGTTCAACACGATGTAGTTTGGCAAGACTTCGCCGTAACATCCTCAGACCGGGCGAAACTGCTGCGACAAGCGCCCTTTGTCCTGTGGTTCACCGGGCTTTCCGGCGCCGGCAAGACTACGCTGGCGAACCTGGTTGCCAAGCGGCTGCACGATCTGCGATACCACGCCTACGTCCTGGATGGAGACAATCTCCGCCAGGGGCTGAACCGCGACCTGGGATTTACCGTGGCGGACCGGCACGAAAACGTCCGGCGCATGGCCGAGGTGGCGAGCCTGATTCATGACTCCGGGTTGATTGCCCTGGCGGCCTGCATCTCGCCCTTTGCCACGGAGCGGGAATTTGCCCGGAGCCTGCTTCCAATGGGCAGGTTCGTCGAGGTTTTCGTGGATGCGCCGCTGGAATTGTGCGAGCAGCGGGACAACAAGGGCTTGTACCGGCGGGCGAGGGCCGGAGAGATTGCCGACTTTACGGGCATCGACTCGCCCTTTGAGCGCCCGGCAAACCCGGAACTAGTCATGGACACCGGGCGATTGACTCCCGTGGAGTGTACGAACGCGATTATGGAGTACCTCGCCGAAAAGGACCTGGTGATTAAGGGCCGACTGGACACGAACCCAGCGGTAGGCTAGATTGGTTTTAACCCTCAACCATCGCACGGGCATAACATGGCTACCGAATCGATTACCAACACTGACCGCATTGCTGCCAAATTCGCAGCGGCGAAAGCGGAGGGACGCCCCGCGTTGTTGATGTTCGTGACCGTCGGTCACCCCTACCGCGACGCTGCCTTGGACATCGTGCCACACCTGGTTGCCGCCGGCGCCGATGCCATTGAGTTGGGCATCCCGTTCAGCGACCCCATCGGCGAGGGGCCGGTCATTCAGGAGTCAAGTTTTGCGGCTCTGCAGAACGGAATCACGCCGCAGGACTGTCTCGACACCGCCCGGTCATTGCGACCACTGATCGGCGAAACTCCGCTGATACTGATAGGCTACTACAACAGTTTGATTTCCTACGGTTTGCGGCGCTTCGCGTCGGCATGCGCGGAGGCCACGGTAGATGGCCTGATTATTCACGATCTGCCCGCCGGAGAGGCCGGCTCGTTGGTCGAAGAACTGGCCCCATACGGCATTCACCTGATTCCGCTGCTGGCGCCCACCAGCACCGACGAAAGTATCGCCCAAGCAGTGGAAATCGGCGGCGGTTTCGTGTATTGCATCAGCGTAACCGGCGTCACCGGTGTCCGGTCCCAGGTATCGAGTGATGGCTTGGACTTGGCGAGCCGAGTTCGTCAACACAGCGATTTGCCGATCGCTATCGGGTTTGGCATCTCCAGCCGCGAACACGTTCTGGATGTGGGACGGCGAGCTGATGGAGCCGCCGTAGGCAGCGTCCTCGTGCGCGCAATCTCCGACGGCCCCCACGAAGGAGCGGCCGACCGTGGCGCAAAAGTGGTCGCAGAACTGGCCGGGCGTAGTTGACAATCGCCCGGTCGCGGCGTAAGATTTCCTTCATGGTTTCCGCCAACGGCCACATCACTGTCGGGTATTACCGCCCGTTTTACTTTTACGCTTACCGCCGCCCGGTCAGCGTGAATCCGGCGTGTGAAGCCCGATAGCCTTCGTGAAAACAACCAGGAGAGGACTTCAGCCGGATCGAGGCTGAAGTCCTTTTTGATTAAATGCACAGTCGGAGCGGTCAAAGTCATCAATTCAGGAGGACAAAATGGCAATCTCACCGGCCAAGGACGTAAACGTAATGAGCAACAACGCGTTGATTCGACCATCGGAGCTTGAATCCCAGATTCCGTTGAGTTCCCAGGCGGAACGGACCGTCCTGGAGGGGCGCCGGCAGCTTGAAGCGGTTCTCAACCGCGAGGATGAGCGCTTCGCCGTGATCGTGGGCCCTTGCTCGATCCATGACCATACGGCCGCGCTGGACTACGCCGAACGACTCAAGCCACTGGCGGACCGGCTCAGCGACCGGCTGATGCTGGTGATGCGGGTTTACTTTGAAAAGCCGCGCACCACCGTGGGCTGGAAGGGCCTGATCTACGACCCTAACCTCAACGACACCTACCAGATTGAGGACGGGTTGCACCGCGCGCGTCGGTTGCTCATGGAGATTGCCGAGGCCGGACTCTGCTCGGCCACCGAGTTCCTGGACCCCATCGTCCCGCAGTACGTTTCCGACCTGGTCACCTGGGCGGCCATCGGCGCCCGCACCACCGAGAGCCAGATTCACCGGCAGATGGCGTCCGGCCTCTCCATGCCCGTCGGATTCAAGAACGGCACCGACGGCGACCCGCAGACCGCCGTTGACGCCCTGGTCGCCGCCGCCACGCCGCAGGCGTTCCTCGGCATTGACCACAACGGGCAGGCCTCCATCGTGGAAACCCGCGGCAATCAGAACTGCCACCTGGTGATGCGCGGCGGGCGCAGCGGCACCAACTTCGACGCCCGCTCCATCGCCGTCGCTGAGGACGCGCTGCGCAAGGCCAACGCGCCGCTCAACGTCGTGGTTGATTGCAGCCACGGCAATTCCAACAAGGACCACACCCGCCAGCACATCGCCTTCGAGAACGTGGTGAACCAGCGCGCGGCCGGCAATGACAACCTGATCGGCGTCATGCTGGAAAGCCACATCAATCCCGGCGCCCAGAAACTCGGGCCCGATCCTTCGACGCTTGAGTACGGCATTTCGATTACCGACTCCTGCATCGGTTGGGAGGAAACCGTGGACCTGCTGGAATGGGCATACGACCGGGTGTGCAAGGAGGCGGCGGTGGCCGCCGATTAGTGAGAATCCCTCAGCGGCTCATTTAACGGGGCGGGTCTGAAACCCGCCCCGTTTGTTGCTGCGTCGCCATGATATAATCGCATTATTCTCAATAATAGAGAACCGCAGATGTGGGCAAATCGCCGATTGCGTATTCAGATTGAGGAGGACTGCCATGTTTCCGCAGGTTAGCCTCACCACGGATGTTTCGAGAGATGACGTCAGTCGGATTCGCGATTGGCTGCGCGACCCCGAAGTCAGCTCCCTATGGTACGGGACCGACGATTCGGATGGTCACGCCCTCCACATCGGGTACGCGCCCGAGCGAATTCAGGACGTCGGGGATGACGAGTGGCATCAAACGTTCAATCAGGATGAACGGCGCATTTACTCAATCTATGCGACGGATGAAGCGCACATCGGCGAGGGTCAATTGCTGGTGGAATGGCCACTGGAAGAAGCGCAACTGTTCATCCTCATCGGACGCAAAGACCTCTGGCACCATCACTACGGAACGGCGGCGCTGGTGGCCATGCTGGACGAAGCCTTTGACAGCCTCGAGTTGCACCGCGTCTGGGTGGACGTGCCGGAGTACAACGAGCACGCGCTGCAAATGTTCCGCCATCTGGGGTTTGTCCTGGAAGGCCACCTGCGCCGAACCCACCGCAAGGACGGCAATTGGTACGATTCCTTCGCCATGGGCCTCCTGACTGACGAGTACCACCGCCGGCGCAACCGTGTCCTGGCTCAGTACGGGGCGTAACCAATCGGCAACCAACTTCGTCATTCCGGGAATTTATCTTCGTCATTCCGGCGCAGGCCGGAATCCAGAGAGGCATAATCATGCCGGTCATCACCATCAACGGAGTCATAGGCAGCGGCACCCTGGAAATCGGCCACTTGGTGGCCCAGAACCTGGGCATCAACTACGTCGATCGTTACATCTTCTCTGAAGCCGCGCGCCTCGTCGGATCCCCCATTGGCCAACTCATCGAAAAAGAGCAGCGGGTGGTGCCCTTCCGTGAAAAGGTGGCCCGCTTCATGCAGGGTGTCCTGGAGCGGTCCGCGGTAGCCGGCGCCGGAGCTGAACCCTACTTCGGGCGGGGAATCGAAATGCTGCCGGCCGAGGCCTACACCGAGCTGGTCTCCGATGCGGCCTCAACTTCGCCGGTGCATGACCGTGCCTTTATCGACGCGACAACCTCGGTAATCCAGGAGTTGGCGGCCGGCGGAGACGTAGTGATCATTGGGCGCGGCGGAAACATGATTCTCGCCAACACGCCGGGCGTGGTTCACGTGGGCTTGGTCGCCCCGATGGACGTTCGGATCGACACCATGGCCAAACGTGAAATGTTCTCCAACGAGGAGGCTCGAGCCTACGCCGAAGACCTGGAAAACGCCCGGGTGACTTTCTACCGCAAGTTTTTCCGCGCCAACGCCAACGATCCGACCAAGTTCCACTTGATGCTCAATATCGGGCGCATTTCCCAGAGTACCGCCGCCGAGATTATCGGGCACGCCGCCGAGGACATCGCCGGAGCGGCTGACTAGTCGTGCTTCCAATTTCCGATGCCGGGCGGTATCGTGGCACCTTCCCGTTCGTCAACGTTGCCCTGCTCACGCTGAACGCCCTCGTTTTCCTATACGAGATCGGGGTCGGCGGCTTCGGGTTTCTTTTTGGCGGCAGCACCCTTGGCATTACCGTCTTCTTCCTGAAGTTCGGCTTTATTCCGGCTGAGCTGTCGTCGGGGCAGGGGTTTGAGATTCTGCCCATTGGGCGCGGCGTTGACATCGCGTCGCCGATCCCTACCTGGGCGACGCTGCTGTCGTGCATGTTCATCCACGGCGGACTCATGCACTTCGTCGGCAATATGCTGTTCCTGTGGGTGTTTGGCGACAACATCGAGGACACTTTCGGGCACGTCAAGTACCTGGTCTTCTACCTGGTTTCCGGCGTACTGGCCACCCTGGCGCACTTCGCCATCGACCCGGCGTCCCAGACACCGCTGGTGGGCGCCAGCGGCGCTATATCCGGAGTGATGGGAGCATACCTGCTGCTCTACCCGCGCAACCGTATTCGCACGCTCATCATCTATTTCCTCATCACCGTGGTCGAGCTACGCGCCGTGTGGCTGCTCCTGATCTGGTTCGGGCTGCAAACCATCCAGGGCCTGCTGTCCATCGGTGTCAGCGACCAGGTGAGCACGGCGTTCTTCGCCCACATCGGCGGCTTCGTGGTCGGCGCGGCGGTCGGCTTCGCAGTCAAGACGTTCCGCCGGCCGTCGGGTCCGGCCGGCGGCTATTGGCACAACGGCGATGACAATCGGCCGGCGCAATACTGGCGCGGCCGGCGGATTGATTGACCCGGTTCGCGCTACGCCTCCGGGTACGGATTCAACCCCAGCATCTCCCGCGCCTGCTGCGGCGTGGCCGGCTCCCGGCCGTGCAGCCGGGCCATGGTAGCCGCCCATTCGATGTACTCGGCGTTGGATTTGGGCTGTGGATTGTTGGGCAGGAACGGGCTGTCCTCGAACCCGACGCGGATGTGGTACCCGGTGGCGATGGCTATGGCGCACAACGGGAACGTCTGGCCCAAGCTGCTGTGGGCCAGCCACGTCGATTCAGGGTAGCGCTCGCGGATGGTTTCGGCGATGAGCGTGTAGTTGCGCGGCGAGCCGACCATGGCCTGCCGGCCGTCACCCCAGTGCGCCCCCGGCTCCACCAGGAAATACCGGGTGTCCTTGATGTAGCCCTCCTGCATCAGGGTGAAAGCGTTGTTCACGTCGCCCATGTCATGCACCGCCGGCTCGGGGAACGTTCCACGCTGGTAGCAGGCGTCCAGCGTCGCGGTAATGTCCTCAAAGGAGTTGGGTGAAATCACGGTCCGTCGCCGGCCCGTTTCGGGATCCGCCGCCCACCGGACTCCCATGCCGAGATTGAGTGACACCATTTCCACCGGCTGCGGCGTTTCCAGCAAGTACCGGGTCACCGCTTCCACCGGCACGTGGGCCTGGCGCGCCGTGGTGTGGTTCAGCACCAGGTCGCACTGGGCGCGGATCATCGCGTCCGTCTGCGCGTACCAGGCAGGGTCGTAGCTGATCCCGCCGTCCGGAGTGCGGGCGTGAATGTGGACGATGGATGCCCCGGCCTCGTAGCACCGAATCGCCTCCTGCGCCACTTCTTCCGGCGTCCATGGCACGTTGGGGTTGTGCTCGCGTCCCCGGCTGCCGTTCAAACATCCTTTGATGATGATGGTATCCATACTATCTGCCTTTGTTCGTGGGTGTCATTGCGAGCGCGGCGCGGCAATCTCATCAGCGCAAGCCACCGGTTGTCGCGGCCGGCTCCAACAATACGCGCGCTATGCTATCATAGGCCCGCCGGGGCCGCCTGCCGCGCTGTACCCGGCGTCTCATTGCCTGTTTAGATGTTTCACGGAGGAATTGCCGATGCTGGACTACACGCCCAATATGGTCCTGACTAGCGACAAACAGTACAAGGTCGTTGGCACCCGCCCGGTGCGCCACGACGGGGCCGACAAGGTCACCGGGCTGGCCCGCTACAGCGCCGACCTCAACCTGCCCGGCATGTTGTACGGGAAGGTTCTGCGCAGCCCACACGCTCACGCGCGCATCAAGTCGATTGACACCGGCAAGGCCGAGGCGATGCCCGGCGTCCGCGCCGTCGTCACCGGCGCCGACATCGTGGAACCCACCGGCCGCGCGTCCGACCTGGCGGAAGGCGCGATGATCAACTTCAAGTTCCTGAGCAACAACATCATGGCCCAGGACAAGGCGCTGTACAAGGGCCACGCCATCGCCGCCGTCGCCGCGGTCAACGCGCACCTCGCCGAGGAAGCCCTGTCCCGGATCGAGGTAGAGTACGAGGTGCTGCCTCCGGTGATGCACGCCCGCGAAGCGATGGCCGACGACGCCACGCTGGTGCATGAGCGGCTGGCGGCCGGGCATTCCGCGGCCACCCGCGCCGGCGGAGTCCTCGATGACGACGACGCCTCCACGGGCACCAACATCGCCAACCACTTCGAGTTCCGCATGGGCGACCTGGACGCCGGGTTCGCCGACGCCGACGTAGTGGTCGAGCGCAGCGTATCCACCTCCGCCGTCCACCAAGGCTACATCGAGCCTCACGCCGGCACGGCCATGTGGCACGACGACGGCAGCCTCACCATCTGGTCCAGCAGCCAGGGCCACTTCACCGTCCGCGACCACACCGCCCGGCTGGTAGGTATTCCGGTGTCCAAGGTCAAGGCGATCCCCATGGAAATTGGCGGCGGGTTCGGCGCGAAGCTGGCCGTGTACATGGAGCCGGTGGCCGCCCTGTTGGCCCGCAAGGCCCACGCTCCCGTCAAGCTCGCCATGAACCGCACCGAGGTATTCGAGGCCACCGGGCCCACCTCCGGCACCGAAATATCCTGCAAGATCAGCGCCACCAGCGACGGCAAAATCACCGCCGCCGAAGTGCATCTGATCTTTGAGGCCGGCGCCTTCCCCGGTTCTCCCGTTCCCGGCGCGGCCAACTGCGTGCTGGCCGCTTACGATATCCCCAACACATGGATTGAAGGCTACGACATCGTGGTCAACCGGCCCAAGACCGCAGCCTATCGTGCCCCCGGTTCCCCGGCGGCGGCCTACTGCGTGGAAGTCGCGCTGGACGATCTGGCCGAAAAGCTGGGCATTGACCCCATCGACCTGCGCCTGATCAACAGCGCCAGGGAAGGCACCCGCCGTCCCACCGGCCCGCTGACCCCCAAGGTCGGTTACATCGAGACATTGGAGGCTACCAAGGCCCACCCACACTACACCGCTTCTAAGGATGGCAAGAAGCGCGGACGCGGCGTCGCCTCCGGATTCTGGGGCAACAACACCGGCCCGTCCGCGGCCGTTGCGTTGGTCAACCCAGACGGCACGGTCACCCTTACCGAAGGTTCGCCGGACATCGGCGGCACCCGCGCCTCTGTGTCCCAGCAGCTGGCCGAGGTCCTGGGCATACCCGTCGAGGATGTCAACCCGCAGATCGGCGACACCGACAGCATCGGCTTCACCTCGAACACCGGCGGCAGCAGCGTAACCTTCAAGACCGGTTTCGCCGCCTACACCGCCGCCCAGGACATCAAGCAGCAGATGATCGCCCGTGCCGCTCGCATCTGGGAGGTTGAGCCGGAAGACGTGGAGTTTGAGGACGGCGTACTCAAGCACCGCGCCGACGACCAGTTGCAAATGACTTTCCAGCAACTGGCCGCCCGCCAGGTGCCCACCGGCGGCCCCATTGTGGGACGCGGCGGCGTCAACCCCGGCGGAGCCGGCCCGTGCATCGGTGTTCACATCGTTGACGTGGAAGTTGACGAGGACACCGGCAAGGTGGAAATCGTCCGCTACACTGCCGTGCAGGACGCCGGCAAAGCCATCCACCCGTCCTACGTGGAGGGGCAGATCCAGGGCGGTGCCGTCCAGGGCATCGGCTGGGCGCTCAACGAGGAGTATTACACCAATGATCAGGGCCACATGGTCAACTCGAGCTTCCTGGACTACCGGATGCCCACCAGCCTGGACCTGCCCATGATCGATACCTGTATCGTTGAGGTGGACAACCCCAACCATCCCTACGGCGTGCGGGGCGTCGGCGAGGTGCCGATCGTGCCTCCCATGGCCGCCATCGCCAACGCGATCTACGACGCCATTGGCGTCCGCCTGACCGTGCTGCCGATGAACCCGGGCAACGTCCTGGAAGCCCTGTGGGAAAAGAACGGCAGCTAACCTTTCAGATCGTCATTTCCGCATCTACTCCCGTCATTCCCGCGAAAGCGGGAGTCCACAGTCCGCCATTTGACTACTCGTAGCCCCTATCCCTAAGGGATAGGGGTGAGGGTGAAAACCATGCCCGACGTATGGATACCCGCGCAGATGCAGCGCATCACCGGCGCTCCGGATCGAGTGCAAGTTGAGGGCGCAACCGTGCGGCAGGTCATCAACAACCTGGAGCGAATGCACCCCGGCATCAAGGAGCTCCTCTACGACGAGGAGCTGGACGACATAACGCCGGGCCTGGCCGTAATAGTCGATGGCGACGTGAGCCAACTGGGCCTGATGGAGCGGGTCAGCGAGGATGCCGAAATGCACTTCCTGCCCGCCATCGGAGGCGGCTAGCGGCTCCTGGCATCTAGGAAGATGAGAGGGCGGATGATTATCCGCTCTGCTGGCTATTCAGGGAACAGGGTCAGCACGGCCGTGATCCGTGTGACGTCTGTACCTCCTGGGATTAAGCAGGGGTAGTCGTACGCAGGCCCCAGGCAGTGAGGCGAATAAGTGCTCACCGCAACTGCGCCCAGGCTCGTTTCCAGAATGTCGAACTCGTCACCGGCCATGTCGAAATCTTCGGGTTCAAACTGGCGAATGATGCGCTGCAAGTTGACGTAGGTCAGGGATTGCCTCTGTGTAGGCAGGTGCCCAACAATGCGCGCATACTCGCTCATGGACGCTAGGCTTCTGCCCTCGCCGTCTTGCAACTCGACGGTCGTCTCCAGAGCTTCTTCTGTACTGCCAATAGTGAGGTAGCCGTCGTACAGGACGTAGCCCGGGGCGTAGCCAGTCTCAACGAATTCCCGCCGAATGCCGAACACCGTCGCCCTGGGACCAACGCCCATTCTGACGGAATCAATTTCAAGGAAAGCGAAAAGGTTGTCTTCAATGATATCCGTTACGTCGTCCATGGTATCTGTCAGACCGGCTTCCTTCTCCTCGTGGTAAGACAGCATCGCAACTGCGTCGACTGCGTTGGATAAGGGGTCGTCTGCGACCCTGGTAAAATCCACGTCGCTGACCGCGAAAATCGCTTCGCCAGCCAGATTGGCGAGCAAGTCGTCTTCCAGGTCAATGTCAGTCATTCCTTCAACGAAGTCCAATACCCAGTCCAGCAATTCGTCAAGTCTGGCATCCGCATCTAGATCGGATAAATTGAGGATGTCCACATCGTAAGAGAACGCCTCAATTGCATCGTTGAGGTCATCAATGTCGCTAGGTGATAACACTTCCCCAACATCGTAGTTACGAGCGGCATCTCGCCAACGGTCAACATCAGGGTCAAAAGTCATCGCCATGAAGCCCAGGGTGTCGCTGGCAACTAGGTGCGCCGGGTCATCCAAGTTGGCAACTTCCAGAGGATAATCGATGCCCAGCGGCATAACTGTTTCGATTGATATGGCGCGCTCCGACCAACCTGCGGAACCGGCAATCCACTCCGGCTCCTGTTCCCCAAACGCCCTGATGCCCATATTTCCAAATTCGTCAGGGGAAAAGTCCTCAATCAGTTCTATCCCCTCTTGATAGTCAACGTAAAAGGAGGCGAATCTGCGGTCCGGCAAAGCTTCCCTCGCTGCCTGGAATTGCTCATTGTCGGCCAGTGAACGGTCCAAGTCTCCGGAAATTCCGTCAATCACCTCTTCCAGCCCGCTTTCCGTGGTTGAAAACAGAAGCACGTCTTTCGACAAGCCATAGGCTTGGTGCTCGCTTTCATCAGCCCAAACATCGAAGCCTTTGTACGAGTCGCGGTCAAAATCCGCCCCCTCCGTGTCTTCCATGTACTCCAACCACCTGCCCAAAAAGTCGCGGGCGGCATCCTCGTCACGGACGCCAATCGCGGCAGCGATAATGAGTTCATCCCGTCTGAAGTTGAAATCAATGAAAGCGATTGAGGCTTCCGGGCCGATCCAAGGCTCTACGTCCGTCTCAAAATCTATGCCGGTTTCGTCCTCGAAATTGTCCTGCCAATCGTCAACCAGCCTGCGAAAGTCCCTGAATTCGTTGAACCGCTCCCAAATGTCCCGCATGTTCTCAAACTGCCCACCACTCGGCGCCAAAGTCACCCAGCCATAGGCCAACGTATCCGGCGGGTAGTAGCGCGCCGAATATTCCGGCTCTTTTGCGCCCACCAACAGGGCTAGAATCGGCCCCGGTATGGGAATCAACCGGAAATACATCGCCAATCCGGCGGCAACGACAACAACAACGGCTACGGCGGCTATTGCCGCCAGAATCTTTATGACCAACATCAATTTACCCCTCGGCGCTATGCGGCCTTGTCTTGACAGTGTATCACCGCGCCGCGTCCACGTTGACAATCGCCTGCTATAAGGCTACATTGTCAGCGGCATCTTGTGCCATTAATTCCTGAACCTTGGACTCCGGGCGCCAATACCCATATCGGCTTAATTGGGGAAGGCGGTGAAAATCCGCCGCGGTTGCGCCACTGTAAGCGGGATTCCGGCCGACTGACGGCCTACCCGCAAAGCCAGGAAACCTGCCCGGCGTTCCTCTGGAACCTTTCTCTGCGCCCAACAGGGTCGTTCCTCCGCGTTGCTCCCGCAACCGATTCGACCCTGGCAGATTCAAACGCCAGGGTTTTCGCTTGACAGACAGCCTATTTGTTTTACCCGAATGACTACCTCTAACACCGGCATCACAATGACCGTCGTGGCCGTCGGCCCCGGCGACCCCGACTTCCTGACCGTCAAGGGCCGGGAAGCGCTCGCCGGCGCTGACCTGGTGGTAGGCTTCAAAACCGTGCTGGACGTAGTAGAGGCCCATACGGATGCAGCCGAAGTGCGCCCCATGGCCTACCGCGACCAGGAGGCAGTCTTGGACTATGCTCAGGAGCAGGCCCAGTTAGGCAAGTCCTGCGTGGTCTGCGTGTGGGGCGACCTCAACGTGTCGGCCAAAGAGCTGCTGAATCGCGTCCGTCGCCGCGCCGAAACAGTGAAACTGGTGCCAGGCGTCAGCAGCGTGCAAATCGCCTGCGCCCGCGCGGGCATTTCCCTCGAAGAATCGCTGTTCATCACGCTGCACCAGCGATGGGATCGCGGTTCGGAACTGGGCGAATTGGTAGATACCCTCCGGCAGGGACGGCGCAACGTCATCTTGCTGCCGCGTCCGTTCGATTTCATGCCGCCTGCCATCGCGGCCAACGCCATCACCGACGGCGCGGACCCTGAGCATCTCGTCACCGTGTTCCAGCGCCTGAGCCTGCCCGACGAACAGCGCTGGGACGGCACGCTGGCCCAGTGCGCCGAACTGCCCGACGAATTCAGCGACCTCTCCATAATGGTGTTCCCCAGACCCGCCGGTGACCACGACTGAACATGACCACCCTAACCCCGACCGATACCGCCACCATCGTGTTGGTGACCACCGCTGATACGGACATTCTGACCGCTGAGCGCGCACTGGTCGGGATGCCCTGGGGCGACGGCGTCAGCGTGTACGCCTGCAACCCGGTATCGCTGGAGGGCGAGGGCGAGTCCGCCGCTTCCGCTCGTGAGGAGCTGTTGCAGGCGGTGGCCGGTTCCTCGGCGGTGGTGCTGCGCCTGCTGGGCGGTCGGCGCGCGCTGGGCGACGTGTTCGAGCCGCTGGTGGAAATCTGTCGCGCCAATGGCATCCCGCTGATCGCGTGTCCCGGCCACCAGGAATGGGACGAAGACCTCGTTACCGCGTGTACCGCGCCGGTGGCCGAGGTGGAAACCGTATTTTCCTACCTGATGCGCGGCGGCGTCCTCAATTTCCGCAACCTTTTCCTCTTCCTTGCTGACACCTACCTCGACGCCGACTACGGACATGAGGCCCCGGCGCCCATGCCCTGGCAGGGTGTGTATCATCCCGAAGTCGCTGAAGGAACCGGTGTCGCCGAGTACATGGCGAACCGGTTTGTTGCAGGCCGTCCGTCAATCGGCGTGCTTTTTTACCGCGCCCACTGGATGAGCGGCAACCTGGCGTTCGTGGATGCCCTCATCGCCCGGCTGGAGGCGCAGGATGCCAACGTCCTGCCCGTTTTCTCCTACAGCTTGAAGCACCAACCCGAGGAAGACGAAGGAGCGGGAGGGCACACACTCACAGAATACATGGTTGACGCGGCCGGCGTCCCGCGGGTGGACTGCATCGTCAACACCATGGGCCTGGCCATGAGCGATCTGGACCACCAGCAGGGCGGCACCGGCGCGACCGTGGCCACCGGCTGGTCGCAGGAACTGCTGGACAAGCTGGACGTGCCCATCATCCAAGGCATCGTCAGCACCGGCAGCCGGGAAGAGTGGGAGGAAAGCTCGCTGGGCCTGGGCCCCATCGACACGGCGATGAACGTCGCCTTCCCCGAATTTGACGGGCGTATTATCACGGTTCCGGTGTCTTTCAAGGAAGAGACCGGTGCCGGCGCCAACGGGTTGTCGGCCGGCCGGATGCAACGCTACGTCCCGCAACCCGACCGCATGGATCACCTGGCGCGCCTGGCCGCCCGCCACGCTGCCCTCCGCCGCAAGAGCAACGCCGACAAGCGCGTCGCCATCATCTTGAGCAACTACCCCACCAAGGATGCTCGCATCGGCAACGCGGTCGGCCTCGATACTCCCGCGTCCGCGATCAACCTGCTGCACGCCCTAAAGTCGGCCGGCTACCGTGTTGAGGACATCCCCGTTGACGGCGACGAGTTGGTGCAGCGCATCATCGAACGTTGCAGCAACGACACCGATACGTTGACTGAAGAGCAGTTGCGACTCGCCGCCGGCCATGTGGAGCGTCGTCAGTACGCGCAGTGGTACGCCGGGTTCCCCGCGTCGGTGCGCGCCGAACTGCAAGAGGCCTGGGGGGATTTGCCGGGCCATGTGTACCGCACCGGCGATCAACTGGCAATTGCCGGCGTGCCCATGGGCAACGTCTTTGTGGGCTTGCAGCCACCCCGGGGGTTCGGCGAAAACCCCATATCGGTCTATCACAACCCCGACCTGACGCCCACGCACCACTACATCGCCTACTACCGCTGGCTGCGTGACGTGTTCGGCGCCGACGCCATGATCCACATCGGCAAGCACGGGACGTTGGAATGGTTGCCTGGCAAAGGCGTTGGCCTGTCCGCTGCTTGCTATCCCGAGGTCGCGCTGGACGACATACCGCTGTTCTACCCGTTCATCGTCAACAACCCCGGCGAGGGAACCCAGGCCAAACGCCGTACCCACGCCACTATCATCGACCACCTGATCCCGCCCATGACCACCGCTGACTCCTACGGCGACATTGCCAAGCTGGAGCAGTTAATGGATGAGCACTACCAGTGCCAGACCCTTGATCCCGGCAAACTCCCGACGCTGGAAGCCCAGATCTGGGAGATGGTGCAGCAGGCGGAATTACACCGCGACTTGGGCGTTGACGAACAGCCCGACGATTTTGGCGAGTTCATGCTGGAAATCGACGGCTATCTCTGTGAAATCAAGGACGCGCAAATCAAGGACGGCCTGCATACCCTGGGCGAACCGCCCACCTCCGAGCAGATGGTTGGCCTGTTGTGCGCGTTGACCCGCTTGGATAACGGCGCGGTGCCCAGCCTCCGCCGCGCCCTGGCCGAGGCGTTGGGCTATGACTACTACGACCTGCTGGAAAACCCGGCGGCAGCGGTTAACGGCAGCGCTCCGGCTGCGCTGGCCGGCTCAGATGGCGACGCGCCGATCCGCAACGCCGGCGACGTGATCGAGGCTTTGGAAGCCCTGTGTCGGCAGGCTTACCAGCGCCTGTGTGACGACGGCTTCGCGGCGCATCTCATCCCTCCCGTCGTGACCGACATACTGGGCAAAGCCGACCCCCGCACCGAGAGTGTCCTGTCCTACGTGGGCCAGCACATCTACCCGTCGCTGCTGCGCACCACCGACGAGATCGACAACCTGCTGCGCGGTTTGGAAGGCAGGTTTGTTCCGCCCGGCCCGTCCGGTGCGCCCACCCGAGGAATGGTCAACGTGCTGCCCACGGGCCGCAATTTCTACTCGGTGGACCCGCGCGCCCTGCCCTCGCCCACCGCATGGGACGTCGGCAAGGCTCTGGGCGACGCTCTGTTGCAGAAGTACCTGGACGAAGAGGGCGCGTACCCGGAAATGGTCGGCGTTGTGGTCTGGGGCACGTCCGCCATGCGAACCCACGGCGACGACATCGCCCAGATCCTCTACCTGCTCGGCGTCAAACCCGTGTGGCAAGCTGAGAGTCGTCGGGTCAGCGGGCTGGAAGTTATCCCGATCTCTGAGCTTGGCCGCCCCCGCATCGACGTAACCGTTCGCATCAGCGGCTTTTTCCGGGACGCCTTCCCCAACCTCATCTACCTCATCGACCAGGCCGTGGCTCTGGCAGCAGCCCAGGACGAATCGCCCGATAACAACTTCGTAGTCAAGCACGTGCGCGAGGATGCCGAACGCCGCGCTGCCGTCCCGACTGACGATGCCACCGACAGCGCCGGCGACCCGGCCCTGTTCCGCATCTTCGGGAGCAAGCCGGGTTCCTACGGCGCGGGGATCCTGGGTGTGCTGGATGAGCGCAACTGGGAGTCGGTACACGATCTGGCCGAGGTGTACACCGCGTGGGGCGGTTACGCCTACTCGCGCCAGGACTTCGGGGTTACGGCCCGCAACGAATTCCGCACTCGTTTCGGCCAGATCGTCATCGCGGCCAAGAACCAGGACAACCGCGAGCATGACGTGTTCGACAGCGACGATTACATGCAGTACCACGGCGGCATGATCGCCACAGTACGGTCGCTGACGGGTCGCAACCCGCGCCAGTTCTTCGGCGACAGCAGCGACCCCACCCGCGCTCGCGTCCGAGATTTGCAGGACGAGGCCCGCCGGGTCTTCCGCAGCCGCGTGGTCAACCCCAAGTGGATGCAGTCCATGCAGCACCACGGCTACAAGGGCGCGTTTGAGCTGGCGGCCACCGTTGACTACATGTTCGGCTACGACGCCACCGCCCAGGTCATTGAGGACTGGATGTACGAGGACGTCACCGAGGAGTACGTTCTCAACCCGGACATGCAGCAGTTCTTCCGTCAGAGCAACCCGTGGGCCCTGCGCGGCATCGTGGAGCGTCTGTTGGAAGCCGTGCAGCGCGGATTGTGGGAGAACCCACCGCCGGAGATGCTGGAGCAACTGCGCCAGATGTATCTGGACCTGGAGACCGATATTGAAGCGCGCCAGGAAGCCGGCGCAGCCCGCGCTTCCACAGCCGGAACGTGAGCAGGAGGTTAATGCGATGGAGTGCACTCTGGATTTGCTCAAGGAACTGACCTCGGATCCCAAGATGATGTGGGTAGTAGGTGGCGGTTCCGTGGTCAGCGAGAACCACGCCCACGGTATCAGGGAGCCTGAAGTGCACGGTGGTTGGGCCACGATTGAGGCCGACAACTGGCACTTCCATCTCCAGCTGGAGCAGATCGACGGAATCCAGTTTGTTGAGGCCACCAGCCACGGCAACCTGAAATCCTACTACGTCCGGTTCTCGCACAATTGGGACGATACGCTGGTGCGCTGCTATTTCCCCAATCCGTACCTGGACGACGACGAAAAGCGTACCGAATTGCAGCCCGAGAAGCTGCGCGCGTTTGAAGAGGCGCGCGACCGCTGGGTCGGCAAGGAGGACGACCTGATTTTCGTTGAGCGTTAGGCAACGCTTCTGACGATATTGTCCGCCCGCCGGTATTGTGCCACCATCGGACAGGTACTACAATGCCTGCTATTGATACAAAGTAAAACGTCAATCACCACGATGAGGAGTGAAAACATGGGTATCGTCAATCGTTTCCTTTCCGCCACCGACACGGCAGCATGGGCGCCGTGGCTGGTCCTTGGCGCCATCGCCCTGTACCTGGTCGGCTACGTTGATGGTGGGGTCCACGCCGCTTCCATCGGCGCGCCCGGCATCCTGAGCACTGTCCACGAGTTCTTCCACCACGCGCGCCACGTCGCGTTCATGTGCCACTAAGCCTTGATCGGGCCCGGCGGCGTCTGACGCCGGGCCCCGTTTCCTGAGTCCGGTGCGACGCCGGCTCAGCATCGGCGAGTTTCGCCGCGCGGACGCTGCTCTAGCGTCGGAGGAGTGCGCTGTGAAGCTGCCTGATCGGTTTAGCCGTTTCCAACGAGGTCGCAACAACCGCGGCCTATAAACCCGTGCAGTCAGCAATTCACTGGAGGTCAACCATGACGCGCATCCTGCCCACCGCCATCGTAATGGGAGTCTTAGTAGGACTCTTGGTCGCTGCCTACATGAACATCTTCAATGTGCCCGTGATGGAATGGGCGATTGAGTTGGAAGGCTGCGACAGAGACCGCGCCGGTTGCGCTGAGCAATTGGCCCAGGCGGAAGAAGAAGATCCCCTGCCGCTGGCGTTTCTGACCAGCTTGGGTGTACAACGCATCGGCATGAGTTTCGGCCTAGCCGTCATCGGCATTCTCTTCGCCGCCGTATTCACCGGTTTGTATCATTTGATGCGTAACGCCACTCCCGGCTGGAATCCGTGGGCCTGGGCGGCGGTCGCCGGTCTGCTCGGATTCTGGGGCGTGTCGATGTACGCCCAGCTCAAGTTCCCGCTCAACCCGCCGGGCATCGGCGAAGACAGCACGTTGCTGGCACGCCAGGGCTTCCAGTTCCTGTTCATGTTCGTTTCCGGTGTCGCAGTTGCCCTGGTGATCTACGGCGTGGGTCTGGTCAACCGCAGTTCGGAGGGTGGCGGCCGTTGGATACGTTACGCTGGCATCGGCATCGCTTATGCGGTGGTCGCCCTGCTGCTGGCCTACGCTGTCCCCAGCGTGCGCGATGCTGCCCCCGAATGGCTGCCGCCGGGTCTGACCATCTTGTTCCGCACCTTCACCGCCGTGGGACATTTCCTGCTCTGGATGGGCATCGCCTTCGCCACCGTCGGCTACCGCCTGTACCGTGAACGGAACCTCCACGCCTACCCGCAGTCGTCAGCCACCGCGGCCTGACTGGAAGCGCCATGACTGAACCCGCCGCCGGGCGCGAGCCCCGTTTCCCCTTTACCGCCATCGTCGGCCAAACGCCGATGAAGCGGGCGTTGCTGCTGAACGCCATCAACCCGCGCATCGGCGGCGTGCTGGTGCGCGGCAAGAAGGGGACGGCCAAGAGCACGGCGGTGCGTTCCCTGGCCGCGCTGTTGCCGGAGGTTCCGGTAGTGCCCGGTTGCGCGTACAGTTGCCAGCCGGAAGCCCCGCAGGAGGTGTGCCATTGGTGCCAGGAGGCCCCTCGGCCCGGCGGGTCATCGGCCCGGCAGGTGCGGATTGTTGACCTCCCGGTGGGAGCTACTGAGGACCGCCTCGTCGGCTCCCTGGACATTGAGCAGGCCATCAAGTCCGGCGAAAAGAACTTCGAGCCGGGGCTGATTGCCGCGGCCCATCGCGGCATCCTTTACATCGACGAGGTGAACCTGCTCAACGACCATCTGGTCGATGTTCTTTTGGACGCCGCTGCAATGGGCCGCAACTACGTTGAGCGCGAGGGCATTTCCGTCAGCCACGCCGCCGAGTTCATGCTGGTCGGCACCATGAACCCGGAAGAGGGCGACCTTCGCCCGCAGCTTCTGGACCGTTTCGGCCTGGCCGTGGAGGTCGATGGCGTGTTCGAGCCGGCGGAGCGGCGTGAAGTGGTGCGCCGTCGCATGGCCTTTGAGTCCGCTCCTTTCGACTTCATGGACGCTTGGGCCGAAGCGGAGCAAGCGGAACGGGATCGCCTGTTATCCAGCCAGCAGTTGCTCGGCGAGGTGATTGTCCCCGACGACATCCTGGAGCTGATTACCGACATCTGCGCCGAGTACCAGGTGGATGGGCTGCGCGGCGACATCGTGATGTACAAGACCGCCAGCACCATCGCCGCCTATGAGGGCCGCACTGTGGTTGACGTGGAGGACGTGCGCGAAGCGGCCCTGATGGCGCTGCTGCACCGGCAGCGTCGCCAGCCCTTCCAGCAGCCGCACCTGGTCACCGAACAGCTGGACAATATGCTGGAGGATTTCCAGAATCAGCAACGTGACCGTGAGTCGTCCGCCGATAACGACTCCCGCCAGGACGACCCCGCCGACGATAACGATAGAGAACCCGACCCGCCCGACGATGAAGCCGAGGATTCTGCGGACGCTGCTCTCGGCGACGAGTGGTTCGAGGTTGGCGACCCCTACGCTGTCCAGAACCTCCAGGTTCAGCCGCCCGACCGCCGCGCCCGCCGCTCGTCCGGCCGCCGCGCCACCACCGTCAGCGGCACGTCGGTAGGACGGTACGTCGGCGCTCGCGTTCCCGAAGGAGCGGCCTCCGACCTGGCCCTTGACGCCACTTTGCGCGCCGCCGCCCCCTACCAGCAATCCCGCCGCACTTCTGCGGAGTCTGATACTTCCGCCCTGCTCATCGAGACGTGGGACGTGCGCGAGAAAGTTCGCGAGACTCATACCGGCTCGTTGATACTGTTCGTCGTCGATGCCAGCGGCTCCATGGGTGCGCAACGGCGCATGGTTGCCGTCAAAGGCGCGGTAATGTCTCTGCTCCTGGATGCCTACCAACGCCGCGACCGAGTGGGCCTGATCGCCTTCCGCGGCACCGGCGCCGAACTGCTGCTGCCTCCCACAAACAG
Source organism: Chloroflexota bacterium (assembly GCA_028875655.1). GTDB lineage: Bacteria > Chloroflexota > Dehalococcoidia > Lucifugimonadales > UBA3495 > Bin87. The sequence goes on along the minus strand of JAPPCX010000120.1, from coordinate 8,333 downwards.
TGTCGAAATGGCGCAGTGGTTCCTCCAGGAAATGCCCACCGGCGGACGAACCCCGCTGGCGCGCGCCCTGTATCTGGCCATGGAAACCCTGGAAACCGAGAAGCTCAAGGACCGGGACGTGCTTCCGCTGCTCGTCCTGCTGTCCGACGGGCGCGCCAACGTTTCGCTTGCGGGAGACCAATTGACCCGACTGGCGTCCCAGGACGACGAGGTACGGAACCTTGCCACGATGATTGCCGAGGCGAAAATCCCCGCTGCGGTCGTGGACACCGAGCAGGACTTCATCAAGCTGGGGTTGGCGCAGGGCATTGCCGATGCCATGTCTGCGCGCTACATCAAGCTGGACGATCTGGCCGCCGAAAGCCTTGCCGACGCGGTGCGCCGGGAGTTGCCGGGAGAAGTGGAAGCGGCCCCTGTGGTAACATGATTCAATCCCAACTTTGACCGCGAGGAGCCACGATGCCGCGCACTCTGCCCTACGCCGATATGGATAAAATCCTTTCCCTGTCCAAGCGGCGGGGTTTCGTCTTTCAGTCCAGCGAGGTGTACGGGGGACTAGGATCAACCTGGGACTACGGGCCTCTAGGTGTTGAGCTCAAGCGCAACGTCAAGGAAGCCTGGTGGCGCTCCGTCGTGTCCGAGCGCGACGACGTGGTGGGCCTCGACGCCGCCATCCTGATGCACCCCCGCGTGTGGGAGGCCAGCGGCCACGTGGAGAACTTCAGCGACCCGTTGGTGGAGTGTCGCGAGTGCAATCGCCGGTTCCGCCAGGACCAGCTGGAAACCGACGTTTGCCCGGAAGACGGCGGCGAGTTCACCGAGCCGCGCCGGTTCAACCTGATGTTCCGCACTTTCATGGGTCCTGTTGAGGACTCCAGCGCGGAGGTGTTTTTGCGTCCGGAGACGGCCCAGGGCATTTTCGTCAACTTCCAGAACGTGCAGACGACAACCCGCAAGAAGCTGCCCTTCGGCATCGCCCAGATCGGCAAGGCGTTTCGCAATGAAATCACCCCCGGCAACTTCACCTTCCGCACCCGCGAGTTCGAGCAGATGGAGATCGAGTTCTTCGTCAAGCCGGGAACCGACGAGGAATGGCTGCAACAGTGGGTCAAGGACCGCTTCGACTGGTACGTGAGCTACGGCATCCGCGCCGAAAACCTGCGCCTCCGCGAACACGCCGGCGACGAACTGGCCCACTACGCCAAGGCAACCTACGACATCGAGTACCGTTTCCCCTGGGGTTGGGGTGAGCTGGAAGGCATCGCCGACCGCACCGACTTCGACCTGGGCCGGCACAAGGAATTCAGCGGCGAAGACCTGACTTACTTCGACGACGAGATCCATGAGCGCTACCTGCCCTACGTCATCGAACCATCCGGCGGCGTTGACCGCGCCACCCTTGCTTTCTGGCTGGACAGTTACGACGAGGAACCCGATGGCAATGATACTCGCACCGTCCTGCACTTCCACCGCGCCATTGCGCCGGTAACCGTCGCAGTGCTGCCCCTGAGTCGCAACGCCCGCCTCACGCCCACCGCCCGCTCGGTGTACGACCTGGTGCGCCGGCGTTTCCGCGCCCAGTTCGACGACGCCCAGAGCATCGGCCGACGCTACCGCCGACAGGATGAGATCGGCACACCCTACTGCGTAACCGTAGATTTCGACACGCTGGACGACCAGGCCGTCACCATCCGCGACCGCGACACCATGGCCCAGGAGCGCATACCCGTCGCCGACTTGCTGGACGTGCTGCAAGACCGCTACGATCACGGGTGGTAACTTGATGAGGTAATTGACCATGCCGCCTAGGATACGCAGGGAAAGCCCTGCCCGCCAGGATGCTCGCATCCGCAAGCACACAGCACAGGCCCGCGATTACTGGCCCAAGTGGCCGGGTCACTTGGCCGACGGGGACTTCTGCCAAGCTGGCGAGAAAGGCTGGGGCGCCGTAGCCCAGCTCACCAAAGCCGTTGCCACTCTGCGCGGTTGGGATCACTATGACCACGTGGCGATACGGGACACAATCAACGCGCTGGCTGATGAGTTGCCGCAACTCGGCGACACAATTGATGATGGCCTCAGTGCCGCTGAACGTATGCACGGCAACTTTTATGAGGTCTATATGGATGCTAGGCGCGTTCAAATCGCCATGAGGCGAGTGTTGCCGCTGCTTGAGATCTTGTGGGATTTGCTGCCGGACGAATATACCGACGGAACATCGTTCGCGGAGTGGGTTGAACAAGCCTGACCCCAGCGTTCCCTATGCCCCCTTCCATCGTTGCCCAGATGCTCCGAACCGGCCTCTACACGGCCATCATCGGCAGATCCGTCCGCTACTACCAGTCCACTGCCTCCACCATGGACGACGCTGCGCAGTGGGCGCGCGACGGCGCGGACGAGGGAGCGGTGGTGGTCGCCGAAACCCAGACCGCCAGCCGGGGCCGCCTCGGTCGCCGCTGGGTATCGGACGCCGGCAACCTTTACTTTTCCGTCCTCTTCCGACCCGACGCGGCCGCCCTGGCTTTGCTCAGCCCGTTGACCGGCGTCGCCGTTGCCCGCTCGATCCGGCAGGTGGCCGGGTTGCATCCGGCCATCAAGTGGCCTAATGACATAACCATTGACGGACGCAAGGTCGCTGGCATACTCGCGGAAAGCGCGCTGTCCGGCGCGCGCATCGAACAGGCAGTGGTTGGGGTCGGCGTGAACATCGCGTTGGACGTATCCGCCGACCCGGAGACTGCCGAAACTGCGGCCAGCCTCAATGACCTGGCTGGCTCAGAGGTTGATCGCTCCGAGTTGTTGCGCCGCGCTTTGCAGCACATGGACGCCCTGTACCTGGACCTGCGGCGTGGACGCTCGCCCATACCCGAATGGCGGCGCTGGCTGGACACCCTCGGTCAGCGCGTCGTCGTGACGCACCACGACGTCAGCAATACCGGCCTGGCCGAGGACGTGGACGAGCACGGCAACCTGCTGCTGCGTACCGACGACGGCCAATTGTTGACCCTCACCGCCGGAGACATTACTCTGCGAACCGGCAGCCGTCATTCCGGCGAGAGTACGTCACCCCGTACTTGATACGGGGCCGGAATCCAGTCAATGCATAAAACAAGAAAATCCTGCTTATCCTGTGCATCGATGTAAGTTACGATCATGCTTGAAAACCTATACTTGGACGGAAAAGTTGTCGTCATCACCGGTGGCGGCACCGGGCTTGGCCTGGAGATGGTGCGCGCGCTCACCCGTTCCGGTGCCAACCTGGCCATCGCCGGCCGCCGGACCGGACCCATCGAGGCCGCCCGCGACGAGGTTCTCGCCGCCGGCCAGGATGCCATCGCCGTCCCCACCGACGTATCCAAATCGTCCGACGCCGACGCTCTGGTACAGGCGACGCTTGACCATTTTGGCCGGGTTGACGTTCTCATCAACAACGCCGCCATGGTCGCTGACAACGTGCTCAAGCCAATTTGGGAAATCACCGATGACGATTGGGAAACGGCGATGTCGGTGAACCTGAACGGCGCATTTTACTGCGCCCGCGCCGCGGCCAAGCCGATGGCGGACGCCGGCAAAGGCAAGATTATCAACGTCGCATCCGGTTTCGGGCTGCGGGGGGGCCGTGACATCTACATGTACTGCACGTCCAAAGGCGGCGTGATTCAACTCACCCGCGTGCTGTCATTCAGCCTGGCCCGCTATGGAATCACGGCCAACAGCATCGTCCCCGGATTCATTCCGACCATCGACCCCGGCGCCGAGATCAACCGCACGCTGCCGCAATCCGGTGACTTCCTGCCCACCGGCAAGCTGGGCAAGCCGGAGGATCTGGGCCCCATCGCCGTGTTCCTGGCCTCTGACGCCTCCGACTACATGACCGGCGAAATGTTCATCCTGGACGGCGCCGGCCTGGCATCCGGCATCGCTCCCACCGGCCACGCGCCCGTCGCTGCTTTGGAGCCATAGCCACATGACTCTGCCCGCCGAATACAGCCTCGCCGGCCAAACCGCCATCGTGGCGTCATCTGGCGGCGATGAAACCCCGCAATTAGCGGCTGCGCTCGCCGAGGCCGGCGCGAGCGTTTTCTGCCTCGCCCGCCATGCTGACGCTTTGGATGCCATCCGCGCCAGCGTTTCGGCGGTAACGGGCGGCGAGACGCACGGGTATGCCGGCAGGTGGGACACGCCGGAAAGCGCTGCCGCTGTGATAGATGCTTTCACCGCTACCCACGACCGGGTGGACATTCTGGTCAACGATACCCGCAGCTTTTTCGCCAAGCCGGCCGCCGAGATTTCACTGCACGAGTGGGACGAATTGCACGCCCGCAACGTCCGCGCCACGTTCATGCTCAGCCAGGCGGTAGGGCAGCGGATGCTGGGGCAGCAGTACGGGCGCATCGTCAACGTGATTTCCAACCTGGCGGAACGCGCCGTCATCAATTGCTCGGCCTACAGCGCTACGCAGGCGGCGGTGCTGTCGCTGACTCGTTCCTTTGCCGTAGAGTGGGGCCGCAGCGAGATTCGCGTCAACGCCGTCGGCTCCGGCTGGTCCACGGCCGAAGACATCCCGCTGGAAACCCAGCGCGAGGAACTGCTGGTTCGCTACACCCCCATGCGACGCAAGGGGCACCCCCGCGACCTGGCCGCCATGTTGGTGTACCTCTGCTCCCCCCACTGCGACTACCCCAGCGGCCAGCCAGTGTACATCGACGGCGGCGCCAACGCGCACCCGTGATGCTGTCATTTATTCACAGGTGGTACAATAGCCGGCGATGATCGCCCCCGCCGCTCCTGTTGTTGCCAACCCGGTACGCCGCCTGCCCGGTATGCGGGACCTCCCCGACGCCGCTTGCCGTGACCAGCGGGCTGTCCAATCCCGGCTGTCTGACGCCATCCGGCGTTACGGCTACCTGAATCTGGACGTTCCGATCCTGGAATCCACCGAGTTGTTCCTCCGCAAGTCGGGGGGCGACCTCGCGTCCCAGATGTATTCGTTTAGCGACCCCGGGTCTAACGCCGTCAGCCTGCGCCCTGAGTTCACCTCCGCGATCATGCGGCACTACCTTGAAACTGCGCGCGAGTCGGAGGCCGGCCGCGTAGTTCGTTGGCAATACGCCGGGCCGGTGTTCCGCTACGACCTGGGCCATCCGCCGCCGGCCGACAACAGCGGCCAATTCACCCAGGTTGGCGCCGAGCTGATCGGTTCCAACGGCATCCTGGCCGACGCCGAGCTCTTATCCCTGGCCGCCGAGATTCCTGCGGAGTTGGGCATCGCCGATTTCCGCGTGCGCCTCGCCGACCTGGACGTGCTGGACAGCGTTCTGGACACCGTCGGCCTTTCGGACCGTGCTCGCGCCTTCATCGTTGCCAACATGAACCGCATCGGCGACAGCCCCGATAACCTGGCCGCCACCCTGCAACGCGCCGACGAGCTGCACCTCGTCTCCGGCCGGGGCCTGCCAACCGATGAGGTGGATCTGGCGGATGCCGTAGCCGGCCTGCCCGACGGCCTGGCCCGTGCCGTGCTGACCGGATTCATGCGCTGGAACAGTTCTCCGGAAACCCCGCTGGGCCGGCGCTCGCCCGACGAGATCGTTGACCGGCTGCTCCGCAAGTTGCGGGGCGGCGATGCTGCCGATGCCATCGAAAACGGCCTGGAACTGGCCGGCCAATTGGCCGGTGTCCGAGGCAAGCCGGTGGATACCCTGGGCCAGGTGCGAGCCATCGTAACCTCCGCCGGCGCTGACGTAACGGCCTGCGAACGGTTGGCTGATTTGGTCGCGCTGGTTGAGGATGTACCCGCGCTGGACGGCCGGCTCGAAATAGACTTCTCACTGGCGCGAGGGATTGCCTACTACAACGGGATCATATTCGACGTTGTGGGCGGTTCTTCCGGCGCTGTCCTGGGCGGTGGCGGTCGCTACGATGCGTTGGCAATGGCATTGGGCGGCGCCGACGCCGTGCCGGCTCTGGGCTTCGCGTACACGCTGGAATCATTATTGTCCGCGATGCCTGAACCAACCGGCCAGCCAGCCGCAACCGACGCGGTTCTGGTCATACCGGCGGGCGCTGACCGCAATGCCGCCGCTCTCCGCGCTGCGGCCGAGATTCGTCGTCAGGGCGGTGTCGCCATTCTCGATGTCTCCGAGTCTGGTTCGGCGTCCGAATTTTCGCGTACAATCACGGTCTGAACCGGGTGGCGATTTGAGATTGGTAATTCCAAGCGACGGCGAACTGGGCGAGCCGACAATGCGGTTCCTGGCATCGTGCGGTGTCAAGGTCAACCGTCCCAACTCGCGCCGGTACACCGGGTTGATTCCGTCGATTCCGGGTATTGACGTGCTTTTCCAGCGCACCGCCGACATCACCACCAAGGTGGAGGAGGGCAGCGCCGACATGGGCATTACCGGCCTGGACCGGCTGATGGAATACCGCCACGACGATGACGCGGTGGTCGCCGTGATGGAGGACCTGGAGTTCGGACGCTGCGACTACGTGCTGGCCGTCCCGGAATCTTGGCTGGACGTTACTTCCATCGACGACCTGGCCGACCTGGCGTTGGAGTTCCACGCCCACGGCCGACAGTTGCGAATCGCCACCAAGTACCCCCGTCTGCTGCGACGCTATCTCTTCGAGCGTGGCATCAACTACTTTACCCTGGTGCCGGCCAGCGGCACCCTGGAAGCCGCCCCCATCGCCGGGTACGCCGATTTGATTGCCGACCTTTCCGCTACCGGCACCACGCTGCGGGAAAACCGGTTGAAAACCCTGGACGGCGGCACCATCCTGACCTCGCAAGCCTGCCTCATTGCCAACCCGGTGTCGCTGGCCCGGAACCCCGCCGACCTCCGCTTGGCGCGATCGTTCACGGAAATGCTGGAAGCCCACATGCGGTCGGAACCCTACTACCGCATCACCGCCAACGTGCAGGGGCGCTCCGCCGAAGACGTCAGCGCCATGATTCTCTCTCGGCCCGAAATTGCCGGCATCCAGGGCCCCACGGTCGCCCGCGTGTTCAGCGTTGAGGAAGAGGACTGGTACGCCGTGTCCCTGCTGATTCGCAAGCATCGTTTACTGGACGTGGTGGACCACCTGCGGGAATGTGGCGGTGTGGACATTGCCGCCGCCCAGCTGTCCTACCTGTTCAAGGGACAGTCCCAGGCGTTTGACGGATTCATGGCCAGAATCGCCGGCCAAAACGGAGGCCCGGCCGAGCATGCCTAACCTCCCGATGCACATCTACCTGTGCCAGCAGGTCGCCGAAGAACTCGATTGGGGATACGTCCACGATCACTCCGGCGCGGCTTACCTGGGTTCCACTACGCCGGACATCCGGGCCATGACCAAGTGGGAGCGCGCGCGAACCCACTTCTCCGACCTTTCGGTGACGCGCGTCGGCGCCGGCGTGGAGCGAATGTTTGAGCTGCACCCACACCTCGCCGGAGCCAATAACGGCCTTGCACCGGAAACCCGGGCGTTCCTCCTGGGCTACGTCAGCCACCTGGTCGCCGACGAAACGTGGATCACGACCATGTTCCGGCCCCACTTCGATCCGGCCAATCGCGTAACCGATACCGATGTGGAAGCGCACATCTGGGACCGGGCGCTCCAACTGGACATGGACCGTGCCGTGCTTACCGAAAACGGCGGTCTGTCGGTCCACAATGATGCTATCGCCGATGTGGAAGCCATGCCGGCCCTCGAGTTCTTGCAGGACGAATTGATCGACGAATGGCGTGGTTGGGTTGCCCGGCTGCTGGGCTGGGATTTTACCTGGGAACGCCTCAAGCGCGCCCTGAACCGCATGTACCGGGACAATGACGAAGTGCAACTGGTCGTCGATGGTTTCCTGGAAGACGTGCCGCGCAGCCTGGAGCGCATCTACGAACGGCTCCCTCGCGAGCTGATCGACGACTATCGCCAGCGGGTGATCGAAGAAACCAAAATCCAGGCGCGGGAGTATCTCAGTGCAACTTAAACAGGTTCGCGGGTTGGCCGCCGCCGATTCCGTCCTCACCCGCATCGACCCGCTTGACTTATCGTCGCTGCCCGATGCAGCGTTGCAGCGCACCCGTGACCTGTTCGGCTCCGAGGCGACCCCGGAGTCCTCGGTGCTTCAGATGCTCCGAGAAGTTCGAGCCGAGGGCGATGCCGCCGTCCGCCGTTACGCCAGGCTCCTGGACGGCGCGGACCTTGACGAGCTGCAAGTCCCAGCGTCCGAGCTGGAAGATGCCTGGCGTTCGACCCCCGACGATTTGAAGCGCGCCCTGGAGATGGCTGCCGAGCGAATCACGCGGTTCCATGAGGCCACCCTGCCCAGTGATTGGGTCGCTTTG
>JAPPCX010000048.1 GCA_028875655.1 Chloroflexota bacterium | reverse complement strand
AGGCCGGGTTGGTGGACTGCATCATCGCCCTGCCGGGGCAGTTGTTCCGCTCCACCCAGATACCGGCCTGCCTTTGGTTCCTGCGCAAGGGCCGCAACACGGGAGAAAACCGTCCTGGCGAGACGCTGTTCATCGACGCCCGCAAGCTGGGTCACATGGTGGACCGCACCCACCGGGACCTGTCCGCCGAGGATATTGCGCGCATAGCAGCTACCTACCACGCCTGGCGGGGCGACACAGAAGCCGGCGATTACACCGACGTACCCGGCTTCTGCAAGAGCGCCGCGCTGGAGGAAATCGGCAAGCACGGTCACGTGCTCACGCCGGGCCGCTACGTGGGCGCCGAGCCGCAGGCCGACGACGGTGAGCCCTTCCAGGAAAAGATGGCCCGCCTCGCCGCCCAGTGGCGGGAGCAACAGGGCGAGGGCCGGCGACTGGACGCTGCCATCGGGAAGAACCTGGAACGGCTGGGGTTCGGAGGGTAGAAGCTTTGGCGAACTTGAACCTGGGGCCGCTGGAGGACGCTGTTGGCCAGTTGGAAGACGCCTTGGACATATACCACTCCGACCTGGCATTGAACAATCCTCGCCTCCAGAGGCATCTGAGGGCAGCCGTAATCCAAGCCTTTGAGTTCACCTATGAACTCTCCTTCAGAATGCTGCGCCGCTACCTGGAGCTTGCCTCGGCCAATCCCGCAGAGATTGATGAGCTCGTTTTCAATGACGTGATTCGTGAAGCGTACAGGCAAGCTCTGCTCAGGTCCGAACTCCCGGAGTGGATGGAGTTTCGCAGAAACTGGGGCACGACCAGCCATACCTACAACGAAGAGAAGGCTCAGGAGGTGTTCGAGAGCGTTCCCGACTTCCTACAGGAAGCCAAGTATCTCTTAAATCGCCTACAAGAGAGGATTGAATCTTTTGAGTAATCCAGTGGACATCCGCCTCGATCACCTGGAAATCGTGCAGGACATCCTGCGGGAGCATCTGCCCGTCGAGTTCAAGGTCTGGGTGTTCGGCAGCCGCGCCAACTGGACGACGAAGGATTCCTCTGACCTCGACTTGGCGGTGGAAGGCGCTGCCAGGCTCGACCACAAAGCTATGGTTCGGCTGGAAATTGCCTTTGAGGAATCGGCGCTTCCTTACACCGTTGACGTTGTGGACCTAAATGCGGTGAGCAAGGAATTCAAGAAGGTGGTCGAAGGCCAGAGGATACCGCTAATCCCACCTTCCGCCCCTGGGAAGGTGGAGGGTGCATGGCCGAAAATTGCGCTTGGCGATGTGGTAACTCTCCAGCTCAGTAGCGTTGATAAGAAGTCGATTCCCGGTGAGCGAAGCGTTCAACTATGCAATTACATGGACGTTTACGCCAACAGCTTCATCCATCGCGATATGGATTTCATGGCGGCAACTGCGACTGAAAAGGAGATTTTGAACTGTTCGCTGGTTATGGGGGATGTCATCATTACCAAAGACTCCGAAAAGCATGATGACATCGGAATTCCGGCTCTGGTTCGAGAAGATATTCCTGACTTGGTGTGCGGTTATCACCTGACGATACTCCGGCCCAATTCATCAGTGGTTGACGGAGCCTACCTTTTCTACGCTTTATCGGCAGGTTACGCACAACGCCAGTTCCATTCTTACGCTAACGGTATTACCCGGTTTGGGCTACGGAAGGCAGATATAGGCCTTGTCGAGATTCCCCTTCCGCCCCTTTCCGAACAACGCTCCATCGCCCACATTCTCGGTGCCCTAGACGACAAGATTGAGCTGAACCGCCGGACGAACGAGACGCTGGAGGCAATGACCCGGGCCGTCTTCCAGGACTGGTTCGTGGACTTCGGCCCGGTCCGCGCCAAGCTGGAGGGCCGGGAACCCTACCTGCCGCCGGAGCTGTGGGGCCTATTCCCGGACTGCCTGGTGGACTCGGAGTTGGGCGAGATACCGGAGGGGTGGGAGGTCAAGGCACTGGGGGATGCCGTGGAAATTATGAGTGGTGGCACACCCAAAACCTCGGCGCCGGATTATTGGGACGGAGGTATTCCTTGGTACACTGCGAAGGATGCGCCTTCGTTGAGCGACATATTCGTCTTGACTACTGAAAGGTCGATTACCCAAGCTGGAGTTGATAACAGTTCAACAAAAATCCTTCCAGCAGGAACAACCATCATCAGTGCCCGAGGCACAGTCGGGCGTCTGGCTTGCCTCGGAATTCCGATGGCCATGAATCAGACCTGCTACGGGATACGCGGGGCTGAAGGATACCCGGATTTCTTCACTTACTGGAACGTCAGAAACACAGTCAACGAATTGAAGACCAGAACACACGGTACAATCTTTGACACCATCACCCGCGAAACCTTCAAAATTTCCGAAACGGTGCTGGCACCGACAGACGTGGCGCAAGCATTTGAATCGGTAATAACCCCTGTGATGGATCGAATCTCGGGAAACTTAACCGAGTCCCGCGCCCTTGCTGCTCAGCGAGATGCGTTGCTGCCGAAGGTAGTTTCTGGGGAAATTCGAGTGGGATTGACCGAAAGTGAGGTACTTTAGAGATGTCTGCCAATAATCTCGAATGCCCGATCTGGGGGAGTGGCTATTCGGTAGAAGGCTACTACAAGCCCCAGAACCGGACCTTCCACGTGGAAAACTCACCACGCACGGGGGGAGGGTACGTGCTGCCTGAGGCAACGAAAAATGCCATAGTGGAGAACTTGTCGCCGGAGCAAAAGGCCCGGCTCACCACATGGCTTATCGACCAAAGGAAGCAGGGCAATGAGCGACCGACTATAACAGAGCAGGTGGTCCGTTTCGTAACAGATAGCCCTCCTCTACCGGCGAATGACCGCGCTGCGAGACTGCTTGAGTTTATAGCCAAGTCAGCTACCGTTATTAGTACGCGAATTTCGGTGTCGTCCGACACACATGACGCTTTTGCCTACTCTGAGTCAACTTCATGGGAAGAGGTTGAATTCTTGATCCGTTACCTGGAGAGACGCGGTTGGATCGGATGTCAACATACCGGAGGCTCAATGTCTCTATGCACTGTCACAGTAGACGGTTACAGTCACATTGCAGAGTTAACGACGAACCTCAATGCTTCTCAAGCGTTCATCGCTATGTGGTTCGACGAAACTATGGAAGTAGCACTTGAGCAGGCAATATGCCCCGCTGTGGAGGATGCGGGATTCAACCCTATGCGAATCGACCGGAAGGAACACATCAACAAGATAGAAGACGAAATCATTGCCGAAATCCGTCGCTCGAGATTCCTGATCGCAGACTTCACCCATGGGGAGGATGGTGCACGGGGCGGCGTTTACTACGAGGCTGGATTCGCTCATGGGCTTGGCATTCCGGTCATCTTCACGTGTCGGGCTGATGCCGTTGATACCCTGCACTTCGACACCAATCACTACAACCACATAGTCTGGGCCACTCCAGAAGAGCTGCGCGAGAGACTGAAGAATCGTATCTTGGCTGTCATCGGCGAAGGGCCGAGCACACACATTTCTTCCAATGATATGGTTATTCCATGACGCCGAATCTGCAAATGGAGCAGCGTTCCCTGGTCGTTGTCCGAGCGGTTGCAGCTGACGCCGGTTATCAGGTGGTCAGACCTGAACCTGACGACGACAGCGTGGATGGCATTCTGATAGCTCGCTTCGGCCGGCGGCCTCGAATTGAATTTCAGGCCAAGGCGACGGCGCGGAACATGATACGAGGCGGCAGTCTACGTTTCCCGCTGCCAGTCAAGAACTATGACGAACTGCGGCTGGCGAGTTGGACGCCCCGCATCCTGGTAGTCGCGCTGATGCCGGACGAATCCGAGCCGTGGCTGTCGCAAACCGACGACGAGCTGTGCCTGCACAGCGGCGTCTATTGGGTTTCTCTGGCAGATATGCCGTCGGTGTCAAACACCGCCACCGTCACGGTTCAGATTCCCACTGTCAACGTCTTTGACCGGGCTCAGTTGGAAGCAATGATGAGCAGAGCCGAGGCCGGGGGTTCGATATGATTGTTCAGATACGGGACCGGGCCGCCCTGTCCTCCCTTTCCATTGTGAGCCTTCGTGCCTATCTGGTTTCTCGCGGGTGGAGCAACGAAGGTCAGTGGGGAGAACGTCCGGCGACGATATTCGCCAAAGAACACGAAGGGCGCTCCTGTGAGATTATTGTTCCCCACCAGGACACCGTGGCCGGTTATGCCGAAGGGATGGCGGAAGCAGTAGCGGTGTTGGCGGCCGTTGAGGAACGTTCGCAACTGGACGTGTTCCACGACCTAGCTGGCGCTGGCGCCGACGTGATTAGGGTGCGCTCGTCGAATGGAGCCGCGAAGGAACCGCTGTCGCTGCGACGTAGCGCGCATTTCCTGAATGATGCCTACGATATGTTGGCCGCTGCTGCCCGGTCCGCAGAGAGAACGCGAGCCAACTATCGCGGACCATTGAGCGCGGATGTGGCTGAGTTCCTGGACAATGTGAAACCATTGCCAGGCTACTACGAAGGCTATGAACTCACTCTTCACTCTCCCGTGCCGGTAGGATTGGAAGCCCAGATGGATCTGGGGGACGAATTCCATGCCCCTTTCTCCCGTCGCGCCACCCTCAGACTAGCTGAGGCGTTGGAACATTCCCGCGTAGCAATAGCGGAAGTAATTGCTGATGACCCCCTGGCCTCCTTTCGACAGGCCGTGCCTCACGGCGTAAGCGCCAATTTGTGCGATGCGGTGGCGGAACTGGCGCGCAAGGGCGACGGGGTGGAAATCGTCTTGTCCTGGGCGGGTGTGAGACCTCCTTCAATTCTCCAAACACCGGCCCCCACGTTTCGATTTTCCCAGCACTCCGCGGATATTTTGACCGAGGCGGCTCGGTCCTTCCGGCGCAACGAGCCGTCGCTGGATGAATCACTGATAGCTCAGGTCGTCAGATTGGAACGGGAACCGGAAGAGTTCGATGGAAGAGCGATAATCCTTTACGTCAGGGAGGACCAGCCCATCAGGGTGCGGGTCGAGTTCGAAAAGGACACCTACGAAACCGTTATCCGAGCCTTCCAACAACGTGAACCCATCAGTGTGGATGGAGACATTTATCGAGTGGGCAACGCTTACGAACTACGTAACCCACGCAACCTGTCATTGGCGTCGGAACAACCGGATGGCGTTGCCGGAAATGGTGGCCTGATACCATGACTATCTTCACCAAAACCTATGTCGAAGCGGTCGCTTTTGACTGCCCTGCCACTCTCGGCTGCCAAGAGGTGCACGACGGCCTCGGCATTAGGGACACCGTATTGGCTACGCTAACGAAGGAAGTAACCCGAGCATGACCACCAAAGGCGTTTTCATCAGCTTTGACTACGACCACGACAAGGACCTGCGGGGGAACTTGGTCGCCCAAGCCAAGAACCCCGAATCGCCATTCAACATCGCCGATTCGTCGGTACAGCATCGTATCGACGAAAATTGGAGAAAAGAAGTTCGCGAACGTATTCGCGGGGCAGACCTCACCATCGTGATTTGCGGCGAGCATACACACGATGCGCCTGGGGTTGCGGCTGAAATTACCATCGCCCGTGAAGAACGTAAACCGTACTTTCTGCTGAAGGGGCGACGCAGGAAGACTTGTACCAAGCCACGAATGGCCCTCCGCACAGACGAGATGCACGGTTGGACTTGGGAAAATCTCAGGCGTCTAATTGCGGGAGCGGCGTAACCGATGTCCAGTGAGTCTGGGGAAAATCTGTTTCAATTCAAATCTGAGGACTACGAAGGCTCGTTCAAGGCCGACCTGCTGGAGCAGTACAAGCTCTACGTGCAGTCGGCGGAGAACGTGAGCGCTCGTAGGGTTCAGTCAAGCCGTTACCTGCTGACCCTCAATGCCGCCTTGGTGGCTCTGTACGGATTCCAGTCCGCGGGCTTCGGGCAGAATTACTGGGCACTGGTCGTTCCGGTCGTAGGGATATCCGTATCTCTGCTATGGTACTTGATCATAAAGTCGCACGCGGACCTCAACCGGGTGAAGTTTGACGTCATCCACGAGTTTGAGCGGCAATTGCCCGCGGCAATGTATAAGTACGAATGGCGATTAGCGAAAGATGGTGAAGGCAAGTCATATCGCGCCGTGACCGCCATAGAGAAATGGATTCCGATTTTGTTTGCTATCCTTCATGTGGTGCTGGGAATTTTCATTGTCCTCTCACTCGTTGGGATTTTGGCCTGAATACGCGACATGACCACGCTCACCGAATCAACCGTCGAAGCTGCCGCCCTGGAGTGGCTCGCCGCCTTGGGTTGGCAGACGATCCATGGCACTGATATGGCCCCGGACACGCCCGGCGCAGAGCGGGCCGACTACGGGCAGGTGGTACTGGAGCGACGGCTGAGGGATGCCCTGGCCCGGCTGAACCCTGAATTGCCCGACTCTGCGGTTGAAGACGCTTTCCGCAAGCTGACCCGGCCCGAAGGGGCCACCCTGGAGACCCGCAACCGGGAGTTCCACCGGATGCTGGTCAACGGCGTCAACGTGGAGTACCGGG